>CAYXVE010000027.1:0-62242 GCA_964468435.1 uncultured Bacteroidia bacterium | reverse complement strand
CCAGGGCATGCCCCCAGCGCACCAGTGGTCCAGGGCATGCCCCCAACGCACCAGTGGTCCAGGGCATGCCCTGGACCTACCGTATCCACATTTGGATACGTACATGGAACCAACATTAGTGGGTTTGAGTTCTGCTTCGGTATGGCTTCTTCCTGATAGAGATAATTACTCTCATCAGCGCAACGGTTGTTACCTTCTCGGTCGTAAGTGCTACGCATATAAGCTCTGACTCCTATCCTTTGATAGGGAATCTAGTCCCATTCGAGATATGCATCGAGTCCTATGGGAATGATAGGAGGGGTTACCTGTGACATTCCATTTAAACAGAAAAAAAGAAATAAACAGAAAAAAAGAAATAATCAAATAAAGCTCGGCCTCATTGAGATATATGGCATGGGAATTTAGGCTTTTGGTATCAGGAAATCATTTGAGACTATAATTTAGGAGTTCTTAATAGCATTTATGCATTCAGGACTTCTATTCTGGAATTTTATTATCATTTAGACCTTTTAGTATACTGAAAAAGCAGCGAAAAATTCTTATATTACAAATAAGACAAGCTTAAAATAAGCTCAAATTTTATTAATGCCTTGTTCTTAGTATTTCTTATCTGTAAAAAGGAGAGGAAAATGCAGGATAGTTCAACAAACCATCAGGATCATACAGTCATGAAAAGGGTTAATGAGGATGATAGGGATACCTTCAGGGATGTATATGTTGAATATTATACCCAGCTACTTAGGTATGGTTGTAGCATCGAGCCTGACGAAGATCTGGTACATGATGAAATACATGATCTCTTTGTCTGGTTGATTCGCAACCCAGATCGACTAACTGGCATCCAGAATATCAAGACTTATTTGTTTAAAAGTCTTCGCCGGAATATTCGTTCAAAAGTAAAAAAGATCAGAGAAAGCAGCGTAAAGGCTGAAGCATTTCACCATGCAAATGAAGAGAATTCATACCATAATTCTTGCTGGGGAGAAGATGGAATCCAGGAAAAACAAGTGGTCGAATTGAGACGAAAAATAGCTCAGCTTCCCAGCCGCCAGCGCGAAATTGTATTTTTGAGATTCTATGAGAATCTTAGTAACGACGAAATAGCTGAAATCTATGCTGTTAGTAATCAAGTCGTGAGGAATACGCTGTTCAGAGCCTTGAAAAATATTCGCAAGAGTACAAAATCTCTTCAAGGCATTACTATCTTCCCCTTGATATTGCTTTTCCTGGCATTTTTATAAAAGACTCAGAAAAAATTACCCAAAAAATCTATCAGAGGTATTACAAAACCATCTCAAGTCCCTTTAATAATATATCATGTATTTAATACATGAATTTAACTGGAACGGATGTATCAGGAATACCTCAATTATTCATCAGAAGATTTTACTACAGATCCTTTTTTCAAGGAGTGGGTGCTTTCTCCAACCAGTCGATCAGAACAATACTGGAAGGGGTTTCTAACTTCTTATCCCCACAAAGCTGCACATATTTATGAAGCTAAAATCTTAGTTCTAGCCATTAACACACATTTTGATAAAGCTGAGATCAGTTCAAACCAGAAAAATCAATATTTCGATCAGGTTCTACAGGATGCCGAGTTGGCTCAGCAGAGGCCATCTCCTGCATCCCGGAGCGTATTTCTGCATAAATGGGCGATAGCTGCCTCTGCACTGCTGATAGTTTTCATGGTTATCTTCATATGGAGGCATTACCAACCTCAGTATGAAGTCTATCAGACTCAATATGGGGAATGGAAAACCTTTATACTTCCGGATGGATCTGATGTTAAGCTCAACGCGAATTCAGAAATACGCTTTGCTAGCAATTGGGATGAAGATGAGGATCGGAGGGTATGGCTAAAGGGAGAGGCCTACTTTGAGGTAGAGAAAAAGCCTGCTACGGAAGGAAAGTTTGTGGTCATCTCCGGGGATGTATCCGTGGAAGTACTGGGTACTCGGTTTAATGTGTATCAACGTGGAGATCAAACCGAAGTCTTTCTGGAGGAAGGCAAAATCAAGCTAGCAGCCCAAGAAGAAGAGAAATTCATGGAAACGGGTGATCTCATCACTTATTCAGCTAAAGAAAAAAGAATGATTGACGTGCAGAGGCCGGAAGATCATGCGCCTGGTTCTTGGAAGGATGGGACATTAATATTAAAAGATGCTACCATAAATCGGAGTATTCGTGAAATGGAAGAGATCTATGGTGTGAAGTTTAAAATTGAGAATCAGTCTTTGCTAAACCGCAAAGCTACGCTGCGGATACCTATGGACAGGCTAGAAATTGCCCTGCCTGTGGTGGCGAAGACCTGGGGAGTGGAGATTATTGAGGAGGGAAATTATCTGATTATTAAAGAACTCAAATAATTATAAATAACAATTCATGCAACTTATTACCCATTAACTTTAATCTTATGATAAATTACACTACTCGAATTAGCACCATACCCTGGATTCTAACAAGTGTATGGCTGTGTCTCTGTATCAGCTTTACCAGTAGTCTACAAGCATCAGATCTGGATAAAGCAGTAGTACAGATGATGCCTTTAACAGATGCATTGGATGAATTAGGCGAAAGATATCAGGTATTCTTTTCCTATAATGAAAACCTGATGCGAAAAGTAAATGTGGATTTTAATTTCAAAAGTGGAGAATCTCTGAATGATGCGCTTAACAAATTATTGTCCGCTACGAATTTCCAATACGAGATTTATGGTGAAAAATATTTTGTCGTATTTGAAAAGAGTAAGCAAGGGCGCATTCATGCTAAAAAACTCAAACAAAGTATTGAAAAGATCCAGGAACTTGAGGGTAAAGGCAGTCTGTCTGTACAACCCATAGTAAGCAATCCATTGAGCAAGATGGCGCATACTGTGGAACTGGTATCTATGCAAGAGGTACTTGTTGGGGTTACAGGTACCGTCTCAGATCAGGATGGTGTAGCACTTGCAGGAGCTACCATCCGTGCCAAGGGTACTACTACCGGAACCCTGACTGATAATGATGGAAGGTTTGAATTAGAAGTACCTAATGAGGTGACAACACTGATCGTCTCTTATCTGGGCTATGCTACCCGGGAGGTAGAGATCAATGGAAGAACGAATATCGACATCATAATGGAGGTAAGTACCTCAACCCTGGAAGAAGTTGTGGTGGTGGGATACGGAACGCAGAAGAAAGCCAATCTTACCGGTGCGGTGTCTGTTATTTCCAGTGAAGCATTGGAAAATCGACCTATTGCCAGTGTGGGTCAGGGCCTACAGGGGTTGGTCCCCAATCTTAACGTAAGTTTGCGCAATGGAGATCCTTCTCAGCCTGCAAACTTCAACATCAGAGGCTATGAATCTATCAATGGAGGTGAGCCACTGATCCTGGTGGACGGTGTGCCCATGGCACTTGAGCGTATCAACCCCAATGATATTGCTAGTGTAAATGTTATCAAGGATGCTTCAGCTTCTGCAGTATATGGGGCTCGTGCAGCTTTTGGAGTAATTCTGGTAGAGACTAAGTCAGGTAAATCCGGGAAGTTCAATATACAGTTGAGTTCTGAGCTATCATCAGCCAAGCCTATTTTCAATATGGATCCAGTAAATGATCCTTATCAGTTTGTCCTGGCAAGAAATCAGGCCAGAATGAGAACGAGTGGGGCACCTGAATATGATGATCAATTCGTTGAAGCAGTAAAAGCCTACTCTGAAGGAACTGGCCCAGAGTGGGGAGTAAGGGATGGTGTGCTCCAGTTTTATGGCTTTAACAATTATCAGGATCGCATCATGACGGATTTTGCACCTCAGCAGCGATACGACCTAAGTGTATCAGGAGCTACCGATAAAGCCAATTACTATGTATCCTTTGGACATCTCAACAAAGATGGATATCTCAAGCCTTTTAATAACGAGAAATTTAAACGCTATAACATACTGATGAAGGCGGAGTTTCAGATCAATGACTGGTTGAGACTGGAACCTAAAGTAATGTTCAATGCACAGGATAGTGATAAGCCCACTTTTTATCACTGGGATGTAAATATCAATACTCTGGCCCGTGTCAATCCAGTTTTCCCGGTTGAGTTTCCTGACCTTGATTACTACCTCACACCTGGAGACCGCGAGCAGTATGAACAATATGTCGGAATGTATTTCGGAGGTACTAACTTTTTTCCGTATTTACGTGATGGAGGACGTCGTACGTTTAACCTTAATGAGACATGGCTGACACAAGGAGTCACCATAACGCCTTTGAAGGGTTTGGTCTTGAAAGGTAATTTCTCTTATCAGTTTTTAAATCGCCACTATCAGGATGTTCAAAGCAAAGTGGATGTAATCGCCAACAGGGATCTGACCAACCTGGTGGTTGACAATGGCTTCAGTGGTACGGATTTCATTGAGAACCGTACAGATTTCAATCAGTATTACGCTATTAATACTTATGCGGAGTATACGCCTGATTTTGGGGAAAGCCATTTTATAAAGGCTATGGTGGGTTTCAATCAGGAATGGGGTAAAAATACTTTTCAGCGTGCCAAGTCTTTTACCTTAATTACGCCTTTAATCACAGACCTGAATGCTACGACTGGAAACCAGGAAACCTATGGTGGTAAGTCCCATGTTTCACTCAGAGGGGTATTCTATCGGCTGAATTATATTTTCAAAGATCGCTACTTACTTGAGGCAAACGGTCGATATGATGGAACCTCTAGATTCCCTGCTGAAGAACGCTTTGGTTTCTTTCCTTCTTTTTCAGCGGGATGGAGAATATCCGAAGAACCCTTTATGTCAGGTACAAGAGGTTATATCGATAACCTGAAGATTCGTGCTTCATATGGTACCTTGGGTAACCAGTTACTGGGCAATGATTTCTATCCTTACATTGCAACCATGGGGATTGGAACGTCTCCTTATATGTTTAACGGCGGTTCCAGAAGTCCCTATGTAGCTCCTCCGGGGCTGGTAAGCCCTACCTTGACCTGGGAAACAGTTATCACCCAGAATATTGGCCTGGATTTCACCATGCTGAACCAGCGTCTGGATGCTTCTTTTGATGCATATATCCGTGATACAGAGGATATGCTGATGAATGTGGAGTTTCCCAGTGTGTTGGGAACCAATGCTCCCCGACAAAACGCTGCTGACCTGAGAACAAAGGGATGGGAGGTCGCTTTGACCTGGAGAGACCGGATTGCTAGAAACTGGAGATACCGCGTAACATTGGCTTTATCTGACTGGCAGAGTGAAATTACTCAATATGATAATCCTACTGGAGCGCTTTCTGAATTCTATGTAGGTCAGCAACTAGGAGAAATCTGGGGGTATGAAACTGTGGGTATCTTCCAGACCGAAGAAGAAGTGGCTAATGCAGCAGACCAATCCAATTTAGGTGCGAACTGGAGACCCGGAGACATACACTATGCTGATCTGAATGGTGATGGTGTAATCAATGCGGGTAGCAATACTCTGGATGATCCGGGAGACCGCAGGATCATCGGTAACGAAAGTCCGCGTTACAGCTATGGTATCAACCTGGATGTTCACTATAAGAATTTCTCGCTGATGACCTTCTTCCAGGGTATCGGTATGCGTGATTACTGGCCAAATGATGGTAACTGGACCTATTTCTTCCCTTTTAATGCAGGACACGTAGAAAAGTATTATATCACAGACACATGGACTGAGGAAAACAGGGACGCCTATTTTCCCGCAGCTCATATTTCTACCAGTGACGGTAAAAACAAGCATTGGCAAACGAGATTTGTACAAGATGCAAGTTACATCAGGTTGAAAAATCTCACGTTGAGTTACACACTTCCTACGGCTGTCGTGGGTAAGGTAGGATTGAGTAATGCCCAGATCTATGTAGCAGGAATGAATCTGTGGGAGGCTACGAATATGCGCAAGCCACTCGATCCGGAGTATCTCCGCCGCAATGTGCTGGCATCAGAATTCAATAACAATGGTGCAGTTGAATATCCGCTACAACGTATCTATTCTGTAGGCCTAAGAGTATCATTCTAATCTTTGTCATTCTATCCATAATATGAAAAATACATTTATTAAATATAGCTTGATATTTCTTGCAACCTTTTTTCTGGTGAGTTGCAATGATGATTTCCTGGAGCGTTTTCCACTGGATGAGATCAGTGAAGAGACCTTTTGGAACACCGAAAATGACTTGATGGTATACAATAATCGCATGTACGATCAGGCTCGTAATGATAATGATGTACCTATACTAATGGGACACCACGACGGGTTTAGCAGCCATCGTTGGGGCATCTGGTATCTGGATGAATTTGCAGATAATATTGCTCCAACACATCCGCGCCATTCTCGTTTCCAACAAGTACGTGCAGGTAAGCATACAGTTCCCTCTTCCCCTCAATGGTTTGGATACAGAAATGGTGGATGGTCATTTGTCCGTACCATCAATATTGGATTAGAAAATTATGGTAAGGCTGATATTCCTCAGGCTGTTATCGACAAATATGCTGCTGAAGCGCGTCTGTTCAGGGGATGGTTCTATGCAGATAAAGTATCCAAATTTGGCGATGCGCCCTGGCTGGATAAGGAGCTAAATATCGATTCAGAAGAGCTGTATGCTGCACGCACACCGCGTGAAGAAGTTATGAATAACGTTCTAGCTGACTTGAATTTTGCTACTGAAAAGCTTCCGGATGATTGGGGAGATGGCGGTGGACCCGGTCGTCTCAATCGCTGGGCTGCATTATTAATAAAAGCCAGAGTGTGCTTATTTGAAGGTACCTGGCGCAAATACCATGGAGGGGCAAATCCGGATATATGGCTGGAAGAAGCTGCAAACGCTGCTAAGGAAGTCATGGACAACGGGCCTTACACCCTTTATTCCACAGGAACCCCCACTACTGATTACAATGCGATTCACCGCATTCCTTCAGACCTTACTGGAGTGCCTGAGGTTATGTATTGGCGGAGATATGAACAGGGTATTTTTACTAACCACGTTCAGAGTTACCATAGAGGATACAATGGGGGGGCAACCAAGAGCATAGTAGAAGATTATTTATGTACTGATGGATTACCCATTACTTTGTCTCCCCTCTACAAAGGTGATAGTCAAATTGAAGATGTATTTGAAAATCGCGATCCTCGTTTAAGACAAACGGTGCTGCATCCCGATGATGTAAGTGTATACGGTTATGGTAACTTCGATACACGCCCCTATCCCAGGTTAAATGGCATGGAAGGAGGACAGCGTATCAATACAGGCTACCACATTATCAAAGTGTTTGATGTAAATACGGCTTATGCGACCTACAATACGTCAAATACTCCAGCCATTATTCTCCGATATGGAGAAGTCTTACTGATCTATGCCGAAGCTAAAGCCGAGTTAGGTACGATTACCCAGGAAGATCTGGATAGGAGTATCAACCTGCTGCGCGACCGCGTAGCGATGCCACATCTGGAACTGGCTAATGTACCCGTAGATCCAAGATATGTCAACGATGGGGTATCTCCATTGATCGCAGAGATCCGTCGCGAGCGTCGTGTAGAGTTATTCATGGAAGGATTTCGCTATGATGATCTTCGCCGCTGGAAGCAGGGCAAGAAGCTGGAGCAACCCGACTTGGGCATACGTTTTGATGAAGATGCAGTTTTACGCTATGATAAAGCAATTATTCAGACTACATTGGTAGATGGTGTGCCTTACATTGATGTATATAAGGGCACTGACTGGGAAGACCCCGTATTTGATGAAAACAAACATTACCTCTGGCCTATTCCGCTGAGTGTTATTTCTCAAAACCCTAATATCAAACAAAATCCAGGCTGGTAAAGGTTAAGTAGTTTTCGTTTTTTATGCTCATAGTGATAGTTAAGCTGTAGGCACTCTGCCTACAGCTTTGTCTTATGGAGTAGCTGCTTTTTTCTTTCTCTCTTCCCCTGTTTTTTATAAATTATTCTTAAATATTACTCATTATGAAGGACTTACATTTATTTTCTCGTCGAATAAGACTTGCATTACCTATGCTGTTAATATGTCTGTCTCTTGTGGCCTTTAACCCGACTGAGGCAGACCCCCCTCAGAACGAAATTCCCAAGCTGGAAAATCCTATGACGGTCGATTACCTCAAAAAAAATCTTCGCAAAGAAATGCCCCGTTTGGTAGTTGACCGCGATATATTTAAAAATCTGAAAAAAAAGACCAAATCAGACCCCGTCATACAAAATATGTATGAAGCTATCAAGCTAAATGCCGTAGAAATACGGAAAGAACCTTTATTAGAGCGTAGAAAAATAGGAAGAAGATTGCTGAGTGTATCCAGGGAGATGCTGTACAGAATGAATATGTTGGGAATGGTCTATCTGATAGATAAAGATGTAGAAGTACTTAGCAGGATCAATGAGGAAGTGCTTGCGGTATGTAATTTCTCTGACTGGAATCCTTCACATTACCTGGATGTAGCAGAGATGTCCCTGGCAGTCGCTTTGGCACTTGACTGGACTGCAGGTGATCTGCCAGAATCTACGATAGAATTGGCAAAAAGCACCTTGATTGAAAAGGGGATCAAGCCAAGCTACAATCCTGATGGTAACACAGGCTGGGTCACAGGTACCAACAACTGGAATCAGGTATGTCATGGAGGAATGATCGCAGCGGCGATCGTTATTGCTGAGGATGATCCCGAACTGGCTTCCAGAACTATTCATCGGGCACTGGAGGGCATGCCACATGCCCTGGTAGAGTATGGTCCCGATGGTAACTATCCCGAAGGATCTACTTATTGGGGATATGGGACTAGCTTTTCTGTCATTACTTCGTCCATGCTGGAGAGTGCTTTTGGGAAAGATTTCGGAATTGCAGAATATCCTGCCTTTAAGGAAAGTGCTACATTTCGTGTTTTAAGTATTGCTCCTTCAGGACGTTACTACAACTATGCTGATTGTGGAGACCGTAGGAGTGAAAATGGCGATGTTACACTAGCTTGGTTTGCTTTAAAAACAGGAAATGAAGTTTTTTTTGAAAAGGAACGATTTCTCAGATCTCCGTCAGAGATGGGAGAGCTTTCCAGGCTTGCGGGAGCTGGACTGGTATGGATATCTCAATTTGAACCAACGACCCAAGAAGAATTACCTAAGGCCTGGAAAGGTGAGGGATCTAATCCGATTGTCATATTTCACGGGGGTGAAGATGATCCGCACCAGTATTATTTTGGAGGTAAAGGGGGTAGAGGAACGGTCAACCACGGCAATATGGATGGCGGCTCATTTGTATTTGAATTAAATGGTGTGCGTTGGATTATTGATCCGGGGAATCAGAGCTATCATGATCTGGAAAAGACTGGATTTCAACTGTGGGGTAAATCGCAGGATTCTGAGCGCTGGAAGCTACTCAATAAAAACAACTATGGCCATAGCACCTTGACGGTGGATGGAAAGCTCCATGTAGTGGACGGAATGGCAACGATTACAGATTTTAAAACGGGTAGCAAACCTGAGGCAACCATAGACCTTACGCCAACTTTTGAGGGGCAGCTAAAGAGTGCCAGACGTCGTTTTGTAAAGGATAGTCCCACCTCTCTGTTAATTGAGGACTACCTAGAAGTAGATGATCAGACCCAGATGGTCACCTGGCAGTTCATCACCCAGGCGGATGTAGACTTAACAGACCAGGGAGCCATACTGAGCCAGGATGGCAAGCGACTCAAGCTGGAGAACCTTTCGCATCCCGGTATTAGTTGCTCCGTGGTTTCCCTCGATCCTCCGCCATTTGAACTGGACCGCAGCTTGGAAGGACTCAAGCGTATTGAGCTGAGGATGCCCGCCTATATCTTTGAGGAGGGAGAGAATAAGGTAAGCGTAAGGTTGTCGGAGAGAAATTAGCAACGTAAGATATCTTACATACCTTGTGCAACGCACTATCCAGTTAAGGGGGCAGAATTTCGTAACGAGAAATTTGGGGGGTCAGTTAATATCCATTACATGATCAAAGGGGATGTGCTAATGTATGGCTAAATATGTCGCACTACTTAAGTACACTGTAATCAAAATTACTTTAGTTTGATTACAGAGTATTAAGTGCTATGACAATCGTAAATATACATTTGATATGCCCCCTTGCAGTGGTGGAAAGTGCAGAGAGAGAAGGTCGCAGAATCCGAAATGTGTATATTACGGTGTGGGTAAAGGGGATGATTAAGGAGTATAAGCTGAATAAATCATCTATCTCTTCATAATCACCCCCTTTCGTCCCCCTCGCCTACAGATAACCTATGCACAGGGGGATCATTTGAATTGAGCGTATGGCTTTTTAAAATACAAAAAATTGTGTCCATCAATTTAGTTGTATTTACTTTCTAAACAATACATGTCCAGGAATTTCCTGTTTAGGGATTATCGGGCCTTCCCAGAATACGGCAACATACTCTGTTGAGAGGTGATCGTAGTATTCTACACGGATTTTGTGAGGTCCGGCACTTAGCTGCATTTTTCCTTGTTTTTCTCCATCAAACCATCTCTGCAAACTCTCAACCACCAACTGATCATCGATGTAGAGACGGATGAAATCGTCTTGAAGCGTGTAAAAAGTGTATGTACCGGGATTATCGACCTGGAGATAGCCTTCGAAGTGAAGGAGATATTTATTTTCAGCTTCTGCGATGTTGTTGACATTGATCGTGTAGGCTACCCCGGTAGCATCTGGCTGCAGCCCTGAGACATCGGGCAATTCCGGATCGCGATTGCGGTACAGCTTCCAGTTTAGGCCATTTTGCTCCTTGTCTATTGCATGAACAGAACGTACCTGTACATCACTCATGATCTCTTCATATATGGATACCGCCTTGATCAGGGTACTTTGATTGACAAAAAATGGCTGGGTGTATTTGATAGCCTGATTATTGGGATCAGTACCATCAAGCGTATAGTATATCTCGCCTAGACCGGAGTAGTCGATGATCTCGACTAAGGTAGAATCTCCCACCTCAAATATAGTCTGATCTTCATGTATTTCAGCGGTAATACCTGATTTACTTTTTCGGGCCACTTCCACGATGTAATAGAGCAGGTCCAGTACCTCTTCCTTATTCATGGTATTGAGGAGCCCCTGAGGCATGCTGGAAATCTGAGAACTTTCTTTGGAAGCCACGTCTACCTTGAATATTTCCTGGGTTTGTGATACATCTGCTCCGGTCTGTAGGACATAGTTTTCTTCATTTTCACTAACTATTCTTCCATGAACTACGTCGTCATTTTTCAAGGTAAATTTAGTCGACTGAAAGCGGGTACTAATATCCTTGGAGGGTTCGATGATTGCCGTGAGCAATTGTTCTACTCCGAAGCTGTTGCCAGCTGTCGTAAGATCCGGACCAATATTTCCGCCCTGGTCATGCATATAATGACAGCTGATACAAAGACCCTTTTTAAACATCTGCCTACCGCGATTGAAATCGCGTTCGACATACAGTCGGGGACTAGTTACCAGTTCCAGAGAAGTGTTTAAGTCATCTGCATACTGGACTAGTTCTCCGTGATCCCATACTTTTTAGTCTTCTTCATCATTCCAGGAATCTGAGATTATTCCGATAACAACGGTCAAATCATCAGTTTGTAAGGCTGCTCTGATCAGATCCATGAGCCTTTTGAGGTGGTCATAATACCTGAGGGCAATATCTTCAGTATAAGATGCATCACTTTCTCCTTGCATCCAGAGTATACCAGCAGGTATCAGCCTGTCTGTCTCCCCATCTACATCAATATCGCTCAAGGACATAGCAAAGCGAAGGGTGGCAAGGAAGTGATCGTACTGGTTGATACCAGTCTTTCCCTGGAAATCCGGGTCCCAGCATCCAAATTTACCTGCTGCATTGCAATCAATGGAAGTCCCTCCCCGGGAATATTTGATGATCGCTATATTGCGAGCCGGGTAAAGGTAACTGAGTTGCCTGGCAAAAGTCAACTCTGGACCCAAACGCTCTGAATAGGAATTCTCTTTGCCATCTGAAGAAAAACCTATCTCATGCCCGGGGCGAAGGGTTACCCAGATCCCTTTCCCGTCTGGAGCATCCAGATTATCGGAGGCGGTATTCCCATGAAAGGTCATAACATCCGATAGTTCCTGATTCAACGAATCAGGCAGTTCATCCGTATATCCGTAACCGTCCATATTGGACTGTCCTCCGAGATAATAGACATAATAGTCTGCGGCAAATATTCTACTGATTGTAATAAACAATACGATTAAGATAAGAAAGCGAGTGAGTAGCATATTATATTCGTTTTTTAAATACAATTAGGTAAATTAAATATAGATACAATATTTCTGATATTACAACCATTGCCAATCATGCTGCGATCTATTTTTCTTTTATTATTCTGTGGAATTCAGATTTTTCAAGGGTTTGGACAAGTTGATTCATTAAGCGTAGATCTTAGGGGCTATGTTAAGGAGCGTTCCCATGATCGTTTTAAAATGGTAAGCCGGCCAGACGTCTGGCATATGGACCAGACTGCTATTATCATTTGTGATATGTGGGATAAACATTGGTGCGAAAGTGCTACGGCACGTGTGGCAGAGCTAGCTCCTGTGATGAACGAAGTGGTAAAGATCGCCAGATCTCAGGGAGCGATGATCATCCATGCACCCAGCGACGTAGTAGATTACTATGAGAAACATCCTGCGCGGAAACGTGCCCTAGAGGCTCCACAAGCTTCCAATATGCCAGATGAAATCCAAAGCTGGTGCGAATGGATCAGTCCTGAAGAAGAAGAGGTATATCCAATCGATCAGACTGATGGGGGTTGTGATTGTGGAGACTGCGAATCCTACATTGCCTGGGAAAAGCAGATCGAGTCTATCGAGATCTTTGAAGAAGATGCCATATCAGCCTCGGGAGCAGAAATCTGGAATCTGCTGGAAGCAGAAGGGATTGAAAATGTCATTCTGATGGGTGTTCATACAAACATGTGCGTACTGGGAAGACCTTTTGGGCTTCGCAATTTGACCCGATGCGGAAAAAATGTGGTGTTAATGCGTGATTTGACTGATACCATGTACAACCCTGATAGCTGGCCATATGTGAATCACTTTACGGGAACAGACCTGATTATTGAGCACATCGAGAAGTATATCTGTCCGACTATAAGTTCAACGGTATTTACTGGTACACCCGCTTTCCGCTTTCAGGATGACCAGCGCCCCCGTGTATTACTCATCCACGCAGAGGATGAATATCGAGCTGAGGAGACCCTTCCAGCCTGGGGACAAGAGCTTTTGGTAAAATATAATGTAGCGGTTGATTATGCAGTGGGGAAGTCCGATGCGGATGGGATAGAAAGACACCATATTGCTGGCATAGGAGAATTGTCAAACAGCGATCTGGCTGTCATGTATATCCGTAGACGTGCGCTTCCAGGATCGCAGATGGATCATATCAGGCATTATTTTACACAAGGTAAACCATTACTAGCTTTGCGGACAAGTAGTCATGCTTTTGATGTGCGCGGTAATAAGCCTGAGGCATATGAGGAATGGGCTACCTTCGATCCAGAGGTCCTGGGAGGTAATTATCATGGGCATTTTGGGCATGATGCTCCGGAGAGTGTTATTTCTATTGTTCCTGGCATGGAAGCTCACCCTGTTTTACTTCCCAGCATAGAGGGGTATAAAAGTCCTGCATGGCTTTATAAAACAGGGCCACTCAGTCCGGATGCTCAGGTATTGTTGACAGGTTCTTCGGTGGGAAAACCTGAACAAGCCATTATGTGGACACGTCGATATGATGATAGCCAGGTGCTTTATACTTCACTGGGACACTGGAAGGATTTTGATCAAGAAATTTTCCGGGAAATGTTGTCCAGGTCTGTTTATTGGTTGCTGGTTGAAACTATGCCTATTCCTAATGAGGCGGGTTTAGTAAAGTCAAAACGTGAAAAATAACTTTTCATGTTAATGAGGAAGTCGACTTTTGAGACTTCCTCGTTAACATGAGTAAACTGCTGGTTCATTCTACTGCCACCCTAAGAGGTTTTATATTCTGATTGCTACAAAAAAAGTTGTTTGGATCATCCTGTGGATCTGATCTCGATTTAATGGCTGTCAGCAATTTTATTGGGAGTGAATTGACATCTTAACCTCGCATTCCCTCCCAGAAACCTTCCATCAATGAGGAAACGGCAAACTGGTCATGAGCTATCTCGAGAAATCGAGTACAAGCCTGCCAGTTTTCTTGCTTAGAAACTTGACATAACGCAGCATCGGGCGCTTGAGGATCATATTATTAACGATGATAGCGTCTCATATTTCTGTTTTGATCATCGTCACCTGGATTTCCCTGTGATTTAAAATATCTTTATTTTCCAGCGCCCAGCAAATCTGTAAGGGGATATGTGGATCCTTCATATCTTCATCATGTGTAAGCAGGGACTGGGTGATAGGAAGTGCCTCTTTGCCCGGCAATCGTTTAGGTATGGCAGCCAATTGACTGCGCACTTCAGAATGGGGCTCGTTGAGTTCCATTTCTACCAGTTGTTCAGTGATCGAGGCAGACAGATGCCTGCAATGGAGGAGGTCTCGTCCTGAGAGTTACTGCAGGAAATTATACATAATATGATAGTGAAGCAGAAGTAGTAATAGGTATTCATGGGATATGCAGTAAGCTCAACTTGCTACAATTTAAATACCCTTTCCATCAATACCCATTTTTCTCCATCTTTTGACCAGGTAAGAGCCTGCTGAAAGGTCCACATGAGCGCTTCCCATTCCTGTACTTTGGGGTTATTCTGATCCATTTGGGCTTTTTTGTCGAAAGCGAAATGTTCATCCACCTCCATGATCATGAAGAGCCGGTTTCCGGTAAGATAGATCTCCATATCGACGATACCGGATTTGCGGATACTTTCTGTGATGGTTGGCCAGATTTTATCAGGGTTATGCCATGCTTTGTATTGTTCGATGAGTTTGGGATTGTCCTTAAGGTCAAGAGCGAGACAGTAGCGTCGGTTTGACATGAGTTATAATTTGGGTTATTACACGATACTTCGTGTCTCTTACAGGTAATTATGCGATGCTCATTTCATCAAAAAGTCTTCGACTTTCATGGCTTTTTCATCCCAGTAGGCATCGTCGTGAAATGCATAGGGAGAAGGATCAAAATCGCCGACGAGTTCTACGGCTGCCTTTTGGGGTACTTCCATGTCTAGTAGGTGATAGGTAGCATTGACAAATAGCCGGCGTACATCTTCGTCGAGCAGGTCCACAGATGCTCCCATTGTAGAGGTAAAGGCAGTTCCAGAACTGCCACCGGGCAGTTGATAAGATTTGATCCAGGCGACAGGCATCATTGGATCGTTGGGATTGCCCTGATCTTCCCGTGCAGGGTTGGCTGTTGCTACTTTCTGATCTGTGGGGCGTAGTCCGTAGAAACGATCTTTTTCATCATATACACCCTCTCGGTCTACTACCTGTCCAAGAATGATAGGTTGGCTATCTTCAGGCAACGGAAGTCGTACACCATATACATCAGTAGATCCCCAGATGGCTCCAGCTTCGATACCCTTAGTAATGGGATGAGATTCTGCTCCTGGAGCGATCATGCCACGTGTACTCTGGTGGCGGTGATGACCATGGTGGTTTACCCAACGTTCTCCCAGTACAGCTCTTCCAAAACCACCTTCCCAGGCTTCCAGGTCTCCTGTATAATAGTTACCATAATGACGCCAGTTGTGGGTAGTATCCTCAAAGCGGAAGGCATGGGTGGCTGTACGGATACCGATGACGGGCTTACCAGTTATCAAATAGTTCTCTATATACTGCATCTGGCTATCTGGTAGAGCTCTGAAACGGGTGAAGATATACATCAGGTCTGCCGATTGCAGTTTCTCAAGACCTGGAATATTGTAGACGTAATTTGGGTCTATCACACCCGAATGCTCTGGGTTCTGGGCAAACAAGACCGTACAGGTAAATCCATGCTGCATAGCCAGTATCTTACCGAGTTGAGGGAGTGCCTCTTCCGAGCGGTATTCTTCATCTCCACTTATTAGTACAATAGATTTACCATTTCCAGGTCCGTCGGAGCCTTGATAGGTTACCCATTGTACGGGGCCTTCGGGAGTCTCAGGTTCCTGCTGTCCTTCTTCAGGTGCCTGACAGCCCCCGGCAGCGATGATGAGTATACATGCGAGTCTAATTCCAATACAGAGTTTCATATCAAAAGTTTTGCTTAAATATAAGAAATTCCGGACTATTTACGTAATCGAATTAAGCCTTCCTGAACGACAGAGGCAACAAGTTTACCTTCCTGGTTGAAAATATTACCCCTGGTAAATCCTCTTGCATTGGAAGCACTGGGGCTGTCCAACGCATAGAGTAGCCATTCATCCACCCGAAACTTTCTGTGAAACCACATGGCGTGATCCAGACTAGCAATCTGTAGTTGATCGATGCGGGCCGGATGTGGACGCAGTGCTGTGGTCAGCAGGTTGTAATCAGAGGCATATGCCAATGCCTGTTGGTGTAAAGATATACTATCGGGCATTTTACCATTGGCTTTGAACCATACATGCCGGATGGGCTGTGCTTTGATACCAGGCTGAAGGAAATCGGGTTTCTCTACGGGCCGGAATTCAATAGGCCTGGGTTCTAGAAAGCTCTGGAAAAAATCAGGGAGTTTATCCTGGTATTTTTCGATAATCTGCTGATCGCTCAACAAGGAATCCGGTGAGGGGACATTGGGCATATCAATTTGATGATCAAAACCTTCCTGTATCAATTGATAGGAAGCAGCCATGATGAATATGTCCTGTCCTTTCTGGATAGCCTTGACACGTCGGGTGGTGAAACTACCTCCGTCTCGTACCCGATCTACATTGTAGATGATCGGCTGAGAGACATCACCTGGAAGAATAAAATACGCATGCAGGGAATGTAGAATCCGGTCTTGGGGAACAGAAGTAGTAGCTGCGTAAAGCGCTTGTCCCAATACCTGACCTCCATATACTCTCTTAGAGCCATAGCTGTGATTTATCCCTCGGAAGATATTTTCTTCGATAGGCTCCAGTTCCAGTATATTTAATAGATCCTGTATGTTTTTCATCATTCGAAATTGGAGGGGTAAAATAGGATAGTTTATGCAATTTGAAAAACCCATACATGAGGTATATCAACTCATAATATAGATAAATGGCGATACCAGCAATTTTAGTTACATTTGGGTATGCAGCATAGAGAATTGATAACCAGTCTTATAGTATTATTGGCATTATGTATGGGTTGTAACCGGGACAAAGAGTTTCCTGGTCTGCTTTTGCAGGATGCCAACCAGACCGTAGACAGTCAATGGAGCGAAGGCAGTTGTGATCCCTGCAAATCCGATGATGATTGTCCCAATGAATTTCACACCTGCATCACTTGGGAATATTTGCGGTTTGATTCGGCTGCCTATGCCTGGGTACTCGATTCTGTAAAGAGAAAATGTGGGGCATACGGATATGCCCCCTGCGGTTATTAGTTATTTTTCATGGTGAGTTTACCGTTATGATCTTTTAGAATAGCAAGATAAGCTACTAGATCTCTGATTTCTGACTTATTGAGAATTAAATTCATCTGGGGCATAGACGAAGGCGCATCTTTGCGCTCCTTGATTTCGGATGCGGATATGGATTGAGTTTCTCCTATAGCTGTTTTGAGGGTGACTTCGTCTTCATTTTCTCCCATGATTGTACCGGCAATCGTTTGGCCATCGTTGAGGGTTAGCGTAACGATTCCATAACCAGGTGCTATACGTTTGCTGGGTGCTACAAGCGATGTCAATAATTGCTTGCGGTCCAGAACGCTACCTATCCGGGTAAGATCTGGTCCTACCTGACCACCCTGACCATTTATTTGATGACATTTGATGCACTGGGCAGCCTGATGTTTGTAAAAAACGATTCCCCCTTTTTCAGGGTCTCCGCCATACATAGCAGGATCATAGAGGGCGAGTGGATTTTCTTCTTTGATCTGGCTTTCATAACCGGCCAGTTCATTTTTTAAATCTTCAAATCCGCTTTTTTCAATTGCCATAATCACATCCAATTCTAGTTCTGGATCAATTTCTCTGGTTTTTAGCTGGTCGAACCAGTCATTTAGGATATTTTTGGCTGTTTCCCCAGAAAGCGAAGCTATATTTTTCAGAGTATTTTGTTTTTCTTCTAAGGTACCTTTTTGAAGGACACTTGCAAGTATGCCAGCTATATTTTCCTCATCTGTATCCATATTAACCAGGTAAAATTGAGCTTCCTGTCTGAGTTGGCGATTATCGCCTTCCATGATCCATTCCAGGACCTCCAGAATCTGATCGCTATCCAACTCAGACATAGCCGCTAAAGCAGCTGATCGCACTTCACTGGGTTGGGACATAGCTTTGACAAGCTGGTAGAGTATGGGATTAGCTGCTTGAAGATCCAGTTTACCGCTCATCTGAGCAGTTGCGATCTGCACTTCCGTCGGAGCTTCTGTCAGTAAGGTTTCCAGGTGCTGTGAAACAGCAGCGATAGCTTGTTGAGGATCATGAGGAGAAATCCCTCTGTATCTTCCTTCCACCCAATCGAGCGGATTGGGATCGGGCCAGAATCCCAAAGCTTCTAGTGCTACGACCCTGTATCCAGGTATGGCATCTTCAGAAGCTGCATACGCAGCAAGGCGATTGGCGCTTTCTTCACCTCCCATTCTCAGGTTGGCATTGACAGCTCGGCGGACAAAGGCTTCATCTTTAATACTGGATTCTGTGAGTGCTTGAGCCAAAGCAGGCATGGCCTCTGGAATCGATTCATCATCGTGTATAGCCCTGGCAGCTTCAGTAGCTACCCAGGGATGCTGATCGTAGAGAAAATCAGCTACTTTTGCAGATCTCATTCTCCTTAATGCTACTACTGCTCCCAATCGGACATTCAGCGAAGGATGCGATTTGAGTGCTACCAAGGCATCTTCGTCACCTATCCTCCCCAGAGCGATAAACGTGACATAACGAAGGTGAATGTCGCTATCACCTGTTCTTTCGAGAACTTCTACAATTGGATCAAGGGCCTTTGTACTGCTTATTCTCCCCAGGGCTTCAACAGCATAAAATACAGCTCGTGAATTAGTATCATCCAATTGAACAATGAGTTGGTCTTCTGCAGGTTGATATCTGAGAACCCCCAGTACTTTTGCAGCCTGAGCACGTATTTCTGCATGGTCATCCTGTAGATAAGTAGCAATTGTTTGACTGAGTTCACCATTTAATGCAGCCAACTGTCCCATTCCCCACAACCCGTGTAGACGTCTCAGGAGATCATCCTTTTTCCAGACAGCTTGTGAAAGCGTTTTGACATCTCCTCTGGCTGCAAGTTCAAATTGAGCTTCCATGCGTACGCGCATATCTGCATGAGCCATTAGGTCAAACAACGCTTCACCATCGAGCTTTGACATCCCTTCCGCGAGTATTTGTTGTACCTCTTTTCTCTTTATCTCAAGGCTTCTGTCCTCAACATCGAGTCTCCAAATTCTCCCTTGTGGTTTTTTATCCCATCCTTCCAACCAGTCAGCCATGTACAGTGCTCCATCCGGACCGAAAGTAATGCCTGTCATATTGAGCCCGGTAAGGATCTCCTTGTCTTCGACTACGTCAAAGCTAGCTCCGTCGGGTTTCAGTTTAAAAGCTTGAATCTTAGAGCGAGCAGAAGAACCAGTAAAATATGAGGCAAAAAAGTATCCTTTCCATTTTTCTCCTAATGCTGTACCTGGATTATATGCAAGACCTGCGGGGCCATCTGCTGCCAGTGCCAGGGGAGGGAGTATGTAAGCAGGTTGCCCCTTGAAATAGGGTACGTGGAGCTTCTCATCCATCCATACTTTGTAGTCGCCGCCGGGTTGATTGTATTTTCCAAATTGCCAGTAAGTTCTCCATCCCGTATCAGAACCGTTGATAATATGCACGATACGTTCATGCTCACCTGCATGATCGCCATCATTATCCACACTGATCAAGTTGCCAAACTCATCAAATGCTAATTCCTGAGGATTGCGAAGTCCATATGCAAATACTTCAAAATCAGATCCATCGGGATTAGCTCTCATGACAGCACCGTGATGGGGATACTTCCACCTTTTACCTGTTTGGTCTACGGTATTCACCCCCAGGTCGCCTATAGACCAATATATTTTCCCATCAGGTCCAACAGTCAACCCGGACATGTCGTGTCCCGCATAGCCAATATGAATTCCATATCCATGGCTAATTGATTCGATCTTATCAGCAAGGCCATTGCCGTCGCTGTCTACAATGCGCCACAAGTCGGGAGCAACTGCCAGAAATATCTGATCTCTATAATACGTTACACCGGCAGCTACTCCGGTAACCATGGAGTTAAAAGATTCAGCCATTATATTAGATGAATCAGCCTTACCATCATTATTCCCATCCCATACCATACGTACGCGTTCACTTTGTATGGCAAGGTCTCTCCAGTCATGACTTCCATCTTGATTAAAATCTTCCTGCCAGGTGTTCTCTTTGCCCTGATCGATAGAGAGTTTAGCTTTGTGAAAAGCCTCAGTTTCTTCGAGAGATTCCAGGGATAGGTCTTCAGTTGCCCAGTCCCAATGTCTGCGAATATCAATATCAGAACTCTTTCTTCGGGCTGTTTCACTCACAAAAGCCCGCCCCTGGTTGTCAAAAGTCAACGAAACAGGGCTGGACAATAACGGGCCAGGTGCCCATAGATTTAGCACAAAGCTACTATCCAACTGAACAGAGACATCATTAACCTCCGTGAAATCAGTTTCAGTTGATGTCTTATATTCAGGCTTTTTAGGTGCTGTGTCATTCGTACAAGCAGATAATATAATCGTAAAGAGAAAAACAGAAACACATCTGCTAATCTGATATTGACTAATAGATTCAAACCTTATGTTCATCCGTGTAAATTTTTTAGTAATAGTAGAAGGGATGTATGGGTAATGATAATATTTTCAAGAAATCATAAAAAACCTAACAATAATAATAAATGACAAGCAAGAAAGCTCGTTTAAAATTGTTTTTCTCAATTTCATGCGCTGCGATAAAGCCTTTTATTAATTAACTTTTATCCGACTTAATCGTTTGATATTTGTAAAACAAAAAGTCTTGTTCCAGAAATGATCGACTTGATAAATCAGTTTCCTTTTTATTTAGGAATTTGGTATAATTTAGCAATTTTTAAAACTAGAGTGTCACAAGCTAAACTTTTTCCATTTTTGACATGACGAGGAGCGCTCAGAATCGCTCAGCATGGATTTTGACTTTTTTGTCCGTTTTATTAGATAAAGTTTTTTTTACATGAATTACAAGAATATCTCCTTAGAAGAAGAAATTAAGGATTCACTTCAAAACTGGCAGCAGCTAATCAAGGATTATCAGAAGCCCTGTTCCAAGAAAGCGATTTTGCAAATTGTAAATACCTTTTTGCCCTTTTTAGGTTTGTGGGTGCTGATGTATTTGAGTTTAAATTGGTCGATATGGATTACAATTGGATTGGGAATTATTAACTCGTTTTTTTTGGCCAGAATATTCATCATACAGCATGATTGTGGACATCAATCTTTTTTGAAATCCAAAAAACTTAATAATTTAATTGGAGTAATCAGCAGTTTTTTTACATCGATTCCCTACAAGTATTGGGCTAAGGTACATGCCTTTCATCACGGTCATACCGGTCAACTGGAGCATCGGGACATCGGAGATATTAACTTTTCGACGGTAGCGGAATATCGCAACAAGTCGAAGTGGGGAAAACTGAAATATAGGATATTTAGAAACCCTATTGTTTTATTTGTTTTAGCTCCTGTCATTTACGTAATGGTTACTAACAGGCTCCCCATGTATAATTTTAAGGGTTTAAAAAAGGTGAAAAAATCTCAGTTGATCAATAATATCTTGATCTTGGGAGTGTATACATTGCTGGCTTTCTTACTGGGATGGAAAGAATTCTTATTTGTGCAGCTTTTTATTATAGTAGGTTTTAGTATTATAGCGTTTTGGTTTTTTTACGTACAACACCAGCATGAGGAGGCTTACAAACAGTGGAGAGATAACTGGAATTTTCTGGTTGCAGCTATTAAGGGCAGCACTTATTACAAGTTGCCCAGGGTATTTAACTGGTTGACAGGTAACATAGGATTACACCACATTCACCACTTAAGTCCTCGCATTCCCAACTACAACTTACCGCGTTGTGCAAGGGAGAATCCGATTTTTCAGAAGTATGTAACTACGATCAATTTCAGAGAAAGTCTGAAGTGTATGTTCCATAAATTGTGGGACGAGGAAACAGAGCGAATGATAACTTTTAAAGAATACTATCAGAAAGAGCGACAGCAAGAACGCGTATTTGCCTAATGCTGGGCTATATTCTCATTGGGTGTCGGTAGGATGATTTCATATATATTGAGGAAAAAATGAGTATGAATTCGTCCCTATACCAGGATGAACACTATTTTTCCTACAAAAAATGTCATGAATCCTCTACCAACACCCAATCAATTTCCTGATTAAATTCTGTTTACGCATAAGAATTACACTGCTCAATTATATTATTCGGAAGCCAGTCGTGATATTGCTTTTCAACCGCGATATGAAGGTTGTCGCCATGCAAATGCAGTAAGTGACAATGCTGAGAGGATATATCCTGTTGGTAGATCCTTTAAGAAAAGTGAATGTGCCGGATTGGCAGATAGCTCCTGGGTAGCAAATGATACGTAAAATGGGTAAAAAAACGGGTGAGATGATGCGCCATAGGTAGGAGCGTAGGTTAGACGCCACAACCGAAAGCTTACTGGAATGTAGGTTGAAGGAATTTATTGGTAATATACACATGAAGCATTTTGTAAAAGCGTCAATTCGGCAGGTTCTGAAATTACCACTTCCTGAATCTGTTTTAGAGGTATCGATCATTAGGTTTATGCCTGGAAACCTGCTTCTGATAACTCAAGAAAGGGTAAATTGAATCAAAAATATATCTAGTTAAAATTCGATGATTTTTTTATAGTCTTTCTGGAAAAAATGAGAGGTGCTACAAATTTTTGTTTTTGTGGTATTTTCTTGTGTGGAAAGTAAAACAAAAGCGTGTATGTATGCTACATGTTATAGCAAATAAGGTGTATTTCGTGTTTGTTGTTTAAGTTGATATACCCATCCATGGATAAGCGAATTTTTAGGTATATTCCTAAATTAATAAGCGGGTATAAGAGACAAAATTATTACACATCGAAGCACTTCCACGAAAAGGAGATATCATTACTGCCCATGCAATAGCTTTCAGATTAGAAGTATATCAATTGTTTTAAGCAGGATCATGTAAGTATATCTTTTACGACTTTTCCGTGTACATCTGTCAGGCGGAAAGACCTGCCCTGAAATTCGTAGGTTAGTCGTTCGTGGTTCAGTCCGAGACAGTGTAGAACAGTGGCCTGGAGGTCGTGAATGTGTACGCGATCTTTGATCCCATAATAGCCCAGTTCGTCTGTTTCACCATAGCTCATTCCTGCTTTTACGCCGCCGCCGGCCAGCCACATAGTAAATGCCTCACTGTGGTGGTCTCTTCCTTTGAAATCTGCACCTGAGGCACGGGTTTCCATCATGGGAGTTCTCCCAAATTCTCCACCCCATATGACCAGTGTTTCTTCGAGTAATCCACGCATTTTCAGATCTTTGATCAATGCAGCAATGGGCTTATCTACATTGTAGCAGGCTCTGCTCAGACCTTCAGTAACCCCATTTCCGGGGTTGGCTCCATGGTGATCCCAGGCCCTGTCAAAAAGCTGGACAAAGCGCACACCGCGCTCTACCAGCCTTCTGGCTAGGAGGCAGTTATTGGCAAAGGAAAATTCTCCGGGCTTTGTACCATACATGTCATGTATCCACTGAGGCTCCTGGTTGATATCCATCACCTCAGGTACTTCAGCCTGCATACGAAAGGCTAATTCGTATTGGGAAATGCGTGAAAGAATTTCCGGATCTCCGCTTTCTTCATATTCCTGTTGATTGATTTGATTGATGATATCGATAGATTTTTTTCTGAGGTCGGGATCTATACCGCCGGGGTTACTCAGGTTGAGTACGGGTTCGCCTTTACTGCGGCATTGCACGCCCTGATAGACAGAAGGAAGAAATCCGCTTCCATAGACACTTTTCCCTGCACTCACATCTGAGCGAGTAGTCAGCACCACATATCCGGGTAAATTTTGATTTTCCGATCCCAATCCATACATCACCCAGGAACCCATGCTGGGTCTGCCCAGGCGGGGACTTCCCGTATGCATAAATAGCTGTGCTGGAGCATGGTTAAATTCATCTGTATGCATTGCTTTCAGCAAGCAGACCTCATCTACAATGGTGCTGAAATGAGGAAGATTTTCGGATATCCATGAACCTGACTGACCATACTGTAGAAAAGATACTTGAGGTCCCATCATGTTGGGAGTCCCCTGTAGAAAAGCAAACCGTTTGCCTTCCAGGAGAGAAGCGGGACATGGCTTACCATCCAACTTCTGTAGTTTGGGCTTATAGTCAAATAATTCCAACTGTGATGGAGCACCAGCCATATGAAGAAAGATTACATTTTTGGCTCTGGGGGCAAAATGTGGAACTGACACACTCAACGGATTATCGGAAAATACAGTTGAGGCTGTAGTTTCTTGCTTATCATCTCCACAACCTAGCAGTGAACCCAACGCCATTGCTCCAAGGCCAGCTGTACACTGTTTGAGAAAATATCGCCGTGTATTATATTTTGCGAGTCTATATACAGCTTCTTCGTAGTGATTCATTTGGTAATAGTTTCATCCAGGTTGAACATGGCATTAACAGTAAGGGTCATAGCAGCAAGTTTGCTATCCGGGTGCTCTTCGTCTGGAAACATCTCGCAGACTAGGTTGGGGTCTTCGCGGTACTTTTCAAGAGCCTGATCGTATAATGACTTGAGTAATATTAATTTGTCTTGTGCTAAAGGTCTAATCATCATTCTTTCGTATCCTAGTTTCAGTTTTTGAGAAATATTCAGATTTTTTTTCTCATGTAGTTCTTTACCCAATGTGGCTGCTGCTTCTATGAATACAGGATCATTGAGCAGAGTAAGTGCTTGTAAGGGTGTGTTGGTGGTAATCCTTTGGGAAAGGCAGGTCGTACGGTCCGATGCATCAAAAGTAATTTGAGTGGGGTAGGGATTGGTACGATGGACATAGGTATACAAGGCTCTACGGTATCGGTCTTCCCCATTGCTGACCATCCACTTGCCTACAAATGGATTTTCGGTAACACCGTCCGGCATAGGAGGTCTTACTCCATGACCATACATTTTATCACTCAGTAGACCACTTACTGCCAGGGCTTGATCGCGTAGTTGCTCGGCACTCATGCGAATGCGCGGTCCACGAGAAAGCCAGATATTATCGGCATCATGGGCCAGTTTCTCAGAGCTAATCTCTGACGACTGGCGGTAAGTAGCTGACATAACCATCTGCTTGATTAAATATTTGATATCCCAGCCATTTCTCATGAAGTCCACTGCCAACCAATCCAGAAGTTCAGGATGACTGGGCTTGTCGCCCTGGGTACCAAAATCTTCCATGGTTGCAACCAATCCTCTCCCAAACAACTGCTCCCACACCCGGTTAATAAATACCCTGGCCGTGAGTGGATTATCCGGACTGACCAGCCATTTTGCCATATCCAGTCTATTCGCATATGATAGCAAACCGTAATGTTTGAGTACTTCAGGAATATCAGCTTGAATGGTTTTTCCCTTATTCAGCCAGCTACCTCGTTCAAACATATGCGTATTTCGCTTCTTAGCGTGAGGTAATTCCTGTAAAATGGGGGTAGGTATTGCAGGAATAGTATCGAGTTGTACCAATCGATCATAAAAATCCTGTTTAAACGATTGATATAAAGGTTTTTTCTCATGCAAAAATATCCAGTCCAGGTGAAATAGATCCTGTGTCATGTGGCGGTTCTTTTTGAATACCCAATACAGGTCGTGGATACCTGATGTGGGTTTAATTTCCGTTCTGGATACTTTCCAATTTTTCCATTTAGTCCATGCTTCCCAATTACCTGTAGGTTTCACTTCAAACCGGTTAAGCAATTTTCCATTGGGCGAGTCCAGCCTAAGCTCGATAAAACCTGAATAAGGGGTGACATAGCGGTAAGACACGGCCTGTATATTTGTAAGGTCTAATTGTTCAAATAAAATCCAGGAGCTATCCTGAATCTGCCAAATGGCATCCTGTCCAGGACTCACCAGTTCGATAAAGCTACTGCTTTGATCAAAATATTCTGCTTCTAGTTTGCGGTATCCCAACTGGTTTAGCAGGTTTTCTTTCTGTTGGTATAAAAATCTTCCTTCCAATGAGTCTATCTGCTTACCAGCTACATCGAGTACCCATGCCAGCAGTTGTTGGACCTCATCTTTTTGTTTGGGTTCATAGGTAAACAGATTGGGCCCTTCGTGATAGATATCCCGGTCGGCTGTATTATTGAAATAAGCCATAAATTTGTAAAAGTCTTCCTGGTAGAAGGGATCATAAGGATGGCTGTGGCACTGAACACAGGCCATGGTCGTTCCCTGCCAGACTTCAAAGGTGGTTCCAACCCTTTCTATAGCAGCATAAGTGCGGAATTCCTCGTTATCTGTACCACCTTCGTCATTTGCCATAGTATTGCGATGAAAGGCCGTAGCAATGAGTTGTTCCTGAGAAGGGTGGGGAAGGAGATCCCCTGCCAACTGCTCAATGGTGAATTGATCATAAGGCATATTGTCATTCAGGGCACGTATTACCCAATCGCGATATTTCCAAATGCTTCTGTACAGATCTTTTTCATAGCCCTTAGAGTCGGCATAACGTGCCAAATCCAACCATGGGGTAGCCCATTTCTCACCAAAGGCAGGCGAACTGAGTAAGCTATCAACCATATATTCATATACATTATCATCGTGATGATTCAGAAAATTCTTCCAGGTACTGACTGTAGGAGGGAGTCCTGTAAGATCCAGATGCAGTCTTCGCAATAGTCTGGAGGGATCTTCCGTTGAGGCAGGACTGAGTTCCTGCTGGTTCATACGCTCCCATACAAACTGATCAATTTCATTTCTGATCCATAAATTACTGATCGTAGGTGGTTTTATACCTGGATCGGGAGTAGTATAGGCCCAGTGTTGTTCCCATACAGCTCCTTCATCAATCCATCGTTCGATGAGTTTGATATCCTTTTCAGGAAACGGATCGTGATCCAGTGGCATCCGGAGTTCTGGATCTTCGTGCCTGAGCCTGCGCACCAGCTCACTTTCATCAGCATCTCCAGGTATGATCGCAGGGAATCCCGATTCGGTAGTATCCTTTGCCTCGTTCTCAAACAAGAGGCTGAACCCCCCTGATTGTTTGATGCCCCCATGGCAGGGAAGACAGGAGCGGTTGAAGATAGGACGTATATCTTGGTTATAGCTTACAGATTGCCTGCGAGGGGATAGACTCCAGCTCACCAGCAGTATGGCTGCTAGTAGCATGAGCGATACATAAAAAAACTTTTTTTTCATAGCTAGGGTAAAATATCTTTTATGAGATGTCCATGTACATCTGTTAATCTGTATCTTCTACCCTGATGCTTGAATGTAAAGCGATATGGATGGCGAAGTATCATTATTGTATGGGTTCAAACTACAGTTACAAACAAAATACAAATTCTTAACCGCCTTTTCAATAATCCTGTAAGAATAAAGCAGGGAATCAATGTTGATTACATAAGGGGTTAACTTAGAAAGGTAGTAGGTACACTGTGTTGGTTCTAGCCCTTATGATTCAAGATACAAATGAGTGAGGCACAAATATTTGACAAAAATATGTCTTACTTTTTCTTATTTCCCAATATAACTAGTAATTTTTAACAAAATTAAGAAAAGACAACACAAAGATGAAAAAAGGACTTTCTGCTTTTATTTCGATCAGTTTGGTGGTAATCATGCTGAGCTGTCAGCCCGGACACCACGATGAGCTAACACATCATATCCATGTGCCAGCGGGGTTTGTTGTAGAACATCTTCATTTTCCCAGCGACTCGACACTTAATCAGGGATCGTGGGTATCTCTATGTAAAGATGACAAGGGAAGGCTAATCGCTTCCGATCAATACGGGTATTTGTATAGAATTACACCTCCTCCCATCGGTAGTGGTCATGATAGGAATGGTTCACATGGCGAAAATTCACATAGTGGCATCAAAGTAGAAAAGATTCCTGTGAAGTTGGGTCATGCACAAGGACTTTTGTGGGCATTCAACAGCCTGTACGTAAGTGTAAATACAGGGGAGGGTATCGATGGGAAAGGAAGTGGTTTCTACCGGTTAACCGATACAAACGGGGATGATATGTTGGATAAAGCGGAGCGTTTGAAGTCTTTTGAGGGTAGTGGTGAACATGGACCGCACGCAATCCGCCTGAGTCCGGATAGTACGTCTCTATATGTGTTAGGTGGGAATCATACTAATCTCCCGGAAGGTTTTACCTCAGTTCTTCCCTCCAATTGGCAGGAAGATAATTTACTTCCCGTGATCAAGGATCCCCGTGGTCATGCCAATGACCGCACAGCTCCCGGTGGTTGGATAGCTGTTACCGATCCAAACGGAAAATCGTGGCAGATCGTTAGTTCTGGCTATCGTAACAGTTACGACATGGACTTTACAGAAGATGGAGAGCTACTGGTCTTTGACTCTGACATGGAATGGGATCTGGGAATGCCCTGGTACAGGCCTATACGTGTGGTTCATGCAACTATGGGAAGCGAATTTGGGTGGCGCACCGGTTCTGGTAAATGGTCTCCCGCATACCCCGATAATTTGCCACCTGTAGTAAACATTGGCCAGGGATCTCCTACTGGTGTTGTGATGGGTAAAGGGCTGAAATTTCCTACAGAATATCAGCGTGGTGTCTTTATCATGGACTGGAGTTTTGGGACGATGTATTTTATTAGCCTTTTTCCAGAAGGAAGTACCTACAGAGGGGAAAAAGAGGAGTTTCTCTCAGGTATACCTCTACCGCTGACTGATATGGTAGTGGGTGATGATGGAGCAATGTATTTTACTACCGGTGGAAGAAGAGTGGAGTCGCATTTGTATAGGGTTTATTATGATGGAGAAGAAGAACCTACTCAGTTGGAAATAGTAGCTGGTACACATAAGAATAATCTGTTTGAAAAGCGCAGAAATCTTGAAAAAGCACTTTGGAAAGTTGCTAATACAGATTCCCTACCTGATTATAAGGCTTCCATGGATACTACAATGACTGATTTGTTCTGGGAACATCTGGGTCATGAGGATCGTTTTATCCGGTATACTTCCAGGGTGGGGCTGGAAAATCTAACGCCTCAACTGTGGCACGATAGATATGAAGGATTAAAAGATGCCAATAGAATTATAGAGGGGGCAGTAGCACTTTCCAGAATGGAAGTAGCAGATATGAAACCCCTGATGTTGGCCAAGCTCAGCAATCTGGATTGGGGGGAATTGGATGAAATACAGCGTCATGGGCTGATACGAGCTTATAGTTTGATATTTATACGTCTGGGGGATGCGGTCGGTCCTGTCAAAGAGACAATCATCGATCAATTGATGGCCAGTTATCCATCAAATTCTGCGGAGTTGAATATGGAACAAGCACGTATCCTATCTTATCTAGAAGCTCCAGGAGTTGTACCTAAAACCCTGGCATTGATAAGGAAGAGCGGGGAACGGAGATCAGAAACACCTTATTTGGCACAAGAGGTAATCCTTCGTAGCGAACAGTACGGTCCAACCATTGCAGAGATGCTGGCAAACATGCCAGCCCGTGAGGAGATCTCCTATGTAAGATCACTAAGCCATGTCAAGACAGGATGGACTATGGAACAGCGCCGTGAATATTTCCAGTGGTTTGCCGATGCGCTTGAACGCAAAGGTGGTATGAGTTATCGCGGATTTATCGATCGGATACGGCTAGATGCAATGGAGCATCTCTCAAATGAGGAGAAGTATGCTCTTTCTGATGTAAGCGAGCAGTTTATTGCATATAAGGCAGTTAACTTTGCGGAACTACCTCAGCCCAAAGGCCCGGGCAACAGTTACAGTATGAGTGATCTCCGCAGAATATTGAGAGAAAGAGAAAATCAACCCCGGAATTTTGAGGTAGGCAAAAATCTGTATGCAGCCGCATTGTGTGCATCCTGCCACACAATGGGAGCTGAAGGGGGCAACGTAGGTCCCAACCTTACTCAAGCTCATACCCGCTTTAGTACCAACGAAATGCTTTGGGCTATCATGGCTCCCAGTGACATGATCAGTGATCAATATGCTGCGACAAAGTTCACCCTGGAAGATGGTAAAGTAGTTACCGGGCGCTTTGTGGATGAACAGGATGGGGAGATTTATGTCAATACCAATCCTTACGATCTTCATCAATCCATCAAAATTGATGCTGATCAAGTCGTAAGCCGGGAAAATTCCCCGGTATCGACCATGCCTCCTGGATTGCTCAACAAGCTCAATCCCGAAGAGGTGGCTGATCTGATGGCCTATCTGATGGCAGGAGGGAATGAAAATAGTGAGGTGTATAATTAGATGGTTGGCTAACGACGATCCCGATGTGATGGATTGTCTGATGAGGCATTGGGCAAAATGGATAGGTGAGAATGGATAACAGGGTGAGCAAGCCCAAAATGGTACTGATTGCCCGGTGGAATCCAGAAGGTCTTGGATTCTACCATTGTGGAATGTCATGTCATGTTTGTTATGAATAAATTAATATCCATTGTATCCATTTTTTTGATTTGGGGATGCACCCCTGGTGATCAACCCCTGACACCTCCTAATATCATTCTTATCATGGCTGATGATCTGGGCTATGGTGATTTGAGTTCCTATGGAAGTGAGCGAATCAATACCCCCAACATCGATTTTCTGGCTGAAAATGGGTTAAGGTTTACAGATTACCACGCCAACGCACCGGTGTGTACACCTACCAGGGCAGCCTTATTGACTGGGAGGTACCAGCAACGTGCTGGTCTCGAAGGGGTGATCTATGTGAGGGGAGAAACGCGTAGGACGGGTATGGATACCAGTGAGGTGACCCTGGCAGAGGTATTGAAAGAAGCAGGGTATGTTACGGGGATGTTTGGAAAATGGCATCTGGCTATGAACCACAGTATAATCCTGTTCACCAGGGATTTGATGAGTTTTATGGATATGTTAGCGGCAATGTGGATTTTCATTCGCATTACGACAATGCCGGAATATATGACTGGTGGCATAAGGAGGATTCTATCTATGAAGAAGGATATGTAACTGATTTGATTACGGATCATACTATTGATTTCATCAAGGCGCACAAGAATCGGCCATTTTTTGCCTATGTACCCCACGAAGCGCCTCACGTACCGTTTCAGGGACGGGAAGATACAGCTTATCGCTATCCAGGACGGGAGTTTACTTATTTTGGCCCCGTAGAGGATCGCGATCGTGCGTATAGGGAAATGATCGAAGTCATGGATGAAGGGGTAGGCAAAATACTAGCTACGGTAGAAGCGGAAGGAATTGCAGAAAATACCTTGATCATTTTTTGTTCGGATAATGGAGCAATTCCCGAATATGGCGAGAATGGTCTTTTGAATGGACATAAGACCACCTTATGGGAGGGAGGACACCGTGTACCGGGGATGGTTTACTGGAAGGGGGAAATTGAGCCAGGTGTCTCGGATCAGATCATGATGAGTATGGATCTTTTTCCTACGATTGCTATGTTAGCTGGGGTAAAAATGAATGCTAAGTTGGAACTGGATGGAATGGATCTGAGTAATGCCTGGTTGGAAAATAACCTTATACCTTCAAGGCCTGTCTTCTGGAGGTATAGGGGAAATGGGGCAGTACGTCAGGATGAATGGAAATTGTTGTTGATGGAAAGCGATACCATGTTGTTTGATTTAGGTAAAGACCTTGGAGAACAGCAAGATATATCAGAGGATTTTCCTGACAAGTATCAGGAATTGTTGGATAAGTATATTGAATGGGAAGAGGAGATATTGGAGGGAGTGGAAATGAAGACAGCGTGAGGAGAATGTATTTCATATTTCTCCATCTTGGGATTTTCTTTATAATAAATAATCAGACAGAGAGATTCTTTCACCTGTATCATGTTCCTTGGCTTCATCATATAGTCGGACATCTTCTATGTCTTCCAGGAATTCCATGATTTTTTCATACTCTTTCATAGATAGAATAACAGCTAGTTTTTTTCCTGTTTGGTCCGTAATAAATTGTGGGTTCATCATTTCAGATAAATTTTAAATGATTATACGATTACGTGTAAAATGTTGGTTGTTTATCCGGTTGGAGCGATTGTGATGAGTTGCTGCAACATGATATTTACCACGGCTTCAAATTTTGCCCCAGAGGTACTTCACGATCTAACCCATTAAATTTTCAATCATATTTGCCCAGGGTCGATCACCACGTATTTTACCGATCTCCTGCGATAGGTATAGGTGATATGCACCAATCCATCGGATGCCTGGATGACAGCTGGGTAGGAATATTCTCCTTCCTGGCGTTCCAGAGTCATTACGGTTTTCCAGGATTTGCCATCATCTGAGATCGCAATATTGAGCATATTTCTTCCATTGGGGAAATCACCCTCGCGAGTTGTATGGTTGTAAACGAGTAGTTGTCTACCATCTTGAAGGGTAAGGGCATCAGTTCCTGCGTTGGGATTAGGAAGATCTGTACCTGTCAGAGTACTCCAAGTCTGTCCGCTATCTTCAGACCAACTTTGCGCAACAACCTTTTGCCTGGAACGGCAAAGGATTTGCATATGACCATTTTCATAGGTAAGGATACTGGGTTGGATTGCATCAAATGCAATCCCATCGTTAATAGGACCAACGACCTCCCAGGTTTTGGCGAAATCCCGGGTAAGTTCAAAGTGTACTTTCCATAGGGTTCCCTGTTCTTCATCTTCTATTTCAGTACTGGAAGGACACAGGATGGTACCATCTGCCAGCTGTATGGGTTTATTTTTGACGGGTCCGAGTAGATGACCGATGGTGCCATGTTCTCCTAGTTTTTGGGGTTTTGACCAGGTTCTGCCTTCATCCTCTGAGATTGTGAGCATGCCCCACCATTCTCTTGGACTGGGACCCACTTTATAGAATAGCATCAGCGGGCCTTTGTCAGGATAAAATAATACGGGATTCCAGGTCGGATAGCGAAGGGTATCGTTCTGGAAGCCATTAACTACCTCTACAGGCTTAGACCAGGTTCCGTCGAGGTTGAGGGAAACCCATATCCCTACGTCGGGATGACGCTCATAAGTGCCCCCAAACCAGGCTGCCATGACTCCATCAGATAGTTCGACCAGGGTAGAGGCATGACATTCCGGGGTAGGTTTGTCATCGAGGGGGTAGATCAGCTCCCCCTTGAGATATCCTGCATCACCGGTTTGGGCAGGGTTGGGAATGATGCTGTCTGCAGATTGTGCAAAATATTGATTAACCATCAAACAGATGAGTCCTGAAATTATCAATCGAAATATACGTTGGTTCATGAATAGCAGTATTTTGATAGAAGGTGATATTTTTGAGTTACGAAAAATAGTAAAAAGATTTTATCCTGATAAAAGCCACATAAATCATAGCGGAAATTTATTTCTATACTTTAATTATTTAAATAGTTTATTTTTTGTTTATAGGGTTAATGTCCATATTTACGGATCATGAGCCATCATACAAAGCGTCTATTGGGATGAAATATTGGATAAAATACACAATTATTGTTTCAATCGTAGCTATTTCTTTTTTGTTGTCACCAGCTACGGAAGAGGGCGACAATTTCTGAGTTTCCTGCGTACTTGGACGGAGATTGTGCCCTGGGTGATATTAGCTTTGATACTCCCGCTTAGATTTTGTTCATGTGATCGACATTATACGCCTTTATTACTATCTGGATTTTGTATTCTATTATTTTTTGTTTTTTTCGGGTTAATGGGTTTTTATGCCCTAAGATTGACCTACACCTTTTATCCCTTTATGTTATTATGGATATTGATTTCCCTGAGCTATTCCAATGATAGATACTTGACATCTATCATCTGGTTGATAACCTTTGCCTGGTGGACATTTCAGATTGTCAGACCAGATGTCATCTATTAGTTTTATTTTTCCTTCAAAAAGTTCCTATCAGTTTATCAATCAGATTTTTGCAGGATCAGGATCCAATCCTCGTTATTAGGGGTCTGGGCTGTGATGATGCCATCAACTATCTGGGTACTGGTTTCCATAAAGTTGTTTTTTCTGGGATTAAACCATTGAGCCTGATAGTCCTGATTTTGTAAGTGATACAACATGATTGTATCTCCACGTGGTACATAAGCCATAATCAGTTCCTTATCCAGAGATTGGACCACAGAAATAAAATGATTGTACTGTTCCTCACCTGGTTGAGAGACAAGCAACTCATTGGCAGGGCGTAGATTCCACCACTCATATTGCTGAATAAATTCAGCTAGATAACCGATCTGCAGACTTCCTGGGAAGTCTATGCTCTGCCGCCAGGTACTTACGTGATCATCCTTACGGTGGTTGAGGATCTCTTCCCCTTCTCTGATCCAGGGCCAGATGCCATTGGCTCCATAAGTAATCCCTGAAATAGGGGTAGCAAACAAGCTCCAGTATGAGGCATTACGAACGTCTTCAGCATCTATTTCATTCCGGATTTCCTCATAATTGGGTTCCATATTGATGACCGGACGCGCAGGCAGATGCTGCCAACGAGTGGCCACAGGTCCTTTGTTGATCCAGTCTACGGTTCCTTGGGCGTTGGAGTGGCTGGACTGATAGCCCACAATATCCAGCCATGCCTCTTCTGCATGGTTGTCGCCAATCCACAATCTGCCGTGTGGATGTTGGGATACCTGTCCAGGAGGATCATCTTCAAATACCCTACGGCCTATTTCCAGCCAGCGTTGTTCATATTCAAAGGCATATCGACCGTCGCCTCCCAGTATCCAGATCACCTGGTTGCCTCCATACCTGGCTACGACATACCGGGCCAGCATGACTGCTTCTTCTAAGGGTAGTGTATAACCTGGACTCAGGTGCCTGCCCGCGCCAAATGGTAGCGCCCAAAGCAACACAGGTGCTGCAATAAGCCCATACGTATTGATCCGGTCTACTTTCGCATCCAGATGTTGGAAAAATTCCGGGTTCAACGTTATTTTACCTGTTCCCTCATAAGCGACCTGGTCCTGACTATTGACATCACATCCTCGCCATTGGGTCGTGACAAACTGAATCACAGAATAATTGTGATCTACACGATGTTGTAAGTAGGTATCCCATTCTTCCTCTGTGGATTTCAATGCGCCATTCCAGGCGGTACATGCTGACCAGAAAAATGGCGTTCCATCATGATAGGTCAAATGATAGGTACCTTTGGGTTGGGTAATTTCCCCTCTCTGATATATTTCCAACTCGCTCTCATTTGGGATGCAGGAAAAGGATCCCGATTTTCCATGTAATCCCGTATCACCTTCATTAGAACATGTAGTTTGATAACTCCATCGACCTGGTTCATCCGGTGCAAACCGGATTCTGAAGGTTTTTCCTCCATCCCAGAAACCGTTGATCTTTTGCTTTCTCCCTGAAGGAGCGTTAAAGATGGCGTAGAATTCATCGATGTCATACAAAGGATTATCATAGGTTTCCTCACTGGTAAATGAGAGTTCATATTTCATCCATATAGAGGCTTCGTTCTGACCTCTAAGGATAAAAGCTGATAATGCAAACGATATAAGTAGTAATAGATGTTTCACAAATAAAGTGTGATTTAATGATGTTTGTTATATCGCTAAATTTAAGAAATAAAGCCCTAAGATAAAACGCCATAGATTTCACGGTTTTCCACAGATTAATGTGATATCTATGAAACAATGCCATTCAAACTTGATGATGTAAAAACCTCAGAATCCTGGAGCATTTACGATGGTGTAAAACTCAAAATATTGGTAAAAGCATTAGCATTGTCCAATGGCAGATGAACTTAGTGGAGTAAATTGGATCAGCATGGAATAGGAATTACGAAACCCCTATTTCGGCAATGACATGCTCACTTGTGGAAGTGTAATGGAGAAGCTATAATAGATCATTCACGACAAAACGATCATAGCGATATATAATCCTTTTTTCATCTTTATCAACCAAAAAAGAGCTATCCCACAGGGTCAGGATAGCTCTTCTTAGCTCATAAATATTACATCTAGTAGCCGTTATTCTGAACCAGGAAGCCTTCCGCATTCGATGCGCCATCGATGGCGTTCTGAGGGATAGGGAATAGCCTACTGGTTACAGCCGAACTGGTCTTTTCAGTCCATGAATCTTCGTATTTGCCAAATCGAATCTGGTCTCCTCTTCTGAAGCCTTCCCAGTATAGTTCAAATCCGCGCTCGCGGAACATAATGTCCAGATCAATAGCATCTAATGTCGCAGGAGTCTGATCAGGACGAGCTGTTCTGGAAGTTCTCACTATATTCACATCTTCCAGAGCACCTGCCTCATCACCTAATCTCAACTTCGCCTCAGCACGCATCAAATAGATTTCTGCAAGACGCATCAATACCAAATCGACGCTGCTGAAATTATTTCCATTGGGAGAAGTACGGCTAAACTGGTATTTGGAACATCTGTACCCTTTGTTGTGCAATCTACCTTCGTTAGAGAAGTTTACCTCCTCTGTGTGTACAACATATCCCACATCTCGGTCAGGACCATTCCCTTTTCTTTGGATTACCGGATAAATTTTTACAGTACCATCATCGCATCTCAGGAATTCTCCATCAGGGCCTTTTCTAGGTCCCCAAAGTACGCTTCTAAGGATTCCCCTGTCGATTTCAAATTCCGTTTCTGGAACACAGTAGAAATGATCCTCATCATTCTCAGGAGATATACCAGAAAGGTCCTGTAGCTCTTCCGGAATCAGGATGTTTTGCTGGTAAAATCTGGCATCTGCTTCTGCAGGATCAACATCTCCATAGGCATCTACCCAGGTCTGGTAAAAATCAGGAGTAATGGCAGGACCATCTGTACCATCTGCACTGGGAAACTCAGGTCTTGGAAATAATGAACCAGCTATGGACCAATACGCCCAGCGGCTGTGCTCTCTGCGTAGTACACCTCTTTGATCCAGGGCAAAGATCAATTCGGGATTGGTATTGTTATCATCGTTGAACAAGTCAAAAAATTCAGGAGATAAGCTGTGTTGGCCAGAGTTGATGATATTGCTAGTGTATTCGATGACTTTATTCATGTCTTCACTAGTAAAGTCAGGTGTTCCGTAAGGATCACGGTATACTGCTGCATTGAGATGCAGTCTCGCTAATAATCCCCAAACAGCATTTTGGGTCATCCTGCCAGGGCTTAGCGTGGTATTGATTTGGTTTACTACGGATAACAATTCCGCTTCGAGATAGTCTACAGCTTCCTGACCTCTTAAAATGTTGGATAGATCACTTGATACTTCCTTATCAAATACCAGTCCCCAGCTCTCCAGCACTAACATATTGAGATATGCTCTTAAGGCAATCATCTCATGTAAGGCACCAGAAGCTTCTGTATCGCCTTCCTCGGCCAGTGGCCTCAATACTTCAAGTGCTGAAATAGTTCGGGAAATATTTTTGGTCAGCTCATTCCACGCAGAACCAACCAAATCATTGCCAGAAGTAATGAGATGCTGATGTACGGCGATAAATTTACCTCCATCAAACCAGTCAGTTCCTCCGCGGAAAGGCAGTATGGCCTCATCTGAAGCGATCAACTGCAACCCGTAGTAATTGGTGTGTCTCCAAGTCCAGGAAACCTGTCCATAAGCAGGAGCTATCGCTCCGCTGATGGCTCCTGCCTGACCCGCACCGGTCAGCGATTCATCTAGAATTTCTTCTTCTAAGTCGGTACATCCCCAGTTAACGATTGAAAGGATGCTGATTATTCCGAAAACTAATATATTTTTTTTCATTTGATTTAAATTGTTAAGTGATCTAACAGGGGGCTTTTCAAATCACATTTACTAGAATGATGCATTTAAGCCCACTAAAAATGTTCTGGCAGTCGGGTACGTAAAGCGATCAATACCAAATGTCTGAATACCACCAGAAGTAAGCCCAGTATTTACCTCAGGGTCAAATCCGGTATAATCCGTGATGACAAACAGATTTTGACCGGTTGCAGACAGACGAATGTTGTTGAACCAGTTTCCAAGACCAAGTAGTTCTGGAGTAAGGCTATATCCCAATGTAGCATTATTCAATCTTAAAAAATCTCCATTTTCCAGGTAACGGGTCGACACTTCATTGGAATTGGTAATGTCTTCATTATCAAATCGAACAGCGAAATCTGTCGTATTAAATGAAGAAGCCAGATTTCCTCTGTTAAATAGGGACATGGTCGTGTGGTTGTAGATTTGGTTTCCTGCAACACCATTAAAGTTCAGTCCCAGGTCAAATCCTTTATAATTCAGGTTGGCATAAAAACCGTAAATTACATCTGGTAATGCACTGCCAACTACTGTGCGGTCATTTTCCAAAATCTGCTCATCTCCATTGATGTCTCTGAATTCGTTCAGACCATCTGGGCCAATACCCACGAATTCTTTCATGTAGAATGCACCAATAGGCTCTCCATTGATATATCCGTTGATTGTAGCTCCAGTCTGCCCGGCACCAGTAGCTCTACCTGTAGTCAATATGGCAAAAGGTGAGTTCACTACCTCATTTTCGATGTAGGTGATATTACCACCAATGCTATATCTAAATTCACGCTGGGGATTGCTTCTGTATTCCATAGCCAGTTCTACTCCTGTATTTTGGATTTCCATGTCTGGTACATTGGTCCAGAACGTAGCTGTTGGTTGGATAGGATCAGTAGGTACTACCTCCAGCAGGATGTTTTCTGATACCTTGTTGAAGAAGTCTATGGTACCTGTCAGACGGTTGTCAAATAATCCAAAGTCCAGTCCAATATCAACCTGGGTAGAAACTTCCCACTGAATGTCGGGATTGGCCAAACGGGTAAAAATGGTACCAAAAGGGTAGTCATCCAACGTGGAAGCATTAGGATCAAGTGGATATGTGTCATTGTTGGATTTACTTTCTGTAAAGCTTAACTGGGTAATTTTAGAAGGAATTTCCTGATTACCTGTTTGTCCCCAACTGGCACGTAGCTTAAGGTTACTAAATACAGAGTTGGCCATGAAAGACTCTCTGCTGATGTTCCATCCTAAAGCAAATGAGGGAAAATATCCGTATTCATTGTTGTCTCCAAATTTGGAAGAACCATCTGCACGTAACGTTGCGGTTATTAAGTACTTACTATCAAACTGATAATTCAGTCTTCCAAAGAAAGACTGCAATTCGTTTTCTGTGGCAAATGAATTAAGGGTGGTCGGCTGTTCTTGTGTACTGATTTGATCCTGGAATACAGGTTCTACACCATTATCCGCAAAGCCCGAAAGGTTAAATGATTGTTGCTGTACAAAGAATTTCTGGTAAGAATGTCCTGCCAGGAAAATCACATTATGTAAGCCTGTTTCAAAATTGTAGGTCAGGGTATTTTCTACCAGTTGGTTTTCATTTCGGGTTGTGATGGCGTTCAATGATCCAAACTCAAGCCCTTCTAATAGCGCATAAGGCTCAAGCTGTATATCTCTATTGGTAGTGGAATAATCAATACCTAGATTTAACTTATAGGTTAACCCATCAATAATCTCAAAAGAAGGGGAAATGTTAGCCAGAATCCTATTGTTATCTGCTTTATCGGAGTAAAGGTCATTGCGAACGACAGGATTCAGCATGTCATCCAATAAGGTTGGTTCACCATTGGTGAACACTGGTATGGTTGGGTTTAATTGCAACATATCTATCACAATTGCCTGATTATTGGGCCTGGTATTTTCCACTCTAGCTCCAGTTAAATTGTAGTCGACATTCAGGCGACCATTCAGGGCTTTCTGAGTCAGGTTGACTCTACCGGAATAACGTCTCAGCTTACTATTGACCAGTATCCCTTCCTGATCTTCTACACCACCTGAGATGAAGTAGGAAAACTTATCACTGGCAGCACCACTCATGGACAGGTTGACATTATTTGAATTAGCGGTTTGTGTCAGTTCATCCTGCCAATCTGTATTCCCACCTGCATCGAACAAATTGCCATCAATGGCAGTCACTTGCCTGCGGAAATCATCAGCAGAAAACACATCGATTTTATTGGAAATCGTAGACCATGCAGTAGATGCAGACAGATTCATTTCTGTTTTTCCTTCCTTGCCTCTTTTGGTCGTAATCACGATAACGCCGTTGGCTGCTCTGGCCCCGTAGATGGCAGCTGCAGACGCATCTTTCAATACATCAATGTTTTCGATGTCTTGGGGGTTAATGAAGTTCAGCGGATTGTTGGCGACACCCGTAGTGGAATTATCCAGGACGAATCCATCGATTACATATAGCGGGGTAGTACCTGAGCGCAAGCTACCAATACCGCGAATGATCACATCCTGCGCCGCACCGGGTTCACCACTCACGTTAGATACATTCACGCCAGCTACTTTACCCTGTAATAATTGCCCAGGATTGACCACAATACCTTTATTGAAGTCTTTGGTATTGACAGAACCAATGGCTCCGGTAATATCAGAACGCTTTTGGACCCCGTAAGCAACTACCACGACTTCTCCCAGGGAAGATACATCTGAGGCTAACTGCACTTCGATATTGGTCTGGTCTCCCACCAGGACTTCCTGGGTTGCATAGCCTATGTAGGAGATCACTAATACGTCTTCTTCATTTGCTGAGACAGTAAAATTTCCGTCCGGGCCTGTTAGGGCTCCTCTGGCAGTGCCTTTGATGGTAACATTCGCACCAATTAGTGCTTCGCCACGATCATCGACGACTGTTCCATTAATTTCCTGAGTACCCTGTTGCGCTAAGGTTGCGTGATGACAGAAAAATGCCAACATAAATCCTATCAACAAGGGTTTCGTAAATTTAAATTTCATAAATGTAGTGTTCAGTAAATGTTCATAGATGAGATTACCTGTTTGCCTATTAGGCTATTAGTAGCAGGCTTATCTTTAAGTTAAAATGAGCGAATAAAAACTAGTTGTTCATATCCACAAAAGACCGCCTCAAATGTAAACTGAAGCTTGTAGTAGTATTAACATTGTTTTAAGAAATTGTAATGTGCAGGGTTATCTCCCTACAAATGTTCATCTATAAACTCAAACGCCCGTTGCTCGGTCCAGCAATGGGGCTTTCCTTTCAACAGGAATCCCACATGTCCTCCATGATCTGGGGCATCCAGGTAAAAATGGGGATGGTCTTGGGCAATCTCTTTAGGAAAACAGGCAGAAGTGAGGAAGGGGTCGTCTTTGGCGGTGATCAGTAGGGTGGGGAGGTGAATACCATGTAAAAACTGCAGGCTATTGGATTGTTGCCAGTAATCTTCAGCACCTTCGAACCCATGAACAGGACCTGTAAAATGGTGATCATATTCAAAAAAGGTGCGAGGCATACGTCCCTGGGGCAAAGTTATTTCTCCCGGAAAAAGTTCAGTTTTATCCCTTAGTTTTTGGTTTAGGAAATACATGAAACGTCTGAGATAGATACGGTTTTCCCAATGGTTGAGCCGCTCGCTTACCCCAGCAAGATCGCAGGGAACGGATATAGCTACTGCGCTTTTGATTTTATCAGGTATTAGGTTTCCCTCACCCAGGAATTTCAACAGTACGTTTCCCCCTAGACTAAACCCCACGATTGCCAGTTTATTATAGGGATAATTTTTTAATACATGATCTATCACGAACTTAAGATCTCCGGTTTCCCCTGAGTGATATGCTCTCAATTTTCTGTTTACTTCCCCACTGCATCCCCGGAAGTTCATGCCTGCACCATCCCATCCTTGTTTGTTGAAATAGTGGATCATCCCTCTGACATAATGTATTTCAGCACTAGCCTCTAATCCATGTAATACGATCAATAGCTTATTACTTCCTGTTCTGGACCAGTCAAGATCCAGGAAATCCCCGTCTGGTGTCTCTAGTCTTTGCCGCTGATAGGAAACGGCCCTCACCTTTCTGAGCAGAGCTGTATAAATCGTGTGAAAATGTCCGTTTCGCAATAAACCGCTCACCTGATAACTCGAAGGTTCAATTAATGGCATGTATGTGCCGTTGTGTGTTTCTGCTATCCGCTATTATACCTTATTTCATTTTTCTAGTTACGATCAGCTTCTTTCAATGATATTTCTTAGCCATAGACGTCCGCTAAGAGGCATACATTTGATCAATAAGTTCATGGTACTTTTCGTGGATAACTCTGCGTTTCAATTTTAGCGTAGGAGTCAACTCTGCTACAGTACCATCTGCTCTTTCAGGCTCCCAGCTGTTACTCAGTAGGGTGAATTTTTTGATTTGTTCAATATGGCTAAACTCTGGGTTATACTTCTGAATGATCGTATCGTATAGCTCGATCACTTTGGGATGTTTGACCATTTCATCAAAAGATGTCCACTCTACCTGATGGTTTTGACACCAGTCTTTGAGTGTTTCCTGAGCAGGAATAATCAATGCTGATACAAATTTGCGCTTGTCGCCTACCACCATGATCTGCTCGACAAAGAAATCTTCTTTGAAACGATTTTCAACAGGTGCTGGTGCTACGTATTTACCTCCGGATGTTTTGAGTAATTCTTTCTTCCGGTCTGTGATCTTGAGGAATTTATATCCTTTTTCGCCCTCTACAAGCGTACCGACATCCCCTGTTTTAAGGTATCTTTCTCCATTGATTTCTTTGAAGACTCCCATCGTTTTTTCAGGCTGATTGTAATATCCCAGCATGATGTTGGGACCCTTTGCCAGTATTTCGCCTTCTCCTGGTTTGTATACCCCTTCAGATTCATCTATGATCACCTCTACCCCATTAATGATAGGCCCCACGGTACCCAGCATAGCTCCGCCCTCTTCAAACAGATTGACTGATATCACAGGAGCTGCTTCAGTCAGTCCGTATCCTTCTCTGATAGGAATACCTGCAGCAGAAAATACCTGCGCAATCTTAGCTGGAAGTGGGGCAGCGCCTGTAACAATTCCCATCACATTTCCCCCAAGGGCTTCCCTCCATTTGCTAAAAATGAGTTTGTCGGCGATATTCCGCTGCATAGCAGCAAGGCCCGTATATTTTTTATCGTAGTGATAATCCTTAGTAAGATCCAATGCCCAGAAAAACAACTTGCGCTTTACTCCCGTCAATGCGAGGCCTTTATTATAAATAGTCTCATATACCTTTTCCAGCAGACGGGGCACAGAAGTGAAGAAATAAGGTTTTACAGTTTTAAGATCTCCCGTATCACCACCCAGGTTATCTGTGCCAGTGAAGTGAATGGAAGCACCTTTATAAATGTAGGAGTATAAGACAAAGCGCTCGAAGATATGGCATAATGGTAGAAAACTTAGAATGGCTTTACCACTTAGTTGGGGTATAACATGTCGTGTAGCCCATACGATATGTCCGATATTTTGGTGGGTTAGCATGACACCTTTAGGTTTCCCCGTCGTGCCAGAAGTATAGATCAATGTCATCACATCATCAGCTTTCACATTTTCTTTGATCTTTTCCAGCTTATTTTTGTGTTTGTCGGTAAGCATATCCTTCCAGCAAGGTTTTCCTTCCTGCTGATCAAAGGTGTAAATCTTCACCAATGAAGGAACATTTTGCTTGGCTTCACACATTTTGTCATATAGGTCATCCTTACCCACAAATGCGTATTTTACACCTGCATCGTTGAGGATAAACTCATATTCTCTGGGGCTGATCGTAGGATAGAGGGGAACTGTAATGATCTCGGACATCTGGGCAGCAAGGTCCATAATGACCCATTCTAGCCGATTTTTATAGCTGACCAGAGCAATCTTGTCTCCTGCTTCCAGACCTAAGTCCAGCAAACCGCATGCAGCTTGTTCAGCTGTTTCCACGACTTCTTTTGTACTCATGTACTTCCAGCTACCGTTGTCTTTGGAGCCAAATGACTTTTCCAGTGGTTCATTATCCAGTTGATGGTAGATAAAATCAAAAAGTCTTGTTGGTTTCATAGTCAGTAATCAATGAGTAGTCCAAATATTGAGGTGTTAAGTTAGTAAATATTTGCTCTTTGCGCACATAATCGTTTAAGTAAAATCAGGTCATGAACCCTGAAAATATTCAAATTTATGAATCTTATCCTGCTACCGAATAAAGATAAGATTGTTGTGGCGATAAATACTAATCGTAGAACAAGTATAAATGGGGGATCTTTGTTAAAGAACAATTAAAAAAATAAGCAAATATTTTTAAAATACGTCCCTCATATTAAATTGAGCGTTTTATAGTCCGAATTTCCGTATAAGTAATCATACGAAGAGCATTCCTGGATATGAATTGGGAAATTATTAACTTATAAGCCAACTATTATTAAAATACTACGACAACCTGGTAATCAATGTATATAAAACTCACATCTTACTGCATAATAGCTATCATGCTATTCTGGGCTTGTTCTGGTACTGAAGATCACACTTCATCACAAGCTCCCAATATCCTGTTTTGTATTGCGGACGATGCTTCTTTTCCACATATGGGAGCCTATGGTACAGATTGGGTTCATACCCCTGCTTTTGATCGCGTTGCAGAAGAGGGGCTGTTATTTACACGTGCATATACGCCCAATGGAAAATGCGCACCGTCGCGGTCCTGCATTATTACGGGCAGAAACTCCTGGCAACTAGAAGAAGCTGCCAATCACTGGCCCTATTTTCCACAAAAATTTACCACGTACCCTGAAGTTTTGAAAGAAAATGGCTACAAGACTGGATTTACGGGAAAAGGTTGGGCGCCAGGAAAGGCTATTACAACTGATGGCGAACCTCGTGAATTACTGGGTGACAGATACAGTGATATCAAGCTAGAACCACCGGCAGCCCATATTTCCAATGTGGATTATGCAGCCAATTTCGAAGCTTTTCTGGATGAGCTTGCCCCTAATCAGCCTTTTTGCTTCTGGTACGGATCTACTGAACCCCACCGTAGATACGAGTATGGGGTGGGAGTCGAAAAGGGAAAAAAATCTCTCTCGGATATAGACAAAGTTCCTGGATTTTGGCCGGATAATGAAACAGTCAGAACCGATATGCTGGATTATGCCTATGAGATCGAATATTTTGATATGCATCTGCAGCGTATGTTAGAGGAACTGGAAGTAAGGGGAATGTTGGATAATACGCTGGTAGTAGTAACTTCCGATAATGGTATGCCCTTTCCCAGGGTTAAGGGACAGAAGTACGAGTTATCCAACCATATGCCCCTGGCGATGATGTGGAAAAACGGGATTGAAGCCCCGGGAAGAATAATCGAAGACTGGGTAAGTTTGATAGATTTTGCTCCAACATTTATGGATATCGCTGGGATTAAGGCATCAACAACTACCATGCAACCGGTCGAAGGTCAAAGTCTGACAGATATTTTTTATTCAGAAATATCAGGAATGATAAATCCTCAAAGAGATAGAGTGTTGATTGGCAAGGAACGCCACGATGTAGGTCGTCCCGGAGATGTGGGGTATCCTGTTCGCGGAATTTTCAAAGGAGATTGGCTATACCTGTACAATTTCAAGCCTGATCGATGGCCTGCAGGAAATCCTGTTACTGGATATCTCAATTGTGACGGCAGTCCGACTAAGACGGTGGTGCTAAATTCCCGAGATCAGGAGGAGCAACGGTTGTTCTGGCAACTTTCCTTTGGAAAGAGACCTCAGGATGAGCTATACAACATTAGTGAAGATCCGATGTGCCTGATAAATCTTGCTGCAGTTCCATTCCTGAGTGAGCAAAAGCAGGCACTTCATGATGAATTATTTCAAGCGCTTAAGCAACAGCAGGACCCTCGTGTAATGGGTAATGGAGACATTTTTGATCAATACGAATATGCCAATGAAGCGGACAGGAATTTTTATAAAAGGTATATTCATGGTGAAGAGATCCAGGCTGGCTGGGTAAATCCCTCCGATTTCAGGGCTGTTGAAGAATAAACATAGAAGCAATTATTTGAATGATAGAAGTAAAAGGTCTGACGAAAAAATTTGGGACATTATTGGCTGTCAATCAGATTGATTTTAGTATCGATACAGGTCAAACGCTGGCTTTGGTAGGGACTAGTGGATGTGGAAAGACTACTACGCTCAAAATGATTAATCGTTTGATAGAGCCTACTTCTGGAGAGATATATGTGAATGAGGAAAATGTCATGGATATATCCGCTACAGAAATGCGTAGAAGAATCGGATACGTGATCCAGGACATGGGGTTGTTTCCCCACTATACTGTAGAGGAGAATATTGCCATTGTTCCCCATCTGCTAAAATGGGATGAAAAAAAAGTTAAGAAGCGCGGGTATGAGCTTATGAAAAAACTGGGACTCGATCCGGAGGAATATGCTTCGAAATTTCCGGATCAACTTAGTGGAGGGCAGCAACAGAGAGTTGGGATAGCCCGTGCCCTGGCTGCTAACCCACCCATCATCTTGATGGACGAACCATTTGGCGCCCTGGATCCTGTAACCCGGCGAAAAATAAGGAAAGAGTTCAAGGAACTGGAGGAGTTGGCCAGTAAGACTGCCATTATCATTACCCATGACATAGAAGAAGCGTTTGAGCTAGCTGATCTGGTACTGGTACTTCATGAAGGCGAATTACAGCAGTTGGGAACTCCCAAGGAGCTACTCTTCAAGCCAGCCAATGAATTTGTTGTCAAATTTTTGGCTGAACAAAGACTTCAACTAGAATTTGAAGTGGTATCCCTCAAGGACATCTTTGATGAGGTAGAAAACATGAAACCCCAAGGGGAGATACAATACATCCATATGGATCCTCGCGAAAAAATCCTGTCGGTAATCACCCATATGACCAAATCCAAGACTAGTGAAGTATTTGTAAGTGTTCAGGTAAATGGAGAAAAGAAAGTATTTGACCTGCCCGCTCTAATGGATGCTTTTTATCATATCACCAATTAAGGATATATGCTATTTACATTTATACAAGATAATCTGGATAAATTATTAGAATTAAGTCTTGAGCATGTTGGGCTGACATTCATATCCCTTACACTAGCTATTATGATCTCGCTACCAGCGGGAATTTATATTACTCGTAAACCCAGGTTTTCCGGACCAATATTGATTTTTACAGGTATTTTGCAGACAATACCTAGCATTGCCTTGTTGGGGTTTATGCTTCCTTTACTGGGTATTGGAATCAAGCCAGCCATTGTAGCCTTGCTGCTATATGCCCTGCTACCCATACTACGAAATACTTACACCGGTATTCAGGATGTAGATGCATCAGTCAAGGAAGCTGCCAAGGGGATGGGGATGACCAACTGGCAGATTTTAACCAAGGTAGAGTTGCCTTTGGCTATGCCAGTTATTTTTGCAGGTATACGGACTGCTACAGTTATCAATGTGGGGGTGGCAGCCCTGGCGGCATATATTGGGGCAGGGGGACTGGGTGAGTTTATTTTTGGGGGCATTGCACTTAACAATACAAACATGATCCTGGCAGGAGCTATACCGGCCGCCCTGCTGGCTATCATTTTTGATCAGTCCCTGGCATTTTTGCAGCATATGAGGATCAAGAAATTGTTTAAGGCTACACGAATACTGATGTTGATTGTGCCCTTATTGGCTGCATTTTATTACGTCCCTAACTTCTTTCACCAGGGAATTCGCGCGGGTTTTGATCCCGAGTTTATGGGAAGGGCAGATGGCTACTCCAATCTGGTGGAGGAATATGGCGTAGACTTCAATACCGTACTGCTCAATGCATCGCTGATGTACTACGCCCTGGATGATGAATACCTTGATATTATCGGCGGATATGCTACAGATGGAAGGATCAAAGCTTTCAATCTTGAGACACTGGAGGATGACAAGCATGCTTTTCCCCCTTATTTCTGTGCGCCGCTCATACGTGGGGAATTATTTCGCGATCATCCAGAAGTCGTGGATGCCTTGAATCTGCTCAAGGGTGCCATCAATGACTCGGTTATGCAAGATCTTAACTATCAGGTCGATTTCAATAAGCGCGATCCTACAGATGTGTCACGTGAGTTTCTCGAAACCAGAGGCCTGTGGAAGCCTGACAGTGTAGTGAGTGGAAATAAACTTTTTATCGGATCCAAAATATTTACCGAGCAGTATATCCTGGCGGAAATGTTTGGCCAGCTGATCGATGGCTATACGACCTTTGATGTAGACCTTAAACTCGGCTTAGGCGGTACTAAAATATGTTTCGATGCACTCAATCAGGATGAGATTGATATCTATCCCGAATATACCGGAACGGGACTGCTCGTACTCCTTGAGCCAGAACAGCATGAACTGGATACCCTGGGGGGGGATGCCTCCAAGGTATATCAGTACGTATATGATGAGTTTCGCGAAATCCACGATCTATACTGGCTCAAACCTATAGGATTTAACAATACTTATGCACTGATGATGCGTCAAGAGGATGTGAAAAAACGGCATGTACATACCATTTCAGGATTTGTAAATCAATTGTGATAAAGTCTTAGCCGGGATGTGAATCTGATTAGCTAGTATGTCAGATATTTCTTATTATTAATTTTACCACGCATTCAAATATATATAAATGAGAACCCGTATTCTGTTGCTTATTTTTATACTTGGCACATTCGTTTTTAAGGCATGTAGGCCATTATCTTCACGCATGGAAGGTGAAGGAATACCCAATTTTTTATTCATCATCGCTGATGATCAGGCTTATAATACCGTTCATGCACTGGGAAATCCCTATATTAAGACTCCTAATATGGACCGGCTGGCCAGAAATGGCCTTACCTTTACCCATGCTTTTAACCAGGGATCGTGGAGCGGAGCTGTTTGCGTTGTGAGTCGGGCTATGCTCAATTCGGGAAGAAGTATCTACAGAGCCCGTCATGATATTGATAGTGTGCAGTTATGGGGTGAAACCATGGGAAATTTTGGATATGTGACTTTTCTGACGGGTAAATGGCACAATGGTAATCATACAGCTTTCAAAAGTTTTCAACAGGCAAAAAGTATAGGAAAAGGGATGTTTGAAACTAAAGGTGGAGTAGGAGGGATCGGATATGCACGTCCTGCGCAAGCAAAAATGAGTTGGCAGCCGTATGATACTACCTTACTGGGACATTGGTCTCCGGATGTGATGGATATGGTATATTCTGATTCTGGCAAAGTGATTGGAGAGCCTTACACCGTGCATCAACACACTAGTGAACTATATGCGGACAACACCATAGCATTTCTCAACCGGCATGCAGAAGTTAGCAGCAGGCCTTTTTTTGCCTATGTATCTTTCAACGCACCTCATGATCCCCGCCAATCTCCACAAGAATTTCTGGATAAATACCCCTTGGAAGATATACAGCTTCCGGAGAACTATCTCCCTGAGCATCCTTTTGATCAGGGGCAACGCTATACCCTCCGAGATGAAATACTAGCTCCTTTTCCCAGAACAGAGACTGTCGTGAAAACTCATTTACAAGAATATTATGCGATCATTACACACATGGATCAGCAAATAGGCAGGATCCTGGATGCACTGGAAGCTACTGGTGAAATAGACAATACCTATATCATTTTTACGGCCGATCATGGGCTTGCCGTGGGAAGTCATGGACTCATGGGTAAGCAGAATCCCTATGATCACAGTATCAGGGTTCCCCTGATCATCAACGGCCCGGACATACACTCTGGTATGCAGAATGATAAACTGGTATATCTTCAGAGTGTTTTTCCCACCACACTTGATCTGGCCGGTATTCCCATACCTGACCATGTAGAATTCCAGAGTCTTTTGCCTGCATTAAACAATGAGGAATTTCAGGGACAGGATGCCATATTTGGTTCATACCTGGATTATCAGCGGCTGGTACGTACCTCGGATTACAAGCTGGTATTATACCCAGAAGTTGGAGAGATACAGTTATTCGATATGGAAAATGATCCTTTGGAAATGAATAATCTGGCTTATAACCCGGTCTATCGCGATACTATTCAATCGCTTTACTCAACCTTACTGGAATTACAGCAGGCAGTGGGAGATACGTTGAACCTGGAGGGAACCCTGTCGCCTGCCTTGTAGTAGTTTTTTACTTTTGATATGCCTTTTGCCCATTACATTTTTTATAACGAGGTGATATTTTACTGTAATAATTTTGGGTATGTCATGTTTCCTAATTGTCAGTTGTGAAAAGTAAAAGCACTCAGATAAACAGGCAGGACTGACCCACGCCCACGAGAAACCATGAAAGATTTCTCAAACTACCTTTTTTAGTATGTATATTAGCAATATCAGTTTTTGAGGCAGGCTAAATAGTAACCAATTTCGTTTTAGTCATCTAAATGCTAAACTTAAGTAGGGAAACAGAGAACGACATACTTGGTATTTAACGATTCATGCAGGGCAAATGAATCATTGAAACACTAATTATGCTACTTAAATTCAGCTACTGAAAATAAAGTAATATTATTGAATATCTTACATCTTGTTAGAAACGTAGACGACTGAATCGCGATGCAGGAATATATTTGATAATTTTAAGCTGAATAAAGAGAATATATTGATTTACATGAAATTAGAGATGAACAAGATTCTGAAATATTCTTTGTTAGCCTGGTTTTTGAGCGGATATAATTTAGATGGAGCTTTGAATATTGAAGGGCGTGAGTCTTTTATGATATTCCAGACAACTGAGGATGAAGTCTGGAAACAGGTTACAGCTGAGAATACAGTGGATTCATATCAACGGTATATGTTTGAGTTTCCGGAGGGTAAATATATTGATGTAGCAATAGAGAAAATTGTGGTATTGAGAGACGAGAATGCATGGAAAGAGGCTGTGGCACAAAATACTTCATCCAGTTACAGAAAATACTTGAAAATATATCCCAGAGGACTTCACGTGGAAGCGGCAAAAGCTGCCAGTCGCAGATTAGCTAGTCCAACTGAATCCAGCAATACTGTAGCCAGCAATTCAAGGGGAAGTAATCAACCAGTCAGAAATGAAAGGCAAGCCAGTAATCCTACGAAGAATAAATCTGTAGAACAACCTGAAGTAGTGATTAAAAGGCCCATTGCTGAAACTGAGCCGGCTCCTGCGAAGAGGGTAGAACCTAAACCTGTTTTAGATCCTGAAGAAGAAAAGTGGCGTAGTACCATGCAGACAGGTACGGAACTGGCTTATAAAAACTATCTTTCTACTTATCCCAATGGCAAATATGTAGAGCAGGCTATACCCAAGGTCCCGATGGAACTCGATTTGCAACGCAGTAATGCAGTAGATTCGGTCTTTGTGCTCACCGTAAAATATGCTGAGCAACCTGTTCAGGTTCGCAAAGTGGAAATTCCCAGAGAACTCCTGTCATATACGCCAGCAGAAAAGCCCGAATCTGTAGCGAATGATACCCTCTCGGATGGTACCCTGGTCAATCAATACCAATGGCTTGAGGGCCGTTTCAATGCTGACGTTACGTCAATTGATCCGGTCAATACCGAAATTATTCTAACACTGGGGAGGGAACAAAAATATGAAGTGCTACTGGCTGATGTCAGGAATAATACCCGCAAGGTAGAATTAGAGGGAGCATTGTCACCATTGGAACTACTAGGGGTCTTAGGTTATGAACCTGAAAACGATACGCTGTTTCTGACCATTAGAGGGGGTAAACCCGATTATTATGTAAGAATTGTGGAATTAGGTAAGGAAGTCAATGATTTTGTTCATGAAGAGATCCTTAAGCCAGACAGATATGATCATACCTGGTATCTGGCCAAACAAGACTTGATTCGTGAAAACAAAATCACCTCAGGTAACTACGAGGTATATGTGGTAGATTCTAGAAAACTGGAATCTATCAAATACACCAGATCTATAGCATTTGGTACGGGACATCTTATCTCCAATATGGAATTTAGGAAGTTTTTGATTTTTCCACTAGGCATTCTGGTAATATTGCTATTGGTTCGCTGGGTGAGAAGCTCCCGCAACTCTTCGGGATCTAGATACCGCAAATTTAAATTCTGAGGAGGGTTGTATAATATCTCATTAGTTTAATAGTTATTGAAAAGATAATTCAAATAAATAATATCCTATGTTAATAAGACGTGTGGCCTCGCTTTCATTCCCATATGTATTCATGGCACTGCTATGTGGGATGGTAATTAACTTGCAGGCACAGGATACCTTTTACTTTACAGATGGAAGCAGTATGACGGGTACCTATCAGGGAATGAGTGGAAGCAAAATACTTTTTAGCGCGTTTAATTCCTCCAAGGTTGAGAAGCTTAAAGTGAAGCGTGTCGCTTTAAGCTATAATCCTCAGGGAACATTCAGGATCTATGAAAACGGTAACGAAAGGCTTATCAATTTTATTAATGATGACTATGATTTGTTGATACAACAGGGGGGAAATTATGTGCGTGCAAGTGAAGTAAAAGTAAGGAGAGATGATGTGGTTTGTATAGAGTATCCTACGGGCAATGAGGTGGTGATGCCCATTGAGGCTAGTATAGCAGTTATCTACCGCAATAAGCAGCTCCTACCCCTCGCCGACATCAATGAAGTCGTAAAAGCCATCTGGGCCGCGGAGCAGGCAGGGATCAACCAGGCTGTAGATTCGGACGCACAGGTAAGGCACACAAGCAATCCTTCTTATACTGAGCCTTTGGTTAATACACAAGAATCATTTAATGACATGGTTCGAGGTCAAAATCCTGGATTATCAGGTAGTGAGTATGAACCTAAAACGGATGAAGAAGCAGATGATCGATTCTCACAAACTGATGACCAGCCAGCTACGATCCCCAATGAAGGACCTCGACTTCCCGTGAATGAAGAAGAATTCCAGACCAAAGCGTTGCGCAAGACCCAGCAGTTCACCAACTATATTAACCGGATCATCGATAAAAATTCCAGCCGTTTTGAAGCTAATAAGGCCATTAATCAGGCAATAACACTTTTTGTAAATGATACCTGCTTCGTAGAAGTTTCCAATGCCAAAACACAAAAGAAGACTAGTTACTATATTCGCGAGTATCTTTACCATATTCAGGAACTGAAATACGACCGGGTTGAAGTAGAATGGGCTGAGATAAATTATGTAGGGGATATCAAACTGGGACCAGATGGCAATTGGTATGGTACAGTAACTTATTTGCAGGTTTTCAAAGGATTTAAAGACGGACAAATTCTCTACCAGGATAAGACCATGAAACGTATGGAAGTAATCCTAAGGTCTTATGAGAAGGTTACAGAAGGTAAAACAGAGCTTCTTTGGGACGTATTATTATCAAACATAGCTGTAGAACATACAAGTTGATGCGCAAATCTAGATTCATTTATCCTTTGTTCTTGGTATTGTCTATTATTTCAAAAGGGCAAGTACTGGATCCAACAGAGTATAATTTCGCTTTTCAGGTAAAACAAGTTGACGAATTCATCGAGCGCTTTAATGGGGATACTTCCACGCTGCTATATGAGTACCGTTCTCAAAAGTTTCCCGATAAGCCGATGGATCGCAGACTCATGATCAAGACCTTGTTTGACAACATGAAAGGCGACTGGGATATCACCCTTGTCGAGGAGTTTGTCAAAGAAATCACGGATCCACATGACCCGGAATATATAAGCTTCTATGATGATGATTGGTATGCCTTACTGGAATGTGATGTTATGTATAAGGGAAGGAGGGAAAAGGCGATGATCACACTGGCTGTGCAAAAAGAAGAAGACTATTCTTCTAAATGGGTGATCAGAGGTGTGAAAGCTGATTTTTTAGCTATTCCAGGTATGGAAAGCGATCACGTATTCCTCAATCCCGTGAGCCATGGTACAGATTTCATGAACCTTAAACAGCTTTTTAAAGCTGATAAAAAGCATATCAAAAGCTATCTGTACCGGAATTTTCATCCAGGTGGGATGGCCTTGTTTATCCATGAGCTCATTGAGGGAAATATTGCGTTCGAACAGGTGAATGCTATCACGTATCATTTTCTTCAGGTAGATGACTGGGGCTTTTCTCTGCGAAAAGTATACCGGGAAACTTTCAATTCCGGTTGGCTGATCAGCAATCTTCAGCGTCTTAAACCAAATGATAAGGCAGTATACAGAAGTAAAGTGCTAAATCTAGACTAAATCAATGCCTAACAAGATAAATATCGTTCGGTTCTTTGTGTTGCTGTTGATCGTTCTAATCAACATGCAGGGTATTACAGCGCAGGAACTCACAGAACGGGATCAGGAGGCAATTAAAAGGCAGGCAAAATTTCTAGTGGAGGAATTTCAAAAACTACTGATCAATTTATCTAATGAAAACAATACTGAAGCAGATATAGAAAAGATCATGTTCAATAATATCAAAGGAGATAAGATTTTCTGGAATGAAGATGTCTCAATTGAAGATGATTTGAATCCCAAGTTTATTGATGATGAAAATCCAATTGACAAACGGGTAGAAGACTACCTGAAAGATTTTGATATATACTATACCAAAGGGCCGAACAGTACCATACAGTTTGACAGCCTGAGAGTCTCTGCCGTAATGGAAAGTGAGGAGGATTTTTGGTTTGTTAAAGTTATTTATCTCAGTCGTTTTCTCAACCGCCACAAGGACTTTCTCGTTCCCTATCCCACACGCAAGCGCGTGGCTGAAATCCGTGCCGAACCCAAAGAGGTAGGGTTCAATACATATATTTTATCTGTGAGATACCATAGTGCTAAAGATACCACTGAATATGGTGAGTTTGACTTTTTGCCTGAAGTGATTGAAGAAAAATTTCAGGGTCTTCAGGATCAGGCAAATAAGTGGTTGAGTAGAGGAGCGTATGTAAAATCCATAGACTTACTCAAGGAGGCTTATTTGCTCAAGAGTACACCACTGGTAGAACAGTCCATACGCAGTCTGGAAGATCGCATATCCAACATAGAGACCCGCAGGCTGTATTTTGACATAAATGGATATAATGAGTATCTGGAAAACAATAAGGACGAAGATGCATATCTAGGGCGGGGGTTGCTCTATATGGAAAACAAGGATTATCCTGCAGCCATTGCTGATTTCGAACAAGCAATCGAGATCAATTCAAAGCTTATGGATGCCTATATCTATCGCAGTGAAGCCATGCAGAAGATGGGCAACTTTTTTTCTGCAGCACAAAGTCTGGAGGAAGCTCAAAAGCTCGATCCCTCGAATCTCAATCTAGCATATGAGGTAGCATATATCTGGCATGTACAGGGTGATTATCTCAATGAGATAGATGTATTGAGCCAGGCAATCGCTCAGTTTCCTGAAGATCCCAAATTGTATGAACTCAGGAGCCGGGCCAGATTAGGATTGAGAAACTATCGCGCCACAGCGGAAGATCTTCAGGTACTTACATATCTGGAACAGGATTCAGCGATCTACTGGTATCAATTGGGGAATGCATTTTTGCTTCAGCAGGATACACTTTCAGCAGATAGTGTATTTGCGATAGCTGACAGTCTTGATGGGCGCTTGGACAGAAAAATCACCAGGCTAACAGCAAGATATATCGGAAGAGCCAAACGGGCATTCCAGGAAGAACGCTATATGCATGCGATCGATACACTGAATGAGATGATATTGCTCGACCCATCGAATCTGGATGCTTATCTGCTCAGAGGTAAAGCATGTGTGGAATCCGGTTTCACCACATTTGCCATAACTGATCTCACTGAAGTGCTTTCCCGGAAAGAAAATGCCGAAGCATACCTTTACAGGGGAAGGGCAGCCCTGAAACTCAATAATATAAATGAAGCTAAGTCCGACCTGCGCGCTGCAATATCTACCGACAGATATATTTGTGATACCTACATGTTGCTTGCCGAAATTCACGTTGCTGAGGATGAATATGAGGATGCTGTCAATCGCTTTAATCAGGGATTGATGTGCAGCCCTAATCAACCCAAACGACATCTGCAACTGGCAAAGCTTCATTATGATCACGATGCCTATTCAGCTGCTGAGACAAGTGCTCGAAAGGTCATCGCATTAAAAGAAGATATGCCGGAAGCATATCTGGTACTGGGTCGTGCCCAAATCAAGCAGAACAAATACCGTGAAGCTATTCAGCAATATGAAAATGTAGTCAAGTACGATGAGTTTAATCCCGAAGCGTATATCAAACTTGCTGAATTCTACGAGACTTATTATGGAATGAACAAAAGAGCTGAAAAATACAGAGCGAGAGCTGAAGAACTTCAGGCGAATATCCCTGTAGGAAGAAGTGGAGATGAGAAAAAAGAGTAAATCAATTGTCCGGAATGACAGATAGACTACCTCTGCATATCTGTCCCTCACCTAGTTTTAAGATGTACAAATACGTACCTCTGGCGATATCATCCCCATCCCAATTATTTTGATATGGACTGGCACTGAAAACTTCATTGCCCCACCGGTCATATACATTCAGTTCGTTTTGAGGACTAAGGTTATCAATTTGCCATACATCATTAAATCCATTGTTGCCTGGTGTGAGAATATTGGGTATAAACACTTGTCCACATATAGCATTTTCTGTGAGTATGCCAATTTCCATGGAGGCAGTTTCAAAACAACCACTAAATCGCGTAATAGTTACTGTGTACAGGGTAGTCTCCTCTGGCGTAGCACGGGGACTGTTGCAATTGATACAACTCAGCGTGGGATCAGGTTCCCAGGAATATACGTCTCCACCGGTAGCCGTCAACGTGATACTACTTCCCAGATCAATGGTGGTATCACCCGGCAGCACTCTTGCATCATATTCATCTACAATCACCTCATAAAAACTACTGGTTTGACAATTGTTGTCATTGGTAATGGTCACCTGATATAATCCCGGTTCATCTACAGTAATACTAGACGAGGTTTCGCCATTTGACCATGAATAACTGATATCACCAGTAGTGCCAGATATTTCCGCAAGTAGCGATGCTGGATTGACAATCTCTCCATTAACACAAACAGGGGTTCCTGCTATTTCCAGTCCCAGAGTATCCCGACTCACTAGTATTTCATCTTCTACATCACATCCTGCGGCAGTCTCTACGGTTAGACTTATAGTTAATGATTCACCCTTTGCGGGATCTACCTGGATAACAGGAGTCGTCAATCCATTGCTCCAGGTGTATGAGAGTACTTCTCCAAGAGGTTCTGTCTGAGGAGTAAGGGTTAAGGGTTCATCTTCTTCGCATAGCGTTTCGGTTTCACTTTCAAAGAGACTGGTTTGTGAATCTATCACAAAAACATTAACCGATGACTGATTATCCGGACAGTTAGACGCGCTAATCGACCAGGTTACATCGGTCGATCCTGCTGGCAACCCGGAAATTGAGACCTCATTACTTTCCCGGTTAGGTGAGAAAGTAATATTGTTGGAAGCCGACCATCTTCCGGTTTCTTCATTTCCAGGTTCATTAGCAGTCAACTCCAGGGGTACACCATCACACAGGACGATACTATCGCTGGCAAATATTTCCGCAGCGCTCACGCCCCCAATGTTAAAAAATCTTCTTGATGCCGGTCCTTCAGATTGACAATTACCCTTTGTGATCTCCCATATAGCTTCAACCTGTCTGTTTTCTGGTATATTTTTGATGGTGATATTGGTAGCACTGAAATTGGGGTCTACATCCAACGCGCCAGGACCGATGATTCTCCAGAATCCTTCTTCGCCTTCATTTTCTGGCTCCCTGGCGCTCAAGCTCACCTGATTGGTACAGATGGTATGTATATCGCTGGTATCTGGTGGATTAAGAATCTCTGGTATAGAGCTTACAGCATCGTTGAAAACGATGATGCTATCTCGTGTCTGGCAAGGTTGATCGCCTAGCACCCAATAGATCACACTTCTATCTGGCGGAAGATTGTTGACATTTACCACAAAAGCCGAATCATTGGGGGTAAAGTTCACCCCGGAACTGCTGGATACCCATCTTCCTTCTTGATCGGTAGCCGGAACTTTTGCACGTACCTGATGACCATCGGGGGAACATACTGATAACACACTACCGGTGAGAATTTCAGCTGGATCGAAAGGGGGGGTATATTCGATGGTGATATTGGCTGATTTGGCAGGACAGCCCGGGGTCGTCAATTCCCATGATATGCTGTTGATACCTGCCTGAAGTCCTGTGGCGATGGTATTAGGAGAGAAAGGATTCGTAAATTGTATACCTGTAGAGCCTCTCCAGGTACCATTGCCCGATTCAGGATTTTCAGCGATCAGGGATATCTGAGCATTCCCACATAGTGCTGTGTCGTTTACAGGTGTAAGAATAACAGCATCGGAAGGAGGTAAAGCAAGCGATAAAGGGACAAAGTTGGAGGATATCCTTTTACAGATCTCAGGTACCGCATTCTGTATGTTTATGCCGGGCTGTGGATTGTAGGGATCGTCGTGATATACACCATAAATACGGTAACTTCCAGCCTGCAACTCATTGATATCAAATCTCAAATCTTTAAACGAACGGACAATCACATTTTGTGTATTGGTAATAACGTAAGTATAGTTGACGCCTGGCGTGGTACCGGGACCATTGTTAGTCAGATTGATAAATTGCTGGGTTCCGTCTTTACAGCGTTCTGTAGCATCGCGTGTGCTGACGGCAGACGCAGGTGCATTACAGCTAATATCAGCCTGGTGAAAACCTTGTGTCAGAATCTGGGTATTGTTTCTCTGGGTCGTAACGATTACTTCCCCTATTGTGTAGGAAATTTGCAGAGAACTGGTTTGGACATCCCTGCCACTCGATCCGATCACAGACCGCTCCAGTTGCTGAGGATACAAAGGAATGATCAGCAAGAGTAAGCCAATATACAGTAGTGCTGATTTCATGTAATTAATGTTTTTCTTCCAGTTTATTGATTCTTTCTTCCAGCCTTTCAAGGCGGCTTTCCTGGTCTGAGATAATCTTTAGCTGTGCTTCTATAAGTTGTTGCTGTTCCTTGATAGCTTGTATGGCCAACACAGAAAAATCATCATAATTAAGCATATATAGGTCATGCCCCTGATCATAATCTACAAGCTCAGGAAAATAACGAGCTACATCCTGTGCCAGAAATCCTATTTCTCGTTCCTCACTACCCTTCATATAATATCTGGCAGGAGCAAGGTTTAGCAGTTTATCCATCACCCCTTTCAGAGGTTGAATCTGTGTTTTCAACCTCGCATCAGAAACACGAGAATAATTCCCGCTGGGATTAATCTTGGCCTTAATATCGCCATTGTTGACAAAAAATAAATTTTGGTTGAAATTGGGACTTCCTGGATTGGCAGAATTATGAAGCGTCCAGATATTATCCAAATCGTCTTCATTCTGAATATTGAGTCCATATTTGATATCTCCAGCTCGGTGAAGTACATGAAGCGTGTTTTCGGGAGGGTTGTTGTTAGGGTTGGTAAAATTACCAACTCCAACTCCTCCGCCACCCTGCCCGATAATTACGGTCTCATCGGAGTTCCCTTGTATATACAACACATCATTAATACAATCAATTTCATTGCCATCCAGAATCATGGTTTCCAGGCCACCTCCGTCTTCTGATTCTATTTTGAGTGCCGTATTATCGTTACCATTATTTCCAAATGAATTTTCTCCTCCTATAATATGCACATTACCTGAGACGTCTAATGGTGTGTTGGGGTTGTTGGTACCTATACCCACGTTTCCATCATTGTAGAAGATCCTGTTACCTCGCTGGGACCAGACAGAACTTCCGTTGCCGTTGTCATTATTTCCTAAGCTGATGTTAAATGAGGGATAATCGCCTTCGATTTTAATTCCATCTCCTGCGGAGAGCTTAATTTCGACATCGGGTCTTGTATTGATGATTTGATTATTATTGATCTGTATTCCCTCACCTGCGGTGAAGGAGTTGTTGCCCGTGTTGTCATTGGCAGGTTGCCAGGTATTTCCGTTCCATTTGAGTACCTGTCCGTTATTGGGAGAATTGGAACTTACATTCTGGAGATTTTCTATACGCATATGAGTAGCTACTTTGCTGTATGGTACAGCTTCCAGCCTGTCTACTGAAAAGTCTTCATTATTGATAGATACTTGAACGAAATACGGATTAGCTGCCCAGTCTATTTCTTCGAAACTCTGCTGAGATACTTGATTGCCATTTCCGATGATGATACTGAATAATCCATATTCATTGGTATTAATCTGATGAGTCTCTTCATATACTACCTGACCATTCGGATTATTGCGACGCAATCGCAGTCTCAGGTTCAGGTTTTGGTTTTGTAACAACTCTCCCAGAGGATTACGTGCTACAGCCTGATAATTAAAACCAAGGCCAGAAGGTTGTCCCTGGACTGTGATCATAATCAGGAGTGTACAAGCTAAGAACAAGTTGTGCAAGCGTAAAACGTTGTAGAAAGGCATAATCATTGGATTTACATCATCTTGATTGTCTTGTTAAGGAAACATAATATTCAGTCCTGCTTCAAATATATTGCCTAAAGGTACATTTAATCCTACCTGATTGCCATATGCAAAACTAAGCATGAAAAAAGGTGCCTGATTATCGGCTTTGGGATTGCTATCTGTGATGAAACCTATCTCTGCGCGCCACTCCTGGACATTACTGCCTCCAGCGCCGATCCATATGGGCGTGTCATCCTGTAAGTAGTGCCATATTTTCAGGCTTGCATCAAAACGTGCCTGAAAGTTCTGTGCTGTCTGATACGTGAGCATCGGTTCAAATGTGAAAGTACGGCTATTGACATCAAGAAAAGCACCAGCGATCAAATGATAATGATTGGAAAATCCCCGTTGTCCTTCTGGATCCAAAAAGGATACATACGGCATGGAGATACCTCCATACAAGGTAGGGGAGTTGTAAAAAACTCCAATACCCGGACTTAAATAGGTATTGTACTCCAGGTTGTTGATTATGGTGGGATCACCAGTCTGCCGGGTAATAATCAAATCCTGGTCCAGGGTATGCTGAAAATATCTCAGTACCAAGCCAGCAGAAATATATGTTTCTTCTTTAAGGAATAAGTGTACTGAAATTTTGGCACCTACATTGGTAAATTCTGCAGGACCGATTTGATCTTTCATGAAATAGGGACCCAGCCAGAGAAAGGCTCTTCCTAGTTCTAGCTTGGTCTGGTAAGAAGCAGATAGTGTCTGGGGGGCATTCTCCCCAAAACTGGCCCATTGCAATCTTCCTGAAAACCCCAAAAGGTGTTTCAATTGATTGACAGGCATGGGCCTTTGATATTCTTCCACGGGTATAGGCACTGTAGTCATGGCAGGATTGACGATAACGAGCTGATCCCGTATATTAACAAAGAAAGGTAACTCCTGGGCGGATAGGTCAGGAAATTGTACGATTAGTAATAAGCCCACTACCAAATAGTAAGGCCGGAAACCCAGGGCATTATGAGTATACTTTTTTGTCATTCTGAACAAATGCTGTAATAATCTGGATAAAACTGAGCGATTAGATTTACATGTTCTACAAAAATTTCGTTATCTCCGGCAATTTGCTGAGCATAAAAGGCGAAAGTTGTACTTCCTGATACATTGAAAATGCGTGAAATGGAAAGCGTTGTGTAAAACACTTCCGGATCGCCTGACTCTACAGAATTAGGGAAATATAGGGAAACAGCTGTTTCATTATTGCTATTGAGACCTCCCAATTCATCAATGCCATATCGTAGGGTACCTACACTTACATCGGTAAGATTTGATTTTTCATCAAGTATGGCATCCCCGGTTGCGGTGAGTACTACACAGCCTGATTCATCTGTTACAACTTCGATGGTTGAAAGTACAGTGAGGTCAGAGCCTCCAGTCTCTGGAAAAGGTTTGTAAACCTGACTGACACGGAATATCTGAGGAACTATCTCGTCGTTGACAAAGCCGTTTACGTCGCTATCATATACCAAAACGTCGCCATCCTGTATGCTCTTGAGGTCAACCGGTACCGATTGTATAGCGGTTACGGAAGGATTGGGATAGGTACCACCCAGATCGCCGCCTGCAGGTCCCTCTGGAGCTCCTCCGCCCCCCTCCGGAATGTTTGCCGGTATCCAGG
>CAYXVE010000026.1:0-62719 GCA_964468435.1 uncultured Bacteroidia bacterium | reverse complement strand
TATATGAATCAATTTTCTAAAGAGTATGAATATTCGAAAATTTGTAAGTGCTTAAAATCAGTGCAGATCAAATAAGTATTACTTATTATTGTATGAATATAGAGTATTATGATAGAGCATTAGATAGTATGAGAATGATTTTTCAAATAAATGCACTATATTTAAAATTTAGTAAGTACAATTTAAAGTTGATTTCTCAGCTCAAATACTATGGTGAAATTAGTTTATATGAAACCAATTATTCTCACAGTTTTGATCGGTTTTTCAATATCAATGCAGGCACAGTTAAATCCAGATGATAAAGTGTTGATCGAACAATATTCCCAAACCATCTCTGGTGATGATTTTTATGCTCATTTATCGTTTCTGGCTGATGATCTGTTAGAAGGACGCGAAACCGGAGAGCGTGGCCAAAAGCTGGCAGCGCTTTATATTCGGTCACATTTTATGCAGCTGGGCCTTACGCCAGGTAATCCGGAAGAAGACAGTTATTTTCAGACTTTTTACTTGAGACAAACTGAGATCGAATCCGCTTCTATCGAAGTGGGAGATACTACATTTGGATTCAAAACCGACTTCTTCGCTGTACAGGGTAACTTACCCGATTCATTGGAGAGACCCTTTGTATTTGCGGGGTATGGGATCGAAACAGCAGCTTACAACAATATTCAGCATGTTGAGGTAGCAGGTAAAACTGTTCTAGTGTATGCAGGAGAACCTGCTAGCATGAATCCTAAGCCCAAAAACCTGAGTGAAGAGTTAGATTCCTGGAGTAAGAGAGCAAATGCCCTTAAAGCCAGAGGAGCTAGTAATACGATTCTAATCCTGCCAGATTCGGTATACAAGCCTATATCTAATTACATTCGCCGAAGGGGAACCCAGGTAGTAAGAGCAGATGAAACGCCTTATGGGATAATTTGTGTCTCAGAAGGAATGGGAAATTATTTATTGGCACAGGGAAGTAAGAAGGCAGATAAAGTGAAAGAAATGCTGGATAAAAAGGACAAAATTCCCACTGTTGATTTTGAAAATTTGAAACTGACATATAATGCTTCCATCATACGGGAGGATTCTCCGGCAGAAAATGTGGTAGGATTGCTAGAAGGAACAGATAAGAAAGATGAAATACTGGTGATCACTGCTCATTATGATCATATCGGTATCATCCGGGACAATATCAACAATGGCGCAGATGATGATGGTTCGGGTACCTCAGCTGTGTTGGAACTGGCAGAAGCTTTTGCAGAGGCTGCAGCGGAAGGTAGCCGCCCCAGAAGAAGTATACTGTTTATGACGGTATCTGGCGAAGAAAAGGGCCTGTTGGGATCTGACTTTTACGCACAGAATCCCCTGTATCCGCTGGAACAGACCATTGCCAATCTCAATATCGATATGATCGGTCGGATCGACGAGAAATACGAGACACGCGAAGACTCGACAGATTATGTTTACCTTATTGGGTCAGACAAGCTCAGCTCTGAGCTTCATGTGATCAGTGAGTCTTCAAATGAGACTTTCACAGATCTTACACTGGACTACACGTACAATGATCCCGATGATCCCAACCGATTCTATTATCGCAGTGATCACTACAATTTTGCCAAGAATGGTATTCCCGTGATTTTCTATTTTACTGGCGTACATGAAGATTACCACCGTCCTACGGACGATGTACCTAAGATCAAGTTTGAGAAAACGGCTAAGATTACCCGCCTGGTATTTGCGACAGCCTGGGAACTGGCCAACCGCGATGAAAGGATTGTGGTGGATAGTAATAAGCGGTAGGATTGAATTCAATAAGAAAAAAGAGGAAGTCGACTTTTGAGACTTCCTCTTTTTTTCTATTCTGATTGTTTAAAACGCGCTAATGCGTTTATCATACAGATCCTTACTTTCAATAACAGTCGTATTGAGTTCTTGCATGATCAATGCCACGCGATCTTCGATATTTTTTAGCCCTTCACTGATCTCACCAATCTGTCCGAGGGCTACGGTTACTTCTAGTGCTTTGATAATATCTACGGCTTCTTTGTGAAGCGCTCTGAGTTGCTCGATAGCTTCTTCTGTATTATTAAGCGTCGCCAGATAATCTTCGCGAGTTTTACCTAGCGCACTATTGAGCTGGCCGCGGGTGGTCTCATCTCCCAGACTGGCCGTTTGTTCTTCCATGGCTGAAAAAAGATTTTCAGCATCTGCCTTGAGATCTTCATATTCTCTAAACAACTGGTTGACCTCTTTGTCTACTTTATTCCAATTGCCGTATACTCTGTTAAATTCTTTGTCGACATTTTTGGCGTTTTCCAATGCCTGCTGAAGTTGTGTAAGATCTACAACTCCATCTTCTACTTTGTCATCAGTTTTTTCCTTTTGATTTTCAAAACTGGCGATTTGCGTGCGAAATTTCCGCTTGTATTTGGGGAGTTTTTCAGGGCTATGGCGATAGCAGCCAGCAGATATCAGGACCAGGGGAAGTAAGATTACCCATGTGAAGTTTTTGAAAGCTTTCATTTTGTTTGTAATTTTAATGCAAATATAACACTCCTTAGCATTTGGATCATATCTACCTTGTAAAGTCACCGTTAAGTATATCATCCCGGCATTGAGGAAAGCTAGAATTCTAAGGATATAGTTTTTCTCATCACCCGAGATATGCTTTTTGCATTAAATTTGTATAAGTGGTTTTAAAAGTAATTAATCAACATCGTCCATGAAGTATTTGATTCCAATAATGATCGTAGTGATGTGTAGTATTTCTTTGACTACCTACGCTCAGCCCGACCGAGGGTATTTTAGCGTCGGGATTTCAGGAGGAGTGCTAAATTATACAGGTGACCTCCTAAAGTACCAGGATATGATCAAGTTTTTACGTCCTGGGGTGGGGATTAGTGGTTCTTACCGCTTTGATCCCTTTTTGTCTGCACGTTTGGGGATTATGCATGGATCTATAGAGGCTGACGATGCCAAGAGTAGCGAGGAAGGACTTCGCCAACGCAATCTGAGTTTCAGATCTAGTATTACCGAACTGAGTGCTACTTTCGTGTTTGATTTTATTCCTACAGAAAGTTATTACTACCGTAGACCTAAATGGACACCGTATGTATTTGGAGGGGTCGCTTTGTTTACCTTCAATCCCAAGGCACAATTGAATGGAGAATATATAGAACTCAAACCCCTTGGAACAGAAGGGCAGTTCCTCACAGATCCTGATGATCGCTATCCAGAACCATATAATTTGGTGCAAATTGCTATTCCACTGGGTATAGGTTTTCGTTACACTCTGGGGCAAAACTGGGATATTTCCATTGAATCAGGCTTCAGAAAGACTTACACCGATTATCTGGATGATGCCAGTACATTTTATCCCAATATGGAAGAACTACGCGCTCAAAATCCTACGGCCTTTCTCCTATCTGACAGATCAGACCGCACAGTATTTCCGGACGGTATTTCATCACGTCCCAACGTGATACGCGCTAATAGCAGTACGGATGACGGTTACTTTTTTACCAACATCACGATAAGTTATATCCTTGATTTCGTAAGATGTCCCTGATCGACAATTGTATACCCTGAAGATGATACCATGATCAGTCAACCCAATTACTCAAATATCGATAACTAAAAGCAAAAGGGGCATCTCAAAAGGCAATTGCAGAGAAATGCAGTCGAAAATAAGCTCATGATATCTGGAAATCAGGGGAAAATTTATGAGTATGTAAAGACCAGGGAAGTTTTTTTAAAAATCACAAAAAAGATACTTGAGGAAGTCGACTTTGGGGACTTCCTCTTTGTTTATTTAGCCCATCCCTACCTGTTTCTGATCCTACACACCCGGTAAGTTGCTCTAATTTACCCTTACAGTTGTATTCTACCCCATATTTTAAACCAATTGCACGTCGTTTTTTGCATTTCAATATATTATTTTATCTGTGATTATTAATGTATAATGCAAATTACTAATTTTAAAAAAATTAATAATTTTTATATTTGACTTATATACAAGCGGCGCTGTGAATAATTCTGAATAAAAAACAAAAATCTCATTTATTATGACAATCACATTTATCAATCATTCAATCAAAGGTTATTTACAGTACAACATGCAGCAGGACATCATCATTTGGCCTATGTAATCCATAGGGAAAAACAGTTTTAAAACGCACAGTTTTACCGGGCTCTTTTTTACCAGATGTTCTTTCATCTTATGACGATAAAATCAAGGCTGAATCAATCACTGCCTTGATTTTGTCATTTTGGCAGTATCCTCGGTTCATCATACTTCTTACTCATTTTATTGTCAGTCTATTTCGGTAAAATTGTCATGAAAAATCTGATTGGCACATTTTTCGACTCTATCACTTGAAAAATAATTAAGTATTATTTCAGTTTCTAAACAACTTTAAACGTAATACTCAACGAGTTATGGCATTAAACATTAAACCATTGGCAGATCGAATACTGGTAGAACCAGCTCCTGCTGAAGATAAGACCAAGTCAGGGATTATCATACCTGATACCGCAAAAGAAAAGCCCCAGAAAGGTAAAGTCGTGGCTGTAGGTCCAGGTAAAAAGGACGAACCTACTACCTTAACTGTAGGTGATACGGTACTCTATGGTAAATATTCTGGAACAGAGATCAACATCGAAGGGATAGATTATCTTATCATGAGAGAATCTGACATACTGGCTATTATCTAATCCACACTCGGTAAGAACTTTTTTCAACCTATTTTTTCAACACAAAAAAATTTAACAAGCAATGGCTAAACACATTGAGTTTAGAGGCGATGCAAGAGATAAATTAAAAAGGGGCGTAGATGCCCTGGCAGATGCAGTAAAAGTGACACTGGGACCTAAAGGTCGTAATGTAGTCCTCGACAAAAAGTTTGGTGCTCCCGCTATCACCAAAGACGGTGTAACAGTAGCTAAGGAGATTGAACTGAAGGATCCCATTGAAAACATGGGAGCACAAATGGTCAAAGAAGTTGCATCCAAAACGGCTGATATAGCAGGTGATGGAACTACAACTGCGACTGTGCTGGCTCAGGCTATGATCCGTGAAGGTCTCAAAAACGTTACCGCGGGTGCGAACCCTATGGAACTTAAGAAAGGGATTGAGCAAGCGACCAAAATAGTGGTAGAATCTTTGAAAGGAATGTCAAAGTCTATCGGCGATTCAAAGGAAATTGCTCAGGTTGCTACCATTTCTTCTAACAACGACGAAGAGGTCGGTTCTTTCATCGCTGATGCGATGGAGAAGGTGGGCAAAGATGGAGTCATCACTGTGGAAGAGGCGAAAGGTCTTGAGACTTACCTCGAAGTAGTAGAAGGTATGCAGTTTGATAGAGGTTACCTCTCTCCCTACTTCATCACTGATCCCGATAAAATGGATGTAGAGTTGGAAAATCCATATATCCTGCTCTTTGATAAAAAGATCTCTCAAATGAAAGATCTACTGCCCATTTTGGAGCAGTCTGTACAGACAGGCCGTCCTCTGCTGATCGTTGCTGAAGATGTGGATGGTGAGGCACTTGCTACACTGGTTGTAAACAAGATACGTGGTTCACTAAAAGTAGCTGCAGTGAAGGCTCCTGGATTTGGAGACAGAAGAAAAGCTATGCTGGAAGATATCGCTACCCTAACTGGTGGTACAGTAATCTCCGAAGAAAGAGGATACAAGCTTGAGAATACTACACTTGATATGCTGGGGTCTGCTTCCAAAATCACTATCGACAAGGACAACACAACAATCGTTGATGGTAGTGGCGAGGATCAGATGATCAAGGCTCGTATTGGCCAGATAAAATCTCAGGTCGAAACAACAACTTCTGATTACGATCGTGAGAAGCTCCAGGAGCGTCTTGCTAAGCTGTCAGGAGGTGTTGCCGTCATCTACGTAGGTGCTGCTACTGAAGTAGAGATGAAAGAGAAAAAAGATCGTGTGGATGATGCACTTCACGCTACCAAAGCTGCTGTTGAAGAAGGTATCATCCCTGGTGGTGGTGTAGCCCTCGTGCGTGCGATCAAGTCTATCGAAAAAGGCGCTGGCGGTATCAACGACAATTTACTCAAAGGAGATATCGGTATTGGTGTAGCTATAGTACGCAGAGCCCTTGAGGAGCCTCTTCGCCTGATTGTAGAGAATGCTGGTAAGGAGTCTGGGGTGGTCCTGAATCAGGTAATGGCGAGCGATCAGCATGACTATGGATACAATGCCCGTAATGAAGTTTATGAAAACTTCTTTGAAACAGGTATTATCGATCCTACCAAGGTAACGCGTTCTGCACTGGAGAATGCTGCTTCTATAGCAGGAATGCTACTCACTACAGAGTGTGTGATCACAGATGAGCCTGAGCCCGAGCAATCTGCTCCAGCTGGAGGACATCACCAAGGAGGAATGGGTGGAATGATGTAATCAGCATACTGTCATAAGTAATGAGAGGAAGTCCTCTTGGAGACTTCCTCTTTTTATTTTTACTCCTCTTGCCATTTTATAATTGAATCCCATACATAATTTTTTTATATTAAAAGTAACTATTTATTAACAGCTCTTTAATATTGAAATTATGGACTGGATTACGATAATGTTTTTGATAGCCATCATTGGTGGAGGAAGTTATTTTGCGTATTGGGGTGTACAAAGAACCCTGAAGGAAGATACAGGTAAAAGTCGTCGAGCCAGGCGTAAAAGATAAATCCTCCCTTACATTGCCCCCCTTGGTTTGTCCACCAGCTAATATTAGCAGGTTGGATTTTTTTGTATCTTTATCTCATAAATTAAATTATCATTATGCCTGAAGTACCGCCAATCAAGCAGCAGGAAAGAGTAGAAAAAGTAAAAACGATTTTTGCTAACTATCTCGATACTAAAGGACAGCGCAAAACACCTGAACGATTTGCGATTCTTGAAGAGATATACAATCGCTCAGATCACTTTGATGTGGAATCACTCTATATCCAGATGAAAAATAAAAATTACAGAGTGAGCAGGGCTACTGTTTATAATACACTTGACCTTCTGGTAGAGTGTGAATTGGTCAAACGCCACCAGTTCGGCTCAAACCAGGCTTTATACGAAAAATCTTACGGATATAAACAACACGATCATCTCATCTGTTTAAATTGTGGTAAGGTGATGGAATTTTGTGATCCGCGTCTGGGTGAAATTGAGCAAACTATTGGAAATATTTATCAGTTTGAAATAAGTCATCATGCCATGACTATCTATGGTAAATGTACCAATGAAAAATGTGACCAGCGAACGAATTAGTATCGATCTTTAATACAAATCCCATGGAATTTACTATTTCAACATTAGATAAACATATTGTTATATATCATCTGGACGGTAATCTTATTGGAGAAACTGACGGTCTTGCTATTACAGAATCCCTCAATGAAAAACTGGAAGAAGGATTTAAGCAGATCATCATAAACCTCAGTGATCTACAACACATTAATAGCAGTGGACTGGGTGTCCTGATTACCTTATTAACAAAGGCGCGAAAAGTGGGGGGAGAGGTAGTACTCGCAAATCCTTCGGCGTACATTCAGAATCTGTTACTGATTACTAAATTGAATACAATTTTTCAGATACATACATCGACAGAAGAAGCCATTGAAGCTTACAAAAGCCAGGTTTAGAGGCCTCCTTAGCATACATTACAAGAAGGGGAAATCGAAAAATTCAATTTCCCCTTTTTTTCTAATGTATTATTACAAATCATCTGCCAGTTTTAAATAAATAAGTTTTCAGCTATTCTATAACGATATCCTGGATACTTTTAAACAGGTCTCGATAATTACCTTTTGAGACTCCCTCGATGCCTGTAAATATCACTTGCATTACTTCTTCTTTCGGGTAGATTTCTTCTTTTTCTTAGGTTTGGCTTTATGTTGCTCGAGTAGCTGCTCACAATCTTCAAGGGTTAGATTTTCAGGTGCTACATCTTTGGGTAGCCGTACATTATTGCCATGTATTTTCAGGTAGGGTCCCCATCTTCCTTTGAGGATTTGTACATCATCTGAAAACTTTTTGATGATTTTATTTGCTTCAGCCTCACGTTTCTTCTTGATCAGCTCGATGGCACGCTCCAGGCCAATGGTGTAGGGATCATCCTCTTCTTCCAGAGATGCAAATAGTCCATTAAGTTGTACATAAGGCCCATAGCGACCAATGTTAGCTTTTACGGGCTGTTCTTCAAACTCACCTAACATACGTGGAAGCTTAAACAAGTCCATAGCCTCTTCAAAGGTAATCGTCTCCAGCCTTTGATTAGGTCTCAGTTTAGCAAATTTAGGTTTCTCCTCTGCATCGCTGCTTCCAATCTGTATCATAGGACCATATCTTCCCAGTCTTGCGATCACTTTTCGCCCGGTTTTGGGGTCGATTCCTAGTTCTCTTTCTCCAGATTCTCTCTCAGCATGTTCTTTGATTTCTTTTACATGTGGAGCAAAATCGTTGTAGAACCCCGCAATCATCTTATTCCACTCTTTTTGACCTTCTGCGATCTCATCAAACTCTTCTTCCACTTTGGCAGTAAAGGAATAATCCAGTATAGATGGGAAATATTTTACGAGAAAATCATTTACAACCATCCCCAGGTCTGTGGGGAACAACTTATTTTTTTCAGCACCTGTATACTCGGTTAAAGTAATTTTGCTTAGTTCATGATCCTTGAGTATCAATTTCAGATAATCACGTGGTGTTCCGTCCCGACTTTCCTTAACAACATAATTTCTTTTCTGAATGGTCGAAATAGTAGGAGCATAGGTTGAAGGCCTACCAATACCCAATTCTTCCAGCTTTTTGACCAGGCTGGCTTCCGTGTAGCGGGGCTGGGAGCGGGTAAAGCGCTGGAGAGCAATCATCTCACTTAGGTCAAGCTGTTGTCCTACAACCAATGGAGGAAGCATATCGCTATGATCTTCCTCTTGTTGGTCGTCGTCTGTAGACTCCAGATAGACTTTGAGAAAGCCTTCAAAAATAATGACCTCTCCTTTGGCTTTTAGGATTTCTCGGTTGGTTGAGATCTCTATATCCACGGTTGTGCGCTCCAGTTCTGCATCTGCCATTTGTGAAGCAATGGTGCGTTTCCAGATTAGATCATATAAACGTTGTTCATTCCTCCCTCCTTCTATCTTGGGAGCAGACAAGTCGGTGGGTCTGATCGCTTCGTGTGCTTCTTGTGCACTGGAATTCTTAGTCTTGTATGTTCTTGACTTGGAATATTCTTTTCCAAACATGTCTCCGATCACTTTGGCTGCCTGCGATCGGGCATCCTGGGACAAATTTACACTGTCGGTACGCATGTAGGTAATCTTACCTTCTTCATAGAGCGTCTGGGCTACTCGCATGGTTTGAGCCACTGAAAAGCTAAGCTTCCTACTGGCTTCTTGCTGGAGTGTCGAAGTAGTAAATGGAGGTGCAGGGGATTTCTTAGCGGGTTTGGTTTGAAGATTAACTACGGTAAAGTCCGCTCCAATACAGGCTTGTAAAAAAGACTCTGCTTCATCGAGTGAATCTAATCTCTTGGGATATTCTGCCTTTAGCTTAGAACCCTTGCCCGGAAGAAATTCGGCACTGATCTTTATGAATGGAACAGGAATAAATTGCATGATTTCCCTTTCTCGCTCAACCAGAAGCCTTACAGCTACAGATTGTACCCGTCCCGCTGATAGACCCACTTTGACTTTTCTCCATAAAATCGGCGAAAGCTCAAACCCCACGAGTCGATCCAAAACCCTTCGGGCTTGCTGGGCATTGACCAAATTCTGATCAATTTTACGAGGGTTATTGATGGAGTTGAGGATTGCATTTTTAGTGATTTCGTTGAAAACGATCCGTTTGGTGTCATTAGGATCCAATCCCAATGCATTGGCCAGATGCCATGATATGGCCTCACCTTCGCGATCTTCATCTGTAGCAAGCCATACCGTATCTGACTTTTTAATCAAATCCCTCAACTCTTTGATAACAGACTTCTTATCAGGCAGTATTTCATATTTCGGAGCAAAACCATTGCTTTTATCTATAGCATCATCACCCTTGGGAAGGTCTCTTACATGGCCGTAACTTGCTTTGACTGTAAAGTCCTTTCCCAGGTATTTTTCTATAGTCTTTGCTTTGGCTGGTGATTCTACTATGAGAAGATTTTTTGGCATACCTTATTCCTACTTTCACTGAGTATGTAAACCTGAAAAAATATTTTTCGTTCAATTTTAACAGGAATTATCTCTGGTTGCAATTATGAATTGATAGTTAATACAAAAGGTTATCTGTAATTAAAACACGTATTACATTTACATCATGTAAAAGAATAAAAATTCCTGTTTGTAAAAATTACAATTAGATCTGTCTGTGTTTCGCCGCAATATTAGTTAATAAATTTAAAAATGAATGTCATCTTATGCTTTTTTCTTTCATGCAGTTGCAGGGTACATCATACATACTCCAGTTTAAAACTAATGTTGTGCGACATTGTGGCATGAAATTGAGACAAATTTACAGAGGTTTTTAATTGGCTTATATTTTGAATTGTAGGTTTAGTTATGGAATACAAAGATTACTATCGCATATTAGGTATTAATAAATCTTCTTCTCAGGACGATATCAAAAGAGCTTATAAAAAGCTGGCGATGAAGTATCATCCTGATCAGAACCCGGATGATAGTAATGCCGAAGAAAAATTTAAGGAAATTTCAGAAGCTTATGAAGTGTTGAGTGATCCGGAAAAGAGAAAAATGTATGACCAACTCGGTTCCAATTGGAAGCAGTATGAGCGGATGGCAGCAAATGGTCAGAATCCTTTTGGGGGATATGGAGGGGCAAGAGATCCCCATGTAAGAGTAGAGTTTGAGGGCGATCCTGGAAGCTTTTTTAGTGAATTTTTCCAAACTTTCTTCGGTGGTGGTTTTGGAACAAGAACTGAAAGAGGATTTGGATCAAGGACTTCTGTCAAAGGACGAGACTATGAGACCTCTATTGATCTCACACTGGAGGATGCCTATACAGGGATCAAGCCTTCCCTCAACGTATTGGGAAAAAAACTCAGAGTACTCATTGAAGCTGGTGTAAGAGATGGGCAACGTATAAGACTGAAAGGACAGGGAGCCCCAAGCCCTAATGCAGGGCCAAATGGAGACCTCTATATTCATATTCATATCAAACCTCATTCCCGGTTCAAGAGAGAAGGCAACAATCTCTATGGCGAAGTTACAGTAGATCTGTTTACGGTATTGCTAGGAGGAAAGACAGAGGTCGATTCGCTCAAGGGTCGTATGAGTGTTACCATTCCCGAAGGAACCCAACCAGGAAAAGCAATTAAATTAAAGGGGTTGGGTATGCCTGTATTCAATCAGCCTGGACAGTTTGGTGATCTGGTTTTGATAATACAGGTAGAATTACCTGTGCGACTGAATGAACAAGAGAAGCAATTGGTACGTGAATGGCAGGCCTTGAGAAGATAATTCAGGACTTGAGTCCAATTTCGCGCAGGCGCTGATTAAGATACTCGCCTGCAGTCATATCGGTGTATTTTTTAGGGTGTGTCTCATCTATACAACTCTCAAAGCAAGTCAAATCCATATTAGGCCTAGGGTGAAGGAAAAAAGGCATTGAATAACGAGGTTCATGCATTTTCTCCACAGGGGGATTTACTACCCTGTGCGTGGTTGATTTTAACCGGTCATTTGTAAGTCGCTGTAGCATATCTCCTACATTGATTACAATCTGATGAGGTTCTGGATTTGCGGGAATCCATGATCCTGCTGTGTTTCTTACCTGTAACCCTTCAGCACTTGCGCCTATCAGCAAGGTGATCAGATTTATGTCTTCGTGTTCAGCAGCTCTTACAGCTCCCTCCGGAACATTGTAAGGATCCTCAATTCCATAATAATGAATCGGTCGAAGTATACTGTTGCCATGATGGATCTTGTCATCAAAGTAAGGTATCTCCAGATCCAAATATTGAGCAACTGCGCGTAGTAAATGCTTTCCTGAACGCTCAAGAGCCTGGAATAATTTCACACCATATTCCTCTACTTCAGGTAATTCCTCCACAAAAATATTGTCAGGATACTGCTCCTTCACAGGATCATCATCCTCCACGATTTGACCAATATGGAAAAACTCTTTTAAATCCCCCACATGTGAATGTTTGGCGTGTTCTTTTCCTCTGGAAGTATATCCTCTCTGGCCAGCTAGTGCCGGATCTTCATATTGAGACTTCACCTCATCAGGTAGATCAAAAAAATTCTTAAATGCCAGATAAGCACCACTAATCACATCGTCTGGGACCCCGTGATTGTTAACGATGGCAAAACCTATCGTAGAAAAAGAGTCCCCAAGGGCTTTGACAAAAGCCATTCTTTGATCCTTGGTTCCATTGATATAATGATTGAGATCTACTGTAGGAATGTGGGAAAAGCTCATATTGTCCTATATCTTTATACAATAACTTTGATATGTTTTCTGATATACAAGATTACAAATTATTTATTCATGAAGGTAACTATTGATGAAATAACCTCCTTCTTACAAAAATTTTCTATACAAAATAAATATCGCACAATGAGTTTATTTATTAAATGTGAGGTAACATAAAATTAACATAAGTATTACAAATTGATATAAAATACTTGTAATAAATTATCGGCTAATAGGCTAATTTAATTTCTAATAATAAAAAATTATGGCTACTGAATTCGAGAAAATTGAGTTAAAAAATGAAAATCAGGCAGTAACTGTTCAGATTAATGGTAATACTGCCAATTTTGCTGCAGGGGGGGATGGTGCACAGGGGGATATTATTTTAAGAGACGAAAGTGGAAAATCTGTGATTCACATCGATGGTGGAGATGCTAATTTTCATGCAGGGGGCGAGGGACACAATGGTGATATCCGTCTCATGAATGCAGATGGAAATATGACTATTCACCTGGATGGTGGTACTGCTAACCTGACAGCAGGTGGCGCAGGTGCACAGGGCGACATAACTTTGTCAGATGAAAACGGAAAAGCAACCATCCATCTAGATGGCGGAGATGCCAACATACAAATTGGTGGCGAAGGACATAATGCTGACCTGATCCTGAAGGATGCACAGGGCAAAACCAACCTGTATTTTGATGGCTCAAATGGCAATCTGGCTATTGGTGGCGAAGGACACAACGGCGATATCAGATTGCTGAATGACACTGATCAGATGACTATTCACATCGATGGAGCAACTGGTAATATCTATGCTGGCGGTGAGGGAACACAAGGGGATATCGCCTTGAAAGATCAGGAAGGTAAAACAAGTATTCACCTAGATGGAGGAAACGGAAATATCGCCTTGGGGGGAGAGGGACATAATGCAGATATCAGACTCAATAATGCAGAGGGGCATCTTACCATGCATATGGATGGAGGAAACGGTAATATCCATATAGGTGGCAATGGGCATGACGGAGACTTGATCATCAAAAATGCACAGGATAAAACATCTGTTGAATTGGAAGGATATGAGGGTCAGATCAGGGCCTGTAACGCTGCTGGAGCTGTGACATTTGAAGTAAATGCCAAGACGGGTTCTGTAACGATTGGTGGAGGAGCATCTGATGGAGAGATCTTTGTCAAAAATAACAAGGGCGAAACCACAATTGATATGGATGGTAATACAGGTGAGATCAAAGTAAATGGGTCTGCTCTGCAGCCTGCTGACTACGTCTTTGAAAATGACTATCAATTGACCCGCATCGAGGAAGTTAGCGCTTTTATCAGGGAAAATAAGCACCTTCCTGGCATACCTTCTGGGAAAGAGATGAAACAAAACGGGTTAAATCTCAATGCATTTTCAATGCAACTTCTCAAAAAAGTAGAAGAGCTTACCCTTTATATCATTCAGCAAAATGAGACCATCCATTCTCAGCAACAAGAGTTGGATACGCTCAAAAGCCGGTTTGAGGCATAGTTGGTGAGAAAAGAAACAGAGGAAGTCGACTTGAAAGACTTCCTCTGAATACTTTTTGATGGGTGTTAAGCATGCTCCATACAATCTCAGTAACTCATATACTGTATGCTGATTTTCATCGATTAATAGCTTTTAGTCAATTCGATCAATAGCTTTTTGTCAATAAAGTTTTGTTGCAATCAACTTTTGAGACAACTTCCCATTTAGTGATCACTCACACTTGTGGGGCAAAGTCTCAGTTTTTTCCGGAGGCTCTTGATAGGGAATCCCCAGGTTTTCAAATACAAAGGCCTAAGTGTCTGCCTATCCATCCAGAATTTTGACGGTAGGTTTCCCGCCACCACGTCCTTTTGAAAATATGTCTATCAGACTGGTACCTTAGCAATTTCTATGATTTTGTCAATGGCATAATCTATTTCCTCCATGGTATTGGCGATACCGAAAGAAAAACGCACTGAGTTAGCGATTCTGGCAGATGAATGCCCAAGGGCTTTCAATACATGTGATCCAGTAGAAGCCCCTGAACTGCAAGCAGAACCTCCTGAAGCTGAAATACCCTGGATATCCAGTTGGAATGTGAGTAGGGATTGCTCTTCTCCCGGAAAAGCTACATTGAGAACCGTAGGTAGTGAATGCTCAACTTCGAGATCACCATTGAATTCAATCCCATCAATGTGATGCCTTAGCTGCTTATGCATATGATACTTGAGCTTGCGCAGATGCCTGTTCTTTTCTTCAAGGTTAGCATAACATTTTTCCAGCGCCTTTGCCATTCCCACAATTCCAGCTACATTTTCAGTACCCGGACGAATATTTCTTTCCTGCCCCCCACCATGTATCAGAGAAGGTAGTTTATGGCCTTTTTTCATGTATAAAAAGCCTGTACTTTTTGGCCCATAAAATTTATGGGCCGATGCAGCCATGAGGTCTACATTAAGTTCTGAAAGGTCGTAGGCAACGTGTCCCATGGTCTGAACTGTATCGGAATGAAATACAGCATGGTATTCTGTACACAACTCAGATATAGCGCGTATATTATGAAGGGTCCCAATTTCATTGTTTCCGTGCATTAGGCTTACGAGCGAGCCTGGATAGGAAGAAAGCAGTCTGCGTAGTTCTTCAAGATCTATATGTCCTTGTGAATCTACGGATAACCAATGTACCTCCAACTCCCGCTGTGTTTTCAGGTACTCCAAAGTATGAGTTACAGCGTGATGTTCTGTCTGTGTAGAGATGATATGTTGGAGATCATACGTGAACACTGCTCCCACCAAAGCGATGTTATCGGCTTCTGTACCCCCTCCTGTGAAGATGATCTCAGAAGGTTGAGCATGCAATAGTCCTGCGATTGTACGACGGGACTGTTCTATGGCTGTTCGCAATAAACGACCATGGTGATGCGTAGAGGAGGGATTCCCTGTGTGTTCATACATAAAGGGTAGCATCGCCTCCATCACGTCTTGATCTAACGGTGTTGATGCTGCATGATCCAGATATATATGGCGTTCAGTCATAGTACAGATATTTACCGGTAGATCGTAGCTCGTAAAAAGAAAAAATAACAAATATTTTATAAATGAGACGAGCTACGATCTCTCAACTACCAACTATACATTCATACTACTATTTACTACTCGCAATCTCCTTGCTACTTTCAGGAATTAATCTATATATACTTCCTGGTTTTTCTACTCCCACATAAATATATCCATCTGGGCCGACTTCTACGGACCGTAGACGACCGATATTTTTAAGCAGGATTTCTTCTTTCTCAACTTTTCCATTCTCCATCTTGCAAAGATTCAAATATTTATAGCGAAGTGACCCGATCAGAAGTTGGTTCTCCCATCCAGGATATTTATTACTTTTTACAAAGGTCATTCCACATGCAGCAATGGAGGGAACCCAGTAATGAACAGGTTGTTCCATGCCTTCCTTTTCTGTGAGTTGTGTAAAAGCTGTACCGTCATAATTGATTCCGTAGGAGATAACAGGCCAACCGTAATTGAGTCCTTTTTCAACATGGTTGAGCTCATCCCCTCCTCTAGGGCCATGTTCATGTTCCCAGATTTCTCCTGTAACAGGATGCATAGCTACTCCTTGAGGATTTCTATGTCCAAAAGACCAGATGGTATGCATAGCTTCTGGATCATCTGCAAAGGGATTATCTACAGGAATAGATCCATCGTCGTTGATTCTGTGAATTTTTCCGCAGTGATTGTCCAGATTTTGAGGATTGACATCTCTTGAGCCACGGTCTCCTACGGAGAAGAACAGATATCCGTCCCTGTCAAATTCCAATCTGGAGCCATAGTGATGAGATTTGGTAGAGTAGGGTAATGCTATAAAAATATCCTCTCCATCGATCAGGGAAGTTCCTGCTAGTCTTGCTCGGAAGATAGCAGTTGTCCCTAGGGTGTCATCCTTGGGTTTTGAATATGATAGGTATACCAGATTATTTTCTTCAAAGTCAGGATGGATCTCCACATCGAGTAGTCCTCCCTGGCCTTTATAGCGAACTTCAGGAACTCCGCTTATTTCTTGTAGTTGATGATCAGCACTGAGTCGGTACATTTTTCCGTTTTTATCATTCATCAACATACCTCCGTCAGGAAGAAATGCCATCCCCCATGGACTTTCCAGTCCGGTGGCTATCGTATCCAACACAAGAGAAAAAGCTGCTTCAGTTGGGAATATATTGCTGGTAGGCTTATCCTCCTGGAAATCGTAGGTAGCGACATTTTCGATACCTACCAGTATGTAATCAGCCAAGGCACCAATTTCTTCATCCGTAAAAGCAGAGTCAAATGAAGGCATACCTGCATCAACATACCCTGATTTGATGGACATGATGATAGAGTCCCGTGTCTTTCCATGTTTCCACTTACGGTCTGCAAATGCCTGCATTTGTACACCATGACACCCGGAGCAATATTGGGTAAACTGAGTTTGAACTACACTGGGTTTCTCAGATACTTTAGTTACTGCTTCCTGGTTCTGGGTCCCATGTTGATTACAGGAAGCCATGATGGCTATGAGGGAGAGCGTCAATAGGGTTAGTCGTGGATAAATATGCATATTGGGTATTATTTTAGGCTAAGTTAAAATAAAAAATTTACAACTTAATCATCTGCTAAGGGTATCTGATCTACATCGATCGTGAATGCACATCGAAAGTGCTCTTGAGGACATTTGGAGAGTCCGTGCAAATGACAGGGTCTACAATCGAGTTGCCATGGTGTTTCAACAATATATGCTTGTTCTGACAAAGGTCCGAACCCAAAGCGGGGAACGGTGGAACAGAAAATGGCAGTGGTAGGAGCATTCATCGCAGAGGACATGTGCATAGGGGCGGAGTCATTCACATAGTTCATGCGGGAATGATGCATCAAAGCAGCAGATTGGAGTAAAGAGAGCTTTCCGGCCAGGTTTTGGACACATGGATGAGAGACTGCCTGCGAGATTACTTCGCAGGCTTCACTGTCGCCAGGACCTCCAAGCAAATAGATGGTTGTGGTGTCAGGAATGCGCTGGATCAGTTTGATCCATTGAGAAGATGGAAACTGTTTGGTAAACCATACAGATGTGGGAGCGATACAAATGTAGTCGTTTGACAGATAGGAAGCTATCACCTCATAGTCTGTTTCTGAAGGGTATAACTTGGGTCTTCTGTGAATTTGAGGTGTAATCTCTTTCAGCAATGATAGATTCCGGTCTACTTCATGAATGAATGGCTCAAGTTTATGAGGATGAGATTGAGAGAAAAAAGTTGACAGGGGATTTTTATTAAAACCAATAGTATGTTGTGCACCAGATAGAGCGGTAAATACTCCTGTGGAAAAAAAGCGTTGAAGGTTTATCACGTAGTCATATTTTTCTCGGCGCAACTGGCGTAGCAGGTTGATTTGGTTTTGGTATTTTTGCTTTCGTTTTTCCCATACCCATACCTTATTGAGGAATGGGTGAGCTTGGAGCAAACCCTCATTACCTTTTCTGAGCAAGAAATCGATAGATACCTCTGGCAAACATTGATGAATGCTTTCAATTACCGGGGTTGCCAGGATTACATCCCCGATGAAGGCTGTCTGAATAATCAGAAATCTTGTAGGCTTCATGTGTGATATCAACCTGTATGCCGGATAGCTTTTACAGGGTCAAGCGTAGATGCTATCAAAGAAGGAACAAAGCCGGATAACAGGCCAATAATTGAAGAAAGACCAATAGCAGTACCTATATTCCCAAGAGAAACTGAAATGGAGAAGTTGGTATCAGATTGAGCGATAATGGTATTTGCAATACCACCAGCTCCATAAACGCCTATCAGACCCATGATTCCTCCCATAAGACAGATTATCAGCGATTCTATCAGAAACTGATACAGGATAAAACCCCTGGTCGAACCTAAAGCTTTCTGTATTCCAATCTCACGCGTTCTTTCACGAACAGAGATATACATGATCATACCTATACTAAAGCCACCTATCAGGATCGAAAAGATACTGATGATCCACCCACCTGTTCTAAGATAACCCAGGATATTGTTGACTTCGTTCATAATCTGTTCGGCTTTATTGATAGAAAAGTTGTTGTCTTCTCTAGGTCTGAGACCTCTAGCTGCCCTAACTATGCCGATCGTTTCGCTTTCTACATATGCCATAGTTTCGGGACTACTGGCTTTGATCCAAATCTGCTTATCGACATAGCGTTTCCGTACATTGATGATACGCGTTACAACTTTGTAAGGGACATAGATCTGATCATCTTCATCACTGAATGCAGATCCTGATTTTTCCAGTACGCCTATGACCTTGAGCTGTTTGGTACCTACCCTTACATATTTTCCCTCAGCGTAACGGTCGGGGAAGAGATTTTCCGCTACATTGTAGCCTAATACACATACGCTGGATCCATACCTGAATTCTGTATCTGTAAAGTATCTGCCAGACTCAAAATCAAAGTTAAATACAATCGCCTCGTCTGGTGTAATACCATTTAACTGGACATTTCTGATACTTTGACCATCAGCGCTGACACTTGATGCTCTTGAAGATACTTTGAAACTCACTCCTACGGCTTCATCTAGGTTGTCTTTCAATCTTTCATATTCGTAATAGCTGACCTTGGGGCGGTTGAGATAGTCGCGCCAGTCTCCCTTGACAACAAAAGGCCAGTTGTAAACCATAATATTGGTGTTTCCCATTTCTGACAAATTGTCAGAAATGAAGTTTTCCAGGGAATTCACCATGGTCAGGATACTGGTAATGGCAAATATACCCGTAGCCACCCCAATCATAGTTAGAATAGAACGTGTCTTATTTGACAGGATGGCACCTACTGCCATTCGTGCGCCTTCATATACAAAACGAATGATTTTCATTACCGTTAAATATAATAATTACTTACATTTATAGATAGCATTTCCAAAAAAATAAAAAAATACAGGGGATTATGAGAAAATTATTATTGACTGTGTTGATGAGTCTATGCATGTTGGTGAGTAGGGCGGACTTTATCCTGATACCCATGGATTATGCGCAGTCGGATCATTTAAAAGCTTATGGAGTAGCATATTGGGTCCTCACTTATCAAGTCAATGTAGATTGGTTATTGAATTACCGGGGCGGAAGCTTTATGTTTCAACATACTCCTACCTTCGAACAGGAACTTCAAATACGTGGGATCAAGTATGAAAAGATCTCCGATGGGCAGGCAACCGAGATTCTGGCATATGTATCGTCAGATGATGTGAACATGGATGCGGTTAAACTGGAGAAAGCTCCCAAAATAGCAGTATATACGCCCAAAAATAAACAGCCCTGGGATGATGCCGTAACACTTGCCCTTACATACGCGGAGATACCCTATGAGAAGGTGTATGACGCAGATGTAATGGATGGAAAACTGAGCGAATATGACTGGCTACATTTGCACCATGAAGATTTCACAGGTCAGTATGGAAAGTTTTATGCCAGCTTTCACAATCATCAGTGGTATCGCGATGAGGTAAAATCACAGGAATCCATGGCAAAGATTTATGGATACAGTAAGGTAAGTCAGATGAAGCTTGCCGTATCCAAAGAGATCAAGCAATATCTGGGTAATGGAGGTTTCCTCTTTGCTATGTGTTCTGCGACAGATACATACGATCTGGCTTTATCTGCCGAAGGTGTTGATATATGCGAATATATGTACGACGGCGATCCTATGGATCAGGCAGCACAGCAAAAGCTGGACTATAGCCGTAGCCTGGCCTTTCAGGATTTCAGCATCGTGATGAATCCACTGCAATATGAGTTTACCAATATCGATACTACACCCTATCGCCGTGTACCCCAGCATATGGATTACTTTACCCTGTTTGAGTTTTCCGCTAAATGGGACCCCGTTCCTACCATGTTGTGCCAGAATCACACACGTACAGTCAAAGGGTTCATGGGACAGACAACAGCTTTTAACAAAGATCTGCTCAAACCAGAAGCCCTGGTGATGGGAGAGCTAAAAGCCTATGATGAAGCCAGGTATATACATGGAAACTTTGGTAGAGGAATGTGGACCTTTTATGGTGGGCATGATCCTGAAGACTACCGTCATTTAGTAGGAGAAGAGCCTACAGATCTCACACTTCATCCCAATTCACCCGGATATAGACTAATTCTTAACAATATCCTTTTTCCAGCTGCCAGAAAGAAAAAAAGAAAAACCTGATTCTTACATTTCGACTGATAACCTGAAAACATCTGTCTGGAAATTTAATCTGGATAACGGTTTTTTTCTTTGAAGGTTAGTTAATTAACTAGACCGATGGATCCCATGATAAGTGACTTTTGAGTCTTGATTCCTTCTAAATAGATAAAATCTGATAGATTTGATAAAGGTGTACCTTCACATCGAGTGAATGGTTGTTGCATCTTATAAGTTAGATTTGTTTATTTACATCATATCATCAACTACAATTAAAAAGTATTTCTATGGGACTATTCAGTTTTGTTAAAAATGCAGGTGCTAAGCTTTTTGGAAAAAAGGAAGAAGAAGCAGAAGCCAATTCTGCCGAAGCAAATCAACAAAAAGAAGCACTTATCCGTGAATTTGTAACAAAATTCGATCTTCAGATCGAAGATCTGGAAGTCTTCGTTGAAGGAGACAAAGCGACTCTGAAAGGTAAAGCTGCATCACAGGCAGAAAAAGAAAAATTGATCCTGGCAGTAGGAAATATCAATGGTATCGGATCTGTAGATGATCACATGGCCGTAGAAGCCCCCGAACCGGAAGCACAAATGTATACTGTACAGAGAGGCGATAGCCTATCAAAAATCTCAAAAGAATACTACGGAGATCCTATGAAATACAATGTGATCTTCGAAGCTAACAAGCCCATGTTGAAAGATCCGAACCTGATCTATCCTGGACAAGTTCTTCGCATTCCACCGCTGAACTAGGGTGTATAACACCTGAGTGACGGAATAACAGGCGCTTATCTCAAAAGTAAATAGCTAGAGATATCGTTAGGAATAGACTAACCATCGCTGAAAATAAGGGCGAGGCTTATTAGTTTTTAACAACAATAAAAGAGTATTCGGAGGAAGTCGACTTCCTCCGAATATTATTCAAAGTTGATAATGAGTGCGAGTACCTGACTTCTCAAAGACTGTATGGCTTCAGCATGTGTGGTAAATCTAGGCTCGTAAATATTTCCCAATCCAATCGAATAGTTGATTTCCGGAGATAATTTAATCTTTTCTCCGTAAAGATTAAATCCTAACCCAATTACAATACTGAAATCCTGTTCGTTGATTTTTAGCAGAGCGGGATCATCCCGTACGCGTTTATTACTGGCAAAGTTGATACCCATCTGACCACCCCCTACTACATAAAACCGGGTGCGATTAAAATAATCCGATTTGAACTGCAGGAGCAGGGGGAGATAGAGATAAGTAGCTTCTACTTTACGATCTTCTATCATGCCATTATCAAAATAAAATTTAAAATTGCGTTGCTCCAATGAAACGCCGGGTATGAACCGCAAAGAAAAATTATTGTGGAGGTTGAGATTGGTAATGATTGATAACCTTATGCCTGGCTGAGGATTCATCTCGATGTTTTCTACTACCGTAGTATAACCAGGCGAAGATACCAGTATATCTTCCTCAAGATCGTAGGTACTGTAATTGATGCCGATCTGAAATCCCAGGTTGAAACGCTTATAATCAAATTCGTGTTGTCCAAACCGTTGTGCATGACTTTTCAGACTTAGCAGCAAAACCAGAAAGATCATCGTGAAGAGCCTGAGAGACACGATATTATACAATATTTGCTTCATACGAGTTCAAAAATAGATACCTCAATCCGGAAAATTAGATCATTCATGCCAAAAATATTTCGCAAGAGTCATTAGATAATACTTTGGGTCTGGGTAAAATTTTATTCGCTACGTAATGAATTATTTCTCCAGCAAGTATAAGGCACATATTCCAAATGTCAAAGGGAGATATTTTGCCTTACTGAATCCTATTTGATGACAAATATCAACAAATTCCTTGCCAGTGGGAAAGGCTTTTACTGATTCTGGCAAATATTGATAGGCGCTATGATCACCAGATATGATCTTGCCTATCAATGGAGTGATTATACGAAAATGAATGGCGAACAATTGCTTTAGTGGAAAACGTGTGGGGTATGAAGGTTCCAGTATTACACATGCCTTGCCGGGTTTGAGCACTCGGTGTACCTCCTGAAGCCCTTTTTCCAAATTTTCAAAATTACGTACTCCAAAACCTATAGTAATGGCATCAAAATAATCGCCGGGAAACTCCAGATTTTCAGCATCTCCGCCAATGAGAGATATCATTGGGTGAAGCTGGACTTTGCGTATTTTCTCTCTCCCAATAGCCAGCATTTGATGGGCAATATCGATTCCTATGATCTCACGTGGTTGAAGTTTGGCTGCTTCAAGTGCAAAGTCTGCGGTTCCAGTCGCAATATCCAGAATGCGCGCTGGTTGATAATCCTTCAGTAAGCTGACAGCTTTACGACGCCAACTCACATCAATGCCGAGGCTGAGCGCTCGATTGAGTAGATCATAGCTTGGCGCAATGTTGTCAAACATTTGCGTTACCTGCTCCTTTTTGGAGTCTGCAGCATCAGAATATGGAGTAACGGGTTTTGTCAAAATTGTAATATATTTTGCTATAAAACGCGATTGTTTATAATATGGTTTAACTTATATGGGAGTTTCTGGATTACAATAGGTGGATCCCGAATTGAGTAAGTTACATAGAGAGCGTAAGGATAAACGTGAAACAAACAGGTATAAGTATAATGAAAAATGGATATTAAGAAGGCGGAATTCATCAAAAGCAGTACCCAGATGGAAGAACTCCTTCCTGCAGATCTCCCGGAATATGCATTTGTAGGTAGATCAAATGTCGGGAAATCTTCTCTGATCAACAGACTTTGTAATAGAAAAAATCTTGCAAAGACTAGTGGTACGCCTGGCAAAACCCAGTTGATTAATCACTTTCTGATCAATGAAAACTGGTATTTGGTCGATTTACCTGGATATGGCTACGCTAAGGTATCCAAAACCCTCAGGCAACAATTCAGCGATATGATCTATGATTATCTTACCTTGCGTGAAAATCTGATGAATACATACGTGCTGGTTGATATCAGGATTAAACCTCAGGCAATAGACCTGGAATTTCTCGAGTTTTTAGGTACTCAGGAGTTACCCTTTACGATTGTTTTTACCAAAATAGACAAGCTTAATTCTACCAAACTGGAAAAGAATATCTTTACCTTTGAACAGACCCTGCTACATACCTGGGATTCTTTTCCTCCAATGATTGCAACTTCTGCTGTTACAGGTATGGGAACTCAGGATTTGCTTGACCAGATTGAAGAAATCAACTTGCTATTTACACCCAAGTGAAAATTCTGGTCATAGATCCGTTTTTTGCAGGGTCTCACCGGAAGTGGGCTCTGGAATATCAGCGATTCAGCCAGCATGAGGTAGAGATATTATCGCTTAGTGGTCATCATTGGAAATGGCGTATGCATGGTGGTGCTATTACCTTGGCAAGAAGGTTTCTCGAAAACGTCTCACAGCCGGATTTGATACTTGCGACAGGTATGCTGGACCTTAATACTTTCCTGTCACTTACCCGAAAGATTACTTACAATATCCCTACGGTTGTTTACTTTCACGAAAATCAATTAACCTATCCACGTTCTGAACGGGACCAGGACCGCTTACTCAAGCGAGATGTGCACTATAGCTTTATCAATGTTGCCAGTGCTCTATCAGCAGATAGGGTTTTGTTCAACTCTCAGTATCATCAGGATGGATTTCTCGGGGCTTTGCCAGATTTTTTGCGACGCTTCCCAGACCATCATGAATTGTCTATGGTCGACCATATTGCAGCGAAAAGCCAGGTATTACCCATTGGGTTAGATTTAGCTGACTTGGATATACATCCATATGTCGAAAAATCAAACAAAATTCCCCTGATCCTCTGGAACCATCGCTGGGAATATGATAAAGGCCCAGATGATTTTTTTAGAGCATTGATTATGCTTAGTGAACAGGGGGCAGTATTTCAGCTTGCTGTTCTTGGGGAGCAATTTGCAAACTATCCCGGAATTTTTGATGTGGCCAGGAATAAACTGAAGGAACATACTGTCAAATGGGGATATGCAGAGCATGTTGATGAATATAGAGCTTGGTTATGCAAGGCTGATATGCTTCCCGTAACATCTGTTCATGATTATTTTGGGATAAGTGTTGTAGAAGCGCTTTACTGTAATACATATCCATTACTACCTGCCAATAAAGTATATGAAGAGTATCTTCCCCGCAACGAAGTTCCACAATTCTTTTATCATTCTTTTGGCGATTTAATGAAAAGCTTGTCAAATTTACTGGAAAATACTGCGAAACTCCGAAATATTGACACTCGTAGGTGGGTAGAAAAATTCGACTGGGCGAAATTAGTCGATCATTATGATCAACTTTTTGCTTATTTGGCTTCTTAAATCAAACTTGGGTGATGTCTGGAGCTTAAATTTTTACGATTGCATACAGCATGGACATTAACCATAACAGATTATGAATAGTTAATATGTTGAGTTGAGCTTAAACAGTGATTCTATTTTATAAAAACTTTCAGCAATAATTAAATTAGTATATGGCGATGAGATCCAAACTAGGTGCGATTATTAGGTTGAAATGTCCAGCTTGTCATCAAGGAAATCTTTTCAAATCTCCCAATCCGTATAATTTATCTGCCAAAGGCCAGATGTATAAAGAATGTCCTGTTTGTGGACAGGATTTTGTCATAGAACCAGGGTTCTATTTTGGGTCTGCCTACATCAGCTATGCAATCAATGTCGCTATCATGTTAGGCATTATGCTTGTAAGTTTTCTGGTTTATGATTTATCTATCTTTCAGCTACTTCTCATTTTTCTTCCATTATTCCTGATCCTTACTCCGCTTATCTTCCGGATTTCAAGGTCAATCTGGATCCATATCTTCGTTTCCCGGAAGTACTGGAATAATTAGGACAAGCAGTTCATGATTGCTACGTTCGGGATGGTCCTTCATATCAGACACATTAAGAAAGTCTTGTGGCCTCTGTTACAAATGAGCTGTGTAAGTCCCACCGCTATACACCTGTACTGTAATCCATCGTTCTCAGCAACAGATAATGTCACTAAATGGACAAAAATTCGCATGATTACGCTAAAAACAATTTATGAGTGAGAATCTTTCTATCCAGTACGTGACAGACTAGGAAGGCAATAAGAATGCTGTCCTAATTCCAATCTAGGAAAGGAATAAAATTCTTCATGAACTTCAAGAGATGAGACAATCTCAATCATTAAAGAACAAACGTAGTTCCGGCTTGGAGCAGATGGAAAAAATCAAAGTTGGAGAACTCACTAAAATAAGACTCACTAGTTTCTTAGATAAGTGTTAATATTATCATTACGCCGGACTTCCAGCGAGATCCCAAGAAATTGCTCAAAAAATACCCATCCTTAAAATCAGAGCGCTATAATTAATCGTAAATCCAAGAAATAAAAGAATAGATATCTAAAAAAAGTGATGCTGAGAACAATATGTATAGTGCATTGTACTCTGTGGGATGCTACGACACCATACACTAACTGTCTTCACCTTCACTCTCAAAAAGAACGGGTTGATACCCTATCATTTGGATTCTGAGATATTCTCAGCATATCTTTAATATATTAAATAAATAGAAGTAGGACTTCGTGATGTAAATATTTATAGTCATGAAACTTTACAAAAAGTATTGGAACTTGTGGTTATTTAGTTTCTGGGCAGTACTGATCTTTACGAGTTGTGAAGATGAAGAGTTCTGTCGCAATGGCAAAGGGCCTATTGAAATAGAAGATTTCAATCTGGAGACCTTTGATGGGGTTCACCTCAAAAGGGATGCCCGTGTATATATCTCCCAGGGAGATATTCAGCGAGTAAGCGTTGAAGCCGAGCGCTCGGTGTTTGAAGAGTTGGATCTGAATGTGAGAAACGGAATCCTACTGATAGATCTTGACCGTTGTTTTTTTGATCACGATATAGAGGTATTTATTACTATTACTGAGCTCATTACTGAATTGATCATTTCGGGGTCTGGAAATATCATGGGAGAAGGAGCATTATTTGCCGCCGAACAGCTTAATCTGGAAATCTCAGGCTCAGGTATTATTCGTGCCAATCTTGATGCGATAGATATAGATAGCAGGATCAGTGGTTCTGGAGATATGAAACTTCGCGGATCTGCTGCAAAGCATGAAGTCAGTATCACTGGTTCTGGTGATCTACATACTTACGATTTGCTAGTCAGAGATTATGATATACGTATTAGTGGCGCTGGTGGAGCTGAGATCTTTGTAGATGGTGGAACTTTGGATGCGACAATTACCGGATCTGGAGATATTAGATACCGTGGTGCACCGGAAACTATCAGTACTCAAATTACTGGATCAGGAAATATGATCAATGTGAATTAACAATTTACCTTTTTCTTTCCCCTAATATTGATGCCTTTTCCCCCTTTCCCCAAAGGGGGATTTTTTTATTTTGATATCAAATAGTATTTGGATATTGTTATAGTGACAGAAAAACCATCATCAATCTTGCGCAAATCATGTACTATAAGCACTTTGTATGGCTGATCCTTTGGGTATTTGCGATAAAATCCTTATCCCATGCACAGAAAACACCTGAGATTTTATTCAGTGTAGAAAGAGGATACTGTAAAGATCCCTTTCAATTGTCGCTAAGGGCATCTTCTGAAGATGCCATAATCCGCTACACGCGGGATGGTACCATCCCGACAGATAGCTCACAAAAGTATCTAAAACCCATCAACATAGACCAGACTACTGTGATCAGAGCCCTGGTATTTCTGCCTACGGGCGAAACTTCGACGCTGCATACTCACACATACTTATTTGTGGAGGAAGTACTGAGTCAGCCAGATAGCATACCAGGCTGGCCTAATGATCAATTATTTACCTATTTTACGGGAAAACCAGTGAGGTATGATAGTGAGATGGATCCTGAGATCATAGGTGTCTCAAGGTATCGTAAGGCAATCTTAAATAGTTTTCAGCAGCTACCTTCGATCATGATTAGCATGCCAGTGAAAGAATTTTGGGGGATGTATTACAGTGATGAGGAACTACCTGCCTTTCTGGAAATTCTTTATCCAGAGGGTGAACATGAGAACGAGGCAGCATTTGCTGGAATTGAAGGCATTAGTCATAAAATCATCAAACGATCTTACCGGCTTTCCTTTAAAAAGAAGTATGGAGACGGAAAATTACATACCAATTTATTCAGGGACTTTGCCCCTTTCCATGCAGAAACTGCCGAAGATGACCTGGATCAGTTGGTACTCAGGGGAGGTACGCAACGTTGCTGGGCAAGAAATTGGTATCCGGATCAGACAGCATATACCCGTGATCAGTGGTATCGGGATACTCAGCTTGAGATGTCAGGCTATGGAGCAAGGGGGACATTTGGGCACGTGTTTGTCAATGGGGTATATATCGGGTTATATAATTTAACAGAAAGACCCGATGAGAACTTCTTTGCCAGTTATTTTGAGGGGAAAGATGATGAGTGGTTTGTGATTAATCACAACGGTGTTTTGGAAGGTAATGATAACAAATGGGAATATCTTTTGGATACGTTGATACACAAAGACTTGAATGATCCAGGCGTATACAGCGAGTTTACAGAGCTTGTCGATGTTGAGAGTTATATCGACTACCTTCTAGCTTCCTGGATATGTGGGATGGAAGACTGGCCTGTGAACAATTATTACGGAGGCTATAATCAGGAAGACAACATACCGTTAAAGTTTGTTGGCTGGGATGCAGAGGTATCCTGGGATGATCAGGGAGGAGCTAACCCAGGTGCGTGGATACATCGGGAATTCCGGCGCTTTGGTGAGCCAGAATCTGAGATCAGCGAAATATGGCATGCTGCCAGAGAAAGTAAACGCTTTATGATGAATTTTGCTGACAGGGTTTACCAGCATTGTTTTGAAGGTGGTGCGCTTACTGATTCGGCACAAAGGTATAGATGGAAGCACATAAATGAATTTATCGCTGATGGCATTGTGGCAGAATCCGCCAGATGGGGCGATGCACTGGAGGATGGAATCACTCGGACGCGGGATGAACATTGGAAAAGGGAAGTTGCAAGGGTTGACAGTATGATGCAGGGAAATACAAAACGCTTTTTGGCATTTTTGAGGCATGAAGAATATTACCCCAGGGTCAATCCACCTTTGATAGAGGCGCTGAGTATAGAATCCTCTTCAGGAATTGCACTGGAGTTGAAAAATCCCAATGAAGGAGGAGAAATCTATTTCCGTGTGGATGGAGGCGATCCCTGGCTTCCAGATGGCAAGGTCGCTCCAGAAGCAAGATTGTACCAACAACCCTTCACCATCAAGGTTAGATCATATCTGATGGCCCGTGTGAAAATGGGGGATCAATGGAGTGCACTGGGAAAGTATTAACAAATATTTAAAGGCCCAATCTCATACTCAGATGAATGATCATATCTTGGGGAGCCGTTTGGTTTCCTCCAAAATAGGGATACAGGTAGTATCCCCACCAGGTGGAGGGAAATTCAAAATCCAGAGCCGTTTCTCCGATCCCGTCGATTTCCAGTACAGCTTTTGCCTCGCTACGGCGTATTCTCAGCTGAAATTGATAAGTTTTATCAGTTTGGATCTGCGCTACAGATTGAAAAAATCTGTTTCCGTTATTGTAAAAGTAGGCAAAAATCTCGATTTGTTCTTTTTGATCAAACAAAGGACGCCAGCCAATCCGCAGGGAATTTTTTTTGTGAAGCCCCAATGAAATACCTGTGAGTTTGTTGATATCAAGCCAGTCTATATGATCATCTGGACGGGCATACCAGCAGTTTCGTTCATACTTGAATGTACCTTCTAGGGCGTCTGGTTTGCCCAGATAGAATCTCGGCAACCTAATAAAACTGTGTTTACCTCTTTTAATTCGATATCGCATGAGCGTTTTTTGGGCTTTTGAATGTAATCTGGATTACTTTCTTCCACCCCTGGGTCTGGGTTTACCACGTCCTGAATCAGGTTTGCGTTTACTGGGTCTACGTGAATGCTTGGATTTCTGATCTCCAGCCGATCCGGTGAGCGTATCCTTTGCTTCAGGACCTTCAAGTTTTCTAATCAGAATCATGTCTATGGTTCGCTTGACCAGGTCTGTACCTGAGATTTCTATCTCAACTTTATCTCCCAGGCGCAATACCCTGTGTGTTTCGTACCCGACCAGGCTATAATCATCCGCTTCGTACATATAATAATCATCTTCGAGGGTACGGATGTGAATAAAACCTTCACACAAATTCTCGTCCAACTCAATAAAAATTCCGCTTTCAATAACACCAGAAATAATACCAGAAAAGTTTTTTCCTACTTTATCCTGCAAAAATTCCACTTGTTTGTACTTTATAGATGCGCGTTCAGCTTCTGTAGCACTGCGTTCCTGTTCTGAGCAGTGTCTACACTGTTCTTCAAGTACAACTGGATTTTCCATGTACTGCTGATTTTGATAACGATGGAGGATACGATGTACCATCAAATCCGGATAGCGGCGGATAGGACTGGTGAAATGGGTATAAAATTCAAAACCCAATCCAAAATGCCCTATGTTTTTGGTGGAATAGACAGCTTTAGCCATAGATCTGATCGCCAGGCTTTCAATTACATTTTGTTCAGGTTTACCCTGAACGCTACCCAGTAGATTATTGAGTGATCCTGATGTATTTTGTATATGTGCGAGTTTAAGATCATAGCCAAAATGTCGTATAAATTCTTCGAGATGATTAAGCTTTTCTAAATCGGGACGATCGTGAATACGATAAATAGAAGGCAGAGGAGGATTTTTGAACAGGCTGTGAACATAGTGAGCTATCTTTCTATTGGCCAGCAGCATAAAATCCTCTATGAGCTTATGTGCATCGAAGCGCTCCTTGCGTTTCACAGCAATGGGACGATCGTGATCATCCAGAACAAATTTTACCTCATCCGTCTCAAACTCAATGCTCCCCGTTTTCATACGCTTCTCTCTTAGCTTGTGTGCAAGATGATTCAGCGTAGTGAGGGCTTCTTCATAGGTTTCATCCTGGACTTCCCCGGTAATGATAGCCTGGGCTTCTTCATAGGCAAACCGCTGATCTGAATAAATGACTGTTTTCCCGATCCACTGATCGTGAATGCTAGCCTCATCATCCATTTCAAAAACAACAGAATAGGTAAGTTTGGTTTCTTGAGGACGAAGGCTACAGACTCCATTAGACAGTTTTTCTGGAAGCATAGGTACAGTCCGGTCGACAAGATATACGGAGGTAGCGCGATGGAAAGCTTCTTTGTCGATGAGTGTATCGGGTTTTACATAATGAGATACATCCGCAATGTGTACGCCGATCTCATAAAATCCATTTTTCAATTTGCGGAAAGAGAGTGCATCATCAAAATCTTTAGCATCATCGGGATCTATAGTGAAGGTAAGAACTTCACGCATGTCTCTTCGCTTGTTGATTTCGGATGCTGTGATTTCGTCGGGTAGTTTTTCAGCTTCTGCTACAACTTCGGATGGCAAAGCCGGGTTAAACCCATATTGATGGAGGATGGCGTGCATTTCAGTATGATGCTCACCTACTTCTCCTAGTATTTGAAGGACTTCCCCCTCAGGTGATCTTCGCTCCCAGTTAACCATTCTGATGAGAACCTTCTGACCGTCTTTAGCTTCCTTGAGCAAACTTTCAGGGATATAGAAGTCTACAGAAATGCGCGGATCGTCTGGCCGAAAGAAAAATGTCCCAGGCATTCCTTCTTCGATAACTCCCACAAATTCAATACGGCTACGTTGAATCACTTCAACGATTTCCCCTTCAGGTTTACCGTTGTTTTTCCGTTTTTTGAGCAACTTCCCCTTAACGATATCTCCATTAAGTGCTTTTCCTAGATGGCGAGGGGATATAAAGATATCTTCTCCTTCTTCCACGATGATAAAACCTACCCCACTACGCGTAACTTCAAGTCTACCCGCTACTAAATGCTCCTGCCTTAAATAGCGGTATTTTCCTTTATCCAGATACTCGAGTTTACCTGTCTCAGTGAGATGGTCCATCAGAGAACGTACCTTGTTGACATTGAGTTCTGAATAAAGTCCTGTAGCTGCTCCCACCTGCTTGGAAGTAAATGTCTGATTCCTATTGGCCTTCATGAAGGCTAGTATTTCTTTCTGAAATATCTTATCTCTTGCTTTAAGGGAATTTTTTGAATCTGATATTCGACGAGGTTTCTTGCGTTGAACAATTTTGGATACATTCTTTTTCTTCTTTGCCATAATTCCTTGTTCTTAATGCCGTTACTTTCTCCGCAGGATGATTCCACGGTGGCGACTGGTCAATGAGGGTTAATCAGTGTTTGCAGATTCAGTTACTATTCTGCGACCCGTCCTGAAAATACGCTTAATTATCAAAAATGATATTCATGATCTTCAACCGCAGCGCTATACAAAAGTAGACTTTTTCAATCACAATTCAAGATGGCGGGATCTTTGGAAATGTATGTTATATTAACATAAATAACTTGATAAAATATCTCGTATCTCTACTTCTTTTTTTACAACTTAAGTATATAAAATTACAACTTTAACTTAGGTCGCAAATACGCTAATATGATGAAGATCACCTACTATGGACATTCCTGCTTTGGAGTAGAACTGAGTAACCAACACATTTTGTTTGATCCTTTCATTTCACCCAACGAACAGGCAAGTAATATCGACATCCATGATATTCCTGCTGACTATGTATTAATTTCTCATGGACATCAAGACCACGTCGCGGATGCCGAAGCAATACTCAAACGCACAAATGCTCAACTTATTTCCAACTATGAAATCGTATCATGGTTTGGAAGCAAGGGTATCGAAAATGCCCATCCCGTAAATCATGGAGGAACTGTACGCATGGATTTCGGTACAGTCAAATATGTGAATGCAGTGCATTCCAGTGTCCTTCCAGATGGGACCTATGGTGGAAATCCAGGTGGATTTATCATTGAATCTGCTGAAGGTAACTTTTACTATTCAGGGGATACTGCACTTGCATATGATATGAAACTAATTGGAGCGTTTTACAAACTGGATTTTGCTTTCCTTTGCATTGGGGATAACTTCACGATGGGCATTGATGATGGTGTAAGAGCTGCCGATTTTATCGAATGCGACAAAATCATAGGGATGCATTACGATACCTTTAGCTATATTGTCATTGACCACGATACTGCCAAAAAGGCTTTTCAGGATGCTGGAAAAGAATTGATCCTGATGTCTATCGGTGAAGATTGGAATCTTTAGGATTAATTTATAAATTAAGTGAAATCAAAATTATTATCATTTATCTAAATATCAATCATGGAGAATCAAGGGCCCAATACAACACAATCAAGCAGCATGAGTCCCAAAACGCTTTCAGTTATTGCATATAGACATATCAAATTATTTTAACCCCTAATACTACTAATCATGAGTGCAACTGACGCATCTTATAACGGTGATCCCGATTCTTTTAAGGACTTATGGGAAAAGGGATACGAATTCAAATTAGGTCAATATATCAACAGAGGGATTGAAATTTTCAAGGCCAACTGGGTAAATTTTGTGGTATTTACCATGATTATCATCTTGATCAATGCAATTCCCAATTTAATCAACGATAATTTACGAGCCATTATTCAATTGGTGGTTGGCGGACCTTTAATGGCAGGATATTTTATCGTTGCGAGGAAAGTGGCACGTAATGAACGAACAGAATTTTCAGACTTTTTCAAAGGTTTCGAGGACTTTGTTCAGCTATTGCTAGGTAACTTCGTGGTAGGTATTTTCGTGGTTATCGGCCTGATATTGCTGGCCGTTCCAGGTATATATCTGGCCGTAGCATATGGATTATGGATACCCCTCATTATTTTTGGTCGCTTGAGTTTCTGGAATGCAATGGAAACCTCACGCAAAATTATTACCCAAAATTGGTGGAACTTTCTTTTGATGGCTTTGGTTGCAATTGGCTTTATTTTACTGGGGGTTATTGCCCTGGTTGTGGGTCTTTTGGCGGCTATACCTATCATCGTGTGTATATATTATGCTGCCTATGAGGACATTGTTGACAGATCTGAGCCGTATGATGAGCAAATAGATGAAATAGGTATTCAAATTGACGAAGTAAAAGACTTTGACGATGTATAGTCTATGATAAAAATCTGAAGACAAATAGAATAGGAGAGTATATTAGAATTCCATTCCTACGGGGCATCTTTGGAAATAACCTAATGATCACTGAAAATAAGGTTAAAGATTATAAATTTTTAAAATTGAGCGCAGTACTGTTAAAAATCATCAAAAGGTATTCAGAGGAAGTCGATTCATCAGGCTTCCTCTTTTTTTGTCGATCATTTGAGGAGATCTTAAATCAAATTTTTAGATGTCTGCTTTTGAAACTACATTTACACAAATTTTGACTTCATGCCATTAGATCCTTCGATTAAGACTGTATTGATTATTGGAAGCGGGCCCATTGTCATCGGGCAAGCCTGCGAATTTGATTATTCCGGCTCTCAGGCCTCTCTGGCCTTGAAAGAGGAGGGGATACGAGTCGTATTGGTCAATGATAATCCAGCAACGATCATGACAGATCCCGTAACCGCAGATAAGGTATATCTCCTGCCGCTTGTAACACAATCTATAGAACAAATCCTTAGCGAGGAGAAGGTAGATGTAGTTCTTCCCACGATGGGTGGACAGACAGCACTCAATCTTTGTATCGATTGTCAAAAAGCTGGCATATGGGCACAGCATAATGTGCGCATAGTTGGTTCGGATATCGAAGCTATTGAAACGGCTGAAAACCGGGAAGCATTCCGGATTTTGATGAATAAAATGGGGATTCCCGTTCCTAAGTCAGAACTCGCCAACTCATTTTTAAAGGGTAAAGAAATAGCCCAGCGCATAGGCTTCCCCCTTGTGATACGTCCTTCATACACGCTGGGAGGAACCGGAGGAGCTTTCGTACATGAAGAACAACAATTTGACTTATTGCTGACGCGTGGCTTACAGGCAAGTCCTGTGCATGAGGTATTGGTAGAAGAAAGTATTTTCGGGTGGAAAGAATTTGAACTGGAAGTTATGCGCGACCGGGCAGGCAATAAGATCGTGATTTGTACGATTGAAAATGTGGACCCCATGGGTGTACACACGGGAGATTCGATCACGGTAGCGCCAGCTCTCACCTTGTCTGATACGGTTTATCAGCAAATGCGTGATGTTTCATTTGATGTATTGGATAAACTGGGAGACTTTGCTGGTGGATGTAATGTGCAGTTTGCAGTAGAGCCTGAGTCAGAGCGTATCATCATTATCGAGATCAATCCGCGTGTCTCGCGCTCATCGGCGCTGGCTTCCAAGGCCACTGGGTATCCTATAGCACGTATCGCTGCCAAGCTGGCAGTAGGCTATCGACTCGACGAACTCCCCAACCAGATCACACAAAATACATCTGCATTTTTTGAACCCACGCTCGATTACGTGATCGTCAAGATTCCTCGTTGGAACTTCAAGAAATTTCATGGAGCTGATCCCCACCTGGGCTTACAGATGAAAGCCGTAGGAGAGGTTATGGGTATCGGTCGTTCATTCAACGAGGCCTTGCAAAAGGCCTGTCAGTCCCTGGAAATCAATAGAAATGGTATGGGGGCCGATGGTAAGGAACTACAGAATCTGGAGCAGATCATGTATAGTCTTAAACATCCCTCTAGCGATAGGATTTTTCACGTCAAAGATGCCATGCATCTGGGAGTCCCCCTCAATGCTATCTATGATGCTACACGTATCGACCCTTGGTTTTTGAGGCAGATCGAGTATCTAGTACACCTCGAAAAAGAAATATCCCGCTACAATGTTGACACAATCTCTCATGAATTGATGCTGGAAGCCAAGAAAAATGGGTATGCTGATCGCCAGATAGCCCATCTGCTCAATTGTCTTGAGAGCCAGGTGTACAAGAAAAGAAATGAACTTAAAGTTACCCGCTCATACAGACTGGTAGATACCTGCGCAGCAGAGTTTGAAGCTCAAACTCCTTACTATTACAGCACCGTAGGTGAGGAAAACGATTCTGTGGTGAGTGAAAAGAAAAAAGTAGTCATCTTCGGGTCAGGTCCCAACCGGATTGGACAGGGAATTGAGTTTGATTACTGTTGTGTACACGGTGTTTTATCTGCCAAAGAAGAAGGCTATGAAACGATCATGATCAATTGTAATCCAGAAACGGTATCAACTGATTTCAATATTGCAGATAAGTTGTATTTCGAACCTGTATTCTGGGAGCACATATATGATATCATTCAGCATGAACAGCCTGAAGGTGTGATTGTACAACTGGGAGGGCAGACAGCTCTGAAACTGGCTGAAAAGCTCAACCGCTACGACATACCCATATTGGGTACATCGTTTGATATGATGGATATGGCAGAAGATAGAGGCCGATTTTCGGGACTGCTCAGAGAACTGGAGATCCCATATCCGCGATTTGGCGTTGCAAAAAACGCCGAAGAGGCTATTAAAATAGCCAACGAAGTAGGCTATCCCGTATTGGTCAGGCCATCTTATGTACTCGGTGGGCAGGATATGCGTATTGTCATCAATGATGATGAACTTACCCGGCATGTAATCAATATCATGAGTCTGGTTCCGGGTAACAAGGTATTGATTGATCATTTTTTGGATGGAGGAATCGAAGCCGAGGTGGATGGTATAAGTGATGGAGAAGACTTCCATGTCCTTGGAGCCATGGAACATATAGAGCCTGCAGGAATCCATTCTGGAGATTCGATGGCAGTATTACCGCCCTTTGATCTGAGCGATAAGCTGATCAACGAAATGTTGGATATTAGCCGTAAGCTGGCTTTGTCCATGAAGATCAAAGGTCTGATCAATATACAGTTTGCCATCAAAGATGATACCGTTTACGTGATCGAGGCTAATCCAAGAGCCTCGCGTACAGTGCCTTTTATCGCCAAGGCTCACCAGATACCTTATGTAAATTATGCTACCAAATTGATCCTGGGAACTCATAAGATTAAGGATTTTACATTCAAGCCCATGTTAAAAGGATATGCAATCAAAGTTCCAGTATTCTCTTTCAATAAATTTCCCGATGTCGATAAACAGCTTGGTCCTGAGATGAAATCGACTGGTGAGGCCATATTTTTCATCAAAGATCTCAAAGATCCCTTCTTTGTAAAAGCTTACAAGGAACGGAACATGTATCTGTCGAGGTAGGGTATGGGTGTTTGTACCAGGACATCAGGAGAAAGATTATCATTCATATTTTATGATTTCGACTTCTCATTCCAATATTTTTGAGTTAGACATGACATCTGTCCTGATTCCGAAGATACCAAGGCGTTGCAACGATATAACGTTGTAATTGACTCTCGGAACTGCTTCATCAATATTTCTGGATTGAAATCAGAGCTACTTCTTGTTGAAGGTATTCATGGTACGGTCAAGTCCAATAGATACAAAGGATAAGATTCCCTCGCAACATTTATCTATGAGTGCTGGAAGAGCTTCTTGCTCTTCTAGCGTAAATTTTCCGAGTACATAATCCACCTGTTTCCCCTTGGAGTAATCATCACCAATGCCAAAACGCAGACGTGGATACTGCTGAGTTCCCAGGGTTTGTTGTATGTGTTTAAGCCCATTATGTCCACCATCTGATCCTTTACCTTTCATTCTGAGTTTGCCAAAAGGCAGGGATATATCATCTGTGATGACCAGAAGCCTCTCATGGGGTATTTTGTGTTTGTCTAGGTGAAAACGCACTGCTTTACCGCTCAGGTTCATGTAGGTAGTAGGCATCAATAGCAGAAGTTGCCGGCCTTTGTGTTTGACTGTTGCGAGATAAGCATGCCGGTCCATTTCTGTAGAGGCTTCAAATCTCTCCAGCAACTGCTGGATAATCATAAATCCTATATTGTGTCTGGTATCTTCATATTCTGCCCCTATATTTCCCAGCCCCACAATCAGATATTTCATGAGATCTATTTTTTTGGAAGTGTTGATGGATGTTTTCTTGTACTTTGTTATTGTTTCAGAATGGCCCAGGACAGAATTGAGCAATCTTCTGATTAATCTTATCATGTAAGGAAATGAAATCCTTAAAGACAGCTCCATAGTGGTTGATAGCTGGATTTTATGAGAAAGCGTAAAATTTTTTTCTTTCATTCTACATGACCAGCCCGAATACAATCGATTTAAAATTAAAAAGAGGAAGTCGTTTATTGTGACTCCCTCTGTAATGTTTATTTTTTCTCTACGAAAACTACTTTTTAGCCTCAGCTTCTTGCTTACTACGCAGCGTTCTGGGAATTTCCACACTGGCAATAGCAGCTGAAGGAGGTGTTATGACTTTCATCCCTTCGATTTTTGTATCACCTACCTTAATGGTAAATCCAAGATCCAGGTTCGAAATGTCTACTTCGATGTTATCCGGAAGTTGAGAAGGAATTCCCTTTACTTTGAGTTTACGCAATTTAGTGACGAGTTTACCCCCTTTGATGACTCCTACAGTTGTACCCTTGAGTTTGATCGGGAGCATCAGTACCACTTCCTTGTCATCGGTTACCTGTAGAAAATCGATATGTTCAATGGTATCTTTTACAGGATGATATTGTACATCGCGTATGATGGCATCAGAACTACTTCCATCTTCCATCTGTAAGTTTATTATATAAGTATCAGATGTGAAGACTATGTTTTTGGTTTGTTTATAATCTGAATAGATATGTATAGTCTCTCCATTGCTGTACAATACACCAGGAATATTTCCTTCTGCTCTCAGCTGCTGGGTTTTTTGTCTAGTCAGCTCTTCGCGTTTTAATACTTTCAGCTCCGTTCTTTTCATCTTTGTATAAATTAATCAACCTGAGTTAGATCATATATTTAACCAAGGTTATCGATGATAAATAAAGTACTTATCGATTCAAAATTATGTATTTTCCTAAATGCCTTAGCAAACATAGGTGCTATACTTAGCACTTTAATTTTTCCACATTTGCTTCTAATAGGCAGACTGTCAGTTACAACTACTTCTTCCAGGCTTGAACCTTGTATGCGTTCATAAGCAGCTCCTGAAAAGACAGGATGTGTAGCTACTGCCCTTACAGAGATTGCACCCTGTTCAAGCAGGGTATCAGCTGCTTTACAAAGCGTTCCTGCTGTATCCACTAGATCATCAACTAATACTACATTGCAGCCTCTCACCTCTCCTATCACCTTCATAGATTCTACCTCATTGGGTCTAATCCTTTCTTTATCTATCACGGCCAGTTTGGATTTTAGATGCTGTGCATAATTTCTGGCTCTATTTGATCCTCCCATATCCGGAGAAGCTATACATAAGTTTTCAAGCGCCAGTTCTTTCAGATAAGGTACAAAGATGGCTGAGGCATCCAAATGGTCGAGTGGTATATCAAAGAATCCCTGAATCTGTCCAGCGTGAAGATCCATGGTTACGATTCGATCTGCCCCGGCAGTAGTGATCATATTGGCCATTAGCTTAGCACCTAAAGATACACGTGAGGTGATCTTTCTATCCTGACGAGCGTAACCATAATACGGAATCACGGCTATCACCTGTTTGGCAGAGGCACGTTTAGCTGCATCTATCATGAGAAGCAGTTCCATGATATTCTCTGCAGGAGAAAAAGTAGATTGTACAATAAAGACCTCGCATCCCCGGATGGATTCTCTATAGTGTATTTGAATTTCACCATCACTAAAAAGAGATTTATCAACTTCTCCCAAAGGTGAACCAAAAAAATCTGCTATTTTCTCCGCGAGGTACTCAGAGCTAGTGCCCGAAAATATTTTAACCTGCGGTAGCGACATATCAGTTGTTGACCCGGGAGGATTCGAACCCCCACAAACGGAACCAAAATCCGCTGTACTACCATTATACTACGGGTCAATATTATACATTCCCCTTAGGAAGGTGCAAATTTACTGAAATTTTCTGAAAGGAATCAAGACTCCGACATATTCTTTACACATAAATATATCGGTACGCTAAGTGGGCTGTATTTCATGGAATTGATACCCGTTTCCCATACATAATTATCCTCACAGATATGTCGGAAATGCGTTTCATAAGTTCCTGAAAGCAACTATAAAAGACCTGCATAGCCATAAGCCCTGGAATTACGGGTAGCTTATAGAGCTATGATTTTTATATATTAACCCGTGTAATGAACTCCTAACACATAGAATAGCTTTTTTAACAGTTAATATCTTATGAAATATCAACCTCTACCCTCGGGCTTTTTCAAGCGCAATCGCAAGCGTTTTGCTGCTCAGATGGAACCCAATACACTGGCCATTTTTCATTCCAACGACCTGGTCGCTGATAATGCAGATAGCCACTACCGCTTTACACAGGATAGTAATATGTACTATCTATCAGGGCTGGATCAGGAAGAGATCATATTAGTCCTGTTTCCAGATGCGCCTAATGAAAAGTGGCAGGAAATGTTGTTCATCCGTGAAACCAATGAACACATACAGATTTGGGAAGGCTGGAAATATTCTAAAATAGAAGCCCGTGAAGCATCAGGGGTAAATCAAGTATATTTTTACAGACAATTTGAAGATATGCTATTGCGAATTATTTCTCACACAGAAGGTATTTATCTCGATATCAACGAGCATGAACGCAATGCGCTTCCAACATATACAGCCGGGCACCGTTTGTCGGAGATGCTTCGCAACAGATTTCCCCTTCATCAACTACATCGTGCCAGGCCCATACTTGAGGCTTTGCGTGCCATAAAGGCAGATGATGAAATCAGACAGATGAAGCAAGCCATCAAGATAACAGAAGGAGCTTTCCGAAGGGTGTTGGGGTTTGTAAGGCCCGGAGTATACGAGTTTGAAATTGAAGCCGAAATCACATGCGAATTTCTTCGCAATCGCGCTACCGGACATGCCTATGAGCCCATTATTGCCAGCGGAAAAAATGCATGTGTACTTCACTATACAGAGAATAAAGCGCAGTGTCAGGACGGAGATCTCATCCTCATGGATTTTGGAGCAGAATACGGCAACTACTCAGCAGACCTGACACGTACCATTCCGGTGAATGGACGCTTCAACGAACGACAAAAGGCAGTCTATTTGTCTGTACTCAGTGTCATGAAGCAGGCAAAGGCCCTGTTGGTACCCGGAACCATGCTGGATAATTACCACAAGGAAGTGGGTATGTTGATGCAGGAACAGCTTATCAAGCTAGGGCTGCTTACTCAAAAGGATATCGACGAACAACCGGAAGATATTCCTGCTTACAGAAAATATTTCATGCATGGGACTTCACATTTTCTGGGTCTGGATACACACGATGTCGGCAACCGTTATGCGCCGATACAGGAAGGTATGGTATTCACCTGTGAACCCGGAATATATATCCCAGATGAAGGCATTGGCATCAGAATTGAAAACGATATCCTGGTTACAGCTAGTGGAGCAGTAGATCTCATGGCAGGTATACCTATAGAAATTGAGGATATAGAAGCTCTGATGGAATAGGTAGAGCTATGATTATTGTCATATCATGCAGCATTCACATAGGCACTTGCGTACACCCCAAAAGAGCATGCAAATATTTTATATGAAAAAGTTGATAAGTGTATATGTGGTTGTCATGGTAGTGACTGTAATGAGTTGTGAAGAACTCAATGAAAATGGTATCATCTCCAAAAATCCCGAAGGGATAGGACTGAGAAGTCCGGACTGGAATGAGATCAATCAGAAATTTGGAGTGGAGTCTTTTCATAGCTTAGTAGAAGAATCACCGGCTGAAAATGTCATTATCTCGCCTATAAGTATAGAGCTAGCGTTGAGTATGACCAGCAATGGTGCTACAGGCGAGACATTGGCAGGAATGATGGGAGCATTGGAACAGGATCGCCTAACCCGTAGCCAGGTCAATACGCATTTTTTGGGATTGATCAATGATTACAACAGCCGGGATCAGGTAGAATTAAATCTGGCAAACTCTATCTGGATGAAGGAAAATTTCCCATTTAAAGATACTTTTCTGGAAACCAACCGGACCTTTTATCAGGCTACAGCAAGAGAGCTGGATTTTGATCTACCTACTGCCAAAGACAGCATTAATGACTGGGTAAATGATAAGACGCAGGGACGGATTCCTGAGATCATTGACCAGATTGATCGGGATGCAGTGATGTTTCTGATCAATGCGATCTATTTCAAGGGACAATGGCTCACGCAATTCGATAGTACAGTAACATCTGCAGGCCCTTTTTATTTTTCAGATGGAAAGGTGGAAGACCGGGAGTTTATGTTCCAGATGGAGCCTTTCCCTTTCATCGAAGCAAAGGATTTTCTGGCCGTTTCCATTCCTTTCAAGGATTCTACGCTAGGGATGAGTTTTTTTCTACCCAGTGAATCTGTAGGAGTAAATGGTTTGGTAAGAGAAATGACTGTAGATAAATGGCAGAAATGGAACGATGAGTTGGCTTACGCTCATAGAGATTCTCATAGTCCCCGACCCTCTAAAGAAGTTTTGCTTTGGTTGCCTAAGTTTGAGATAGAATATGAAAAAGAGCTAAATGACCTGTTAATAGACAGGGGAATGGATCATGCATTTTTACGTTCATTAGCTGATTTTAGCGATATGACAGATGCGCAAGTGTTTATTTCAGAAGTAAAACACAAGACTTTTATAAAAATTGATGAGTCAGGTGCAGAAGCGGCGGCAATCACTTCTGTGGGAGTAGAAGTTACGAGTAGTCCACCTAGGTTACTGGAAGTGAAGTTCAACAGACCTTTTGTGGTTGTCTTACACGACTATGAACGTGGTAGTATATTATTTATAGGAAAGATCGAGGATCCCAGGCAATAATATCAACCAGGTCTTTGGATCATTCCTTCATGTCATAGGGAACAAATACAAAGCGTGCATCCTCTTCATGGGAAATCACAAAGATGCAGGCTATTTCTCGGGGATTATTGTAGATGCGTTTGAACTGAGACAGATTTTCCTGAAGGATCAATTGTTTTTTAATAAATTCTTCGATGAATGAAGCATAGTAAAACCAGTTGAGCTGGATGGAATCTCTGTCAAAAATATGTTTCCCCAATTCCACCATTTCCTGTGAAGCAACGAAAATCGGAAATTCAGATATTCCTTCATCTAGTACTTTATGAGCTATTTCTTTCAGACTTACACCAACCTGAAAAATGTCATTTTGCAAAGATTCGAGTATGGGATCTCCTGATTGATCCATGGATGAATTGGAATTAGAAAATTCTTCTGATTTATTGCTAAATACGTTAGAGCCAAATCTCTTAAGCATAAAATATACGAACTTAAGTATAGTATCCTATACACCAATCAACAACTTTTTGAAAGTACGTAAATATTTTATATTTTACCATTACAATCCTTGAATAGTCGTTTAAAGAGCCTTAGTTGTCCGAATTGAGTGGTTTTCTGCAAAACTCCTACAGCTATTATTTTCCGCCGCCAAACCCTCCTCCACGTATTCCTCTTATGAGATAATAGCTTTTAAAAGTCCTTCCCAGGCATTCACCTCTAGGGTTCTGATAGTATCCGGGGCAGTTTTGCTCAATTTCGGCTCTGGTTTTCCTACTATCCAGACCTCGAATGCCCCACCCATTTACAGAAGCTGCCAAAATTGATACACAAAATCCACCAAACAATAAAAACATTAATATCCTGCTAAATGATTGCATAGTCATCAATAGGTAGTTGTCTTGACATAAGCGAATATCACTACAAAAAGCAATAAAATGCAACCCATTACAAAATAACGGCTAATCCATACCCCACTATAGAGTGATACGGTCACATCTCCCATATTCGCAAATTGCTGTTTGGTAAAGATTCTGAGAAAGTAGGTGCCTCCTTCTTGTAGGCGAAATACCTTTGATCCTTTTGAGGATTTTTCAGTCCATTTACCTTCGCTGTCATATCCGGTATAGTAAAAAAACTCATCATCTATTTTGTTGATGGCTGCAGAATCTTCATTGAGCACATAGGCAAAAAAATAAATTTCAGAGTTTGTTGGCAAACCTGAAGCATTCATCTTGATCCGATACAATCCACCATTCGGTACTTCTATTGGACTTGAAGTCAAAGACTGGTTTTCTGTTAGCGTAAGTTCAAATGATTCCTGATAAATAGGGTTTCCTTGGTACAGGAATGAATATAGCATCAAAGCAATCATTACGATAAATGCGAGTTGAGCCGTTCTGAAAACTGATTTCCAGTAGGTCTGTCGTTCTTTGATCTCTGCGATTGCTTCATTTCCTGCAAAAGCCTCAACAAGTCTTCTTTTCGAAATGGGAGTCTCCTTAAAAAATTCTATTTCTTTGATGTTCTGACCATCCTTATCCATTCGCCATTCTGCAGAATAACTGATCCCACGGTCCTTGAACATGGTAAACTGGATCTGATCACCGGTCTCAATGTGATAGTTGGATTCGCCTTCAAAAAATATGGCTTCAGCCATTCCGTATTCCTGTACCCTTCTGTTGCGTTGTTCTTCAAAAAAACGCATCCGAAGGTTGGAGGTGTGCAGGATAGGTAACTCGGGGATAATTTCCGCTGAGATCCAGAATCCGCTTCGATCTTCAATCAGGTAATAATATGTGTAGTATTCAGAAAGCAACAACCACTCATCATATACCCAGATCTCATCAGAATATCCCGATTGCCCATCTTCCTGCCAGTACTCCTTATAGTTCATTCGCCAGCGGGTGCGTGAAATGACTTTGTATCTCTGGTTGCCCAGGTTACCAGTTTGTCCTAACTTTATAAAAGAGAAGGGGGGGTGGCGTTGTGGCTCACCCAGTTTTGTAAGAATCTGATGCGCCTCAGAGGTAGCATCCAGTACTGAACCACAGTATTGACAGGCGATCTCCCTGGCACGGGGGTGTTGAAGGGATAGGGAATTGCCGCAATTAGGGCAATCAAATTGTGTGAGCGCAGTGGATGAGGTCTGTGTACTAATGGATGAATCCATATAATATGACTATGATATACAAAGTTAATCCTTGTTCAGATCATCATGATTTTTTGATGACTTCGATAAATGTTTCAGTATTGAGGGGAATCCCAACGAAAAAAGGCTTTGCATCTGGCAACATTTCCAGACTGATAGGTTTACCCTGCCAGATACCATCTATAAAATCGGCCGGTTCACCCGGGATGATTCTGAAGGGTAGTTCTCCTTCTCCTCCCTTTACGGATGCATGGCTTTTTGATGTGACAAACACAGGTTCCCATTCTCCCTGAAAATCAGTTTCTTCTCCTACAATTATATGATCCCATTGAATGTGGGTTGAAAACTCTTTCTTTTGAATAAACAGGACAAAGCTACCATCGTCTTCCTGTATCCACCTCTCTTCACCATGATCCAGTTCCTGAGCAAACCACTCATCCCAGAATCCATCCTCGTATTCGAGCCTGATCTTACCTAGAACCAATAGTTTCTCAGATCCCAGGGTGATCTGTTGCCCTATTTTTATAATAGAACCGTAATCTATTAACAAGTGCTGATTTCCCACGGCTTCTAGAGATTTAGCCATCAGGTGGCTTGTTTGTCCACAATGGGTACAGCAGAGGGTTTTGGTAGATGGATGATTTCTCGGTACTGGTGCACCACAGGAAGGACATTCGAACTCTCTGATAAACATATTTCTAAACTACACAATTATTCCACAAAAATAGGAACAGTAGCGCAATAATCAATTTTTCAGCTTCAGGAAAGCCACTTGTCGTAAAATGACTGCTCATATAAGGTAATTACTGCATATGCGATCATACCTTGTTGATCTCCTACATCATCCATTTTTTCGTTAGTCGTGGCTTTAATGGAAATATAATTTTTTTCTACGCTGAGCAGTCTGGCAATCTCTTCCTGCATCCGAGGGATATGCGGATTTAGTTTGGGCCTTTCAGCAACGATCGTACAGTCAATATTTCCAACCCCAAAATTATATTCCTTAACGATTTTAAGGGTTTCAGTCACAAATATCCGGCTATCTGCGTCCTTATACTGGGGATCTGTATTGGGGAAATGATATCCGATATCCCTTAGATTCAATGCACCTAGCATGGCATCACAGATAGCATGCAGAAGGACATCAGCATCTGAATGTCCTTTCAGCCCCATTTCATGGGGTATTTCAATACCACCAAGCATCAGTTTCCTGCCTGTTTCAAGTCTGTGTGTATCATATCCAAAGCCAATTCTAATAGGGATCATACCTCAATATGTTAATTTATAAGCAATTGTAATTTTTAATTTCTATAATTCATTGTTTAATTTACTGCCATTCATGTGAATTAAATAACAATTCATTAGAATCAATTCATATTCTAAGATTAGGATTTATAATTTTATAATCATTTATTATTACTGGCTATATGTAATTTATGAGTTATTCGAAACAACCGCTGGTATCCGTAGGTATTCCCACCTATAATCGGGCTCACACCTTGGGCAAGGCTGTCAAATCTATTCTGAACCAAAATTATGATAATTTGGAGATCATTATCTCTGATAATGCATCCTCTGATGATACGGAGTCGCTGTGCCAGGAAATGATGAATGCAGATTCCAGAATTCATTATATCCGCCATGCAAAGAATCAGGGGCCCTATCCCAACTTTGAAGCGTGTCGGGATCTTGCTCGGGGTAAATATTTTATGTGGGTGGCTTCTGATGATGAGCTTGTTCCCAAGGTGCTACATGCTTATGTAGATTTTATGGAGCAAAATCCCGACTATGTTACGGTCATTGGGAAAATAAATTACTGGAAAGATGGGAGGCTGGAATACTGTGAAGAAGGTCTCACACTTGAACACTACAATCCTTCCAAAAGAGTATTTCAATATTATGCAAAGGTCGTTCAGGGTGCACTTTGGTATGGCCTTCACCGCAATTCACGTATACGGCGTACACCTGTAAAAACTAGTCTCGCAGGAGACTGGCACTTTGTTGCTGCAAATGCCTATAAAGGAAAAATCAAAAACCTCGATGTAGTGGGATATAATAAAGACTACGAAGGAGGCGTTTCAGGTGGATCAGGCTTTGGCAGAATCGTCAGAATCCTTGGACTCCCCAAGATCTGGGCCTATTTTCCTTTTATCCGTATCACGCTCGAAACCTTCTACGTCATTTATAAAGATTTCGGTGTATACCGCAAGATGAAACCTTTAGATCGTTTTTTTCTGGCGTTCTCCAGTGCATTAGCTGTATTTTTTCACTATTATATTTTTACTTACCCGAAGATTATTGGAGGCAGACTGTTCAGGTCATTGAAAATACCTACTCCGTCTCAGTTAAGATCCCGGAAACAGCAACTGCAAAATAATGAAGCAGTATAAATAGTTGTCTTGCTAGTATTTTATGTGATTTATTCACTTTTGCCTTCTTTTTATCCACAAGGTTGTTTATAAGTTAGGAGTAGCCCTTAAATACAGGTTCCTTTTGGGACTTACCAGAAACAGCTTTTGTGGAAAACTCTTACTAAAGCGTTAAATTTTGAGATAAGTTTCTGAAGATCAGTGAGAATTATCAATGTGATCAAGATATTTGCAGCAGTACATCTCTCATGTAGTAATAGTATATTTACGCAGTTTGAAATGTAAGTGAAATATCAAGAGAACTCATGATCAGTGATTCAAGCAACACACCTAGGAAAAGCCAGCAAAGCTATTCTGCGGAATTTGAGAATGTAAGAGCCTTCAACCCGCCGCAGAGCGGTACGGGTAAGTTGCCTCCCCAGGCTCTGGACATGGAAGAGGCTGTCCTCGGAGCTTTATTGCTAGAAAAAGACGCACTTCACAGGGTTATCGATATCCTGAAACCTCACATGTTTTACAAAGACGCCAATAAATTTATCTATGAGATCATTATAGAGCTATTTCAGAATTCAGAGCCTATTGATATCCTTACGGTCAAAAATTCTCTCAGGAAAAATGATCTGCTCAAAAAGACGGGGGGGGCATTTTATCTTACTGAACTGACCTCTAGGGTAGCCTCCGCAGCGAATATCGAATATCACGCTCGTGTCGTCGCTGAGAAGTTTATCCTCAGGCAGTTGATTACGATTTCCGATCAGGTTATACAATCGGCATATGATGAAACCACAGATGTATTTGACCTTCTAGACAATACTGAACAGAAATTGTTTGAGATATCTGAGACCAATCTCCGGCGGAACTATGCCTCCATGCCCGAGCTGGTCCTCAAAACCCTGGAAAGACTTGAAGAGATGAGAGGTAAGGACAGTAGTGTAACAGGAATTCCTTCGGGTTTTATGGAACTGGATAAAATGACTGCAGGTTGGCAAAAAACAGATTTGGTGATTATCGCTGCCCGTCCAGCGATGGGTAAAACAGCACTTACACTTACCCTAGCCCGGCATGCTGCCATGCGGTTTAGTGAGCCTGTAGCATTCTTCTCTCTGGAGATGGCAGCTGTACAGCTCACTCAACGCATGATCTGCTCTGAAGCAGAGCTGGATGCGCAAAAAGTCAGAACAGGGCGACTTGAGGAGTACGAATGGAAGCAACTGCTTCACCGGATTGGGAATCTCAACAAAGCTTCAATTTTTATTGATGATACACCAGCCCTCTCAGTATTTGACCTGAGAGCAAAATGCCGGAGATTGAAAGCCGAGAAAAACATAGGCATGGTGATTGTCGACTACCTGCAGCTTATGTCTGGCAATTCTTCCAAAAACGGAAATCGCGAACAGGAAATTGCTGCGATATCCCGTGCCCTGAAAGAACTTGCCAAAGAACTAGACGTATGCGTTATTGCATTATCGCAGCTGAGTCGTGCTGTGGAAAGTAGAGGGGGAGATCGCAGACCCGTACTGAGCGACCTCCGGGAGAGTGGATCTATCGAACAGGATGCAGATATGGTTATGTTTCTTTATCGTCCTGAATATTATGGCTTTGAAACAGATGATGAAGGAAACTCTACACTGGGACTTGCAGAGTTGATTATCGCCAAGCAGAGAAATGGCCCTACTGGTACCGTAAAACTGCAGTTTGTCGGACAATACGGTAAATTTGGGGACTGGAACTACAGTGAAAATACAGATATCGAAAACGTTTACAAGGAATATAATCAACAAGGTCTTAAAAAAGTAACGCGTGAATCGAAAATGAATAACGACCTTTCAACGGGCGATTCCGCTGGAACCAGCTCTACCGCTCAGACTGATTTAGACGCGCCATTCTGATCGCATATATCTTTTGGCATAGAGAGGTAGTTTGGAGTTAAGTCCTTCATAAGGGATAATGACTGCGTTTTTTTTAATTTATCTGATAAATTGTAGTTTGTCAGTCTATACTGGTATTGGTATTCATTGAACAGGAGATAGGATTCTTGTCTCCTGGATTGCGCCCTTATGAGATCATAAACCTAAAAGGTTATCTATTATGAGTAAGAACGACCAGGAATATAAATTAAAAGTAGGAATAACGATTGGAGATGTAGGGGGGATTGGTCCTGAATTGATACTGAAAGCCTTTCAGGACAATCGCCTCAAAGACCTCTGTATACCAGTGCTATATGGCTCATCCAAGGTACTCAATATTTACCGGAAGATACTGCAGCTTTCTAAGTTCAATTATAGTGTGGTGCCCAAACCCTCTGCAGCCCAATACAAAAAATTTAACATTGTGGAGTGTATTCCAGATGTGGATCGTGTGGAAATCGGCCAACCCTCGGATATTGGGGGAGAGGCAGCATTTCTTGCCTTAAAGCGGGCTGTAGAAGATGCGCTTCACAAAGAGCTGGATGCTATAGTCACCATGCCCGTAGATAAATCTACATTTCAGAAACAAGACAATACTTTCCGCGGCCACACAGAATTGTTGACACAATCATTTGGTGCAGACGAAAGTCTGATGATGATGGTCTCAGAACAACTGCGGATAGGACTTGTGACCAATCACGTAGCAATTAAAAATGTTGCCTTAAACATATCTGTCAATAGCATCATTCGCAAAGCTGAGTTGATGCATGAGTCCCTGCGGATGGACTTCAACATTCAGCGTCCGCTAATTGCAGTACTGGGGTTGAATCCACATGCTGGAGACCATGATCTTTTGGGCAGAGAAGAATCAGAGATCATTATCCCTGCGATCAATGAATTACAGAAAAAGGGTATTCTCGTGCAGGGACCCTATCCGGCAGATGGGTTTTTTGGTGCGATGAGCTTTCGGAAGTTTGACGGAGTACTCGCGATGTATCACGATCAAGGCTTGGTACCTTTTAAATTACTGGCTGGTTATTCTGGAGTGAATTTCACAGCAGGCATTTCCTTTATACGTACATCCCCCGACCATGGTGTAGCCTTCGATATTGCAGGGAAAAATATTGCTGATCCAGAAAGCCTCAGGCAGTCACTCTATCTGGCCATAGATGTGTATCGCAATCGAACTACCAACATCTCTTTGCAAGAAAATGCACTCAAATCTATGCAAAAGCATAAAGTTATTACAAAAGACGAGGACGAAGAACCATTACCAGAACTCGACGAAGAATCTGACGTTATATAAATATGCTTTTGTATCTTTGCAACTGTAAAAACTCATCATGCAACAATACACATGGATATATACGCTGGCAGACGTTGTAGATAAGTCTCAACGCCAAAATCTTGAAAAATCCTTCGCCACGTTTTTAAATAAATGGCAATCTCATGGTGATGCGGTTGTAGGACGAATCTGGATTCCGTACAATCGTTTTGTCGTCATACAGGCCAATTCCAATGAAGAACGTCCTTCCGGTTGTTCGATTGATAGTCTGAAACACACAGTGGGAAAAATCATGGAGGACTTTGGAATTCATTGGCTAGACGCTTCTTATGTATCATATAAGGATGGGGATGGCAACATACACTCAATCCATTTTAATGAAATGGAAAAATTAGTTCAGCAGGGTCATATAGGTCCCCAGACCAAAGTTTTTGATCATTCACTAGGTCATAGTGATGACCTGGACAAATGGGAAGTGCCGCTAATAAATACATGGATGAAACGCTATCTTCCTAGCAATACCCTGATGGAGTAGCTTTTACGGTTCAAGGAGCTTTTACGGTTCAATAGATTTCTCCAAGATAGAGCGCGTGTCATCAAATATGGATCTGAATTCAAGAAAAAATAGTACTTACATCGTCATTGGTATTGGGATCTTTTTTATCCTGATTATTCTTTGGCAGTACTATTCTCTGAAAAACCCTTCTGGATATGTCCTTCAAATGGAGCAGGGGCGGGAAATGAAAGACCTGTTTTTTTCAAATAGTCCAGATTCTCCCATTCCTAATGAGGAAAGAAGTAACTTCAAAGGATTATCCTATTTTCCCATTGATGAATCTTATGTCTGTGATGCAATCCTGATCCCCGCAGAGCGAAGGGATACCTTAAAATTGATGACTACTAATGGTACTATGCAGCAGGTAGAGATCGCAGGTAAATTGCAGTTCACGCTACAAGGCGTAGTTCAGGATCTTACTGCTTACGAGTACCTGGACCCATCACAGCGCACTTACTTTGTGCCCTTCAGGGATCTCACCACAAATGTTTCTACTTATGGCGGTGGAAGGTATATGGATATACCAATCGAGGATGAACTAGTAGTGGATTTTAATACCGCTTATAATCCCTATTGCGTCTACAATATCGAATATGTATGTCCACTTCCTCCACCAGAAAACTTTCTGCAATTGGAGATCCTTGCAGGTGAAAAGATGTATCATAAATCATGAGAAAGTCTTATGAGGCTACGTTCTTGAAATAGGTGTATAAATATGCTGTACGATTTTACAGCCGTACAAACAAAACCTCATTTTGAAGTATGACTGGGACAAGTCTGACGTTGCGTGGGATGACTCGATATATGTGTCAGCTCTACGATTTATTTTACCATTAACAAGTAAATTCCTATATTTGCATGATAGTCTTATGGGGCATTAGCTCAGCTGGCTAGAGCGCTACAATGGCATTGTAGAGGTCATCGGTTCGACTCCGATATGCTCCACATTTCTTACCATATTTATTTTTCCTTGAATATTGGTGCTGATGAGCAGGTGGTTGCTAGATGAACAACTTCCCTTGTTACTTACCTACTGGTTAGAGCAACAGAGACAGCATGCCATGCATGCCAATGATCTGTCAGATTCGGATCGGCAAAGTGATGAACACATCGCTACCTGGGCGAAGAGATATCATTATATCATGATCTCCAAGGACGTCGATTTCATAGACCTGTATTTCCGTAAGGGTGTTCCTGAAAAGCTTCTGTTTTTGGATGTAGGCAATATTACCAAACATCAACTCATCCGTCTATTTGAGTTGCATTTTGAGGAAGTAAGGGAACAAATAAAAAGTACAGACTGGTTAATCATGAGTGAAACGGAGGTCAGGTCATATTGGTAATTGAAGCGGAGAATTTGAAAGTAATTCAATTGAATGGCGTAACTATAATAGGATTTTCGTAGTATGATAAAGAAAATCATTCAAGTAACATTGATTTCAACATGATGGATCAGTCTGTAATTAATATTTGGTGGAACCAGTTATCCGGTGAAGCACAGATTTTTTGGGCCATAGCTGCAGTATCTACCGTATTATTTGTTGTACAATTTATCCTAAGTATCATAGGAGTAGGAGAATTGGATACAGAGGTAGACGGAGGATTTGATTTCGAAGCAGGGGGAGGATTAGAGTTATTTTCTTTCCGTGGGATACTTGCCGGGCTTATGTTATTTGGATGGACAGGGGTGGTAGTGCTGAGTAGTGGGGGAAATGTAATAGCTGCTTTTGCCTGGTCTCTCGTAGCGGGTATACTTGCATTGGTAGGAGTGGCTTACTTGTTGAAACAGTTCCTAAAATTACAGGACGATGGCTACAAGATCAATTTATACAATGCAGTAAATGAGATTGCAGAGGTGTACCTCAAAATCCCTCCAAATAAGGAAGGTAAGGGGAAAATACACATCACATTTGGTAATCTCTATCAGGAATTGGATGCTATGACAACTGCTGAAAAAGCTATCCCGACCGGGTCCAAAGTGAAAGTTGTCGAAGTATTGGATGGAAAGATTTTATTAGTTGAGCCTTACGAGGAACGTATTACATTCCATACAACATAAACACGACCATTATGACTTTTTTTATTCCCATCTTAATCGGCATATTCGTATTTCTCATGCTGATCATATTTTTAGTCTCCCGTTACAAGCGTTGTCCATCTGATAAAATCCTGGTAGTTTATGGAAAAACGGGAAAAGGTGCTTCAAAATGTATCCACGGAGGAGCTGCTTTTATCTGGCCTGTGATACAGGCTTATGAGTATCTGGATTTGACGCCCATATCCATCGAGGTCAACCTTACGGGTGCTTTGAGTAGGCAGAACATCCGTATGGATGTACCATCGCGCTTTACGGTAGGTATTTCCAATGACACAGGAATTATGGAGAACGCTGCTAATCGTTTGTTGGGATTGAAACTGGAAAATATTCGTGATTTGGCTCATGACATCATTGTTGGTCAGATGCGTCTGGTCATTGCCACGATGAATATTGAAGAAATTAATGCTGACCGCGATAAGTTTGTTCACAATGTATATAACAATGTAGGATCAGAACTCAAGAAGATCGGGTTGAATCTGATCAATGTGAATGTAACAGATATTCACGATGAATCTGGTTATATAGAAGCACTGGGTAAGGAAGCTGCAGCACATGCTATCAATGAAGCCAAAAAGCTGGTGGCCGAGAAAAATCGCGATGGTGCCATCGGTGAAGCTATGGCACAGAGAGATCAGCGGATCAAGGTAGCGGAATCTGAAGCGGAGGCAAAAGTTGGAGAAGCCAAAGCACATGCACAGTCTACAGAAGGTGAAAACCTCTCAAAGATTACCATTGCGAAGTCCAATGCAGAACTTCGTGAGAAAGAGGCACAGGCCAACCGCCAGGCAATTGCAGCTGAAAAAATCCAGGCTGCAAAAGCATTGGAAGAATCCTATATCGCAGAGAAAGAAGCTGAAGAGGCACGCGCTCAACGTGAAAAGGCTAGCCGTGAAGCTGATATCATCGTCAAAGCACAGATTGACAAAGAACAAGCCGTAATTCAAGCAGAAGCTGATGCAGAACGGGTGCGCAGGATTGCGCAGGGTGAGGCAGATGCCATTCTGGCAAAGCGCCGTGCCGAAGCAGAAGGTCTGTTGGAAATACTCAACAAGCAAGCTCAGGGTTTTGAACAAATGGTCAAAGCAGCTAATGGCGATACTCGTGAAGCTGTACTGCTGCTCATTGCCGAAAAATTACCTGAACTGGTAAAAACGCAGGTTGATGCCATTAAAAATATCAAATTTGATAAGATTACCGTATGGGATGGTGGTTCTCAGCATGGTGAGGGAAGTTCTACTTCGCGCTTTGTTTCAGGTCTCTACCAGGCCGTACCTCCTCTCAAAGAGCTGATGAATATGGCAGGAATGGAGCTACCTGAGTACTTGGTAAGAGATATTTCTAAATCGGAAAATGTGCCAGATGGTGAAAATGTACAACCTGCAACCAACGGGCGGGAGGAATCATGATGGCTTATCAATGATGAAAAAGGAACTGAGATCTGAAATTGAGATAGATGCTCTCAGAAGTGAAGTCTGGAAAATTCTCTTAAATTTTCAGGAACACGAGGAATGGAATCCATTTATCTATCCGATTGAAGGGAAACTCTCAAAGGAGTGCAGGATATTCGTGTTGATTCATTTACAAGACTGAAGACCTCAAGCTTTCAGACCCAAGATTAAGAAGCTGATACCTGAGAAAAAATTGGTTTGGTTGGGGAGTTTTCTCATCAAGGCACTGTTTGATGGCGAACACTATTTCCATTTGGTAGAATTGTCTGGCAGTAAGGTCAGACTGAAACATGGAGAAAAATTTTCGGGAATCCTGGTCAGTATGGTTTTGAAGTCTATCGAAACTAAAATATTGCAAGGCTTTGAGGCTATGAATGAAGCACTCAAGGAACGTGTGGAAAGTCAGTTAGCAGGCAATCCTGCCTGAAATACACTGGCAGCTTTAAAATTGGATTTTTCAGCAGATATCCACAAAGTGCTAGAATCAACAAAAGTAACAGCTTCGGCCTGACGGTTAAGATCAAGATTCCAGCGTTTTCCTGCTTCTTTCCAGAAACGAGGATAATCTTTTGTATCAATAATCCAGATAAAACTATTGTTTTTCTTCATTTGAGGATAATAAACATATCCCAATAATACGATTCGACCCAATCTCTCATCCTGTGCGGCTTCAGTGATTTGGCCATTACTATTCCAGATGCCCACGCTCCTGGCCACCCAATCACCAGTTTTATTGGGAATGACATAGATATGGGTCATATAATTAGACCGGTTTTTGGTGATGAGATAGATGCTATCTCTGGATGGAATTAAAGCTTCACAATCAAAGTCATGTCTCAAAGCCTCGGGAAAGAATTTCTGATCTTCATAGCGATATGAAATCTGTTCTGCTTCAACCTTTTGAACAGAATAATCTGTCAATATTCTCTTGTCAATCCTGTATACGGAAAGGTTTTTCCTGACTCCTTTGTTGTTCCCGGTATTTCCAATGTACACGTAATGATCATCAAAGTTGAGGGATTCCCAGTCATGGTTAATCGCATTGGTAAGTGATACAATTCGTTGTATATCCCCGCTAGTACGATCAATCTGATAGAGCTGAGCCTGATTACCACTGTCGTTTAGGGTCCACAATTGTCCATTTATATAGATCAGCCCCGAAGTCTCTTTCACAGTATGTGATAATTTGGGAATGATATCTTCAGTAGGCAACGCTGGATACACGACCATCGATCGGTAATAGCGACTATCATCTGGTTCCTGATAACATCCTGTCATGAGACTAACCGGGAATATCAAGCAGAAGAAATAAAATAAATGGGGGAACATTAAATGCTTAAACCAGCCTGTTTTCATCTGATGATCCTAAAATATTCCAAATAAAAGGAAAAATTACCGGGGAGCACGGATAGAAATCGAAAATCTCGTATAAAAGCTTCTGTCCATGGTTCCTCTTAAAGGGGCATCTCCATCAAAAGCAGCATATTCCCATGTGACAGGTTGTAAATAACCGGTCTGAAATGACATCCACAACATAGGGGTAAGCTTTCTTTCCAGTCCCAATTCCAACCTTAAGAAATTTTGCCTTAACTGGACCCATTCCTGTGCACTGCCCTGTCCTGAAAGCAGGTTATAATTGTTCCCATCTAGTGAAATCCCTGCCCTTGCAATCATTAAATCTGAAAAGTTATGTCTCATGTAAACTTCTTTAGGTAGGACGATCTCAAGTCCCCATGAATCGCTAAATGTACGGTTATACATTAATAAAGGGTAGACTCTATATTGTCCAAACTGAAGTGTCTGAGCAACTCCTACACCCCATTCTCTAACAGGTGATTTTTTAAAACCATACATAAAAACGGCACTGGTAGTAGTAGATTCTATACTCGGGTAAATCTGATCGAAATCTGAGCCATTATAGCTAGTAGCAATTCTACCTGCCCAGTATTGCGTTTCATTTACGGACCTCGATATGATCGCTCCCAGACGAAAAGATTGTAAAGATTTGGTACCCAAATTTTCGTGAAATGGATTCAACAAGGGTCGACCATCTTCAAACTGAAACCGTTGTTGGCTGTATTTAGCATCCAGAAGCACCTTGGTCTTGGCTCTGATCACAATTGGTGCTTTGAGTTTGATACCCCATAGTGAACTGTTGTCGACCTGATCCCTCACAGTTTGAGAAAGCGTGGAGGATTCTGGTGAGGCAAGACGATATCCAGGAACATATTCATGAAAGATTTCCAGCCCCTTACCTGGTGCCATTCCCATTACGCCTGGAACACATAATTGCGAATTTTTGTACACTTTACTCAACTGCGCTTTGATGAAACATGGTAACATGCAACATACATAAATAACAATAGCCCTGATATTTCTACTATTCATACTAGTCTCCAAGACTGGTTAGTGGTGTAAATGTTTAGGTAACAACTGGATAAATGTTATGTAGTATAGATGGATTTATTAAAAATTAGAACGGGTATTTTATGATAAATGGCTAAAGGGATACATTTTTGAGACAAGGCAGATCACAAAAAGTTAAAGATATTTTGGCCCCCAAAAACAAATACTAACTGCTTTTTTTAAAACGAATATCTTTTATTGCTTGATACGCAATTCATAGCTACAAGTTTGTGATATTACCTCAGGTGAAAATTAGAGCATTAAAACGGGAGAAAACTGTAAAATCTTGGGAATATTTCTTATTTTTTGGGAAATAAGGAAATCTTGAAATCTCACATTGCCTTACTACTAGTAGTAACATACCTAGGCTATGGATGCCAAAAAGCTGTCCTTGATCAGGATCTGACTCCCGGGCAACTTGAGGTAAAATCCTCAGAATTGATACCCACTTTTAAGTTCGCGGATTCATTCAATATTGAACTGATAGCGGCTGAGCCGCTAATTGGGGACCCTGTGGCCATGGAAATCGATGAAAATGGACAGCTCTATGTTGTGGAAATGCATGGCTATCCCCTGGATCTTAGTGGTTCCGGTGTAGTAAAAGTGTTGCAAGATACAGATGGAGATGGACTTCCAGATAAGAGTACGATTTTTGCCGATGGACTCACTCTCCCTACTGGTATTATGAGATGGAAAAAAGGTGTAATCGTAACGGATGCTCCGGACGTGTGGTACCTTGAAGATACTGATGGAGATCTCATCGCGGATAAACGTGAAATAATCCTGTCGGGATTTGCCCTGTCTAATCCGCAACACAATGTCAATTCACCTGTCTATGGCCTTGATAATGGGATTTATTTAGCCAATGAATACTATATCACAACCCGGGAATATGAAGACTTATTAGGTGATAAGGGGGAAGAGATTCATTTTACTGGATTGGCAGATGAACCCGTGCTTCCTGCTAATGCCAATGACCGCAGCGTGCGCTTCCGCCCGGATACCAAAGAGCTTAACATGCTATCCAGTCAGACTCAGTATGGGCATACTTTCAGTCCATGGGGGCATTACTTCCAAACTTCAAATGCCAATCATCTGTATCATGAAGTGATAGGGGCCTCCTATCTGGAACGGAATCCAGATTTGCTCATAGAAGATGCGATGCAGTATATGCCTGACTACGGAAGAGCTGTAGAAGTATATCCCATTACGCATAATCCCGAACATCAATTGCTGACAGATGTAGGTACGATGACTTCAGCCTGTGGTATCAACTGGTATAAGGGAGGGGCCTTTCCTCAGCATTATGATCAAATCATTTTGACTGCGGAGCCTGTACATAATCTCATTCGTGCTGATCGTGTCTACCGGAACGGAGGTACTTTCAAAGCTGCCAAAGTTTGGGAAGACCAGGAGTTTCTCGCTTCCACAGATGCATGGTTCAGGCCTGTACAACTTTATACAGGTCCCGACGGTGCCATTTATGTAGTAGATTACTACCGTAAGATTATTGAGCATCCCGAGTGGATGGCAGAGTCTGTCAATCAGTCGGGAGAATTATACAAAGGAACCGATCAAGGGCGTATCTACCGCATTACACATAAGTCCACACCTTCAACCTTCCGTCCAGGAGAGGTGCTATTTGATCTGACTGATCTCAAAGGCCTGGTATCAAAACTGGAAAGTGAGAACATCTGGTGGAGGATTAATGCCCAGCGACTGTTAGTAGACCTGAATCACCAGGAATCCATTGCTCTGGTGGAAAAACTTGTTCGCAGTACAGATCTGCCGGAAGCCAAAGTGCATGGCCTATGGACATTGGAGGGAGTGAATGCTTCATCTGAAGCAATACTGCAACTGGCTTTGACAGATCAACACGCAGGTGTACGTGAAAATGCTTTACGCATTCTTGAGCGTAATCCTGAGTTGCTCAAAGCATCATGGTCATATATCGAGCAGATGTCCGATGACCCAGATCCAGGAGTTGTTATTCAACTCCTGGCTACCTTGGGAAACTACCCACAAAGTGTAGAATTAAGACAAAGATTGCTGTTTGATCACTATGAAGATCCTTGGATGGCTGTAGCTGCATTTACTTCCACAGATCTGGACGAATCTAGCTTGTTACAAGAAGCCCTGGAGCAGTTTGCTGATCAACCAGATAAGGGGCAGGCAACCTTTCTGGCTACGCTTTCCACTGCCATTGGATGGCATGAGCCTTCACATGCTATTAATGCATGGATCAGCAGTCCTGCCCGACTTACAACATGGAAATATACCGCTATCCTGAATGGATTGCGTCAGGGCATACGTCAGCGTCGTAAAGCACTGATGCTGAAGCCCAAAACAGCTCAGTATTTGATCGAGGCAGCCAGAGATGATGTAGATATGCTGAGAGATGCTTCACGTGAACTACTAGCTACGTCCATTAGCCAGGGTTACCTTGACTTAACAGATTTGCCTGACATCGTTTTTCCTACTCCAGCTCAGCGGACGCATATGAGCGAGGAGGTATATGCCGACCAGCTAAGATTGGTAGCGGTAATAAACCCCAATAACTATGAAGATCACTTCAAGGAAGCGATCACCCCACAAGCGCCTTTACCCTGGCAATTGGCTGCCATAGAAGGTTTGGGCAATGTAAGTGAAGACCGGGGCTGCGATTTTTTACTGGCCAGTTGGGGAGAATTGACGCCTGACTCCCGCTCGGAAGCGGTATCCCCCTTCATGAAGACCAAAAAGCGCATGAAAATGCTACTCCAGGCGGTAAATGATGGAGTTGTGGAAGCATCTGTCATAGGTTGGCGCAGGACAGTACAATTAATGAATAACGATAACCCTGAAATTAAACAGTTTGCACGTGAAGTTCTGGCTAGCGATGCAGAAGATCGGGAAGCAGTGGTAGCAGCTTATCAGGAGAGTGCCGGGAAGGTTGGAGATGCTGAAAAAGGAAGGATGGTGTATAAAGCACAGTGTGCTGTATGCCATCAGTATGAGGGCGAACATGGGATTATGTATGGACCAGATCTGGCAACGGTGCGAAACCGTCCTCCACAGGCTATTATGAAAGACATACTCATGCCCAACAGATCTACCGCTGACGGTTACGAATTGTGGGAAATTACGTCTGGAAAGCAGAACCTTACGGGTATTATTGCCCGAGAAACAGTTACGACGATCACGCTGGCATTTGCAGATGGCAGTACGGAGACTATTTTCCGTCAGGAGATAGATCAGATCAAGGCATTACCCTATTCAGCTATGCCCACAGGGCTGGAAACTCAGATCAGCCAGGAAGAAATGACGGATTTGCTTACCTTTATCAGAGGGATTGAACAATAACTTATTGAAGTTTCAAAAATAATTGAAAGATTTGATTAAGCGTGCTATATTGATCCTTATATCGCTAGTTAACAAGTCTGGTTTTTTCTATCTTTAACATTGTCTTAAATCAAACTACCATAAGATATATCATATGCCATTTCAGATTAAAGCACAACCCAAGGTTTACGATGTGGTCATTGTTGGTTCCGGAGCGGGGGGAGGTATGGCTGCTAAAGTATTGGCTGAGGGTGGAATGAATGTAGCCGTTGTGGAAGCGGGCCCCAACTGGGACCCAGCTAAGGATGAATACAGAACACAGCTACGTTGGCCCTGGGAGTCTCCCCGGAGAGGAGCTGGTATTACCAGAGCCTTTGGTGATTTTGATGCCGCTTATGGCGGTTGGGAAATCGATGGTGAACCCTACACTCGCGCGGAGGGAACCAAATTTGACTGGTTCCGTTCACACATGCTGGGAGGACGTACCAATCACTGGGGGAGAATTTCGCTTCGTTTTGGTCCCAATGATTTTAAGCGTAAGAGCATAGACGGGATGGGAGAGGATTGGCCCATCACTTATGACGATGTAAAGCCCTATTATGACAAAGTAGATAAACTCGTTGGAGTGCTGGGTACGAAAGAAGGTATTTATAATGAACCTGACGGATATTTCCTCCCTCCTCCAAAGCCCAGGCTGCACGAATTTTACTACATGAAGGCAGCCAAAAAGATGAAAATACCGGTAATACCTGCCCGTCTGTCTATGTTGACCCAAAAAATTAATGATCAGCGGGGAGTGTGTTTCTACTGTCGTCAATGTAGCAGGGGATGTATGGCTTATGCCGACTTCTCATCCAGTACAGTACTAATTAAGCCTATCTTGGATAAAGGCAATGTCGATGTCTATCTCAACGCTAATGCATTTGAAGTCAAAACAGATGCTGAAGGGATGGCTACTGGTGTTTCCTATATCAATAAGCTGGATCGGCTAGAATATACCATAAAAGGTAAGTCAGTAATACTGGCAGCTTCCGCTTGCAGCTCTGCACGCATACTGCTTAACTCCAAGTCACGCGCTCATCCCAACGGATTGGCTAATTCTAGTGATGTGGTTGGACACTACGTACACGACTCGACTGGAGCTTCCAGAGGGGGAGTGATTCCCGAATTACTGGACAGGGATCGCTACAACGAAGATGGAGTAGGGGGTATGCATGTTTACTCCCCTTGGTGGTTGGACAACAAAAACCTGGATTTTCCCAGAGGATATCATATCGAAGTTTGGGGGGGGATGGGTATGCCTAGCTATGGGACAGGATTCAACATTCAGGATTTTCAAAAGCTGGTACAGGCAAATGGAAAATATGGAGGTTATGGAGAAGGATTAAAGAAGGATATGAGAAGATTCTATGGCGCTACAATCGGATTTTCAGGAAGAGGGGAATCAGTAGCTCAGTATGACAATTATTGTGAAATCGATCCGGAAGTAGTCGATCAGTGGGGTATTCCTGTACTGAGGTTCCACTATAAGTGGACAGAAAATGAAGTTAAGCAGGCCCAGCATATGATGGAAACCTTTGATGGACTGCTGGATGTATTGGGAGCCATACCTTTTGGAGAAACACCCGGAGCAGACAAACAATATGGGTTGGCTGCGCCAGGAAGGATCATACATGAAGTTGGTACAATTCGCATGGGGGATGACCCCAAGACTTCTGTAACCAATAAATTCAATCAGGCTCACGAGGTGAAAAACCTTTTTGTCATGGACGGAGGTCCCTTTGTCTCACAGGCAGACAAGAATCCCACCTGGACGATTATGGCATTGGCATGGCGCGCATCAGAGTATCTGATGGACGAAATGAAGAAAGGGAATATTTAATTTTAGACAACCAGACAGAAAAAATATAATGGATAGAAGAGAATCACTCAAGACATTATTAATCAGTTCACTGGCAGCAGGTACCGTGACTACTGCATGCCAGACTGATACGGCAGATCCCAAGACTGTACAGGAAGCCTCCAACGTAACACCAGGTAGTGGATACGGTCGCACAGAAGAGGAGCAAATCCGGGATCAACTGATCCAGGCAAAGCCCTCGATCTTCAACGAGCACGAGTTACTAACCCTGGGTATCGTAGCGGATATCATTCTGCCTGCTGATGACAAATCTGGTTCGGCGACAGAAGCAGGTGTCGTAGACTTCATCGACTACATTATCAAAGAGATTACTGACCATCAGATACCCGTAAGAGCAGGATTGGCCTGGGTCGACCGTGAAAGTCATAATCGCTTTGAAAAGTCTTTCAAAGATATTACTGAAGATCAGCGCATAGAGATCATTGAAGATATTGCCTATCCTTTTGATGCGAAAGCTGAATTTCAATCCGGTGCCAATCTGTTCTCTACCCTTCGCAACCTTGTTCTGACAGGTTTTTATACCTCAGAAATGGGGATTAAGGATATTGGATATATGGGTAATGTGACCAATTTCTGGGATGGTATACCTGAGGATGTGCTTAAAGCACATGGCTTTGAATATGATCCCCAATATGTCGATCAGTATATCACCCAGAATAAGCGCAATGTGACAGCTAAGTGGGATGAGGAAGGGAATTTGATTTATGACGAAGTAGAAGCCACTGCATAGAAATTCATTAAGACTCGGTAACCAATTAATTTA
>CAYXVE010000025.1:0-65676 GCA_964468435.1 uncultured Bacteroidia bacterium | reverse complement strand
ACCCTAAGATACTAAGGAATACCCGTGAATCATTCCACTCATTTCAACACTTTATGCTCCAAATATTAATTACCCGACCAAACTATTAAGTATAAATCTCGTTCCCACATAAAAATAACTTAAAAATCGAAAAAAAAATGATACGTCAACAAATAGTATTTATATGTACTTTATGCCTGGCCCTGGCTACAGTAGCCTGCGCACAGAAAAAAGATGCCCAATCGGTTACCAGTCTGACGGATTTTCCAGAGATAATCTACAACGAAGTCAACTATAACTCGCTAACTTCCACTGAGAAAGCTATTATCATCAATAAGGGGACTGAATATGCTTTTACAGGTGAATATTACAACCTGAAAGCGGATGGCACCTATATTTGTAAGCAGTGCAACCTTCCCTTATTTCGCTCAGAAGATAAATTCGACTCCAGAACGGGTTGGCCCAGCTTCGATGATATGATCGATGACAACGTGAAGGAGGTCCCCGATGCCGACGGAAGACGTATAGAAATCGTATGTGCTAATTGCGAAGGACATCTTGGGCACGTATTTCGCAATGAGGGATTTACTTCTAAGATGACCCGCCACTGTGTCAATTCAACCAGTCTGACTTTTGTTGAGAAGGACTTAGAAGAGAAAAAGGCACTGAATTAGGATGCGTTGACGGACGATGGACTCCCTGATATGAAGAATGATACAGATAGTTTTGGAATCAGGATTGTGTGTAAGTTGTCATTCATACAGATCGCGTCCATCGTCTCAACCTAATCCATCTCCCGCACAATCGCCTTCACCAGCATAGCTGAATTTTTTGCTGACTGGTCGATAAACTGACCAAAATCAATACTTGCAGCATCATCAGCGCTATCGCTGATACTTCGAATTACCAGGAAAGGGATTCCAAGTTGATAGCAGATCTGCCCGATAGCGGCTCCCTCCATTTCTACCGCATCTGCATGATACCGCCTTGCCAGCCAATTCTTTTTATCCTTATCGGCGACAAACAGATCTCCACTGACAATAAGACCCTGCAGGATCTCTGCCTTTTGTCCATCCGGAGTCTGCAAAGTGAGTCCTTCGGTAGCTTGTCGGGCAGATCGTAGCAACTCTGAGTCGCTCATGAAGGTTAACGGATTTTTCGTCCCATCTATGGGATTGGTAGTCGGCATATCCTCAAATCCCGTGGGATATTGATACCCCATGTCGTGATAGGTGACACCTTCACCCATTATCACATCCCCGGGAGACAAATCCGAATTGACTCCCCCTGCTATCCCAGTAAACAGAATCGCATCCGGATTATATCGATCAATCAGCATCGTCAATACCATAGCAGTATTGACCTTCCCAATTCCACACTTTGCAACCACCACCTTTTTTCCTTCCAATTTACCCTTCGTGAAAGTCAGTCCTAAATGTTGCTGAACTTTTTTCTGCTTAATTTCAGGGAGAATCTGATTGATTTCCTCATCCATGGCTCCTACGATACCTACTACCGAACGCGATGAGATACAAGAAGATGAAAGTACAACCCCTGTGAAACACAAGAAAACCCAAACAGTGATATGGGAGCATTTAAAGTTACGCATCTGACAATTGTGGAGTTATTTCAATACTAAAATCATATGATCATGCAATCTGGATCTAATTACAAACTTCTTGCATACATATCCGAGAAGATGGAAGAAATTTTTACTTTTTTTGAAGGAATACATCCTTTCTTAGCTTGAGGGCCATGCCCTACAGGGGGGTGAAATAATCGATAAGTTGCTGAAAGTCTCTTCAAATAAATTATTTGACCCGTTTAGAGTTGTCTGATTCTCCTTTCCCCAAAGGCATTCTTTACGGTAGTTATGAAGCTTATTAACCTGCTTCCCCACCAATACTTTTTTATATATGATCCCACAAAGTGCCTGATATCTGTTGCCACCTTCGATAGACTCAAGTATATGTTCAAGATAAATCTGGTCATCTCATTCACTCATAGATGATCATTAACTCTTTCTCAAGATAATCTCTTAACCTTACATTCTTCAAACTACCTTTGGTCACCAGATCTACTTTTACTCCCAATTGTTCTGAGAGTTCTCTTTCTATTTTTACCAATTGGAGCAATCCAATGCGCTCTCTGAGTGAAACCAATGTATACAAATCACTCTCAAGTGTTTGTTCACCCTGCATATAAGATCCAAATATTCCGATTCTTAACGGGTCATATGCTTCCAGATTACTGATGATTTGTTTTATGCGAATCTTTATTCATCTGCTATCTGAGAGGATAGCTCACTGCTACTGCGAACGAAAGCGGGCGTAGGGATAATGGAATAGGCTGGGAGGAATGAAACATCGTAGCATAATTATCGTTTACACTTATATTATATACGTATATTTGATGCTTATGTCCAATACAGTGTCTTATACAAGTACACTCCCCGAAGATGTCATGAAACAGCTTAATGAATATGCTGAAAAACTGGGTCTGCCCAAGAATAAACTCATTGAAAGATCTCTGAGACTGTACCTGGATAAGTTGAAGCAAATGGAATATGTTCGTTCATTCCAACGAGCTGGTATGGATAAGGATTTAGTTGAAATGGCTGAAGAAAGCCTTCAAGACTATCTCAATACATTAGACAACTTATGAAACAACGGGATATATATTGGGCAAATCTAAATCCCACCAAGGGAAATGAGCAGAGAGGGATTAGGCCTGTAGTCATTATCAGTGGAAATGCAATGAATGACCATTTGGGAGTGTGTATTGTATGTCCACTAACTACAAAAATCAAGCAGTACGCCGGGTGTCTTGTCCTTGAAGCTGACCCACTAAACAATTTGTCACAAGACTCTGAAATTATCACCTTTCAAATACGGACGCTTACCAGGCAACGGCTTACTCAAAAGATAGGAGAAATTACAGAGAATCAATTGGCGATTCTTCGTCAAGGATTAATGGAAATACTTACCTATTAACATGTGATCTCTGTCCAAACCAACAGATCTGTTTTATACCTGACTCAGGAAAAATCATAACATTATGATAGATTTACCAAAACGTCGGCGTTAGTTTGCAACTGACACTGGCTGACCATAACATGATTTTCAATTCATCTTTACGCTTTATATATATTCATCATTACCTCACGCTCTCTTTTCAATTCTTTCCCATATGATCTAGAATATACTTAACGTCCAGATCAAGGCTTCTGGGGCATTTTTCCTGAGTAGCACATTCCTCTCCTAAATCTATGAAATGATTTACTTCCTCTTGGGGAGATTTGCTACAACATTCACTGACAACTTTTACTCAAAGGAGTTGATGATACAAACTCTGAGACTTATTATAACTATACATCTGGCAGAAGGGCACAACCTAAACCCAATAATTCAAAAACAAGAATCCATATTTACCCCTATTTTTGAAGAAACTCACTAAAATGCATATATTCATTGAATGTCAATTAAACCACCATAACCTATGAAATTACTTAAGAGACTACTGTTACTGACACTCATCTTTTGCTGTGCCCTGCCAGGCTTGCAAGCCCAGGAAGAACTTGCCGGGCTACCCAAACTGGCACAAATGGATGGGGCACAACCCCGCAATGTCATTTTTATCCTGAGCGATGACCATCGCTGGGATTTCATGGGATTTACGAATAAAATCCCCTGGCTCGAAACGCCCAACATGGACCGCATGGCACGTGAGGGAGCTCATTTCCCCAATGCCTTTGTCACCACGGCCCTTTGCTCACCTAGCCGAGCTTCAATCCTTACTGGAATGTATTCCCACAGCCATACTGTGGTTGACAATCAGGCACCTGATCCGGGAAATCTGATCTACTTCCCCCAGTACCTCCAGGAAGCAGGATATGAAACCGCCTACATCGGCAAATGGCATATGGGCGACGCCAATGACAATCCCAGGTCGGGATTCGATCACTGGGTAAGCTTTCGCGGACAGGGCGTATATTACAATCCGACCATCAATGTGAATGGAGCGCGTATCAAATACGAAGATTCGACTTATATGACCGACCTGCTGACTGAATATGCCATGGAATGGCTCCAGAAACGTAACAGTGAAAAACCATTCTTCATGTACCTTTCCCACAAAGCCGTACATGCTGAATTTGCTCCAGCTCAAAGACATTTTGGCTCCTATGCTAAAGAACCGCTGGTTTTTCCTCCTTCATTTCGGACCTCTGACTTTCAGGTACGTGGAAAACAAAATTTCGGCGCAGGAGGTCTAGATCCCAAAATATCTAACATAGAGCCTACCCAGTCTGATGTATATTACGGTCCCGGCCGGACACCAGACTGGCAAAAAATGCAGCGTGAAAGCTGGCATGGAGTAGACTATATGTATCATGGGCAAATTCCTTTTGATGATTTTTTCCGTAGATATTGTGAAACACTCAGAGGGGTGGACGAAAGTATTGGTGCAGTGATGGACTACCTCGAAGGAGCAGGACTAGGAGAAAATACACTGGTGATCTACATGGGGGACAACGGGTTTTCTTTTGGAGAGCATGGACTGATCGATAAAAGACATTTTTACGAAGAATCAGCCAAGGTGCCCTTCCTGGCCTACTGTCCAGAAATTATCGAAGGTGGCCATAAAATAGAGAAAATGGTACAGAATATCGACGTTGCTCCTACTATACTAGAAATGGCGGGACTGGAGGCACCAGAATATATGCATGGAATGTCTGTGGCACCTTTATTTTCCAAGGCTGATGCAGAATGGCGAGACCGAATTTTTTATGAGTATTACTGGGAATACGACTTTCCCCAGACTCCTACCATGCATGGTGTAAGAACGGACCGATATAAGTATATCCGCTACCATGGCATCTGGGATACCAACGAATTTTACGATCTTCAGGAAGATCCATACGAAATGAACAATCTCATCGCCAGTCCTGAGCATCAGGACTTGATCAAAGAACTGGCCGGAGATATCTATGACTGGCTGGAATCCACTGACGGCATGCAGATTCCGCTCAAGCGCACGATCAAGACACGCTATGGGGACCACAGGAACCAGGGGATTTATTAGAAGGATAGCTTGTCGCTCGTGGAGTTGAGTAGTCAGACTACTGTAGTATAAAAAATCTTACTTCGTAAAGGATATCCTATTAATAATATATTGGATGAGTCAAGTTGTGATTTTACAGCCCTTGGTCTGGCAGGTCATTTCCACTAACCTACCAGCCTACCGGCAGCCCCCTTGTGCGACACACGATCCCGGTAAAGGGGGCGGGATGTATGGACGTAGGGCACATTTCTCAAAGAACCCCCCTTGTACGATGAGCGATCCCAATAAGGGAACAGGATATAAGGATGTTTAGTATATTTCTCTACAGTTAAATGGAATATGCAGTTAGACAAGGGAGGCAGAATGGGTGGATATATATTATTTCTCGGCAGTGCCTCCCTTACATGAAATGTGAACTGGGTCAGGGGGGCAGAATTTCTTAACGGAAAATTCGGGGATTGAGTAAATATCAATCAAGTGAATGTTTTGAAAGGTTTACCAGAATTTTTTCATGGTTCTCGCTCCGCCATGATATCTCTCAGACATTTCCAGCTTCCTTACACGGACAAAGGGTCCAACAGTTCATTCTCCCCTCATCTTATCAAGCAAATTGTTAAGCAGTCGCGTATCTTTTTCCGTGAGGTTACTAATGATTCCGTCCAGTTGGTCATTGGTTTGATTGAGTTTTTTCATAAGATCCAGCCCTTCCTGAGTCATTATCACATCCACAAGGCGCTTGTCATTTTCACATACTTTCTTTTCCACCCATCCCTTTTTGTGAAGACGTTCTACAATACGGGAAGCATCCGAAGCTTTATCCAACATTCTACTGGCAATAACGGAGGTAGTAAGTGGCTGTGGATGAGATCCATGAATAATCCTTAAAATGTTATATTGGGGTAAACTGATGCCATAATGCTCGAGATAGACTTTGATTCGATGTGTAAGCCAGTTGTGAGTAAAGAGTAGGTTGACCATCACCTTCTGGCGGTCATTGCGAAACTTTTTCTGGTGGATTTCATCTTCTAATTTCATAATCAAGGGATGTCAATTATCTGGGGATCAACTGTTACCATTTTTGTTTACTTATGAACTGCTATGGGGCTAAATATGTTGCCCTAGGTCGATGAGATTGCCGTATTGGGATATTGTGTCATAGTTTAATGTTTATTACTGGAAAAATGAGGTCTGGATTTGTGGGACTGTAGCTTATTGCGTAAAATGTCTTTTATAAAAGTTTACCTAATGAAAACACATTTACTCCATCTGTTTAATTATGATTACTGGGCTAATGAACGGATGATCAATACACTTTTAGAAAATCAAGTTGCGGACGAAAAGATACATCACTGGATAAGTCATCTGGTCAATGCTGAGCAGATCTGGTGGGATCGCATGCAAAACCGCATACCCAGGGTAACCGTTGATGATATACATCCTCTGGATGTAGCCCAACGTATGCTGGTACAAGTCAACCAGGATATCATCACATGGCTGGAATACGCCCGGGAAGAAATCCTGGAGGATGAAGTGACCTATCGCAATTCCAAAGGAGATACATTTACCAATACCATTTCGGATATACTTACACATATTGTCAACCACTCAACTCATCACCGGGCCCAGATTGCATCCAGATTGAGAGAACAGGGAATTGCCCCTCCTGCCACAGATTATATATTTTATAGAAGGGGAACGTGAAGGTTCATTAGAGTACCGTCCTGAAAACCCTACTTAAGCTAAGAAAACCCAGAATGACTGTTATAATAATAACCACTATCATCAGTAGATTATGCTGAAGGGTATTTCCTCGTTTTCCTGCTTGGTTTTTTTGATTGATGGAAACAAATAGTAGAATGGCAATAAAAGGAAGTAATAGTCCATTGAGCGCTTGAGCGAGAATAATGGCCGGTATGGGCTTTATGCCGGAGATCCCGAATAAAATCCCTGATAGCATCACGGCTCCCCATACTAACCGAAACTTCCAGGAACGATTATGCCAATCATCCCGTTCATGCCCCCAGATACTTCTTGCTGTAATTGCTGCAGCAAGTGGAGCTGTGATGGATGATGTAAAACCTGCGGAGAAAAGTCCTAGTGCAAATAAAATTCCAGCCCATTTTCCCAAAGACTCATTCATTTTCACCATCAGGGCTTCAAAAGAAAAAGTACCGCTTATCTGTGTCCCCACCAACAGTATGGCGAGGGAAATGATACCTCCGATCAGGATAGCTCCCATTAGGCCCCATCTCATCGTTTTTAGATCTTGGGAATGGCTGATTCCTGAAGCTAAGAATAGATTGTAGGGTACAATGGTCGTACCGATCAAGCCCATTACTACAAGGGTCGCATCCTTTTTTAAAGATGGTAAAAACATGCCTTCGAATAGTTTATCTACATCTATATCTCCCTGTACCGCTACAAAGATGAAAGCAAGTCCCATGACTGCTACGACCCATCCCATCACTTGTGCAATTCGTTGTTCATTTCCCCATGAAAGTACCCCAGCAGCCAATATCCCAATGGCTATGGTCAGCCATAAAGGGTTTACATTCAGGATGAGTGAGGCACCTTTTACACCTCCTAGGATATTTCCTGCCTGGTAGGCAATACCGCCAACAAGTATAGCAAAAACCGATGCATGAGGTATCAGAAACATTTGACGATACTGAGAAGCAATCGTTTCACCGAGATTCTTTCCGCTGATCATAGGCAACCGGGCTGCTGCTTCCTGCAATACCCAACAGGCAATTACCGAAAATACCAGGGCCCACATGAGTTGATATTGAAAACCCGCACCTGCACTGGCAGCAGTCGCTACTGTACCTGGGCCTATAAATGCTGCTGAGATCACTGACCAGAACAACAGTGAACCCCAACGTTGCATAAAACTTTTTTTATTCGCCATAAGTGAATTTACACCCTTACATCTTGTATATTAATCTTTGATACACGTTAATCATTTTTTCTGATGGATAAAAAACTGCCTATAGCAGAGAAAGAGATATACGTGAAATATAGCCTGAGGTAAAGAATTTTTAGATCCATAGCACATACTTTATCAGTGTGAAATTATTAACCTGTAAAAGCAGTTTTTAGGTACGTAAAAAGGGGAAATCCTTATCGAATTTCCCCTTGTATCACCCAGAATATTCTGTTTTTCAACTTATTGTACATCCCACCAAACACGTCCAGTGAGATCGTCTTGTCCACCAAACTGGCGGTTTACCGCTTCCTGATAGTTGGGGTTGATGCCTTGTTCACTAGGTGGGTAGTACATCCTTCTGGGGATTGTACCATTTGTAGTGCCGATGGGGTGATCTACAGGAGTAAGTTCAGGATACCCTGTACGTCTCCAGTTTGACCATGCTTCCATTGCATTCAGCGTAAATTGTACCCAAAGCTCAGTAGAAATCTGCTCCAAGGAAGCTTCAACAGAGCTTTCATCCAAGGGTTGACTTGCCACAAATTCTTCTATCTGTGCGGGAGTAATGCTTGCATTTGGATACAGATTCATATGATCCAATGAAGCTCTCAATCCGTTTTCAAAATGCTCAGCAGCAGAAAGTGGGGTATTCCATCCACGAATGGCTGCCTCAGCCATTAAGAATTCCACTTCACCATAAGTCTGGTGGAAGAAAGGGGATGTGCGATCTTTGATCGTTTCGCGGTTATGTCTTACAAATGTTTCATACACATCAGCTTCAGGAGAGTTGGCATCTGTACCGTTGGGTAATCCTACCCAGCTAGACACATCAGGCTGTGTATTACCATCCGCATCATATACCATTCCCCAAATGGGTAATCTTGGATCATTATTATCTCTTAGGTAGGCGACAAAATCATCTGACCAACGCCATCCATCGTCTGCAAACATTACGTCTGAGTTACCATTGGTTTCATTTTCAGTATGCTGGAGTAATACGATGTCGTCATTACTTTGCATAACGCCTCCTGCTATTGCAGCTTCAACTTCTTGTTGAGCCCTGGCAGGATTGACCTTAGTGAGTCTCATTCCCAATCTAAGTCTTAGGGAATTTCCCCAACGCTTCCATTTATCGATATCTCCTCCTAAAAAAACATCTCCATCAAAAGGTGCAGAAGGATCAAACTGATTCATTGCAGACTCAAGTTCGGTGAAGAAGTCATTATAAATGTCTTCTTGCGCATCATATTTAGGAAAAAATACCCGGTCTATAAAACCCTTACCAGCTTCACTGTAGGGAATGTCTCCATAGAGGTCTGTCAATCTGGAAAAGATGTATACTTTGAGGATCCTACCGGCGGCAGCGTAATTTACTCTGGCAGGATCTTCCATAGAACGGTTGACCATGTCAACAACATTTTTTACTTCACGTGGGTAGCTAGAGTCCCACCATGCAGAAGCATAAGAATCGATGCGGTTGTACTTGTCTCCTGCCCAAAAAGAACAATTACATGCAGCTTGCTGGACAATGGTAGAAGAATAAATAAACTGTGTTCTCCAGTATTCATAACGATTGCTAGACATCGTTACCTGAACCCTTGTCAATTGAAAAGCAGGGTCCAGGTCATTAGCCTGGGTGGGGTTGATATTGAGTTCTTCAAAATCATCATCACATGAATTAGTGCCCAGAAGCACCATCAGTGATATCAAGAGTATTCTCAATCTATAATATAGGTTCATGATAAGTCGATTTTTCTTAATATAAAATACAATGTTGAGATAAGGGAATTAGAATTTTAATCTCAGGTTTACTCCCAAACTTCGTGTCTGCGGGAATGAAGAATACTCCAGCCCCTGACCGTTTCCATTGCTATAAGTAGACTCAGGGTCCACATTTGGAACATCGCTGTACAACAATGCGAGGTTTCTTCCAACGAGCGAGATAGATAATCCATCAAAAGGAGTGTTGGCTATCCATGCTCTGGGGATATTGTAAGAGATGGTAGCCTGACGAAGTTTGATGAAATCTGCATCATAGACAAATTCTTCAGCAATCTCAGAAGCAATTCTTCCAAAATATTGTTCGGGATCGGCTACTACTGTATTAACCTCACCGGATTCCGTGACGCCCTCCCCAACAATTCCACCTGTGCCTGAATAAAATTCTTCACGACCTTCCAGGGTATTGATGTGATGTCCCGCAGCGTAGAGGAATCTGTTGGTATTCGAGTGAAGCTGGCCACCCCAGCGTACATCGATCAGTGCACTCACAGAAACCCCTTTAAATGAAAATGTATTACTCAAACCCCCTGTCCAATCGGGTACACCAACACCTAATATTTTTAATTCGCTATCTGCCATGGGGAATCCATCTGCATCATGAATGATATTTCCCTGCGCATCACGTGCATAAGCACGACCTACAATAGCACCATAAGGCTCATTAAGTCTTGCTTCTACGAATGCGTTTCTTGCACGAGATTCTTCCAATCTCAGAGATTCCAATTTTCCTTCATCATCCAACGCAATCACTTCATTTCTATTTCTCGCAAAGTTCAGCGACAAATCCCAACGGAATCCAGCGTCGGTAGATACTGGAGTTCCTGTTAGCAAGACTTCAACTCCTTCATTGGTAATCTCTCCTGCATTTACCACAACTGAGCCGAATCCTGAGGTACTGGAGATATTTGTACTTAAGATCTGATTCGTAGTACTCTGATTATAATACGTAATATCCAGCCCCAATTTATTACCAAAGAATCTCAAATCAACACCAGCTTCATAAGATCTGGTATCTGTAGGTTTCAGATTTGCCTGTGGTATCTGTCCCTGAGCGATCTGGCCCTGAGGATTTCCCAGGTGGGGAAGTCCTTCAATACTGTAAGTAAGTGCTAACTGATAAGGATCAGTATCACCACCTACTTCTGCATAGGATAATCTTACTTTACCAAAAGAAAGTATATCGGGATCAATGTTAAATGCGTCTGTGAATGCAAAGCTTAAGCTGGCAGAGGGATAAAAGTAGGAATTACTTTCATCTGGTAAGGTCGAGGACCAGTCATTACGGCCGGTAACATCGAGGAATAAGAAGTCTCTATAGCCAAATTGTGCAGCACCATAGAAAGAATTGATCTTCTTTTCGTTGACGCTGTATCCTGTATTTTGAACTACTGTATTTTTCACAGTGCGCAGTCCTGGAATGATGAATTCACTGCCAGAAAGCGTAAGCAATTCAAATTTTCTGTAGAGCCTGTTTCCTCCCAGGCTGGCATTTACTGTGAAGTCTCCAAAATTCTGGTCAAACAGCAGTAAGAAGTCCAAATTATCCTCACGGATTCTCCATTCGCGTTCGTTCATACGCCCAGGTCTTGCCAGGTGTGGCGTACGCTCATCATCCCAGTCAGTCTGACGAGTAGTATAGAAATCTGTTCCTCCTCTCAACTGAAGCGTCAACCAGTCGGTAAAGTCATATCTTGCCAAGGCAAAAGCGATTACACGATCTCTTATATCCTGGTTGAATTGAAGTTCAGTTCCGAAAAAGGGATTCACACGGAATTGTGAATTGGTATAAGGAATGTACGCTCCTTCTTCGTCGATGAAGGGCTTGAGGAGATCTAGATCTACACTAGAAGCTACTTCCTGAACGTGTCCCGGGTTGTGGGGAGTATCAGAAAGAGTAGGACGATTGGTTGCTTCCTCATTGATATAATTTACTTTTACATCCGCGCTTAATCTTTCTCCTAACTTGCTGGTACCTCTGATAGTAAAGGTATTTCTCCTAAGCTCGATATTTTCAAATATCCCGTCATTTCTCAGATCTGAAGCTGAAAAACGAAAGCTGGAGTTTTCATTACCTCCCATAAGGGACAGGGTATTGGTGAGTGTATTACCTGTTCTGAAAACTTTGTCCACATTGTCTCTGTGAGGCACATAGGGACGTGTTTCCCCATTAAACTGGAGGACAGGCTGACCATTCATGGGCGCTCCCCAAGCTGACCTTGTAGCTAATGCAGCTTCATCATTATCCGGAACCTGTCCCTGCGTACCCTGTCCATATACAAATTGGCGGTCATCGCTATCATAGAAAGTGACAGCGTCTTCCAGCACGAAGTTGCTGTTAATTTCCACTCCAATACCTTTTCTGACGTTTCCGGTTTTAGTGGTTATCAGGATTACTCCATTCTGTCCTCTACTACCGTAGAGGGCAGACGCAGATGGACCTTTTAGCACAGAAATCGTTTCTATGTCATCGGGGTTCAGGCTAGAAATACCATCTCCTCTGTCAAGTCCTCCCCACATACCGGCTGTACCTAAGGTGGTATTATCGATAGGAACACCGTCAACTACATACAAAGGCTGATTGTTACCTGCCAGGTTGGCATTTCCTCTGATGATCACGCGAGAAGAGCCCGCAGGACCAGCAGCAGGAGAAGACACGTTCACACCAGCTACTTTGCCTGCCAGACTTTTAATTACATTGATTTCGCGAGCTTCTGTAAATTCAGCTCCATCAACCTCAGTTACTGAGTATCCTATAGCTTTCTTTTCACGTGAAACCCCAAGGGCTGTCATAACGACCGCATCGAGTTCTACACCCGTTTCCAGTAATTCAACGTTGACCTCAGATCGATCTCCGACCTCGACATCTTGCCGGCCGTAGCCGATAAATGAAAAGACCAACGTGGCATTTTCTCCCTCTACCATAACCGAATATTTTCCTTCGGTATCGGTAAGAGCTCCGGTAGTTGTACCTTTTAGTTGTACAGTTACCCCTGGCAGTGGGTTCCCTGTATCTTGGTTAGTAACGGTCCCTGTAACCGTTCGCTGTGCAAATGCTGAGGAACATATCAATGTTCCCAATACAAATACCATTAGAAGCAACTTCCAAGAAGGTGCTTTTGGTGTAAATAGATACATAGACAATAGTTTTGATTAGTAGTTAAATTTCAATTAAATATATAAATTTTGTCGTAACATTCACTCACTAATTTACTATTAGCTAATTAAATCTGCCAATTGCACGATCTTTCAGACAAAGAACATACTTCGCATTGCATATGAAATAAAAATTTGGTAAGGATAAGAAAATCTATCCTGTGAAAAGATATTAGGGGTGAGAATAATCCATATCAGGAACACATGCTAACCTTCCTGTCTCAGTTCTCTGATACGCTTGCGTACCTCAACTGAGAAAAGACTACCTGGAAATCTTGAAAGGAACTCGATATAATATTTCTGTGCAATTTCAGGGTTTTTGAGGTTATAATCATATATACGGGCCTTTGTATAAAGTGCATCATCACCGTGAATATCTTCGGGGAAATTTTCCAGAATTCGGTCGATATACTCAAGCGCCACCTGTGTATTATCCTTTTTGAGATAAATTGTAGCTTTTTCCCAATAGATCTCATCTGCCAGACTGTGATTAGGAAACTTCAGTGCTAGTGAATCCATTAATTCCAGAGATGCTTCATACTTACGCTGGTATGTAAGCAACTGTGCCTGAGCAAACAATTCAAGGGCTTCGGTAGTCGTATCGAGGCCTGTGTTATCTATGATGGTCAGGTTGAGCTTGATAGCATCATTGGAAATATCGTTAGACGTATTGTCTTTGATAGCACCAAGTAGTGCCTGAGCCAGGCTGAATTCGCCTTTATAGTAGGACAGTTGTGCCAATTTGTATTTGGCCATAGCACCAAGCTGGCGGTCGCGAAAGAGTTCACTAACTTCCTCAAAAATGAGCTTGGCTTTGTTGTACTCCTGTTGCATCAACAAGATGTCCCCCATAAGCAGTTTGGCTTCGGCCAGATGTTCTTTGGTGTTCTGGTCATTACCGATCATGCGCACACTTACTTCCTCCAGATCAGCCAATGCAGATTCCAACTCATCGAGATAAAATACTTTCAACCTTGCATAGCGATAAATTGCGTTAAAATAGCGTGGACTCCTGCCAAACTCATCCAAAAGGCTCTGATATGAATCGGCAGCCAGTTTCACTGCTTCCATATCTACCGGCAACTGCTGGAATGCTTCCAACTCACCATTTATAGCTTTTTCCATGTAAGCCTGATAATAGTAAGGAGAATTTTCCTTGCGCTGAATGATGTAGTCAAATGCTTCATTGGATAACTGATACGCTTCACTATTTCGCAGGGTCTTGGCAAAATTATAAATCCTTCCCCCGTCCTCCTTAAATAGACGGTCGATCGATTTTACCTGGACAAATGCTTCCATGAAATTTTTATCCAACACATAAAATTCAAACAACATTTTTCTTAGACCATAATCTGTAGGGTATTTATCTACTACTTTTAACAAAGCGCGTTCTACCGCAGGTGCTGCTGCTGCTGATATGTCCAGCATGCTGAGGATAGACATATTTAAGCTGCTCTCATTAGAAGGATTTTCGCGATAGCTATTGATATACTCCATAGCGGCAGCTTCATATTCACCTTGCTTCTCGTAGATATTAGCAATTTCATCGCTGAAGATAACCTCCTCTTTAAGCTTTCTTCGGCCCTGTTGATAGGTTACTAACGCCGCATCGAGCTTACCTTCTTGATACAGGTAAGTACCTACCTGCATGAAATGCCCCTCGACATTAAGCTGTTTTTCAAGGGTCTGTTCCAGAAGTTGTTCCGACTCCTCCATTTGACCGGCTTTTTCCAGGGAAAGGGCTTTATAAATGGGATAAATAACTCTTTGAGGGTATTTCCTGATGGATTTATCCAGAAACTTAATCGATTCTTCGAATTGCTGGAGTTCTTCATAACAACTTACTACCCTGCGAACATATTTTTCTTCATCTGCGTTCTTACTGAGTTTCAAATATATTTCAAGGGCAGCTTCAAACTCACGATCGCCAAAATATTTATTTGCTAATTCGATTTCAGCTTCCTTTTGAGCCAGTACCACCGTGCATAACAGCAATCCGGTAAACAATATAAACCAACGCTTCATCATATCTTTTCAGAGAATTATCAATTAGTAGTGAGAAATTGGACATTTTTAAAGTCCATGTAGTAAGTTAACGATAATGCACTCAAAAAGATAAGAAAGCGGTAAGTTTGATGTCAAAAATTAAATATCTATTATTGGATATTGCAGAATTGTCAAGTAGTCTCTCCGATCATTTTCCCATAATCCTCAGCAGAAAGCAAATCTGCATCGCCTGTATCTTCCTGTATTTTTACTTTAATCATCCACCCCTCTCCATAAGGGTCTTGGTTGACAAGTTCAGGTTGGTCTTGCAGCTTCTCATTAAATTCGAGTACTGAGCCAGCTACCGGCATAAACAAGTCAGACACGGTTTTCACCGCTTCAACTGTACCAAATATACCATTGCGCTCGATATCCTGATCTACTGTTTCAATTTCTACATATACAATATCACCAAGCTCTCCCTGAGCAAAATCAGTGATACCAACAGTTGCTACTTCATCTTCTATTCTGATCCATTCGTGTTCTTTTGTATATAAAAGGCTTTCGGGAATATTCATACATTTTAATATTAATAAGAGCAAATTAGGTCAAATATACATATAATCAAAACAATAGTAGGCACTTCTAAGCGTCCACAAGCGATAAATAAGCGGGAAACTTCTCTCCCGCATAAGCGCCTTCAATTTGGCGGCATACCTGAATAAAGCGCTGAATATTTTGAGGCAGCAATGCATTCTCAATCACCCATCTATGATTATTTTGGGCAAACCTTGACTTATATGGTTCTTTATGCTCCTGAATATGGAGAATCGCATCTGCGAGATGCTCAGCAGTAAATGGGGTAACGAAGTATCCATTTTGCTCGTGATGGATCAGTTCCCTGTTGGCAGCGATATCGTTTACCATGGGAATTGCCCCAACAAACCGGCCTTCGTTAAGTGCATTGGACTGCCCATCATATACTGGTGCAGAAATAAAAGCATCTACGATATTCCACAATGCCATGATTTCCCGGTAAGGAACCAGATCCAATTCGACATGAAAGTTCTCAAATCGCTGCGATAAGTTCAAAACTTTTTCCTTTACATCCTGAGGCACATCATAACCAGCAGAAAGCATGATAAACTTAATATCCCTGACGCCTCTATGCAATAACAGCTCGAACGCTTTGAGAATGACATCTCCCTGATAGATAGGCTTCAGTCCCCTTGGACTTAGTATCACAGTCTGCCAATCTCTTATCTGATACTTATCATAAAGTTCCTGTTTTTTTTCAGGTGATATATCAAAGAGATGAGGTTCTACGCCCCAGCGGTTGAGGATTACCTTTTCCGAAGGTATGCCAAACCAGTCTCGAACTGCCTCTACCAACCGCAGATTATCGCCTGTAATCACATCTGAATGCTCCAGGGCTTTTTTGACCTGATGACGAAATATGGGCCATTTAATCTGATTGAGTGCTCTGGAAAGGGAGGTTTCCGATTCAATGCGGCTCCATCTTCTGTCTTCTGGAAAAGACAACAATGATTTATCAGGTGGATATTCCAGTATATCTGCACCCATAGCAATACTTATAGAAGGCCTGAAACCACTACGTGCCAGCCATACTCCAAATGGAGTAATGTTAATAGGGTTGGCTATATCTACTTCGTGTTCATATAACTTATTGATCAAAGGACGTGATGTGTAAAGGTAGCTCAGATAGGTGATTCTTCCTTTATAGGTATAATCGGGGAGTATCTGTACGCAGGGTATATCTTCGATTTTATAGGGAGAGAAACTAAAAATCGTTACCTTGGCATCTAATGATATCAGTGCTCTTGCCCATTTCTGTGTATGGAAATTCGCCGGATCAGAAAGGACTGCAATATGCATATTGTTGAACTTTGAGCTTGATACTAAATGTAATGAACATTGTATAGTGCACCAAGGAAATGTCCTTTACTTTTTGGTTAAATTTTGCGATTGTTAAAACTAATATGCTGAAAACCCAACACCTAACTTTCTCATATACGTCAGAAGTTACGTTTCAATTTCCAGACATTTATTGTGATACTCAAAGCCCCTTTCTGATATTGGGTGAATCTGGCAAAGGAAAAACCACCCTGCTTCACTTGCTAGCCGGACTACTAAGACCCGTTTCGGGAAATGTATACATTGGCGGTACAGATATCAGCAAGCTCAGTACCTCAGAGCTGGATCAGTTCAGAGGCAGAAATATTGGCCTGATATTTCAGGAGGCACATTTTGCCGCTGCACTCACAGTAAAAGAGAATCTTTTACTCGCCCAATACCTTGCAGGCGAAAAACAGGATTCCCACCGAGTGGAAAATATCCTTTCCAGGCTTAATCTGGTTGAAAAATTACATCAGAAGACCTACCGCCTGAGTACAGGACAACAGCAGCGTGTAGCTATTGCACGCGCACTGATCAACAAGCCTCAGGTCATCCTTGCAGATGAGCCTACTTCTAGCCTGGATGACACCAACTGTCAGCATGTGGTGGACTTGCTCGAAGAGCAGGCAGCAACAGCAGGCGCTACCCTTGTCATCGTAACGCACGATCACCGGCTCAAGAGCCGTTTCGAACATCAGTTGATCCTCCCGTAATCTCAATACCCCTGAAATATGAATATATTCAAACTTAGCTGGAAAAATCTCACTGTCAAACCACTATCCACGCTTCTAAGCCTATTACTACTCACCTTGGGTGTAGGAATCATATCCCTGCTACTGTTGCTCAATCGGCAACTTGAAGCACAGTTCAACCAAAATATCCGCGGGATCGATATGGTAGTAGGTGCTAAGGGAAGCCCGCTGCAACTCATCCTCTCCAGTGTGTACCACATCGACTTTCCCACTGGAAATATTCCTAAAAAGGAAGCTGATCAGCTAGCTTCGCACCCCCTTGTTAAGTGGTCTATCCCACTTGCATACGGAGACAATTATCAGTCCTATCGCATAGTCGGTACCACATATCAGTATCCCGAACACTACGGGATGGAGCTGGCATCAGGTAAACTTTGGGAAGTTCCCCTGGAAGCGACGATTGGAGCTACTGTAGCCCGGGAACTGGGCCTGAATATTGGCGATACCTTTTACAGTTCACACGGTCTTACATCCGATGCGGATATACATGAAGATAAAGTATATCAAATAGTGGGTATCTTTGAACCCAATAATACGGTAGTAGATCAACTGGTCTTATGTTCTGTTGCCAGTGTTTGGGCCATACACGAAAAGCCTGAGGCTGAGCCTGAAGCTGAGCAGCCACCCGCACAACCCATAGTTTCTGACAGCAGTCAGCAACAAGAGATAACTGCTATGTTGATAGGATTCCGCAATCCTATGGGGATGATCAGCATCCCCCGTATGGTCAATCAGCAAACTTCCATGCAGGCTGCACTCCCCGCTATCGAAGTCAACCGCCTATGGGGTCTGCTAGGAATAGGCATCAGTACCCTAAGAGGAATCGCCATCGCCATTATTGTTATATCTGGCATCAGTGTCTTTATATCGCTTTACAATTCCCTCAAAGACCGCAAATACGAACTGGCATTAATGCGTTCTATGGGAGCCTCCCGCCTCAAAGTACTGATCCTGATCATACTTGAAGGACTAATCCTTGCAATATTAGGCTTTTTGTTAGGTATAATTGTTAGCCGTGCAGGTCTTTTAGCTCTATCCGGACTAGTCGCCTCTGATTACCATTACGACATTTCACAACTAAACATTCTACCAGAAGAAGTCGTATTATTGGTACTGACATTCCTAGTCGGGATCATAGCTGCTGCCATACCAGCCATCAAGGCATTTAACCTGAATATTTCACAAACACTGGCCGAAGGAAGGTAACAATGGAGATCGTGAAATATATCATGTGGCAATATCAAAACATCAAAGGGTATGAAAAAATTGCTTTGCTTATTGTTTCTGACAGGAATCATTACGATCCTTCCTGCACAAAAAAAAATAGACTGGGATATGCTGGCAAATGTAGAATTTGAATACGATTATATCAGCCATCTCAAAACACTTTATGCCAAGCCTACATTTTCCAAGAAGGTAAAGGCCCTGGAAAATCAGGAAGTTGTTATCAAAGGCTATGTCATCCCGATGGATACCGAGGGTAACTATGTGCTTTCAGCGTTTCCCAATAGCTCTTGCTTCTTCTGTGGAAATGCCGGTCCAGAATCCGTGATAGACCTGAAGTTAAAATCCCAAAAGGCTTCCTATAAAGTAGATGAAATTCGTACATTTGTAGGTACTTTGCGGCTATCCGACAAAGTAGACGAGCTGACTTACATACTTGAGGATGCCCGGAATAAATGATAAATCATTTTCATATATGTACTTTACAAAATTCCTACCAATTTTCCTGGCTGCTCTTTTACTTGTTGCTTGTCAGAATGATGATAAAAAACAGGATGTAGCTACCTCTTCAATGGAACTCAATAAGGGGAAGGACAATGGGGCTACCGCTGAAGAAGCTGATACCAATGCAAACAGGCTTCCCATACTACCTACACTGGATCTCGGCAATCCACAACCCAAGGCCAATACTGTTGAAGGATACGAAAAACTGACCTGGGAAATTCTCAGAGATGTATCTTTCGAAGACAAATATTTCGAAAAGGAAGATGAATATTTCCTTCATCCCACTTATGGAGATCAGGTTAAGTCATATCAAGGCAAAAAGGTCTTTATCAGCGGCTATCTTCTGCCTATCAATCCCGACTCCAATATTTATGTGTTATCCGCAAACACCTTCAGCTCCTGCTTTTTTTGCGGAAATGCAGGGCCTGAGTCTATTGTAGAAATCAATCTTACAGAAGAGTTAGGAGAAGGATATGTCACTGATCAATGGATCGCCTTCAAAGGTCAATTCAGCTTGAATGCTGACAATCTGGATCATCTCTATTATATTCTGGAAGACGCCGTAGAAGTACCCCTAAAGGAGTAAACACATACCTCAACCATCAAATGGAGCCAACAAATCCATACTTCCTGATGATAGAGACCAGTACCATGGTAGGCTCTGTAGGGCTGTATACATCCGATCAGTTGCTGGGCTATCTGGAATATCGCAAGCCCAAAGCCCATGCACAGCTTATCATGCCGATGATACAGACACTTCTCAGGGATATGAATCTCCACCAGTCTGAGTTAGATGCAATTGCAGTGAGCAAAGGACCAGGATCTTACACAGGGCTCCGAGTAGGTGTAGCCACAGCCAAAGGCTTATGTATGGCACTGGATAAACCCTTGCTTGCGATCGATTCTCTGGCAACTATTGCATGGCAGGTTCAGGAAATGGCTGCACAATCGAAAGCCTGGATTTGTCCAATGATTGATGCCCGGCGCATGGAAGTGTATACAATCATGTATGACTCAGATATGCAACCAAAGAGAAATATACAAGCCATGATTATTGATGAATCAGTCTTTGCGGATATCCTAAGTCAGCAAAAAATCATTTTTGCAGGAGATGGGGTTGCAAAATGTGCACATATTCTCAATCAGCATAGCAATGCCATTGTATTGACAAACCTGCATGCCTCAGCTGCTCATCTGGGAATGCCTCTTTTTCAAAGCTATCAACTACATGATTTTGAGGATTTGATAAGTTTTGAACCCTTTTACCTCAAGGATTTCGTGGTCACGAAACCACGCAAAAAATAGTAATGTCCTGAGAAAAACTAATTTTAGCTCAGGACACTTTATTTGTTTAGAGTTACTTGCAATCACCCTTTAGTTCCAATTGAACTTGCTGCCTTTATATTTTTGAATTGCTCTTCGTTACCATTTTTCAACAATTCACCCTTACTGGGACGAGGTTCCTTTATCTTATCTCCGATTCCCTTAATCTCAAGATCAATGTTTTTAAACTTTGCCTGAGACTCAAAGTCGTTGATAATATCAATAACGTCATAGTCAATATGCATAGAATCCGTTCCATCGATTAACACACGCGAATTTTCAGGGATATCTTTAAGTGTTTTAAGCAAGTTACCTTTATTGAGAAAAGAAACATCTTCTGACAAGATCAGGCGTATTCTCTCGCCATCATGTGTACTCTCATTGTGGAGCCAGTAAGAATTGCGGTAATTGTTTCTCAGCAAATAGAATATCGATACTACTACGCCTATACCGATTCCGATCAGCAAGTCCGTGAACATTATTGCGATAACGGTAACAATAAAAGGCATAAACTGATTCCAGCCTAGCTTGTACATCTCTTTAAACTTGGAGGGTTTTGCAAGCTTGAATCCTACTACGATCAGAATAGCTGCAAGACTTGACAGAGGGATCAGATTGAGTACAGTGGGTATCAAAGCCACACAAATCAGCAAGAGTATTCCATGAATAAATGCGGCTGCACGAGTTTTACCACCTGACTGAATATTGGTAGAACTCCTCACGATCACCTGGGTTACCGGAAGTCCACCAATAAGACCAGCAACTACATTACCTATACCTTGAGCGCGGAGCTCGGTATTGAGATTTGTAGTTCGCTTATAAGGATCTAATTTATCTGTTGCTTCAGCACATAGTAAAGATTCTACACTTGCTACTAAGGCAATCGTAAGTCCTGTTATGTAAATAGCAGGATTTGTAAATTGACTGAATTCCGGAAATGTGAATTGACTCAGAAAATCCATAAAACCCGAAGCAACCGGAAGGGAAACGATCTGATCCTCTCGTAAAGTTAATCCTTCCATTCCCTGAAAGAATAAATTGAGGATAATCCCTACGATCACTGCCACAAGCGGTCCCTGAATGATATTCGTTGCCTTGAGTCGTTTGATAAAAGGTTGCTCCCACATGATCAGGATGATCAGCGAAACCACACTAATAATAATGGCTCCAGTCGATAGGAAAGATAATGCATGGGCTACTTCTGTAAAGGTATTATATCCATCAGGTTGTGCAAATGCCAGATCTCCCTCATAGTCTTTGTCATATCCTAACGCATGAGGAATTTGCTTGAGAATAATGATTAATCCAATGGCAGCTAACATGCCTTTGATAACCGAGGAAGGAAAGTAATATCCAATAATACCTGCTCTGGCATAGCTCAGAACAATCTGGATCACGCCTCCTACTACCACGGCTAACAGAAATGCTTCAAAGCCAAGATCCTGAATAGCTACTACTACGATAGCTACGAGACCCGCCGCAGGCCCACTCACGCCGAGTGAAGAATCACTAAATAATGTTACGATAATTCCTCCTACAATACCTGCGATAATACCAGAAAACAAGGGTGCCCCTGATGCTAGTGCGATACCCAGACATAAAGGAATAGCAACCAGAAATACAATCAATCCGGCCGGGAAGTCCTGTTTGAAGTCTTTGAAAAAATTGCTTAGCATAAAAGTAGTGAATTTTGAGATAGTATTTTTAGCTGCTATCATGGATAATAGCATTACTATTTTAAAACATACATAATGTAAAACTAGCAACAATATAAATTGTTTACCCAGCCGTCCTTAATTTATTAACAAATTCAAGAGCGGAAAAAATGGAGACTTTTTCCTCTCTTGCCTCTTGAGTAAGGATTATCACATTTCATTTTGTGGAGCTTAAATCAAACATTAAGTTATTAAATAATATGTATTTTCTCGAGATTAGGGATGCCTGAAATAATTCTGATAGACTTTACTATTTCAAACGTGATAATCATTATACATTATCTTTTCCCTTTTTTGAGCTGACTTTTGAAATGACTTATTGCAATTCAGGATTATTTTGCCATCCTCAAGGATAGTTTTTTACTTTAAAAAGCTTCTTGATTTGTAGCATATGGATTACACAGCGTTGATCAGAGAAAAATTTCCAGCGGATGAGCGGAATGGGCTCTATAAAGTCCCCAATTTGCCTGCGGTTTCATTAGGTAAACTGTTGTTGAAAGACAAGCGAATCACGAGTCCTGCAGACGTTTTGGCTATGCATTCCTGGAGTAGTATGTTTAGCTCGGGAAATCTACTATTGACCCGTGAAGCCTGCTATTATCCCAAGGGTTCATTTCTTTTTGAGGATATAAAAGAATACCAGTATAAAGAAGATGAGGTTACGGTCTTTGTCAACCAGAACGGTCAGTTTATCCCTCACCATTTTTCCGTAAAAAACGAACAAGTAGCCAAATCCCTCCAGCGCCTGTTTGATTCCATCCGGCATTTCGATCCCAAGTCCGAAGCCAGAATCCAGCAAATCTACGAAGGATACAGCGATACCGAACTCAATTGGCTCAATCTCCGCGATGAGATTATGCGGACCATCGATATGCTATACGAACGCTACAATGATGGTAAGCTTACGCTATTGGAATATGAACAAAAAAAAGATGAACTCCTGGGGAGATTATAATGAATCATGTACATGGAATTACAAGTATTCTTTGCACTAATACCCATACTTTCGATAGCAACCACAAAAATATCTCCCCTCCATCTGTTAACCTTACAAACCATCGGAGCCAGTATCGGAAATATGATTTGCATCGTAAATATGATTGCTGCCTGTGCAGTAGTGGGAATCAACAACAAGGAGAGAATTATCCTGCGTAATACCTTTTTACCAGCATTATTGATCGCTCTGGTTGCCTTTCTCGCAGATACTATCAGCATTCAACTGTCATAAAATGAGCCACCCGCTATTTCACTTTTTCCTGAAAAATATATTCACCGGCACCCCTGTAAAGTCAAAGTGTTTGCGTAGCTGGTTTTCCAGGTATCGCCTATAGGATTCTTGTATGAGTTTGGGTTGATTGGTAAAAAATAAAAAGGTGGGGATGCTTGCAGGAATTTGGGTAACATATTTGATGCGGATGATATGGCCACGTGTAGCTGGCGGATGATGCCGCTCGACAGCAGCTAGCATAACCTCATTAAGTTGATGCGTAGCGATCTTCCGGGACCGGTTTTCAAACACTTCCTGGGCTTTTTCCAAGGCTTTGAGGAGACGTATTTTTTTGTGGGCAGAAATAAAAATGATCGGGACATCAGTAAAGGGGGCAATCTTATCCCGAATCAGTTTTTCCATATCCCGGGATGTATTGGTCTCTTTATCAATCAGATCCCATTTATTGATCAACACGACCATCCCCTTTTTATTTTTCAGAACCAGGGAAAATACATTCATATCCTGCTGATCAATTCCTTGTTCAGCATCGATGAGCAACATTGCCACATCACAGGCTTCAAGGGCGCGTATTGTTCTTAAGGTAGAATAAAATTCTATATTTTCTTTGATCTTTGCTTTTTTCCTCAATCCAGCAGTATCTATCAGCATAATGTCCTGATCAAATGCGCGGAATCTCGTATCTATGCTATCCCTCGTCGTACCAGCAACCGGCGTAACGATGTTTACATCCTGCCCGATCAGAGCATTTACCAGGCTAGACTTCCCTACATTGGGTTTACCTACGATAGCAAAGCGTGGAACATTTGGCTCTTCCACGGCTTCAGCATCCTCCGGAAGGAATAATATAATCCCATCAAGCAATTCTCCGGTACCACTACCACTCATAGCTGATATAGGCATTACATCACCCAGTCCCAATTCATAAAACGCATAGGTATCATTAATACGGTCAAAATTATCCACTTTATTGGCCGCAAGTATCACTTTTTTGGGACTTTGACGCACAATATGCGCAAAAGCCGTATCCAGGGGTGTAGGTCCCGTGGTCACGTCAACCATGAATACCAATACATCAGCTTCTTCAATAGCAATATGTACCTGTTCGCGTATGGCAGCTTCGAATATATCCTCAGATTCAGGCACATATCCACCTGTATCGATTACTGTAAATTCCCTTCCACACCACTCCACATGACCGTAATTCCGGTCCCGTGTCACGCCACTGACGTTATCAACGATTGCTTTCTTTTCTTCAATCAAACGATTGAACAGTGTCGATTTGCCCACATTGGGCCTCCCAATGATTGCCACAATACTTTGCATAACTCCAAATTTACAAAATTAGCCTCATATAAACGTGTTTTTTGCGTGCTTACCATCTGCTGACATCAATCATATCGCTACAGCATGAGAGCAGAACAATGGCCTATTTATTGTAGTTTTCATTGAAAAATCTTTATGATAGATCTAGTAGTAATCAGTGTATTGTTGGCGGGATCCATTTTGGGTCTCTGTATGATTGTGTTTTTATTTCTTAAAAAGGAACAGAATGGAAACAATTAAGGTTCCTGCCGCAAATGATTGGATAACACAGGAGTAAGTCGACTTTTGAGACCTCCTCTTTTTTTTCCAGATAATTATGAATTGACACTAAAAAATTATCGAAATAATCGATGCCTTAACCGTACTTCAAATGTTGAACCGCCGAGAAGATAGACACACGCTTTCTGTTAACTTTGCATCTAGAAACATCTATTGGTGTAAAATCAAATTATTCATTTATATAATCCGGACAATGAATATCATTTTTACGTTATGTTTGTCGAATTTCATACTATCAATCCCAAGACCGGCTGGATCGAAGTGATCTGTGGGAGCATGTTTTCAGGTAAAACAGAGGAGCTTATCCGCAGATTGCGAAGAGCACAGATCGCCAATCAACCCGTACAGATTTTTAAACCTGCTGTAGATAAGCGTTATGATGAATCGGATATTGTATCGCACAATCAAAATGTCTTATCATCCATTCCGGTATCCTCTGCAGAACAGATCCTGCTACTGGCATCAGAATCAGCAGTCATCGGCATTGACGAAGCTCAGTTCTTCGATATGGGATTGGCTGGTGTTGCTGGCAAATTGGCAGATCAAGGTAACAGAGTCATCATTGCAGGGCTGGACATGGATTATCGGGGTAAACCTTTTGGTCCTATGCCAGATTTGCTGGCTATGGCAGAATTTGTGACGAAAGTGCACGCCATTTGCCAGCGATGCGGAGGCCTCGCCAATTTTTCATACCGGCTACTAGAATCGAAAACCCAATTACTGTTAGGCGAAAAAAATGCTTATGAACCTCGTTGCAGAAAATGCTATCATTTAACAGAAAAGGCTTCAGATAGTCCTCCATCATGAATGGGTGCAGCTACCTCAACCTCGTTGATTTTCCATTGAATGAGAATCTTACTGATCACTGATAAATGGGTTGTCAGGTAAATCTCTCCTATGGGATCCTCCCAAAGGTATATGACCAGTAGAGGCATGCCCTCGCGATACAAAGTCCTGAACCAAAACCCTTCACTTAATCCACCAGTCAGGTACAACAGTTGTTCTGCAACAGCAAAATTACCTTTTACAGTAAAAGTAGATATATCTGCTGAAGCAGAAAGTCCAGCTTGATCCAGGCGTACATCTTTACGGAGTATCTCGATCAACCCTGAAAGATCTCTTCCATCACATACCTCTACAAATCGCTCATACAATTCCAGATGGTGATCCATATCTACTTCATAGCGTTCCTCCTCAAGTTGGACATGACGTTTAGCGCGGACCAGAATCTGACGTGAGTATGCTTCTGAAATACCCAGCAATGCTGCAATCTCTTTGTGTGAATAATCGAAGATTTCCCTTAATATAAATACAGCCCGTTCCAGCGGGCTCAACCGCTCCATCATCATCATCAAGGTGTAAGAGATTTTATCTTTGTTTTCAATTAGAGAAGGGATAAAATCCAGTAACAGTTCGGGGGCAATTTCTACATGATCAGACTTTTTACGGTCTCTGATACGGTTTAAACATTTATTGATCACAGCCCGTATGAGATAGCCTCTTGAATTATCAATCCCGGATGTATCTCTATTGAGCCAAGATAGTATGGTATCCTGTACCACATCTTCCGCTTCTTCTCTATCCTGGAGTATATTGTAAGCTACAGGAAACATGAGCTGGTGATATTCCTGATACAACAGTTCGCTCATTGCAAAATATTTTTTTAAGGTTTTATTTAATAAATAAAATATTCAATTGGAATGATATAGGCTTTTACCTATTTTCGTCCTATAATGCACGCGCTTTTTATTTATGTATGGCCGAAAGCATGAAGATTTCTCTAGTATCTCACTTGCTCTCATTAAAGAAATGCAATAACAAAGGTCTTGCCATCTTAATAGATCCTGACAAGGTGTCTGAAGGACAAATTGATTTCCTGACATCCCATGCAGAAGCCTGCCAGGCAACCTTTTTTCTGGTTGGAGGAAGCCTGGTAAAAGACCTGTCTATTCATCATCTGGTCCCTGAACTCAAACAAAAGACTCATTTACCTGTCGTTATTTTTCCTGGCAGTACGCATCAGATCAGCAAAGATGCTGATGGAATTCTCTTTCTATCTTTGATCAGTGGTAGAAATCCAGATCTCCTCATCGGAAAACACGTCGAAGCTGCTCCTTTACTCAAACGTTGTGAAATAGAGATTATTTCTACAGGATATATGTTAATTGACTCTGGAAAATACACGACAGCTCATTATATTAGCAATACGTTACCTATTCCTAGAGATAAAGCGGATATCGCAGCATACACCGCACTTGCAGGACAGTATCTCGGTATGAAATGGATCTATCTGGATGGAGGAAGCGGAGCTCAACATCCTATTCCTCCTGAAATGATCCGTGCAGTACAAGACGAGGTTTCAATCCCCCTAATCGTAGGTGGTGGAATCAGAACTGTCGAAGATGCATATCGAGCATGGGAGGCAGGTGCAGATGTCGTTGTGATAGGTAGTGCACTCGAAAGTAGTCAGAATAACACTTTAATGAAAGAAATAGCTAAATATCGTATCCAATCAAACTTCCCCCTCTCATGAATCATTTCATCAAGTTTATACCTGTAATTCTGTGTATCAGCGTTATATCCTGCCAACCGGAGGCTCCCCTCGAAGAAAAGATCAAAAACAAGATCGTAGGTAGCTACTGCGCATTTGGAGATAATGACTATCGTCTAATACTCACAGATAGTACATACTACAGTATCAGATACACCCCTGGGGTTCTTTCAGAGGCTAAAATCCGTGAGTCCTGCAAGGGAAACTACACGCTTGCTTTTGAGGGAAATCAGTGGGTGATTCGCTATCAGCCAGATGACGACCCCAATGCAACGATCGAAAATTGCGAAGCAGAATATGTCATCTGGGATAGCAAAGAAGGCTTCCTGGTCGGAGAAGAGGAAGTCGTGATGAGAGAGCTATTTGATGGAGCAGGTGTAACCCAAGCAGCATGCGAACCTTGAGAATAGTTGGTCAGTAGCTCATAGGGATTGTATGCCCCCAAATATCCTGATACAGATATTTCCAGCTATAAACCAATATCTACGAGCTAATTCTCGACTACCTGTTTCGCATACCTTAGCAGATCATTATATTTACTGAAAAATTTGACCCTTTTCAGGGCATGATATATTTACTGACTATCTGAAAATCACATGAAAATTATAGGTGTAGGAAGAAACTACCAGAAACATGCCGCTGAGCTTAACAACCCCGTGCCTGAATCACCTCTCATTTTCTTTAAACCTGATACTGCTTTGTTGAGAGGGAACAAAGACTTTTTTTACCCTGAATACAGCAAGGATATTCACTATGAGTGTGAACTGGTCATACGCATTAGCAGAGAAGGAAGGTACATACAGGAAGACTTTGTCTCTACCTATGTAGATGGAATCGGCCTGGGTATTGATTTTACTGCCAGAGATATTCAATCAGAAGCTAAGAAAAAAGGCTGGCCCTGGACTCTGGCCAAAGGTTTTAATCACTCAGCTCCTGTTTCTGAATTTCTCCCACCAGAAGATTTTCCCGATCTTCAGGATATACGTTATACCTGCGATATTAATGATGAACGACGTCAGGAAGGGCATGCCCGCGATATGATATTTACCATTACTTATTTAATTTCGTATATATCAAAATATATTACCCTGAAGAAAGGCGACCTGATATTTACAGGTACTCCTGAAGGTGTAGGACCTGTTCATATTGGTGACCATATCATAGCTCATCTTGAGGGCAAAAAAATGATAGATTTTTATGTCAGATAAACACTATACATCTAAAGGGAAATTACTGATCTTCACAATGGGCCTGATCAGTCTTATTTTCACAACTGTATTGCTCAGTTTTGACGATCCCGGTAATGATCGTAATAACCACCGCTATCCGGTAGATAATATACGTAGCATTACTGGTACTTTTGGTGAACTACGATCCAACCACTTTCACTCCGGAGTGGATATCCGGATTGGAGGTCGTATTGGTACCCCTATTTATGCCACACAAGGAGGGTATGTTTATCGTATAAGGGTAGGACCATTTGGATTTGGGAGGGCTTTATATCTTCGACATTCTGATGGAAAGTACTCAGTTTATGCACATTTATCTGGGTTTAACAAGGAAATACAGAAAAAGACCTATCAGCGGCAGCTCTCTACCCGCCAATGGGAACAGGAAATATTCCTCAAACCTAATGAGATACCTGTAAAGCCAGGTGAACTCATCGGGTATGGTGGAAATTCCGGATCTTCTTCTGGTCCCCATCTTCATTTCGAAATCAGAGATCCCCAGGAACGAATTCTTAATCCGATGACTTATTTTAAGGATGAACTGGCAGATCACATAGCTCCCATTGTACGAGAAATAGCTTTCGAGCCTCTCAATGACCAGGCCAGGGTCCAAGGAGCATTTGAAAAATACAGGGTACGTCCCTATCGAAGCGGAAATACCTATTTCATCCCTGATGTCATCTATGTAGATGGACAGGTAGGCATGGAATACCATGCATATGATCTACTGGATGCTGGCAGATTCCGTTGTGGAATCAATTTTGCCAAGCTATACCTGGATCAAAATCTGATCCATGAACTGGATCTTAAAAGATTTGCTTTTAATGAAACCCGATACATCAATCAACATATTGATTACAGGATATACCGGTTGGAAGGAACCAGATTTGAAAAGGCGTATATAGATCAGGGAAATAATTTTAGTGCATACAAACGACTACCTGCAAAAGGAATCATCGAGCTTCAAGACGATGAGATTCATCAACTGAGACTTGAACTGGAAGATTACCATGGTAATGTAACCCTGGTACGTGGCAATATTCAACGTCGAAGAGACTATAGGATAGATGATATTGAAATTCAATACTCGGACCAACCCTTGATCAATTATGACATCTACCGCAATGTACTGGCTTTCAGAGTAGACTGCCCTGCTCCAGAAATGAAAGAGGGACTCACCATCATCAATGAATTGGGGCTGGAGGTCATACTGGAACCTGCCTATGCCACCCAAGATGCCCTGCACTTTCTCTACCCCCTGGACTCTTTGATGTATCCTTTTGCAGTTTTAGATCACAAGAATATTGTACAATTTCAGTTTGATTTTAAACACCTGATCAAAGCAGAAAATGCTACCGACTACCAGGATGAAAACGTCAAACTGAGTTTTCCACGTGGAGCAGTATACCAGAATGTACATCTCAGGATATTGTCTGAACCTCCCCTAACGGAAACCCTAGGGAACGTATTATACATAGGTGATCCCCGTATTCCCATTCACCGTTATTCTAATCTGAGTATCAAGATACCTGACTTTATCAAAGATAGAAGGAACTTATACATTGCCTACCGCGACAATGACGGTGAGTGGGGGTTTGCAGGTAGTGGCCAAAAACAGGAGGGATGGATCTCCGCCCGTATACGTGATTTTGGAGCTTATGCTATCATGGCTGATAGCACTGCTCCTGAGATAAGCCCAATCAACTTTATTGCTGGGACACCACTTAGCCCAACCCAAAATACGCTTCGTGTAAAAGTCATAGATGATGATTCCGGCATTGTATCCAAAAGTATAGCATGTACCCTTGATGGTCAGTGGCTACCTTTTGAATACGACTACAAAAATGATCAAATCATACACCGATTCAGAAAGCGGCCAGCTCCTGGTGAATACGAATTATTGATCCGTGTACAAGATGAGGTCGGTAACGAAAGAGTAATCGGCTATAGAATTGTGATATGATTGAAACGTTCGCAAAGGTACTGAGTATACTAGTATATGAATATCCCAGATCATTCTGCATTAATACTAGTAGACATTCAGCACGATTTTCTCCCGGGTGGAGCTTTGGCTACTCAGAATGGTGATGCTATTGTATCAATCGTCAATAAGTTGATGGGATATTTTGAACTTATCATTGCTACTCAGGACTGGCATCCTGCTAACCACAAAAGTTTTGCTGTCCATCATCCCGGAAAAAAGGAAGGAGACAGAATAGATCTCAACGGCCTGGAACAAATATTATGGCCAATACATTGTGTCCAGGGAAGTAAAGGAGCCAGGTTCTCAGATGAACTACATAGTAAGACCATTGACCGCGTTTTTCGCAAAGGAACTGATCCAGAAACTGACAGTTACAGCGGTTTTTTTGATAATGGTCATCGTAAATCTACTGGATTAGGAGACTTTCTTCAGGATAAGGGTATACAACACGTCTTTATTGCTGGTCTTGCTACGGACTACTGTGTAAAATTTACGGCTTTGGATGCTGTTGAACTGGATTTTGAGACTTATGTGATCAAAGATGCATGTCGTGGAGTGGATCTCAATCCAGGAGATGTTGATCAGGCTATCACGGATATGAAGGAGAAAGGAATTAACATCATTCAGTCAACAGAACTTGAATAGTTTACTATATTTTTACAGGTGTTTAATCTTGGTTCCCTACCATGATGGTAGATGGCTTTGTTATATCACCTGTACCTGCCTCAATTGTTAGGGCAGCTAAAAGTTGCTCTATCTACTTTGTTGATTCTCCAGATAACCAATTACAAGGCTATACTGAGCGATCATATAAATGCTCATGATGCTAATCCCTTCATAAGGAAGATTATATGTGTAGCGATCGATCGCTATCAAACTATCTGAGATTATAAACAGGACTGAACCGCTCAACACCAGGACGTAACTCTTTTGACTAACATTGCCTTTACGGTTAATTGCCATTGCACCCATACTGAGTATGACAAAGGCATACACGATGGCAATTGCCTTCAGTTGATCCAGGTTGGACCACAGTACTGAAAGCAATAGCAAGGCATAAAAGACAAAGAACAGAAGAACGTATGGGTGTTTCTGAATCCAGCCAGAACGTTCATGATATAAGACATACGTATAGCTAAGCTGGCAAATCATAAAGCATACTATTACGAAATAGTAGATAATTTCATGTTCAAATAAAGAGAGAATATCTCCCAAAAGTGCGAAAAACAAACCTATGCCAAAGATAAGATGTTGCCAGGTATAATTTCTGGGGATATTGATGATATAATATATCCCTAAGGAGATCATGATCAAGGGTCTGGACAGAAATTCAAGCCACGGAAAGGCTTTCACATGGGGCCAGAAAGAAAGCGTTGACATTACAAGGAGGAATACTCCTGCATAAATATAGTTAAATCTCCTAGATATAAGCTCAATATGTGTCTTTTCCTGACTTGCCATGTAATACAGAACCTAAAAATTTTCTACAAAACCTAATATCTTTAACTTCCTCACCGACAGTAAATAACGAAAAAATAAATGTGTTATTCTACATTGAAAATCACGTTTTTTCAACATTATTCTTAGGATGCATGAACCTATTTCAATTAAGCATATCCTTACATATGTAGTAATGATCTACAGCTTTTGAAAAATTTAGGTAATTTTTAGTGATGGCACAACTATGAATATCATATATTCGCTTCACATGAGACAAAGATGATGGAAAATGAGCAAAGAATAAATTTTACTTCCGGGCTTTTTTCTTTCTGAGATTTAAAAACATCAAGACATAAAGAATAACTAAACCAGAAATACTAAGAATGATTCCTAACATGAAATAGCTCTTTTTTACAATTTATTCGAAAATATGAATTAAGCCCCTCAAGATTCCTGAGTCATGCGTAAATAGTATCTATTGAAGTATTGATCGGTGATTTTTGGGTCTTAACGAAAAAAGGGGTAGCCAGGCGGCTACCCCATAAACAAACCCAACCTAAAGCCGGTTCTTATATATTTTAAGCTAGCCTAAATATTTATATAAATTGATAATACTGATCACAAATAACCTTTTGCAATTTTGATTTAAAATAGTGCGACAGGTCACATCATTTAAATATTTTTTTAAAAAAATATCATCGGTCTTGTGATTTGTTATCAGCTTTTCAAAAAGTTCCATTATTTCTTCATAAAATAACTACCTTTACTCTTATAAAATAAGTGTGTATTCCATATGGTCTGACCCAATGCTTTCTCTCGAAGTAATGTTTAGACTGTGTGGGCAAAATCTATGAGAAGAAATTTATGATTGAAGTATCCAATCTTTCACTGCGGTTTGGAAAGAGAACCTTATTTGAGGATGTAAGTATCAAATTTACACCGGGAAACTGTTATGGAGTGATCGGTGCCAATGGAGCTGGAAAGTCTACCTTCCTTAAGATTCTATCTGGAGAAGTAGATCCTACCACCGGCCAGGTCATAATAACTCCAGGAAAACGCATGAGTGTCCTTAAGCAGGATCACAATGCTTTTGATCAAAAAAATGTATTGGAAACGGTAATAAGAGGAAATGAACAATTGTGGAATGTGAAATCAGAACTTGATGCAATATATGCCAAACCAGATTTCAGCGATGCAGATGGTATTCGTGCGGGTGAACTCAGTGCAGCATTTGAAGACATGGATGGCTGGAATGCTGAAAGCGATGCAGCAGAGTTGCTGAGCAATGTAGGGATAGAAGAATCCCTGCATGATAAAAACATGAATGAACTCAACGGTACACAAAAGGTACGTGTACTATTGGCTCAGGCTTTATTTGGCAATCCGGATATCCTGCTGCTGGACGAGCCTACAAACGACCTGGATATAGAAACAATTAGCTGGTTGGAGAATTTTCTTGCAGATTTCAAGAATACGGTTATCGTGGTATCTCACGACCGCCACTTTCTCGATACCGTTTCTACAAATATTGTGGATATCGATTTTGGTAAGATCAAGCAGTATGTAGGTAACTTTTCTTTCTGGTATCAGTCAAGCCAGTTGGCTGCAAGACAAAGAGCCGAGAAAAACAAGAAGACTGAAGACAAACGAAAAGAACTTCAGGCCTTCATCGAACGATTTAGTGCAAACGCTGCAAAATCTAAACAGGCCACCAGCCGGAAAAAACTCCTCGAGAAGCTTACGCTGGAAGATATTCAGCCTTCTACCAGACGTTACCCTGCCATTATTTTCAAACCTTCACGCGAAGCTGGAAAACAGGTATTATCTGTCTCAAAAATGGAAGCCAAACAGGGAGGTGATGTACTTTTCAGAAATATCTCTTTTGAAGTCAATAAAGGAGATAAAATAGCTGTAATATCCAAGAATCCCCTGGCAATCACACGTTTTTTTGAGATACTAGCTGGTAAGGTTGATCCCGATAAGGGTAGCTACAAATGGGGGATAACCATCACCTGGTCATATCTGCCTAGCGACGCCTCTGAATATTTTGATAGCAATCTCAACCTCATAGACTGGCTTCGTCAGTATTCGACCAATAAAGAGGAGGCTTATGTACGGGGCTTTCTGGGGAAAATGCTCTTTTCAGGCGAAGAATCCCTAAAAAAAGGGAATGTGTTATCTGGAGGGGAAAAAGTAAGGTGTATGATTTCAAGGATGATGTTGCAAGAGCCTAATATGCTTTTGTTGAATGAACCTACCAACCACCTTGACCTGGAAACCATTACTGCGTTTAACAATTCTCTGATTGATTATCAGGGTATGATTATCATGCACTCTCAGGACCACGAGTTCATGCAAACCGTATCAAACCGCATTATTGAGCTGACTCCCAATGGAGTCATTGACAAACTCATGAAGTTTGATAACTATATATCCAGCGAAGAGATCAAAGTACAAAGAGAAGAAATGTATATGCAACCTGCTTAAAAGCAGGTTGTTTTCCATTCTGTGACTACTACATAACTACCTTATTTCTACCATGCAGGACAAATATATACTCGCATTTGACCAAGGAACTACCAGTTCCAGGGCATTGATATTCGACCAGGAATGCCGCATGCTGGGAGTAGCTCAACAGGAATTTACCCAGATATTTCCCAAAGCAGGTTGGGTAGAACATGATGCAGAGGAGATCCTCCGAACACAGATGGCAGTAAGCCGATTGGTAATGGAACAAACGGGGATTACTCCGGCACAAATAGCTGCCATAGGGATCACCAACCAGCGCGAAACTACCGTAATATGGGACCAGCAAACTGGTAAACCTGTATACAACGCCATCGTATGGCAGGATCGGCGGACAGCAGAGATCTGCGACCAACTCAAAAACGATGGTTGGGAATCATATATCCGCGAACATACAGGACTGGTTGTAGATGCATACTTTTCAGGAACCAAGGTCAAATGGTTGCTAGACCACCTGAGAGCCAATCGCCCTCAAACTGATTGGGAATATCTTCGCTTCGGAACGATTGATACCTGGCTGATCTGGAATCTCACTGGAGGCAATGTACATGTCACAGATTACTCGAATGCTTCCCGGACCCTACTATACAATATCAAGGACTTGGAATGGGATGATAAAATTCTAAATAAACTAGCTATTCCCAGACACGTCTTACCCAAAGTAAAACCATCTAGTGGGATTTTTGGATATACCGATACCAAATGGTTTGATGGAGCAGAAATACCCATTGCCGGGGTTGCAGGCGACCAGCAGGCAGCCTTATTTGGCCAGGCATGCTTCAGCCCTGGTATGAGTAAGAATACCTATGGAACAGGTTGTTTTTTATTAATGAATACGGGTAGCAAAGCTGTTACCTCCCAGAACGGGCTTCTGACCACCATTGCCTGGGGCATAGATGACGAGGTACACTACGCCCTGGAGGGTAGTATATTTGTTGCGGGAGCTGCTATCCAGTGGCTGCGCGACGGTTTGAGGTTGATCGACGAAGCTGCCGACTCAGAATATTTTGCCACCAGCGTATTAGATACCGATGGCGTATATGTGGTTCCAGCATTTGTCGGTCTGGGTGCTCCTTACTGGGACATGTATGCCCGGGGAGCTGTACTGGGTATAACCCGAGGCACGACCAAGGCGCATCTTGTGAGAGCTACCCTGGAAGCCCTGGCCTATCAAACCCGCGACGTCATCAATGCCATGGAACGAGATGCCGGGACACCACTTAAAACCCTCAGGGTTGATGGTGGAGTAACCAACAACAAATTCCTAATGCAATTTCAGGCAGATATACTGGGAAAGCCCGTGGAAAGGGCTGCCATTGTAGAGACTACTGCCCTGGGAGCAGCTTTTCTAGCAGGGTTGGGCATAGGATACTGGAAAAGAGAAGAGCTAAACCAAACCTGGAGAGCAGGAGCTACCTTCGAACCAGAAATGTCCCTCGAAAACCGCTCCAAACATTATAAAGGTTGGCAAAAAGCAGTAAAAAGAAGTATGAACTGGGACAGTGAAGAATAACAAACAGAAGTATCATCAAAGCAAATTCCCACCATAACAGTACCCCAGACTTATTAAAGGAAAAAATAGGCCGTATTGATTGCTTGTGAACGTTGTCCAAGCTTGTCCTTACAAACAATAAAACCCAAAAAGAGGAAGCCAATATTTGAGACCTCCTCTTTAAATCTTCGTAGTAGTATGAGTTGGAAACGCTTTAGGAATGCCCGGTTCTTGAAGTATTGGAAGCCAGCCGTCTGGCTATAGCAATAATCCTTGAATCCGGCACATGAACGACACCCCCGTCTGGTCCGGGCTCAATATGAAAACCAACTGAATCGCCTCTTTCGTAGTGCTCTCCACCGAAATAGTTTCTCACGGTATCAACACTTATGCCCAGTTCGCTGGCGATACGATGCATACTCCCATCGGGCAGGCTGTCTTTGATTTTGCGAAGTTCATTAAATGTTAATGTCATAGTTAATTAATTTTTTTGGTAGGTCGTTTTTTAAATATAACAGATTTTGTAAAAAATGCAAACAGATTCTCTTCACTCATCGGAGGTCATTTTTCTAAAACCCTTCTAATTACTGTCCAAAAAACTAATATTCAAATACTTATATAAAAACCCATTTATACGTTTTTAGAAATAAAATTTATTCCTTACCTCAAGCTTCAAACAGGGAGTCAATTTGTTGAGGATTGGATGTGAAATAAATATTTGCCCATTTTCAAATTATATAGAGCAAGATCCTTCAACTGTTTTCATCTTTTGCAGACAAATATTTAGTTACAAAAAGGAAAATCTCAAATGAAACCGTCCTACATACAGCTACAGGAAAAACGAAAGTACAATGGTTGAAAACCGGAATCAGAAAGAATAAATTCTATAACTATGAAAACCGGGACAATTCTAGAGGTCCAAATATCGTTATCGCCATAAAATACTTAACCCGTACCATGAACAAACTGGCAGAGAAACTTTCGGAAAGGGACAAACACCCCCCTAAAGCTGTAAGAAACAGATATACCTTTGACTCAGCCATTTACCCAAAGCACTGGCAGGGTCTATCCGATGAAGCATTGATCAACCAATATCGTACAAATCACAATCAGCTCATCGTGTGCTATTTGCTGCATCGATACAAAACCCCCGTTGTCGCTATTAGCTTTAGTTACCTTAAGAATGAAGAAGCAGTCATCGATTTCACTCATGATCTGTATATCAAACTGGTAGAACTTCTCAAGCACTGCGATATACAACGCTTTCAAAGCTTCCTGATTACAATTGTGAAAAACAAGCATAAAGACGAGCTCAGTAAATTCAGGACTGTAAGGAATTATGAGCACAACACGGATCATCCTAGTGTTTATGAGGAAGAAAATCAAAGGCAATTTGACATCGATAATCCTTTTAAGCCTGTATTATTAGAGAGGCTAAAACGAAAAGGAAGGTTATCTGAGATGGAATATGCATGTATAGCTATGCAGCTTAATGGCCTGAAATCTGGCGAAATCGCTGAACTGATTGATCCTTCAGTTCTCAAACTGAATCCCAGTGAGTCCCAAAACCAACCAGATAGCCAAATCTTACATCTCAAAAAAGAAAAAGTATACGGTGCTATAGAACGCGCCAGAAAAAAACTCCGCAAAATCCTCCAGGAGGACTTTGGCGATTATTTCAAAGACTAACGCTAATAGAATGAAAGATACACAACTTAATCACTTTGAAACCTATGAGCTTCACCTGACCCTGGAAGAGATGTTAGCTTACATCGATCAGTCGTTGGACTCCTCTGACAAAGCCAGGATAGAGAAGGTTCTCCAGCAGAGTCCTATCTACGCTGAAGCGCTAACTTCTCTCAAAGAGACGCTTTCACAAGAGCCTCTAAGCAGGGAGCGACTTGACCAGGTTGAAGCCGCTTTTTCCCAATCAGTCAAATTAGAGGCTGTGAAACTCAAGAAAACCAGCAGCTATGTAAATGATACTCACGAACCTGTAATCAAAATGCGTAGGATATGGTTTTCAGTAGCAGCAGCCGTAGTCATATTATTGACCATCTCTATTGGGATATTCAGATATAATCAGGCACCACTAGAAGTCAGGCTTGCTGAAGCTTATATGACCCATTATGTAGATCCGCTGGGTGTGATGTCCGAAGTAGAAGATCAGGCATTTGCCTTCTACAATCAGCAGAATTATGCCCAGGCCATTCCCCTTTTCGAGCAGCTCATACAGCAGTCTGACCTTAGTAAGCATCAGAAACTGAAGATGTTTTTAGGAGTATGTCTCATGCAAGACAATCAGGAAGTAGCTGCAGAAAGAAAATTCCGTGAGATCATCGACCATGGGCAAAGCATCTACGTACCCGCAGCAAAATGGTATTTGGCTTTGTCATTATTCAAACAAGAAAAAGCTCAAGAGGGTAAGCAACTTTTACAGGATATTACCAGCAGTACACAAGCAGACCGACAGACAAGATTCTATGTTGATAAAGCACAAGAATTGTTGTTACAAATCAACTCCTGAGATAATCCCCAAATTTAACACAAATACTCCATAACCACCGGGGAAGTCTAACACAAAGGCTTCCCTCTTTTTTTGCCATGAATCATAAACACTCCTGATCGGTCATCACACACATCTGTTCAATTCTCCTGGAAAGATTGAATCATTCCTATTATGTTTTGGTTAATCCAATAAACAACCAGACAAATCTTGACATATGATGAGAAACTCTACCCTTATTGTCATGTAATTTTTCACCTTTTTTGTCTTCCCCCTCACCATTCATGCTCAGTCTGGAAGAATCGCCACTCCAAAGTCCTACCTGATAAAACCCTATCTCGATATGATCGCTGGAGTGGGTCTCTATGTATCAGAGGATATCACAAGACTTAGAGGTTTAGTTGGTGGGACGAAGAGAGAACGCTGGATCAGTTTATCGTTACCCGGATTACCAGGTCCAGGATAGGGGTGGACTAGGTTTACTTATTCAAGTATCAAATTACGTAGACCTGGACTTCCGCGCTAGTTATTTGCAAACAGGAAAACAGGAAAAATTAGACCATGTCGATCTGGAAAGTGTCACAGAACAAAATAACATCATCAAACATGATTTCAACTGTACGGAAGTAAGTCCCTGGAATTTCCAGGTGGGAGTGCACATTTTAGCGGAGTAGACGATTAGGTAGCACAGCACTGACGACAGACCGGGTAAGCCTGAGATGGTGTATGATAGAAATGGTTTGTCCATTTTAGATTTATCTACCACATTTTCAAGGGTCTTCTACTTCGCACATACCAATACATCAACGTACTTATCAGAAATATGCCGAATGCCAGAGAATAATACCAGGGAATCACTTTATGGGAAGTTTCTGGAGGAGCAAGATTTAATGGAGATTGGTCTCCGGTAGACACAAAAGCAGCCCAGAAAAAAGGAAAGACATCCATACCACTACTCTTACTGAGATATTTGAGCTTTGCCTGGCGGAGTGCTGCAGATTTGGTTAAACCCTGTTTGAGACCGAGATAAAACTCAGGGAGTATATCATTGGTGGTAATCATGTCCTGTGCTTCCCAAAGGCTGGTAACTAATGCCGGACAACCTGCATAAGCAAAAGCCCTGGCCATACTCATGAACCCTTCGCCCTTTTGATATTTTCCCAGACCTGTCTCGCATGCCCCTAATACTGCCAAATGACCCTTTAAACGCATAGCGTAAAGTTCATAAGCATATAAGTAGTCATCTTCAGGATCATCATTTTCAGTAAATGCAAGCCAAGAATAGAGATGTGCTGTATCCATTTTACCATGTGTAGCTAAATGCAAAATCCCATATTCTCCAGCCATATCCTTAAATTTTCCCTCTGTCGCATGAGGTTCATACAAAAATGTCCCACCAACAATTTTTTCAATTTTTTTAAGTCCTTCTACATTGGGAATGGGTGCCAATGGGTATGTCTGGGCATAGGTAAAATCCGGTGCTACTCCCAGGCATTTTACAGGTTTATCAGAAAAAACGGTTTTTTGCTGGAAATGCATGGTGGCGGAAAAATCATAGCTCATGGGGTAATCGTAAATTAAAAAGTTTCTTTTTTCCCCCTGAACCGGTGATGGCTGATCTATAAGCACTTCAAAAGGGATATGAGATATCCCTCCATCGGGTACGATGATCAGATGTGTTCCTTCCTTAAGACTGTCTTTCAGGGGTTCCAATATTTGCTGATAAACCTGATATGCATGATGGTCAAATTGTTCCCAACTAGCCTCCATATTTTCGCCGAAGCTTTTGGATACGAGAACCTGTTCGAGTGCGGATAAATTGTGCTGCAAAGTGGTGTCTACAGTGGATTGCAACAAACCTACCTTTGAAGAAGTAATGAGAAAAGTGTAGAGATACTCATCTCCATAAAAATATTCGATGAATGCTTCATCCTGATTAAGTCCATTCTGGACATCTTCAATAGAGGCGACTTGCACATCGTATTTCAGTTGGTAATAACGAGGATAATCGATCTCCAGGCGTCCGAGTAATCTCCGACGTTTCATTTTATTGTCATTCAGGATGGTTTCCCATTCGGCAATTTTATGATAGTCAGGATGGTCCTTCTGGCTTTCCGTTTCCACATTGCGCTCATAGTTTGCAATTTCCAGTTGAAGATTCCGCTCCAGAGTGCGTAGTTCTTCTGGTATTTCTGCCACAGTCCTTGCCTGGGACTGATTAATAGATTCCCAAAGCACCCATGCCTTGCTTTTTTCCGCAAACTCAAAGGCTCGATGGAGATAGGCCTTGCTACCTGTAAGATCATACAAAGCCTTGGAAGTAGCAATCGCCTGCTCGTAGTAAGTACGACTTCGTGCCTCTGCTCTCAGCTTGGAGGCTTCATAGTTATAGCTTAATCTCAGTCTTTCTTCCAGTTCGTCCAGTAGTTTGTAGTGTTCTAAAGCCCGCAAAAGCAAAGTAGAATCCTGAACACCAGACCGTCCTATTTGTAACAGGGCTTCTGCCTTACCGCCAAGGGTATGGAGGAGTTCCATGTCGTTGAAAATGAGAGAATCAGGTGGGATTTCATATTCATCTAATGGCACAAAACCCGGAAGAGCGCATTGAAGTCCTTCCTGATAATATCCGATGGCCTGAACATATTCTCCTCTATCAGCATATAATTTTCCCAGCATACGATAAGCTTTTGCAGACAGTGGATTTTCAGACCGGCTGTAATGGCTTCTTCCCAGTTGAATAGCCTGGCGAAAATACTGTACTGAACGGGTATATTGCCCGAGTTCCTGATAGATTAGCCCAAGCTGTAGATGGGATTCACCCTGCTGGCGGCGGGTTTTTTGTGGTGTCTGAAGATAAAAATCTAAGGAAGTCTGAGCAGAAGAGATGGCTTCAGGGTAGTTGTCCATTTCCAGGTAGGCCATACCAGAGTTGAGATAAAAGGAGCCCGAAATTTCGGGACTAAGGCTATCTAGCTGCATTCCCTTCCGGAAAACACGTAAAGCATGTGAATTATTACCTGTAAAAAGATTAATAGCCCCTTCCTTTAAATAGAAAATTGCTAAAACATCTGGAGCTACCTTTTCCGCTAGTGATAATTTGATGCCGCTTTGCACCAATTCCAATGCTTCATTTAATGCGCCAAGTTTAATTTGTAGATCACCTAACTCAGGATAAATACTTAAAAATAACCATCTTTTGTACAAGCTATCTCTTTGTCTTGTCAACCCAGGTCTTGACAATAAACTTTCAAAGAAAAGCCTACCTTCTTCGAGATAATTCCCAGCCTCATATACAAATCCAAGATGTTTTGAATCTCTGTATGCCAGAATGTAATACCATCCAAATAAGTTAGCTAAACTATCCAGATTAGGGAAGCTATCAGCTTGCATCAGGCATTTATCAATCTGTAGTAATGATTTTTCTCTTTCTTGTGTTTTTGTTTGAAAAATTTGAATTTTAATCTGGGTCGCCTTGATCCAATTGAGTAGATCTCTCTCTTCAAAAGATATTTTTTCAGCATCATTCAGGTAGTAAATCGCAGAATCAAATTGAGCTATTCTCAATTTTCTGATTCCTTTGTCAATAAGTGTATCAGAAGAATATGGCAAGCTGCATACCTTAAGGATACTCAATTGTAGCGTGATGAACATTGTTACACGCAATAAACCCATAATGTTAATTAATTTACCTATACACCTTTTACCCAAGTCGGCGGATCATCGCCAGTAGGGTCTCCTGTATCTATTTCCAGGGGAGCATTCACAATATATATCCTTCCTCTCACACATATCGTTTCTTCTCTAACGTTGATGATAACTGGTTCATTGAGTTTACCAGATAAAATCTCCACGTCGTTTGATAATCGATGATACCAGACAACACGTACCTTAACAGCTTGTCTGTTTTCATACGGGATAGGAGTTTCTCCCTGATAGTGTTCATCGCTGTGTTCGGGATTGAGCTTGCTTTCATCGAGGATACCACTGTATTTCTCTTCCGCCGTTTCCAGACGTAGATTTTTGAAACTGAACTTTCTATATACACCTGTAACTTGTGGAGTTCCCTCAATCTGGAATTGAAGTTTGTTGTTGCCCAGATCGGTTACAACTAGCTTAGGTGCATTACCCTCTTGTCTTGAAGTCAGAGAGGTAGAAGGAAATTCATAGACCATTACACCAGGGTCTGTAGGATTGGTTGATGACATGTGTTTTCCGAAAATTAGGATAAATAATTTATAAAAAAATCGAATAATAGCTTTCCATAGGGACATGAAGGATGTATTCATAGCTGTGCTACTAAGTGAAACAGATATCTGCGTTCAACAAATATTCGTAGGTAATCGTGTCATGTCAGGACTATAACGATCAGCCCTTGTTATTCCGTTTATACGGATATCGATAGCATTTGAAATGCTGGATAATCAAAGATATCCAAATGTTTGTTAAGTTGCAATAGTTAATTAGCTATTAACCTGGGTGAGACATTCACCCAAACCTTATTGAAAGAGGGGCTAACAAATAGCATTAATATATTATTCAGGCAGGCCGAAACAGGTTACAAACTCGAATAAGCATTGGGTAGAGTACAAAATACTAAAAGCATCATTATATGATATAGATCATACACTATTGATGCTTAAGTTTGTGAAAATTCAGTCTTTCGCCTTAAATATTTCTTCTTCCATCAACTTATTTTGCATTTCGATACTCCCTTACCTAAATATACCACAAACTGTCGAATAGGGATGCGAAATTTTTCTGGAGAGAATGGCCCCATACTCTTTCATTCGATACAGCATATGGGTCTCATCTGAACTTTGAAATTCAAGGTGTAAAATAAAACGTTCTCTTTTTGGCGTTTCTACCAGCCGAATGAAATCTAGCTCTCTCTGAAGGGTGGTTTGGAGTTTTGCTGTAAGCGGTTGAGATGATTCAATCTGAATATCCAGCAGGAATTCTGCCAAAGGGAGCAGTACAGCTTCAAGGTTCTCTTTGATAATGTTATCAAATCCTTTGAAGGGGTTTTCTCGCGTTTTGCCAAAACAGCCTATATATTTCTATTTAAGTTAGCATTTTCCAATCAAAAAAGCAATAAAAAGTAGTTTTTGTCACAAATTTTACTATATTTATCTATGACTAAGTCCTAGTTTGACATCTCAGCAAGCTTCCTTATCTTGAAAAGACATACTTATTGATATCAAACCAAAACCATCTTCAAATGAAAAAACATATCTTGTATCTGGTAGGGGTTGTACTCCTGGGAGGTATAAACCTGTTGGATGTCCATGCACAACGGATTACTCTTTCTTCAGGAAGTACAACAACCTTTGACGATTCTCTGTACAACAGCCTTCACTACCGGCTGGTAGGACCTTTCCGCGGCGGCCGCTCTGCGGCCGTCACAGGCGTCCAGGGTAAACCCACCCTCTTTTACATGGGCGCGACTGGTGGGGGAGTATGGCGCACCACAGATGGAGGTTCCACCTGGGAAAATATCTCCGACGGATTCTTCGGAGGCTCGATCGGAGCTGTAGCTGTAAGCCAGCGTGATAATAATGTCCTCTACGTAGGAGGAGGAGAGGTCACTGTACGAGGTAATGTATCTCATGGCTATGGTATGTGGAAAAGTGTTGACGCAGGTAAGACCTGGAAGCAAATAGGCCTGGAAGATTCACGCCATATTCCCAGAATCGCCATTCATCCCGAAAACCCAGATCTGGTATATGCCGCAGTCTTGGGCGACCTCTATCAATCCTCGGAAGAAAGAGGCGTATTTCGCAGCAAAGATGGGGGGAAAACATGGGAAAAAATTCTTTTTGCCAATGCAGATGCAGGAGCTGTCGATTTATGTATGGACCCCAACAATCCTCGCGTCTTATTTGCCAGTACCTGGCGAATACGTCGCACTCCCTATAGCCTAAGTAGTGGCGGCGAGGGATCAGGGCTTTGGAAGTCCACCGACGGTGGAGATACCTGGGAAGAGATCTCCCGCAAGCCAGGCCTGCCCAAAGGCACGCTGGGTATCATCGGTGTATCAGTATCCGCAGCAAATTCTAGTCGTATTTATGCGATCATAGAGGCTGATCAGGGTGGTGTATTCCGCTCAGATGATGGTGGGGAAACCTGGCAGAAAACCCATGAAGATCGTTCACTGCGCCAGCGTGCGTGGTATTATACACGTATCTATGCAGATAGTCAGGATGAGGATATCGTATATGTACTTAACGTAGCATATCACAAGTCTACCGATGGGGGACGTAGCTTCGAGGCTGCCAATGCCCCTCACGGAGATCACCACGATCTCTGGATCGCTCCCGAAGATCCCTCCAGAATGATCATGGGCGATGATGGAGGTGCTCAGATCACCTACGATGGAGGAGCCAACTGGTCTACCTATTACAATCAGCCTACGGCACAGTTCTACAGAGTCGTAACAGACAATGCTTTCCCATACCGCATCTATGCGGCACAGCAGGACAACTCGACCATCCGGATCAGACACCGCACCGATGGCTATTCTATTGGCGAGCGAGACTGGGAACCTAGTGCAGGGGGTGAAAGTGCGCATCTCGCACCTGATCCCCAAACCGAGGACGTCGTTTATGGAGGAAGTTATGGTGGATATCTGACCCGGATCAATCACAAAACCAGCGAACGCAGAGCTGTAAATGTATGGCCGGACAATCCCATGGGATATGGAGCAGAGGGCATGAAGTACCGCTTCCAGTGGAACTTTCCTATTTTCTTCTCCCCTCATGATCCCCATAAATTGTACACAGCTTCCAATCATTTGCATGTATCCTATGACGAAGGTCAAAGCTGGGAACTGATCAGTCCAGACCTGACGAGAAATGACTCCGCTAAGCTAGTATCCTCTGGTGGACCGATTACCCAGGATAACACAGGTGTGGAATACTACTGTACGATATTCGCAGCCTGTGAATCGCCTTATGAAGAAGATCTCCTTTGGACGGGTTCCGATGATGGACTTTTTCATATCAGCAGGGACGGAGGAGACAATTGGGAAGATGTAACCCCTGAAAATCTCCCAGAATGGATGATGTTCAACAGTATTGATCCTGATCCTTTCCGAAAAGGTGCCTGCTATGTAGCTGGAACGCGATATAAGCTGGGCGATTTCAAGCCTTATCTTTATCATGTAACAGATTATGGACAAAACTGGCGCGACATCACTCAAGGAATTGATGAAGAACATTTTACCCGTGTTGTTCGGGCTGATTCCAAGAAGGAGGGCTTGCTATATGCAGGCACAGAAACCGGGATGTATATCTCTTTTGATGATGGAAATAACTGGAAACTATTCCAACTCGATCTTCCTATCGTTCCTATTACTGATCTGATAATCAAAAACGACAATCTGGTCGTTGCTACGCAGGGTAGAAGTATTTACGTCATAGATGATTTGACTCCTCTTCATCAACTTGATGAGACAGTCGCAGATGCATCCTACCATCTCTATCAACCCATGCCTAGCTATCGCATGTCTGGTGGCGGTAGGTATCAATCCAAGACTGCAGGTGAAAATCATCCTGGCGGTGTGATGACCTACTTTTATCTGGCGGAACATCCCGATACCAATGAAGTGAAACTGGAATATATGGAAGCTAATGGACAAGTTATCAAAACCTTATCTTCACATGCAGAAGACAAGCGGGAACAACTGAAAATCAAGGCAGGCATGAATCAGTTCATCTGGAATATGCGTTATGCAGATGCCAAAAGCTTTGATGGGCTAATTATGTGGGCAGCAGGAATATCTGGTCCTCAAGCAGTACCCGGTACCTATAAGGTCCGGCTAACTGTTGGAAAAGAATCCATGAAACAGGAATTTGAAATCCTCAAAGATCCCCGGTCTGAATCCACACTGGCAGATTTACAGGCTCAGTTTGACTTCCTGATGCAGGTAAGGGACAAGGTGTCTGAGACCCATCAGACTATCATTGACATACGCGACGTAAGATCACAGATAAACCAACTGAACAAGCGAATAGCGGATGACAGCACTTTGGGGGATATTGTCGATGCCTGTAAAGCCCTGGATAAACAGATGACTGTGATTGAAAATGAGCTGTACCAAACCCAAAACAAGAGTCGCCAGGATCCATTGAACTTTCCGATCAAGCTCAACAACAAACTGGCTCATGTAGGGTCGCTGTCCAGCATTGGAGATTATCCTCCCACAGATCAGGCAAAAGTATTTTATAAAGAAGTCAGTCAAAACATTGATGCGCAGATCCAGCAGTGGGAACAACTCAAGCGTGAAGAACTACCCAAAATCAACCAGATGGTAAGAGAGAAACAAGTAGATGCGATCATGGTCAAGGAACAGGAAGTAGAAAATTAGTACCAAAATCAGGAAGTACGGATTTGTACTTCCTGATTTTATACATGTGTATTATCCAAACATCTTGCCTGATAATCGTTTAATGTATTAACGGAAACCCTTTGATGTGGGATAGTGAGACAATGGAAAATACTCATATGGACAACGTAAAACAACTGATTGATACATTTAACGATTTAGGCAGCCAGAGAATTCCCTTTTTATTTATCCTTGATTTTGACCTTCAACGACCTTTGATCTATACACTCGATGCACTGAGTCAAGACACTGATATTTTATACAAAGTAGGAATACAAACCAATGCCAAAAAACATCAGGAGCCTTTTATCCAAAATATTTTTTTTCATAAATATCCTCTCTCCTACTCTACCTACCTCAAAGCCTTTACCTATGTAAAGAATGCGATTATACAAGGGGATAGCTTTCTGGTAAATCTCACTTTGCCTACTCCTGTTGAAACCAATTTGAGTCTTAGTGATATTTTCTACTTAAGCGAAGCAAAGTACAAGCTGTATGTCAAAGATCAGTTTGTCTTGTTTTCGCCTGAGACGTTTATAGAGATCATTGATGGCAGGATCTACTCTTACCCCATGAAAGGTACTATTGATGCAAGCATCGAAAATGCAGCTGAGTGTATCTTATCTGATCAAAAGGAGATGGCAGAGCACGTGACAATCGTAGATCTGATACGCAACGATCTCAGTATGGAGGCCCGAAATGTAAAGGTGGATACATTCCGGTATATAGACGAGATTGATACTTTGGGAGGCAAACTATTGCAGGTAAGTTCGCAGATCAGCGGAGTATTGCCTGAGGGCTATCACAGACGATTGGGAGAAATCGTAATTAGTATGTTACCGGCCGGGTCTATTACAGGAGCTCCAAAACCCAAAACAGTTGAGATTATCCAGCAGGCTGAAGGATATGATAGGGGATATTATACGGGTGTATTTGGAATATTTGATGGGTGGGATCTGAAAAGTGCAGTGATGATCCGTTTTATTGAGAAAAATGGGAATGAATTGTTCTATAAAAGCGGAGGTGGAATTACAGCCATGAGTGAACCGGAAAAGGAATATCAGGAATTAATTCAAAAAGTGTATGTGCCTTTTGTTCGAAAGTATCAAAATATCTCAACGGAAAATCTGCAACCTTCCCTACCACGAAGATAGGATGAACCGGACAAGAAGAGCGCTTCTGGGAATAAGTAGTCCGGTCCTACTTAGCCATACTATCCAGATTCCCGAAAATATGGGTCATGAGGTATACAAATGCAGAATTACCTATGGCGAGCATATTCAGTCAGTTATATTTGTTCCTTACTTCCCAAAGCCCATCAAATCACTTAGACTTGTTTACCACGATGAGATTGATTATAGCTATAAGTATGAGAACCGGAAAATACTAACAGAGCTCTGGGATCAGCGCAAGAACTTCGATGACGTATTAATTGTCAAGCAGGGCTACATTACAGATACTTCGTACAGCAATATTGTGTTTTGGGATGGTGAAAAGTGGATTACTCCTGAGACCTTTTTGCTTTCTGGCACACAGCGAGCAAGACTCATACAGGATGAACTGATTTTCCCGGCAGAGGTGAAGCCAGCGGATCTCAAATATTTCTCCCAGGCCAAACTGATTAATGCCATGCTGGATTTTGAACATACCCCTACTATTACTACCGATGCCATTTTGTAATGTCCAGTACATTTAGTAATCTCGTATAGCAGTAAGCGTTGAGGGGCTTATACACTACTTATACCCAATTATATTATGGGCAGAGAACAGGAGTCTTATCTTGTAGATCATCTTCGTACACTTATATCCCGTCAACGAGGCTGGAATGACAAAGACTCGCCAACAAGAAATGAGGTAGAGCCTTTTGCTGGAGAACTATCCAGGCATGGGACTCTCTTCAACACCACAAAATTACTCAGCTTCTGGCGCGATAAAAGGCCTGATCCAGATGAGTACCGGGATATCATAGAATCCCTGGCACGTAACCAGGGTTACGAAAACTGGCAGGAGTTCCTGGACACCCATCAGATGCCGCTTTATGTCGGCGAAGTAACTCAGCAGAATCCTAAGGAAAATTCAGGCTCTGTAGCTGATCATCCTCCTAGGTACCGGAAATATATGTGGTTCCTATTGGTCATGAATCTAATGCTATTAGCGCTGGTTGTATTACTGATCATATTGAGGTAACAGGTAGCAGCCTTTTGCGACAACCTTATTATTTCGATGTGTACAACCTACTTTTATTTTTGTAGTTTGCAGCATACCATATTTCAAAAGGAAAAAATTCATGAAACTTTGGGAAAAAGGTATTGATACAGATCAGCAAATCTCGGCATTTACAATCGGACAAGATCAAGAACTAGATGTGATGCTAGCTCCTTATGACATTTTAGGAACATTGGCTCATATCGAGATGCTTACCCATATTGAGCTATTGGAGAAAGAGGAGTTTACCCTGTTGAAGCACGAATTAGCCCAAATTTATGAGCAGGTAGCGAAAGGCGAATTCCAGATAGAACCCGAGGTCGAAGATGTACATTCACAGATTGAATGGATGCTTACGCAGAAGCTGGGTGAGGTCGGAAAAAAAGTTCACAGCGGAAGATCCAGAAATGACCAGGTGTTGGTGGACCTGAAACTATATTTTTTGAATGAAATCCGGGAAATTTTAAACTTAACGCAGGAATTATTTGGTACCTTATTGAAACTCAGCGAAAAATATAAAGACTATTTACTTCCTGGGTACACCCATATGCAAGTGGCTATGCCTTCTTCCTTTGGTCTGTGGTTTGGCGCTTTTGCAGAAAGTCTCATTGATGATGTCTGGATGCTTCATGCAGCCTATCAGGTAGCCAATCAGAATCCTCTGGGTTCAGCAGCAGGTTATGGATCTTCCTTCCCTCTGAATCGCAGCATGACGACCGAATTACTGGGTTTTGATGAAATGAGTTACAACGTAGTATATGCACAAATGGGAAGGGGAAAAACTGAAAAATACCTGTCCTATGCATTATCAGCTATTGCAACTACCCTCAATAAATTGGCTGTGGATATATGTATTTATAGTAATCAAAATCACGATTTCATCAAACTGCCAGATGAATTGACGACAGGCTCCAGCATTATGCCACATAAGAAAAATCCAGATGTGTTTGAAATCATTCGTGGGAAGACCAACCAGCTTCAGGGATTACCAGGAATGCTTAGCATAATGCTTACAAATCTTCCATCAGGATATCATCGCGATATGCAATTACTCAAGGAAATACTGTTTCCTGCAATCGAGAACATGAAGGACTGCCTCCACATTATAAATTACTCAATTAAACAAATAAATGTTAATTCGAATATACTCGATAACCACACTTATCAATATATTATGAGTGTAGAGGTAGTCAACCAAAAGGTGCTTGAGGGTATCCCATTCAGAACTGCTTATCACGAAGTTGCAAGGGAAATCAAGTCTGGAACCTACAAGAGTCCCAAAAAAGTTGAACATTTCCATGAAGGAAGTCTGGGTAATCTGTGTAATACTGATATCGAAAAGAAAATGGATAGATTACTTCAAAAGTTTGATTATCGCAAAATATTAGCTTCCTGGGCCAAATTATTAAGGTAATATTTTACATTTTTGAGACTTTTATATAAATTTTTTTTGTTTATTTACATAGGAAATGTAAGGTAAAACCGTTGATTTATTTTCATTTTTCTTGATCAGTAACCGGGAATTACTTTGTGCTAATCAAATATTTACGACTCACTTGCCTACTCCTTGCCTGTTTTATGGGAGCTTGTAGCCCCAGACTCCCTGTATTCAGTGAATCACATACTTCTTCATCCGTTTACCCCGAAATACGTCCAATACGTGTACATTCCGATACGGCAATATTCATCGTAACTTCGGATATTCCTGAATTCAAAGATGTGATTCTTCCCAAAGAGAAGTCAGAGGCTTTCCATAACACTTCAGGTAACGTATTCGCTACTTCTCCCTTGCACAATAACTTAGTCAACGTAGTCAAAACTTCTCATCATATTGATCAACCATCTTTACCCAAAAAGACCGATACTCACACCTATACACAAAGTTCATCCAGTCAAATAAGTACTAAACCAAGACTATCTGTTACCACCAACTCTGAAAACGTATCCTCTAACCATATAACATCAGGTAAGAAAGACTTTACCACTTATACATCAGATATAACCCCTCCATCAGTTGAATCGTATCTATATCAAACTGATTCTAACATAACAGAGCCTATGATTTCTCTTAGTAGTTCTCCCTATCAAGATCCCACCAATATCTTCCTGGGGATTATCATTGGAGGAGTTATCCTGATCAGTGCCATAATCGTAGTATTTATTCTCAGATGGAAGCATAAGCGAGATCACCTCACGAATCTATCTACAGAAGATATCAGGAATACTGCTTCAGAAAAAATACAGGCAGGAGAGCTTGAAGAAGCCTTTTCTACACTTTTGGACAATTATCCCAATACTTATTATATGCAAAAAATCTTCACATTACAAGCTGAATATTTTGCAAGTAAACGGGGATATCGATACAATGAATTAAGTGCTGATGAATATATTCAGGTCAAAAATGCCGTAACACTAGGATTACTTGATTTGCTGGAAGATATGGATCACAATATCAAGTTTAGCAACACCTAAATCAGAATAGGTCTCATTAGACTTATCCATATATTTATGAGCTTTCGATCTTCTTCAGCAATTCACTGGCCTTTAAAAGTATGTTTTTATCTTCAATCAATTTATATTTCCTGGGGGTCTCTTCCATTACCTTGCGAAGAATAGTGATTGCTTCTTCCTTTTTACCGAGTTTGGAAAGTGCTTCAGCATAAAACATCCAATTCCCCATGGCTTCAGGTGCTATTTCAGTAGCCTTCTTCAACATACCTAAACCTTTATCATCAGAAGGCCATGTGATAAATAGCGGTATATGTGGTATTTTAATATTCAGGACACCCAGAATGCGATAGGCTCCTGCATCATTGTATGATGGATCCAGTGCAATGATTCGTTCGCACAAACTTCGCATTTTTCCGGCGATATTAGCTTTCACAGCTTTCCAGAAGTTCACAGTTTGCCCCCATCTTCCGACATTTGACATGTACCAGTAAATCAATGCTACATCATTAGGGTATTTTTTCAGCAACTCATCACCAATAGCTATTCCGTTCTCCAACATCGTTATTTTATCTGAATCACTTATTTGAGTAAAGCTTCCCTTGAAATCATAACACCTCAACAATGCTGCACTTGCCTTTAATTCATAAACAGGATTGTCCAGAGCTTCTTTAAAATGATATATCGCCTTATCTATATTGTCAGGCCTGGCAAATCTACCTGAGGCCCCATCGGCCCTCTTTTGATAATATTTAAGCCCTGCCGTGTAGTGGTCATTGGCAAAGCTAGCCTCGGGGGCAGAGGCTTGGGCTACGCCCAGCATCAAGTATATAGAACTGTAAATGAATAGAGTTTTAAGCATATCATATTATTTCTAATATTTCTACTTCTAAATTACTCAAATGGTTGGCTGTGAGTAGCTATTTATCATTTTTCCAAGAAACCACAAAATACCAAAATGTTAAAATAGTTTACACGCATTTTTTCCCCCAAATCCAACCTGATAAATTAATAAACAAAAATACAGTTTATTCGTAGGTAAAGATGTTTAAAATCAATAACTTAATCGAGAAAATAAAATTTATTTCACGCTTATGATTGACAACCTGAATTTAATGCGTGAACAAAAGGAGTACGAGGGAAATCCTGTAGGGCTGAGTGAAGATGTAGCGATGAAAATCGCAGAAGAGCTTGACCGCCATCTCTCAGCGCTTCAGGTATTATATCACCAGTATCATAAGCATCATTGGTTAGTAGAAGGTCCCCAATTCAGAGATCTGCATCTATTCCTCGAGGAAAATTATACGGATATACATGAAGCGTTTGATATGCTTGCGGAACGTTACGGTATTGGGAGTGTCTCCTACTTGCCATCCGAATAACTGGACAGAATTGTCCTACGTAGATCACGAACTAGAAGGTGTATACAGAATACGTACCATGCCGGAGAATGATATGGAAGCTGAAAAAAATATTGCAATCGAGCTAAGAAAAGGTATAAAAATGGCGCTTAACGAAGAAGATTTTGCTTCCAAAAAACTCATGGAAGAAATATTGGTTAATACTGAAGAAAAGGCGCATCACATTGAGCATTTTCTGGGAGATGATACGCCCGCAGTAGGTCTTACAGTCAAGGAAAATAAACTGATAACGTAGCTAAATCGGGAAAAGAACATTAAATTTATAATACAGATGAAAAGTAAGATCTACAGATATATTGGAGTTGTACTAGTAATTGTAGGCGTAATCATTAGTGCGACAGGGATAACTACTAATGAAGATATCAAGGATACACAAAAACGTTATCCGGTTGAGACTATTGATGCGCTGGATGAAAAAATGCAGGGTATCTCCAATGAAGGATATGATGACAAAGTAATTAATACTGGCATTGGATCGTTCATGATCATACTTGGTACTTTTTTTCTGACAGGACATTATCTTTTGATTCATGGAGAGAAAAAAAAGTACTAAAAAATCTGCATTCGAATAAAACCCAGTACAATATTTTTACGATAAAAAAATCAAAAATAAGGTTTTAATCAAACTATTTCTGATAACAATATTTGCACCTTAGCTGACCTTGATCCAATGAAATCCTCAGCTTACGCAGCGTAACACCATATTGGGACAACTTCATGATGTTGTAGAGGTAGCTGAATAAAATAATTTTCACATATTTCAATATTTTTAATTTACATTTCAATTTTTCAGGATCATGCTTAAGTCCATGAGATTCATGTTAAAGGCATGAAGTTCAACTTAACAATCATTCATGCATAATTAACAATACTCATCTTAGCGGCAGAAAATTCAACTTCTGTAAATAATAAACTGATAAGCAGAAATTTATACCAGAAAACCTATAAAACATACCGACCATCCCAGGCTCTTAAAATCATTGACTGCATTACGTTATATTATTTGTTAAATATGAATAATTTTTTGATATTTCGATATCTTTCCAGATAAAATGTGCATTGTGATTTACATTCTAGTCGAAGTTTTTACTCACTGATTCATTTATAAAAACAATAACGAGAAAATAAGTTATCTCAAACATGACCTACATTGCCAAAAATATGCGTTTCCTTAGAAAAATGACAGGTTTGAGCCAGCATGATTTTGCGCAAAAAGTTGATTTAAATCGAGGGAATATTGCATCATATGAAAAGGGGACTGCTGAACCCAGTACTGAAAAATTATTGCGTATAACCAAGTTTTTTCATGTGGATCTTACAGATTTTATCGAAAAAAATCTGGAAGAGGAACTCAATCAAAAAACTATCAATATATCTGTCAAGAATGGCGAATTACATATTAGTCAGCAAAATCTGGAAGAAGTTGTCGATGGCGAAATAACCCAAAACAACCAGCAGTCCACCCAGATTTTAGGAGAAAGATCTGTGGAATTGAAAAAAATTCTGGAAGGATTTAAAAATTATTATCAATATAAATCTGCCAAGTACAACAAGTACAAAGAGCATTCTGATGTGGAAAAAGATTATCTATCAGATTATTTCCGCCTTCTGGAGATTGCAGAAGATATTCTGGATATAAATCGTCAACTGCTGCATAAGATTGTGGTCATTGAGAAGGATTAACTTAATAAAGGAGTATCACGTACATGGAGGCAATGACAATACTATACTTAATCACAGGAATTCTGGTTGTAAGCTTTGTGTTTGACCAAATCCTTTCATATCTGAATGTAAGGAATCACAACAGGGAATTGCCACGGGAACTTACCGGAAGGTACGATGGCAATAAATACGAAAAATCCTACGATTACCATCAAACCAATTATCGTTTTGGACTTCTACAATCAACTATCACCTTCGTCTTGCTGTTGATGATACTGTTGACTGGTACATTTGGTTGGCTGGATGGACAACTCAGAGACATCACCCAACACCCCATCTGGTTACCCCTTCTCTATTTCGGGGTATTATTCCTGGTATCGGATATCTTGGGGCTTCCATTTCAATGGTATCATACCTTTGTAATCGAAGAAAAGTTTGGCTTCAATCAAACCCATGTCAGAACATTCTGGATGGATAAATTAAAATCCTATGTACTTACCCTCATCATAGGTGGATTAATAATGGGGATATTGATTGCCCTTGTCAATGCATTAGGAGACCAATTTTGGTGGTGGTTCTGGATTTTCATTACTATTTTCATGTTGTTCGTTAACATATTTTACACCTCTCTGATCCTTCCACTCTTCAACAAATTAACACCTCTTGACAAAGGCGATTTGCGGAGTGCCATAGAGTCCTATAGTCGCAGGGTACATTTTCCGCTAGACAATATTTTGGTGATGGATGGGTCCAAGAGATCCAAAAAGTCCAATGCATTCTTTTCTGGCCTTGGAAAACGCAAGAAAGTGGTACTTTTTGACACGCTTATACAAAACCATAGTCAGGACGAACTGGTAGCCGTACTGGCCCACGAGATCGGACACTACAAGAAAAAGCACATTATTCAGTCGCTTGCCTTGGGAATTCTGCAAACTGGTTTGACGCTATTTATACTTTCCATGTTTATTGGCAGTCCAGAACTATCAAAAGCACTTGGAGGTAACGAATACGCAATTCATCTGAACTTACTGGGATTTGGTATCCTGTATAGTCCTATATCTACAGCGATAGGCATACTGATGAATATTTTTTCCAGAAAAAATGAATACGAAGCCGATGCTTTTGCAGCCCAGACCTATAAGCCTTCTCCCCTAAAAGAAGCATTGATTACGCTACATCAGGATAATCTCAGTAACCTCACGCCTCACCCGCTATACGTTTTCATGAATTACTCCCATCCACCCTTATTAAACAGGCTCAGAGCACTAGAAGAATCTAGTAAGGAAGTTTCAACAAGTTAATTCCCGTTATTGATACCTGTTAATGGCTCAATATCATCCTACCGTCAAGGGATAGATTTCGACAGCGTTTTTATAAAACTGTAGGTGTCAATTATACTTTAGGCCTTTACGGGCTTATTCTTTTGAGTATCCCATTTATAATATTTCCTTTTCCGGAATGACATCACACCCATTTTACAAGCGGCCACACCATACATACCTAATCTAGCGTCACAGTTGAGTTCTTCGCCCTCCCTTATAGCTTTCTGCAAGTTTCTATGATGAAGCGTGATATCCTCAGCCCCCTTTTTCTGATGATGAAATTTGCCCTGATCATCTACTTTCAGTGCTTCCCCCTTATCTGTAGTCAATTTTTCTTGCACCTGATCCTGAGGGGTAATGGTAAAACCGGATTTAGTAAACTCAAGTGTTGCTTTGTGTCCCCGGATCAGATGCTTGATTCTGGTATCATTTTTTTGAGCAGATACAAGCATAACAGTTGTTCCTTCGGGATAATCCAGCATCATATTGAAGGTATCTGGTACCTCAGCCTTGTCTTTACCTGTGAAATAGTAATGACCGCCCGAAGCGGTTACATATTGAGGGAATGCCATACCTGTTGCTTTTAGGATACGTGTAAGACGGTGTATAAACAGGTCTGTGGCAACTCCACCAGAATAATCCCAGTATCTACGCCAACGGAAATAGCGTTCAGGGTCCCAATCCACCTTTTTGGACGGGCCCAGCCAAAGATTCCAATCAAGATTTTTGGTAGGATCAGCATCTTTATCTACATCATACAGCCATAGGTTTCCATTTCGCGAATAATCTATATGTGCCATTGTAACTTTTCCCAACACTCCATCCTGCATGTATTTATGTGCTGTGATATAGGAATCATCAGACATCCCCTGCACACCGATCTGTAGCTTCAGACCTGTTTCATCCACTTTTCCTATTACGTCAAATGCTTCATCAATTTCATGGGTCATGGGTTTTTCGCAATATACATGTTTACCAGCGTCCAGCGAATCTATGATCATGCGGTGATGCCAATGCTCAGGGGTAGCGATCAGGATATAATCCAGATCTTTGTTATCCAGCAAACGCTGGTAGTATCTCTCACCTTTTCCTCCTGTAAGTTCTTCAGCCTTTTCCTTGCGTTTGTCATATACATCACAAACCTGAAGAATATCAATGTTATCGGATTCTTTCATATTGACAAGTGCACGCAAATGCCCACTCCCCATACTACCGCAGCCGATAGCTCCCATGTTAAGCCGTTCATTAGCACCTAGAATACGCCGATAGCTTTTGGCAGTAGAAATCAGTGGTGTAGCAAATGTAAGTGCAGAAATCTTACCGGCTGTGTAGAGGAATTTTCTACGGGTTTGTTGATCTTTCATATTAGCAAGAATCTTTTGAAGTAGGTATTTAGTTCTCTATAATCGAAGTAAAGTAATTTTGATTACAGTGTATTTAGTGAAAATTAATAAAAGAATCGGGTTTGCAAAAGAATAATAAGTAAATAAGTATGCTAAAGGCATTTCATATTGCGTGATTGTTTTTATGCTGTAATATGGAGCTAACCTTCGTGTTTGTACGTTCTATGGGATCCTACCATGTGTTGTGGTGTTCACACATTTTTTTTATTAACTTTATAAAAAAACTAATCATACACCACATGAAATACAACCGGAGGAACTTTATCAAACATGGAGGCTTGGCAACCCTTGGAGCGGTATCGTTGCCCTACGGCGATCCTCACAAACTCAGTAACATCCGAAAAGCTGTTTTGTCAGTAGATCATCTGTCAGCCAGCGAAGTAGCCTGCAATGAAGAATTCTGGTATCAGGTCCAGAAGTCATTCAAGCAATCTTCACATTTTACGAATCTAGAAAATGGCTACTTCTGCTGTCAGCCTTTAGAGGTCATGGAAGCTCAAATGAACAATATACGCATGATCAATGAGCGCCCATCGCATTACATGCGTACACAACAACACGAAGACCGGCAAAATATCAAGAATCAACTAGCGGAGTTAGCTGGTTGTAGCCATGAAGAAATCGTAGTTACGCGCAACACAACTGAGTCTTTGAATACGATCATTGCTGGTATGGATTTCCAGCCTGGAGAGGAAGCCATACTTTGTGACCAGGATTATGGTAGCATGCAGGAACAGTTTGAAATGCAGTCGAAGCGAAAGGGATTGGTATTAACATGGATTGAACTCCCTTTACATCCGGAGAGTGATGAGGAAATTGTACGTCGCTACAAAGCTGCCATTACGCCCAAAACCAAGGTCATGTTGGTTACGCACGTGATCAATATCTCCGGGCAGGTACTCCCTGTAAAAAAAATAGCAGACATGGCACACAAATATGGCGTGGAAGTGATCTGTGATGGTGCCCACTCCTTTGCACAAATAGACTTCAAAATCCCTGATCTTGGGTGCGACTATTTTGGTGCAAGCCTGCACAAATGGCTATGCTGTCCACTGGGTTCTGGTCTGATGTACATCAAAAAAGATCACATTCACAAAATATGGCCATTATATGGAGATGTTCACAAGAAAGCTGACGATATCCGCAAGTTTGAGCATTACGGTACTCATCCCTGTTCTACCGACCGCACCATCGCTGATGCAATTCACTACCATCATATGATCGGTCCAGAACGTAAAATGGAGCGCCTGAGATATCTTAGAAATTACTGGATCGAACAGGTCAAGGATTTACCAAAAGTGAAGATCAACTCACCTTTGGATTGGGAAAGGAGTTGTGCAATAGGAAATGTGGCGGTAGAAGGTATGACTCCTCAGGAGTTGGCTACCTACTTCTTTGACGAGCACAGGATTTTCACAGTAGCGGTCAACCGAAAATCGGTAAAAGGTGTACGTGTAACCCCGCATCTCTACACGACCTTGAGAGATCTGGATAAACTGGTAAAAGCGATCAAACAGTTGTGCTAATCCCTATTAGTCATCAATATTGTTGTTGAGCTTTTTGCTCAGCTTTGGCCTGCTTTTTGAAGTATTTACGAAAAAAGAAATTGGATCTAAGTGCCTTCATGTTCTCACTAAAGCGCTCAGATCCTTCGTTAATGTTGTACAGGATCTCCTTGAGATCCCCGGCAACTGCGGTATCCTGCAATAAGGTTCCTACAGTTCCGTCGTCATTGTTGAACTTATGGATAAGTTCCTGGAGTTCTGAAGTGGTCTGATCGACCTTCATGGTGGCCTGTTCAATATTATTGAGCGAGCTTTCCATCTTAACAACCCAGGTGCTGTCAGTGAGTAGGGTACTCAGCATACCCCGCCCTTCTTCAATCAGGACAACGGTTTGTTGCAAATCTTTCATTAGCTGGATAGATTCCAAGCTAGTCTGATTGAGGTTAACAGCTGCCTGTTGAAGTTGCTGGGCAAGGGCCTCATCCCGCAGTAAAGTTCCTAATGTACCCTCTCCGCTGTAAATTTTATCACTAATATTGACAAGGTTCTCCACAAGCTTAGCAGCGTTTTCATTGGTCGCATTAAGGGTACCTAGAAGTTCATCGGTAGAAACCTGCTCCTTGCTAGAGAGAACATCTCCGGAGTCTACCAGATTGTCCTTTCCCGTTCCCGGATTGATATCTATGACCTTTTCCCCTACCAATCCATCAGTACCAATGCTTGCGATTGCATTTTTTCGTATATACTTGCGTGATTCATCCTGTATAAGCATTACGATCTGAATGCTTGTATCACTCAGGATAGAAGTGCTTTCTACAGTCCCTACAGATACGCCCATATATCTTACATTACTACCTTCTCTGAGTCCTCCAATTTGTCTGAAAGTAGTCTCCAATCGAAAAAATCTTCCAAATACATTCTGTTTATTTCCCATAAAGTACACTGCTGCTATGAAAATCATTGCCGCCAGGGTTACAAACAGTCCCAGTTGTACTCGCTGACCTACTTTTTGTTGCATAAATGACTGTTATTGACTTTCAAGTTATAAGAAAAAACCACCCACTCTGGGATCCTGATGATTTTTAAGCTCTTCATAGGTCCCTTCAGCAAAGTTTCTTCCCTCAACCAAAGTGATAATACGGTTTGCAATGATCCTGGTACAGACCATATCATGGGTAATGGTAATGGAAGAAGTATTATATCGTTGCTGTATATCGAGAATGAGATGTGCTATTTCCTTACCAGTAATTGGGTCTAATCCGGTTGTAGGTTCATCATAGAGGATAATCCTGGGCTTTAGCATCAGCGTCCTGGCCAAGGCTACCCGCTTTTTCATCCCTCCCGACAACTCAGAAGGCATCAAATCAATCGCGTGAGCCAGCCCTACGTTTTCAAGAGTTTCCAAAACCAACGGTCTTGTATCTTTAAGATCCCCAATTTTCTCCGGATGTCTTCTAAGCGGAAATTCCAGATTTTCTCTTACTGTCATCGAATCGTATAAAGCACTCCCCTGAAAGAGGAAACCTATATCTGTACGGAGATTATCCCGCTCTTTCTGATCGAGTTCATGTACATTTCTTCCCAAAATATTTACCATACCAGAATCAATCCCCATGAGACCGACCAGGCATTTAATAAATACCGTCTTACCTGAGCCAGATCTGCCTAGAATAACCATATTTTCTCCTTCGTACAATTTCATATTGAAATCTACCAACACGTGATTATCCCCAAAAGACTTGCACAGATTATTCACTTCCAGTACTAGAGGCCTTTCTTCCGATTCAATATGCTGCTGTTTACGATGTAAATTGCTGGTAGATGTTTTCATAAATCATAAAATAAGTCTGCTACCAGTACAGCCAGAAAATCGAGTAAAAATACCAGTAGCGAAGCAATAACGACTGCAGAATTTGCAGCTTTTCCCACACCCTCAGTTCCCTTTTGGGAGGTATATCCCTTGTAACACCCTACAAGTCCAATCGCAAAGCCAAAAAAGAAGGATTTTGTGATGGAAGGGATCAGATCTCCAAATTCCAAAAACTCTATAACTTTACCAAAGTATAATCTCCAGCTTACCCCGGCCTTTAGATTTTCCATCCAGAATGAACCGATCAGAGATACAGCATCGGCCAGCACGACCAGTACCGGTAGCATGAAGGTAGTTGCCATAATGCGTGTAGCTACGAGGTAATTGAAAGGATTTGTTCCAGAGACTTCCATGGCATCTATTTGCTCAGTAACTTTCATAGATCCCAGTTCAGCTCCAATGCTGGAGCCTACCTTCCCTGCACAAATCAAGGCTGTAATGATCGGACCAATTTCTCTGACCACAGCTATACCGATCATAGAGGGCATGTATGCTTCTGCTCCAAATTCTATCAGGGTAGGTCTTGTTTGGAGCGTAAATACTACCCCCATGATAAATCCCGTAATCCCTACCAGGGGAAGCGATCTGTAACCGATCTGGAAGCATTGACGTATGAATTCTTCAGTCTCAAAAGGAGGTGTAAAAACCTGTTTGAAAAATCGCAGCGCAAAGAGCGTTATCTCTGCAGTTTCTTCCAGATAATCCTTTAACCATTGAGGAAGTTGAAAATAGTTTGCCACATTCAGTTATTAATCTGTAGTTTATTCTCTTGCCTGCTCTTTCCACATCAATCTTACCACCTCAACCAATTGCTTGACAATGTACTCCAGCGCATCATCGACGGTCATGATTCCAATGAGTATCCCGTCATCATCCACAATCGGAAGTCTTCTCACGCCTTTTTTTCGCATTTTTTGAAGAGCATCATAAATAGCTTCATCTCCTTCAGCTGTTTCCAGATCTCTGCTCATGATTTCATCTATCCTGACTTCATCAACATTTTTTCCTTGTGTAGCTACCTTCAAGACAATATCTCTATCTGTGATAATTCCAATAGGTTTTATGCCATCCTGTGTCTGCTCAATCACAATCAGGCTTCCCACATGAAATTCTGCCATGTATTCTGCTGCTTCGCGTATGGAAGCATTAGTTTTGATCACTATGGGGTGGGAGACGCATACATCTGATACCTTCATAAAAACTGTTATTCTGTTGTAACTAAATTACTACATTTAGTTCTGGTATGATATTATTATTGCGAAACTATTTGATAAAAATATTTAAACCAAGCCTGGTTTCCATCCATGCTGTGAATCTCTCCCGAGTCTCTTGCTGGATATCATCCAGACTCAGGATGATCTCTGGCGACTTACATACTTACAAAATAGCGACCAAATTATCCAAAAAGATATTTTGCTTTTCATGATATAAGCTATTGAGTATCGTGATACAGAAAGCTACAATTTACCGATATGGATACAGCCTGGAAAGGGAAATAATCACTAAGGTAGTTGAGTTTTATCACCTTCAAATTGATAAGGTACATAAAAGGTATATTTTCAACAAAGATGAGAGTCACCGTATAGGGTAACCTTTATCATCCTTCATGCAGTTGTTACTTATTATTATTACTCAAAATCAAAATAATATATTCCATGACAATGAAAACGATATTAGTACCAACTGATTTTTCGGAAGAAGCACGTGATGCCATGATGTATGCGATTCCTTATGCTCAGGAATGGGAAGCCCACATATTACTTTTTCATGTATATCCACCACCATCGGGGCCTGACACGGCCTGGGTGTTTGTTGAGGCAGAACGGGAAAACTGGGAAAAAGGTGCTAAGGAAGAAATGGAAAAACTGGTAGCTGAGATCAAAGCACAAGATGATACAATTGAGATAGAATACATGGTCAGGCAGGGTCCTTTGGTGAGTGAGATTGTCACACTAGTCAAAGAAAAAGGGATAGACATGGTGGTCATGGGTACACAAGGAGCGCGGGGACTGGAAAAGGCATTGATAGGCACCAGTACTGCCAGTGTAGTTTCGAGGGTAAAATGTCCTGTGATAGCTGTTCCCAAGAACTATCAGTTCAGCAAAATTGACAAGATTGTATTTGCGACTGATTACCAGGAAGAAGATCTAGAAGTATTGAGCGAACTGGCAGCCCTGGCATCCAGGTTTACAGCTGAACTCATTATTCTGCATGTAGCTACAGACACAGGAGAGTACGAGGATCAGAAATTTAACTGGTACAAGGAAAAAGTTTCTGAAAAAATTCCCTATTCCAACATTACCTATGAACTGGTCAAACACTATGATATTCAGGAAGCGATAGAAGACTTTATTAAATATCACGATGTGGATCTGCTAAGTATGTCTATGCGTAAGCGTAATTTCTTTGAAAGAATATTTGGCAGGAGTGAGACCAAAACGATGACCTATCACACCGAGATACCTTTGCTGGCTTATCATGCAGCAGAGATAGCAGAACCTCAATCGAAATAATATCTAGTCGCAAGATATCATATAAAAGCGAACACGATATAATCCTAACCTAAATAATCACGGGTTCCCAACTGGGAAACTCGTGATTATTGTATCCTTATGCATCAGATTAGTTGTATTTAAGAGATTGAACAGTGTGAAATTAACGACAAATGAGCTATTTATATGCCTGTAAGCTAATTCCATCTTGTTTTCTCAGGGTTACTATATATGAATGATTGAAAAATTCTTTACTAGTCTATTACGGTAGCGTTAGCTGGCTTTCTGTTTGGTTTTGACACTGTGGTCATATCGGGTGCTGACCATCAGTTCCAGGCGTTGTGGGAAACCAGCAATCTGTTTCACGGTTTTGTAGTGATGTCTATGGCACTATGGGAAACCGTAATTGGGGCCAGAAGCAGAAGGAATTACTTCGGCAAATGCCAGCAGAACCATTAGCAAAATCGCAAACACTACTCCGGAGATATTGAGCGACCATTTTTTTCCTTCAGCCCATATTCCAAAAGCAGATAGAAAAGATCATTATTCAATTTTGATGCGTAATCCCACCATATGCCCAAAATCCGGTAATTTCAATGTTATAGGATCTTTTTTATGTCCTCTGATTGTACCTGAGGCCAACACTTCTCCCGTAAAAGGAGATACAAATTCATAGCTATACTGCCCATTGGGCAGAGATATTTTCACCCAATCCTGAGGATTACCTGTAAATACGATCGCATATTGTCTTCCTGGTTCAGAAATTCCCTGCCATTGCAGGCCAGGGGCGTGATATACCATGTTACCGTCAGGCTTCATATTTACAAAATCCAATGAATAGAGAAAATCTTTCAGGTAGGTAAGCTGCCTGCGGAGAACGGTACTTCCTCCTCCGGGCGCATCATTTTCTCCTGTACCATCCTCACTACCCACAAAGAAAGAATAATCCAGATTATTGAACACTGCACCGCCTGCCAGGATAAACTGCCAGGCCTGACGCAAATAGGTAGTATCTGAACCGCCTGCAAAACCTGATTCATCAAAACTAAGGGGACGGTTCCAGGGGTAATTCATCCAAACGGCTTCAGGCCATGCATAATGGAAATTCAACACGGAGACGTTGGGATCTACATTTTCCAAGGAATATTTAAAATTATTATAATTCTGAGCTATGAGATGCTCGTTGGGTAAATTCTTCTCAGTGTCAACGACTACCTGAGCCATGGCTTTCTGCCATTCCATGGAAGCTGCTGAAGCATTATCTGCCCATTTGTACCAGTCTCCCTGCCCAGGGTCGGGATCGAGTGTTCTCAGGGTTCGCATTGCTTTTTGTGGATCATCCGCCCAAGGTTCATTTTGGATTTCGTACATAATGTTTCCATATTCGTTCAGCTCTTCTACAATCTTAGCCACCATTTTTTTTTGATATTCCAACACACCACCATTAAGGAGGGTATTGGCTTTTTTCCGGTTCAGATTAGGATCTATATCATTGATATTGTTGCCGGGGTTAAAGGGGTTTCGCTCCCAGTTGGCATCCTGATAAATCGAGCTGAAAAAGGTTACCTCAACTATGATATCCAGTTCTTCTGCACGTGATACAAAATCATTCAAGCGTTCGAAGTAATCCGGATTCCACTGGTCGAGGTCGTACTTATTTTCCCCTTTATAAAGGCCCGTTTCCTCCACCTGCCGCCATGGAGTCAAATACCTTCCTGTTGCTGGTGCGAGGGTATTATTTTCGATCCCAAAAGCCCCGGGTATTTCCACATAGGCACCGGTGAAAACACGGGTATAGTTCATGCCTTCATCGTGGAGTGTTTGCAAATAGGTCTTATAATCGAACTCTACATTCAAAACTGCGCCATAATGCTCAGCCGATGTGATCAGTAAAGTAGGCTGGTTTTGATAGTGAAAATAATGTGGGTTGTCTGGATGAAGTTGAATGGGAGTGTTCTGAGCAAAAACGCAAGTCAAGCTTAACACGATGAGGTAGATAGCAGATTTCATATTTCCTTTAAAACTTTATATAAATTATTAAAATGATCTGAATAATGAATAAATATTGAAGGCAATAATAGA
>CAYXVE010000024.1:0-66298 GCA_964468435.1 uncultured Bacteroidia bacterium | reverse complement strand
TCAGCGAAAAGCGTCCATCTTTTCTGCCCAATAGCAGCAAGGTTATCAGGGAGGTGAGCAATAAGATCATGAGATATCCAATTTTAAGTTCAATGATAGGTTATAAAGGCTATTTGGGTCTGATTGATTGTATGTTAAGGCGTATGTCATACTATTTCGATGTTTAGCAGCATCTTGACAGATGATGACAGCATAGTCAATATTGACTAGCGGCGATTGTTTTCCAGAGTTCTCAGTTTTACTTCAGGTTCTAGTACTTCATATTCCAGGGAGATGATGCGTTTCCATTGGTGTACATCTTCTTTGCGGTCGATTTCCTGCTGGAGTCGTAGTTCTTCCAGGTCATGTTGCTGGTACTGATAAGTTTTTTTGATGTGTTTGATATCGAGGAGCATTTTTTTTGCCTCTTGCATGGTGATATATGAAAATGTCATGACACCCAGGACAGGCGCGAAAAAAGTCAGCGCTAGTAGCAGCTTTGCGATCCATGAAGATCCAGGCTGCTGAGAATTCGATAGGTTGAAATGTTTTTTCATTTTTATTTAGTTATGATTTTAGGTGGTTCATTCATGCTTAATACACTATAAATTACGGGGGATATATGGGGGTAGATATAGTCAATATTATTCACCAGTAAGATCGGAGTAAGTAAGTCAGGTGTCAGGTTGGGGCTGATGTCAAGAGATGATAAAAATTAAGTATGCTGTTGTCGCGATTTGAATCTGGTTGAATGATTGTTGGAAGAATGTAAGAGGTAAGATAGTAGGTTAATCAGCCGCTAAGGAAATGCTAACAATAGGAGGTATAAGAGAAGCTTCAGTTAGGGGAATGGGTATAGGATTACCTCTGGTCAGCAGATGAAGACGAGTGTAGTCTTCATCTATAGGTGTAATATTAGCGGTTCAGGTAACAAAAGTATCCCAGTTTACTAGCCAGATTATACAAACCATTCCGGGTATTAGCACTTCGATCAATCTTCAGTGCGCGTTTTTTTGCATTTCGAATATGAGCCCTTACTCCATTGGCTTTTATTCCGACCAACTCGGCTATTTCTTTGACTTGTAGATCAGAACCCAGATGGTAAATAATTTCAATTTGTCTTAGGGTAAACAAGTCATCTTTACGTTTCTTTCTAAGTTTTCTTAGCCTTCCTCTCAATTCATTTTCTAAATCTTTATTTCCATATACATAAAAGTCAAAACCTTTACTAAGATGAAAGGAATCATCGTCAATTTGTGATAAACTTCTTATAAGCCTTGGAGTATTATTAAAATGATTCCATTCAACAACATGCGACCTTTTGTTAATATACACGGGTGTATCATCCTCACGCTTTGCGAGAAAACCCATTCTTAGCGAACATTTTCCTAATTTTCTTCCTTTTTTCCGTAATAACTGTATAGCAAGTTTATTTACATCGCTAAAAAGAGATGTATCCCTTTCATGTACTACTCTTAAAAACCAATTAACTTCCTTGAAGGGTAACTCATTTTCGCGTAGATACCCCATTTCCTGGGGAAAGTTACGATAAACAATAATATTTTTTTCCAAGTCCCAAATAGAAACATATGCACCTGGATCAAGTAATACATTCTTTTCAACGGGTTCTTGCCCTCGTTGATAATTTGGTGGAGAAAAATATACTCCCCAATAGTCTTCATATTGAAGAAAGTCGTATTTTAATTCTTGATTTATCATTTTTCTTTCGATTTAGGTTAAAATATAAAAGAAAGTCACTGAAATATTATATGTCATACTTATTAGTGGATTTGAAATTTATTGTTGAAATTATTTAATTGCTTTAGAATTAGTCTTTGAATCTTATCAATTTTCAACTTCCAACATGAATATAATAAATTTTTTGCAATACGTATTTAGGATAATGTTAGGATTACATAGTCAATTTTGACCACAAATCGTGTTTGTTTAAGTATAGTATTTCACACAACTTTGTGATTCCTGTAGAAAAGCATACAGCTGGACCATTATTCCTAATACATTTTTCTTTTATTGAAAAAGCATGAAGACTAAAACTTTATCGAGAGTAAGCAAGCAGATTCAACAAATTAGTACGCAATTTCCTTATACAGGAAATGTAGTTGATAAGATAAATTCTATTATTGTGAAGCAAGATGAACTGCTATTTGAGGAACTAAAAGATTATGACATGGTCATTATTGAGCTTTCTTCTTTGATATATCATAGAATGATTAGTCGATTTGTAAATTCTAAAAATGACTTTATTCCCTATGATTATGCTATGGCAAGTCTATTATTGAAAGAAAAGTTGACTCTCAATAAATATGAGAATGAAGATGCCGAGTTAATTATTACCGCTGTAAATGAAATGATTAGAGTATCTGTGATCAATGCTTCGCTAGAAATTATCAACCATATTCCTGGTTTTAAAGCAAATCCTAAACAGGATAATAGGCAGTAATAAATATATTTTTATTGTTGAATAATTATCTCTGTGAGATTAATCCTGCCATTAATTTATATTAATAAGACGATCGTTATTTCCATGTTGAAGTATATATGAAAATTCTCCTTGATTTAGCTGACCGTATTAATATCCTGAATTGCCGTTCTTTTCAGGATTATCACAAATAGTCATTATTTTGCAAAGGATTAGTTGTTGAGCCAATTAAAATTCAGGTGGAATGAATCTAAATTTCTTGGAAAATATCATACCATTAGCAGCTCTTATTTAGTTTTCCATCTTTCCCAATCGGCTATCTCTTTCTCCTGAAGTTCAAAAAAATTACGGTCATGAGCATGTTCGAAAATGTAGATAAACTCTTTTGAAACAATTTTTCAATATCATGAACATTAGCCTAAAATCCCTCAAATATGAACTGGCAACAGACCTATCTGCAAGCTAAGGGACTTCTTCGAAAGGGGTATCCCGAGGATGCCCTCCGTATGGCCCTGCAGACCATCGGTCAGATTCCGGAAGAAGTACAAAAAGAAGCGATGCCTATCTATGACTTCATCTATGATGCAGGTATAAAAGCACAGCGTTTCGAATTCCTCGTTGAGATGGTGCCGGTGATCAATCAGCTCAAAGGTCAATTCTATGGAGAAGATTCCCTTACCTATGCCACGGGTCTCAACAACCTGGGATTTGTCCATCACATGCTCGGGCAATATGAGCAGGCCATTGCCAACTATGAAGCCTGTCTGAAAATATACCAGCTCCATGCGCGCCAATTGTCCAATAACTACGCCAGCACCCTCTATAGCTTGTCAGATGCCTATATCCAGCTTGGTCAGTACGACCATGCAATCGCTGCTGTACACGAAAGTGCCAACATATACTGGGAAATACTTGGAGCCGAACACGACCAGTACATCCGTACCCGCTATCATCTGGCAAAGATCTATCACCAACGTGGGCGATATGCAGAAGCTGTAGAACTGCTGCGCCAGATCATCGAGGTCAATGCCCGGCTGTTTGGCAAACAGCATCTGGCTTATCTGGATCCTATGCAGACCCTAGTACGCGTACTGCAGGACACGGGAGAATATGAAGAAGCGGAAAACCTCCTGCTGGAAGGTAAACAGATTATCGAGCAAGACCAGGGAACCGATAACCTGGATTATGCCATGATCACCCATAACCTTGGCGAACTCTGGAATCAGATGGGTAGATATGATAAGGGAGCAGAAATATTGGAAATAAGCTTGGTACTTAAACAGAAGTTTTTTGGTGCGCAACACGAAGAATATGCCCGTACACTAAATAATATTGCCGTAGCGTATAAAAAGAATGGTCAATCTGAGGATGCTGAAAGCGCTTACCTCTCTTCCAAAAATATCATCGAACAGACTCTGGGAGTAGATCATCCGGATTACGGACATATTTTGAGCAATTTAGGCTATTTATATGTGGAAATGGGTAAATACACCGAGGCTACAGAGATACTTCTGGAATCTCTCAAGATAGACGAGGCGCTGTTGGGAAAGGATCACCCCACAATCGCCAACACCTATTATTTGCTCGGATACTTGTCTTTTATGCGAAAGGAATTCGAGCTGGCTAATAAATTCTATCTCCTCAGCCTGGATATTTATCATCGCACACCCAAGGTGAATCCCAAAAGCCTGGCCAGCGCTTTGTTCAACTATGGCTTTTTTCTGGATTATAGTGAACAGGACCCTGATGATGCTGGAAAAAATTACTATCTAGGCTTCATTTACATGATCCGGTTTATCAAGGCCCAGCTTCCTGCCTTAAGTGAGCGTGAAAAACAGGCTTTGACAGACCAGTTCTCACAAATGATCAGCCTGTATGCAGGATATGTATTCGAGCATTACCAGGAAAATGCTACCCTGATTCAGGATCTCTACTCATTTTATCTAATGCTCAAAGGACTGCTGGGCTATTCCATGCGACATATGCGAGATACCATCCATATGGCAAATGATGATCAGTTGAACCGTGACTTCGACGCATGGCTGGAGTCCCGAAAGCAACTGGCAATAGCGTATAAAAAGGAAATGCTCCCTAAAGAAATAGCTAAATGGGAAGAATCAGCCAACTTACTGGAACGCAGGTTATCCAAACAGTCGCATATCTTCGCCCAAAATCAGGCACTGGAGATGATCAACTGGAAGCAAGTCCAGCAAGTGCTCCAGCCTCATGAAGCTGCTATCGAAATGATCCGTATCAGCCGGGTAAAGCGTTCTGATGCTGAGATTGTAACTACTTATCTATTGCTGATCATCCTTCCGGAAAAATACGGGCAGCAAGTACCTGAGTTACTCGTAATCGATGATGCAGAAACAATGGAGACCACATATCTGCAGGCATATCGCCAATCGTTGTTTCAGGAGATTCCAGCAGCATTACAAGCCCGGCAGTGGATCTATGATCATGCAAATCCATGGTCTGAAGTGACGGCGGCAGAGCTATTTGAAAAATACTGGGGTAAGTTGCAGAATTTTATGAAACCTTATGTTGACATCACAGCGTGGTATTTTTCACCAGATGGGGTTTATCATTTGATCAATGTGGAGGCATTATATGATCCTAATAATCAACATTACGTGTTGGATCAGGTAGAGGTACACCTGCTGACTAGCACGCGGGATTTACTGGATGAGGGTGAAATGCCTGGCGATACAGAAAAACGGGCAGTACTGATAGGGGCCCCGGATTTTGACAGGGTAAGCGAAGGAAATGGAAATAATACTGCAGCATTGGAGCAGACTCTTAGATGGATTGACCTTCCCGGGATTGGAGGAATAGCTCCACTACCTGGGACAAGGCAGGAGATGGAAGAGGTCGGTAGACTGCTGGAAGAACATCATTGGCATGTTGAGACATGGCTGCAGGAGGAAGCTTCTGTAGAGCAACTGTTTGCAGTAAAACAGCCAACAATCCTGCATATTGCTACGCATGGATATTTCATGCTACCCCCAGAAACTGGGACAGGCTTAGGTATGCCCAGGGGGTTACTGACAATGGATAACCAGCACTCAATAAAGGATGAAAGTTTGCATCCATTGTTGTTATCCGGACTGCTTCTGGCAGGAGCACAGCAGGCTTTTTCGGAAGTGGATGATCCGGAGGGAGAGGATAAAGTAGTTGATGGCATTTTTTCCGCTTATGATGCTTCAAATTTGAGGCTGTCAGGTACGCAGCTGGTTGTTCTCAGCGCATGTGAGACTGCATTGGGGCCTGTGAGATATGGGGAAGGGATCTATGGGCTGCAACGCGCATTCCGGATGGCGGGTGCAAAGACATTGATATGTAGTCTCTGGCGAGTAAGCGATGCTGCTACCGAGCAACTTATGGTCAGCTTTTATCAGCATTGGCTGAAGTCTGGGGATATCCACGGTGCATTCCGCCAGGCACAGCAGGAACTGCGCCGTCATTATCCCGATCCGTATTACTGGGGGGCATTCGTGGTCATAGGATAATGGGACAGATCACCGTTCAATTTCCCGGATTCCCCTGGCGATCAGCTGTATGTCATGGACTACATACATCCCGCAAACGGTTAGCAGCGGTACTACTGAGATCACAAAGCGTGCTTCCTCGCCCGATTCGCCGATAATGGGCATCAGCGAGATGAAACCTGTGACAAGGATCAGCCAGGTATCGATCTGAAAAATGGTAATGGGTCTCCAGACAAATTTGACTACAACAGACAATAGCAGGAATGGGAAAATGACAAAAAGTGTTCTGACGACGATTCGGTACACTCTGATGACGGGCGCCTGTGGATCATTGGCATACATGTCGGTACGGGGGCGTATGAAGGTTATGGTTTTCTCCCAGACGTATTTGAAGGCTTCATTGGAGTTGGCTTCGATACCTTTCCACACATATTCTTTCCGGATCTGACTGTTTTCGTAATGTATCTGGGTATTGATATTCTGCCAACGACCTTCCATGATGGGAAGAGCCTCTTCCTGAAGTTCCAACATCATGGACTCCTGATCTACGAAGCGCGACCATGCGCGAAACAGGTTGGTACCCGATGAATTGGACCATATTAACTGCTGGTTGTTGTAATGCCATAACTTGGCATGCCAGCCGCCTGTGAAAATCAGAATGGGCAACAGAAATAGGGTCAGCACTGCCCATTGCCGGTGGCGGATGTAGTGATACAGATTAAGACCCATCATAAAGGGAACGATCGCGATCATAAAGGGTCGAGCCAGCTCAGCCATAGTCAGGCAAAAACCCGTTACCAAAGCGGCTGGAAGTATCCAGCGGGAGGTACTGTGAAAGGTAAACCGGGATAACAACAGATAGAGCAGGAGAAACAGCGGCAACAACACATCGTAATATTGCGCATTGGCCTGATGTACCTGTATGATCGTTTCAAAGCTCACAACGGCCATTCCCAGGCACCACAGCATTTCCCCCCAGGTCTTTTTACTGAAAAAAACAGGCAATATTACGACAGCAATGATTGCCTTGCGATAAAAGCCTTTGAAGATCCATTCGCTGCTGCCCAAAAGATTATACGAGAGGATCTCCAGGGCGGAAAGGGCAGGAGGGATACCCGTTCTTAACAGGATCAGGTATTCCTTGAAGGCCTCCCAGGAGGTGTAATCCTTGTAGGAAAACATATTCATCCAGAAGGTAGCTGGTACAGCCGTGATCATATGGCTCTCAAAAGAAGCATAATAGGCAAATAGGGCAAAGGCCAGTCCCATGATCCAGGTCCGGTAGGTATGTATAAATGAACGTACAGACTGTCTGTTCATATGAAAATCGCTATCTTGATTGGGTAAATTAATGTATAGAATTGATCTTGCAAGTGCAAACAAAAACGAGATGAAGAAAAAATTAGCAAAGTTGGCCCTATTTAGTAAATATATCATGTGGCTTCTCCTCAGAAGCCAGATTCATACACCGGTAAAGTATGAACCTGTCTACTAGATACCGCTCCTGCTTAAACCTTACCAGCCTTTAGATAAAGTTAGAGAATTGCATATACATACATCCTGGGCGCTTGAAGAATTTACGACGGAGGACGGTGAACGCATAACAGACTACGAGCTGAGGTACGAACTCTTCAATGAATAGCTGGAAATCAAGGTAGACAAAGATATTAAGCTGCTTCCTCTGGAAGAGCTTAGGGAATTTACCTGGGTGATACATTCAGCTCAGACACTAGAACATTACATTGCCCAGACGACTTACCGCGTAAAGGGAATCCCAACAGGCGGAATATACAAGGTATGGCACAAGGAAAAGGTGAAGTTGCTGGAAAAAGTACAAGCCCTATGTACCATCAGGAGAAATTCCTGATTCATACATTGGGATGATCAATATTGTCAAATAGACTTATCATCAATCAGCTCATTAATATACCCTTTAATCATTTTCTGTATATTTTCCCTGCTTTCTATAGTCCAACCTCCTACGTGCGGAGTCATTACTACATGATCCCGGGAAAACAGATCCTCATACCAGCTTCGTTGTTCATCAGTGAGGGTATCTAGTTTTTCATTTTCAAATACATCCAGACCTGCAGCTACTACTTTACCCTCATCCATGGCTTCCAACAGTGCAGGGAGATGTATAACCTTTCCACGGGCCAGGTTCATGACAATGATGGGACGCCGAAATTGATGAAAAAAATCCCGGTCTCCCCAATAATGGGTCTCAGAAGTGTAAGGTACGTGGAAGCTTACGATATCTGCTTCGTGGTATATGGTCTCTAAGGAAACTTCCTCCACCAGGACATCGCCAAAGTCTTTCACGTATTTGTCATAGGCCAGGATTTTACAGCCAAATCCCGATAATCTTTTGGCGACGGCTTTTCCCGTATTGCCATAACCGATAATTCCCACTGTCTTGTTGCCTAGCTCCTGGCCGCGATTGGATTCACGAATCCATTCCCAGTTGCGTATCTGGTGATCCGCGCGGTTGATATGATGCAATAGCGAAAGCATCATCCCCACGGTCTGTTCGCCTACAGCATCGGCATTTCCGCCAGCAGTATTTACCACCCGTATTTCTCTGGAATCTAGATATTCGACATCTATATGATCCATTCCCACACCTGCACGGATAACCAGCTTGAGGTTATGCGCCATTTCCACTACAGCCTTATCCACATTGATATGGCTGTTGAGGAGCAGGATATCAGCATGAGGTAGCTCCTGGTAGATTTGTGCTACTGGAGCTTTGGGGATATAGGTCATGTGTAGCGGAAGGTCGCGTAGCTCTTCGATGAATTCAGGGGTAAAGGAGTCAATAATGAGTAGATTCATGGATTAAAATTAAGCAAAAAGCTAAAAGGTGGTAGTGCTCTGCTTGAAGAAATATCAAATAGCTGTTAAAATCTACGAGCTAGGTTCCACGAGTAATAATATCACTTGACAATCCCGGCAATTTCTTCTAGCTTTTACCTATGCAAAATGGTCACCCGCTGCTTACAGTCAAAAACCTCAATATTTCCTTCCGATCGGACAGAGAATGGCGCCAGGTAGTACATGGACTGGATTTCGAGCTAAGTCATGGGCATTGTCTGGGGGTAGTAGGAGAATCGGGTAGTGGTAAATCGGTTACAGCTCTATCCATTATGCGATTATTACCTGGGACAGCACGTACAGAGCAATCTTCGATCATATTTCAGTCAACCTCTTTGGGTGCGGTAGACCTGCTCTCCTTGCCAGGAAAGCGAATGCGGAAGCTGAGGGGAAATGAAATTTCGATGATCTTCCAGGAGCCCATGAGTGCGCTGAATCCGGTGATGAAATGTGGTAAGCAAGTGTTGGAGGTGTTGCGATTGCATCAAGACATCTCGCGGGAGTCAGCGATCCGCAGCGTCAGGGATTGGTTTGACCGGGTAGAGCTTCCTGCCAAGACCTATGATGCATATCCCCATGAGATATCGGGAGGGCAGAAACAGCGCGTGATGATCGCCATGGCCATGTGTTGTGAGCCGTCGCTGCTCATCGCAGATGAGCCCACCACCGCGCTGGATGTGACCATCCAGGCCCGCATCCTGCAGTTGCTGCGTGATTTGCAGCAGGAGCACAACATGGGCGTCATGTTCATTACACATGACCTGGGGGTCGTGGCTGAGATTGCAGACGAGGTCATGGTTATGAGGCAGGGGCAGAAAGTAGAGCATCAACCGGTCCTGTCATTATTTGAACATCCTCAGGAACCTTATACAAAAGGCTTGCTGGCATGCAGACCCAGCCTGGAGGTACGAGTAAACAAGTTACCCACGGTCGATGATTTTATGAATCCTGTAGACACAGAAAAGGAGGAGGCTACCATGCGGGAAAGTATCTTGAAAGAGTCGACAGAACCTTTACTCGAAGTACAGGGTCTTAGGACTTGGTTTCCCATTAGGAAAGGAGGCGGGCTAGGGGAAAAAGACTGGATAAAAGCGGTTGATAATATTTCTTTTGAATTGTATCCTGGAGAGACGTTGGGATTAGTTGGGGAGTCAGGATGTGGTAAAACGACACTTGGAAGAAGTATTCTTCGCCTGGTGGATCCGGTAGGAGGAGAGGTGGTTTACAGGGGAAATGCTTTGTTGGTATTGAGCAAAAAAGACATGCGGGTATATCGCAAAGATTTGCAAATTATTTTTCAGGATCCTTACAGTTCCTTGAATCCCCGCATGCGCATCGGAGACGCATTGCTAGAATGTATGTATGTGCATGGCATCGGAAGAGGAAAAAATGATCGGATAGATCGCGCCAGAGAGATTTTGGCACGAGTGGGCCTTGAGCCAGCTCATTACAGCAGGTATCCGCATGAGTTTTCCGGAGGCCAACGTCAGCGTATCTGTATAGCCCGGGCTCTGATATTGGAACCCGAGATGGTTATCTGCGATGAGTCAGTATCAGCGCTGGACGTGTCTGTGCAGGCACAGATTCTGAATTTGCTGAAGGACCTTCAGCAGAAGCAAGGCTTAGCCTATTTATTCATATCCCACGACCTGAGTGTAGTCAAACACATGAGTCATCGCATCATGGTGATGCAGTCGGGAAAGATCATCGAAGTCAATCAGGCAGACAAATTGTACGAGCAACCTCAGCGCGAATATACGCAGACGCTTATCCAGGCTATCCCCAAGGGAAGCCTCGAGCGGATCAGGGAGATACGTTCCCCAAAAGAATAATACACGATGTGTCCGCGATATCTGGTAGAGACACGACGCATCGTGTCTCTACCAAAAATGAATTTTCATTTTTGGGGAATAATAAAATAATTAATTTTGTAGGCTATCACGCATATGGCTCGCCGTAATGGTTTTTTACGTCTTTGACGATTTGCTTGATGAATTGGTCCTCAGACTTGGGGCAGATCAGTAGTGCATCTTCTGTGTCTACGACTATATAGTCTTCCAACCCTTTGACCACGACCAGTTTATCTTTTTTGGCGGTGCGTATCACATTGTGTGTAGAATCATACACGATCGATTCTTTCGGAAGGGCATTATCTGCCTCGTCCTTGTTGGAATTTTCATGTACAGAACTCCAGGTTCCCAGATCGCTCCATCCAAAATTGGAAGGAATGGTAAATACATTTTCGGCCTTTTCCATGATTCCATAGTCAATGGAGATTGATTTGCAGGTAGAATAGGCTTCATCGATTTTGGGCTGCTCTTCTGCAGTGTAATAGTAGTTGTTCAACTCCTGGAATAGTTCTGCTACATCGGGAAGATGATGCTCAAACGCATTGAGAATTGTCTTGGCAGAAAAGAGAAATATTCCTGCATTCCAGATAAAGTCTCCGCTTTCCAGGAAGGATTTAGCGACTTCTTCATTAGGCTTTTCTGTAAAAGTCTTAACCTTGTAATATCCCGTATGATCATTGCTATCGATATACTGGATATATCCGTAGCCTGTATCAGGGCGTGTGGGGGTAATCCCCAGGGTCATGATGATATCATTTACCGAACAGGCATTTAACCCCAATTCTATATCTTTTTGAAATGCCTGCTCATCATGTATCAGATGGTCTGAAGGAGCCACGACAAAGGTAGCATTGGGATTGATCTTATTGATCTTGTATGCGGCATAGGCAACACAGGGAGCTGTATTCCTCCCAATGGGTTCCAGCAGGATCTGATCGTTTTTCAATAAGGGCAGTTGATCTTCGACCAGCCCCTTGTATCGTTCATTGGTTACGATGTATATATTTTCGTGAGGGATAAATGTTGCATAGCGGTCAAAGGTCTCCTGTATCAATGTTTTACCCCTTCCCAGAATGTCGTGAAATTGTTTGGGAAATTGAGTTCTACTCATCGGCCAGAACCGGGAACCTATACCTCCAGCCATGATGATGATATAGTAATTAGAATTTTTCATTGAGTTGTTTTTTATTGAATATATACAAATTTATTGATAATGGGATGAATTTGGCATATTTGCAGGGCTTTTAATGATATTGCCTTTTGATTGGTATATATTTCGTACTGACCGGATTTTTTTTCAAGGTTAATATCTTAAAACAGAAGTGTTGATAAATACAGGTTTTGAAATGGGGTTTTAAAAAACGAATGAATAGGAAAAATGACTAGAAGAAAAATAAAACCTTTTACTGCAGAGCTGGAGGTGGTAGATGCTGCTTCTGATGGTCGTGGCGTGGCAAGAATGGAAGAACGGGTAGTATTTATACCTGGATCTGTACCTGGTGATCATGTGGAGGTAAATATTTTCAAAAAGGAAAAAAAGGCGCTGATCGGTCAAATAAAACATATTATCAAAGCTTCCGAGCATCGGATTACGCCCACCTGCAGTCATTTTGGCACATGTGGAGGATGCAAATGGCAGATGATGAATTATGAAAGTCAGTTAAAAGCCAAGCAAAAACAGGTTTTTGATGCTTTTGAACGAATAGCTAAAGTTCCCATTGCTGAAAAATTACACATCATGGGATCTTCTGCCGAGTATTACTATCGCAACAAGCTTGAGTTTACTTTCAGCAACAAAGCCTGGTTGACGCAGGAGCAGATCGCATCCGGGGAAACCTTTGACCAACGAGTACTGGGCTTTCATGTCCCCCGCTTTTTTGATAAAATTATCGACATAGATCATTGTTATCTGCAATTATCCATTATCAATGATATCCGAAACGGTATCCGGGACTTTGCCCGTAATCAGCAGATACCTTTTTACGATATCAGGACTCATGAGGGATTCCTCAGAAGTTTGGTATTCCGCAATTCGCTATACTCTGGTGAGTTGATGTTGGTACTGGTATCAGGGGCGGGAGACAAACAATGGATAGATAGAATCTTTGAGTATGTGGAAGAAAATCACCCTGAAGTGAGCAGCTTTTTATGGATAGAGAGTCAAAAACTCAATAGCAGCTTTCAGGATCTGTCTTTTCACCTCTGGAAAGGTACTCCTTATATCACTGAGCAGATAGGTCAATATCGTTTTCACATAAGTCCTACCTCATTTTTTCAACCTAATCCTGCACAGGCAGCAAGATTTTATGGTATTATCAGATCTTGGGCACGTGAAATGTTGCCTGAGAGTACATACAGATATCGCACAATATATGACTTGTATTCAGGTACTGGGAGCATAGGTATTTTTATTTCTGAGCTAGCGGAAAAAATTGTGGGCATAGAATACGTTCAGGCGGCGGTGGATGATGCATGGAGGAATGTAAAGTTAAATCAACTGGAGGATAAATTCAGCTTCTATACAGGGGATATGAAGGAAATATTACGTTCGGAGGTTGCTGCAAATGAGGGGAAGCCGGATTTTGTTATCGCCGATCCGCCTCGTCAAGGAATGGACCCCAAGGTGGTTTTACGGATATTGGAATTAGCGCCTGAACATATCATTTATGTGAGTTGTAAGCCGTCAACGCAGGCGAGAGATGTAGCCTTGCTATCTGAGCAGTATGATGTAAAAAGAATCCAGCCTGTAGACATGTTTCCACAGACTGTACATGTTGAAAATCTTGCTTTGCTGAAAAAAAAGCCTTCGGCTTAATTTCTTACTTCTTTTTCTATGACCATTGCTTTGGGTACGAGTACATCGTCCTCAATCATACCGTGGACCCAAAGATCTCTTTCAAATGCATCTAGTTGAGTAAGGAGGATCTTAATGGCCAGGGGCACAGGCTTAAATTTATCTGCCCGGTTCTGTATAGCCTGTTTGATTTCCTTAAGTCCCATTTCAAGTTGATCATCTTCATGCTGGTGCATGAAATGATCGATAGAAAATGCATCATCCACCTTGTGGGTTAAGGTATGGGCTTCTATGAGCTTTTCTACATAGGGAAACAGAGTAGACTCTTCCTGCTCTACATGCAGGGTAAGGTGTCTGCGCCATGCATTATAGAGCAAGTATACCATTTGCCAGTAGATAGTATCTTGTTCGTTAGCACACTTTTTCTGAATATTGATCATGCTTTGCTCGATCTCTCCCAGACGCTTATCCAGGTAATATGAGTGAGTCTTTTTCAGGTACTCAAGAATAATCGAAACAGGATAATCACCAAATGTCTCAGCACTAAAGCTTTTGGGGTCATCGAAAGCCCAGATCACATCTAGGAGAAACTTTCCATCTGTGCCTAGTTGTTCCCAGGATATTTCCTGATTTGCAGGAATTTCAAAGCGCTTTAGCGCAGTTTCTAGCAAGGAGTTCTGAGAGACAATCTCCGCTATCTTATCTGTATATGTAGAAGCCTCCATATTTTTTTCTTTAATATAAGCTAAAAATATATTACTGTGAAATGAAGTTAGTCATTTTTTCCAGATTTTAATCTTTGGTGGCTGTTAAAAATCTGTACCAACTGTCCTAAGTATTCCTGCTGCTTATCAGCAGATTGCTGGGCAGCTTGCTTCATAGTAAATGTTAGAATTCATTCCAGGAATTTTTGTGTATACGCTTCAAGAATTTCGCTGTTTTCCAGATGATTTTTTCTCAAATACTTGCGTAACTCATTATTTCTGATCTGTTCGAGTTGATCTTTGATCTCTGAATTTAGATGAAAGGTTTGATTCATGATTGACACTGTTGAACGTTGGTGATGTTAGTATCGATTTGAGGACTTACAAAGGGTATGCCCAGGTTGAGTCCTCTGAGGATGAGCAGGATTGCAAAGCAAATGGCAAAGCCTGTCATAAGTGGGCGGAAAGCTTTACCCAAAGACTTTTTGAGGTAGTTTCCGGCTAGCGAAAGTGCTAGCATGGCAGGAAAAGTACCTAGGCCAAATAGTGCCATATAGCTAGCGCTACTAAGGGTATCACCGGTAGAGATAGCACCTGCCAGTGCGATATACACAAATCCACAAGGTAAAAGTCCATTGAGTAGCCCAATGTGAAACAATGATTTCATATTGGCCTGATATAGTAGTGATCCCAGGCGCTTTTTAAGCTGCAGAAGCATGCGGTCTATAAATGGTATGGATACCATTCGAGATTCCCATTGCAGATTAAATAATACCCCTAGTAATAGAGCTGCACCTGCTACCAAAGACAGGACTTGCTGGAGTCCCGCAAAAGCCAGGCTCTCTCCCAGAAGTCCTACTCCCAGTCCCAAGGTAGCATAGGTTACGATCCTGCCAGCGTTGTAAAGTATCCTTCCTGCCATAGGCTTCCACTTACGAGAGGGAGATACAGGCAATGCTAATGCAATAGGTCCACACATACCTACACAGTGTATACTACCCGCTAATCCTAGTATAAAAGCGCTCCACAAAAACATATCTGATTATCTTGATACCGTTTATACTTTTATTGAACAACGACCATTTTTTCCTGATAAAAATCGTTAGAGCCTCCTTGCCAGTTTATCTTGATCCGCCACATGCCAGCCATCATTTCTTCACTGGAGATTTCCTGCATGCCCGCTTCATCTGCATGGATCTCTATTGTTTGATCCAGATTCGAATTTGAAGGGCGATACAACAGGATATTGCCTGAGATTTCCTCAAATTGTGGTGGATATTTGAACATGATCTTATCAGCATTTGCATCATACTGGATATCTATCTCAGCGGATAGTTCAGAGGTCAGTTTGATCTTCTGTATTTGGTCTTCGTATTGCAACTCCGCTTCGTAGTAATTTTCCGTTACTAAGTGAAAATCCTGCATAGAAGCTTTTACAACAAAAGTCAGTATCATCCCGACGAATCCGAGATATAACAACGTTATTTTCAGTCCCCAGTTCATGTCTCTTGATATTAGTCTTGTTTTGTCAAAAAATGCTGTTCCTTACTTTCCGCTCTTTCCTAGCCTTTGTCATTGGGCGGGACCGAGGAAAGTTGTGTTCGTTTTATCTAGTAATTTCCCTTCTTCATTATAGATTGAGATAGTAATAGTATTTTTCATTCCATTGAGTTTCTCTTTGGGAATCTCTACAAAAAATGCTCCTTTACCGATTCCTCTTTCGGGTATCTGTGGTGGTTTTCCTACAAATTTGACCCTGGCCTCTTTATTTTCATCCAGCTTAATATCCACCCTGTAGCTTTCCGTGGTCTTATTGACTATTTGCAGGTTATACAGATTGGAGATATAACCTTCATCAGTTTGTTGAAACATCATCCCCTGAGTTCTGAGTATTGTGGTTTCGACATCTGATCTGCTGGCTAAGGAAAACCCCAGTATAGATAATAACCCTACTAATACTAGTGAATAGGCAGTGATACGGGGCGTAAACTTGAATTTGGTCCCTTCAACGATGTTGCTGTGTGATGCATACCGTATCAGTCCCCTGTCAAATCCTACTTTATCCATGACATTATCACAGGCATCTATACAGGCTGTACAGTTGACACATTCCATCTGTGTTCCATTGCGAATATCGATTCCCGTAGGGCACACCTGCACACATTGACTACATTCGATGCAATCTCCCAACTCTTGCTTTGAATTTTTTTTGCGTTTCCCTCGAGGTTCTCCTCTGACATGGTCATATGCTACCACGACAGAATCATTTCCCAGTATGACTCCCTGCAGGCGTCCATAGGGACATACTGCGATACATGCCTGCTCTCTGAAGTAGGCAAATACAAAAAAGAAAATACCGGAAAACAATGATACTCCCAGAAATTTATCCCAGTTCTGGGCCGGCGGATGTGTGACCAGTTGAGAAAGTTCGTCGATCCCTACAATATAGGCCATCACCAGATTAGCGATAAGAAATGAAAACAGGAAGAAAATACTGAGTTTGGCAGTCTTTTTGAAGATTTTAGCTCTGGTCCAGGGTCCGTTATTCAGTTTGCGCTGCTTATTGGCATCGCCTTCTATCCAGTATTCGATTCTACGGAAGACCATTTCCATGAAAATTGTCTGGGGACAAGCCCATCCACACCAGACTCTTCCATAGATGACTGTAAACAATACAATAAATACTATGAAAGAAAGCATGGCTAGTACAAAGAGGTGAAAGTCCTGAGGCCAGAACGTGACGCCAAACAGGATAAATTTCCGTTCAAGGACATTGAAGAGCATAAATGGCTCTCCTTTGTACTGAATGAAAGGTCCTGCAAATAATAATGCCAGCAAAATGCTACTAACGATCTTTCGGCGGTTATAGTATCTGCCTTTGGGTTTTTTGGGATAGATCCAGTTGCGTTTTCCAGATTTGTCTACCGTACCGATAGTATCGCGATACTCTTCGTAGTCTATGATATCTGGTTCTTCGACGATTGAACTCATTGATTATATTTTGATTAAACAGCCGTCTTTACGATGAATGACTAGCTGGTTGTTATGTAAATGATTGTACAAGTGCATAAATTTCTTCATCCATCTTAGCGCATTGTCAGCGTAGAGGCTGTGTCTGCTGGTGCAGTAGTACTATCCGAAGGCGTTTCGGATGGCGTATACAGTTCACCTTGAGGTTCTTTTGCATTGGGAGGGTTAGTTCCCTGAAACTGAAGGATATAGCTGGCTACCTGCTGTATTTCAGTCGGTCTCAACTGATCCTGCCATGCAATCATTCCCTTTTCAGGTACGCCGTACTTAATGAGTTCAAACAGGTCTTTAATATCTCCTCCGTGAATCCAGTATGGATCGGCAAAGTTGGGACCTACACCACCCTGTCCCTGCTCTCCGTGGCAAGCCACACAATTGGTCGTATAGATTTCTTTCCCGATTTGCAGATCGCTGGCATCTGTGAGCAAAACGGCATTTGTCTCGTCAACATTATTGGCTACCTGCTCGAGGTAAGCAGCTTTAGCAGACTCAGCTCTGGCCATCTGCTGTTCGTACTCTTGATTAGAAGACCAGTCAGTAGCAATGTGGAAATACCAGAGATATACTACTGCAAAGCCGATGGTAATATAAAATCCCCATTTCCACCAGGGTGGAAGCGCATTGTCCAGTTCGCGGATACCATCGTAGTCGTGTCCCAGGTCGATATCTTCTTCCTGAGCAACAGGTACAGCGCGTGTAAGTTTTTTCTGGATAAATGCCCAAGACATCCAGGGTAACGCTTCTTTGACCTGTCCTTGTGCTCCTTCTGTAACCGCTATTGTACCAGTCGTTGCTCCCTCAGTAGCCTCTGAAGTAGTCGTTGCTGTCTTTTTATCGCGGATGAGATAAAAAATCGTAACAGTGAGCAGCAGACATACGATCGCTACTACGATCATGGTGAATACGAGAAGCCACATCAGCTGGTCTGAAGAAATGAATGTGTCTTTTGCCGCAGTCTGCCCGATCAATTGGGGTGTCGCCAAAAGTAAAAGCCCCAGGGCACCAGTTTGTATATACATTTTTTTGAGCATCTTAATATATTTTCTTAGTACTGGGTTGTGTGGAATAAATTAATTATAAAATAGCTTCATGTCTTTTTGATCAACCTTTCCATTCTGGTGGCCCAAATCTTTGTCATCTTCTAGCGGCATGTTGGACATGTGTCTGACATGCTTTTTATCCATCTTGAACACCCAAATCAGCAGCCCTATAAAAAATAGGAAGAAAATCATAATGGCAATGATTGGAAAGATATCTATGTCGTTGATGGATCTTAATATTTCTTTATACATCTGTAAAATATTATTGCTGTCAAATATTGTTAAAAGCAAGGGAGTGTGAATACATCCTCCCTCTCACAACTCATGTTATGACTAATTTTCTGCCTGGATGTCAGTTCCTAGACGCTGGAGGTAAGCGATCATGGCGATAATCTCGCGGTCGCTCCTCACAGTGATTCCATCACTCGTCATTTCTTCATTGAGCCTGTTGGCGATCTCTTCTGCCTGCCTCTGCAAATCTGCATTGGCTTGTTCGTCATATCCTTCAGGATAGGGAACCCCCAGTGTCTGCATTACGCGAATTTTGGCAGGTGTGCTACTGATATCCAGTTTATCTTTGATCAGCCATGAATAAGATGGCATGATAGATTGTTCTTCGATGATTCTGGGATTAAGCATATGTTTGTAGTGCCAGGAATCGGAATATTTTCCGCCTACACGGTGCAGATCTGGACCTGTACGCTTGGACCCCCACTGGAATGGGTGATCATATACGAATTCACCAGCTTTGGAATATTCTCCATAGCGTTCTGTCTCAGAACGGAATGGGCGGATCATTTGCGTATGACATGTATAGCATCCCTCTCTTATGTAAATATCTCTTCCCTGGAGTTCCAGTGGCGTATAAGGCTTCACAGAAGCGATTGTAGGCACATTGGACTTTACCAGGAAGATGGGCACTGCTTCTACGATGCCTCCAATCAGAATCACAAACAGAGAGATTACCAGCATCTGTATGGGGCGACGTTCGATCAGTCTGTGCCAGTATTCTCCCTTAGGCTTGTTGTAAGTCTTAGCCATGGCAGGAGCTTCTGCTTTTTCGTTGGCCTGAAAAGAACCATTCTGAACCGTTTTGACCAGGTTGTAGATCATGATGAAGAAGCCCAACAGATACAATGTACCACCCACTGCACGTATCCAGTACATAGGCAGAATCTGTACGACAGTCTCCAGGAAGTTGCGGTAAATGAGGAATCCATCTTCAGCAAATTGCTTCCACATCATGCTTTGCGTCCACCCTGCCCAGTAAAGCGGTACGCAGTATACGATGATACCTAGCGTTCCCAACCAGAAATGAGTGTTTGCCATTTTAATGGAGTGAAGCTTAGTCTTGAACAGACGTGGGATTAACCAGTACAGAATACCGAATGTCAGGAATCCATTCCATCCCAGAGTACCTACGTGTACGTGCCCGATCGTCCAGTCTGTAAAGTGGCTCATGGCATTTACATTCTTGATCGAAAGCATAGGTCCTTCGAAGGTTGCCATGCCGTAAGCAGTTACTGCTACAACCATGAACTTCAGGATCGGATCCTGACGCACGCGATCCCATGCTCCACGCAAGGTGAGCAGACCATTGAGCATACCCCCCCATGAAGGAAAGATCAGCATGATCGAAAATACTGTTCCCAGCGACTGAGCCCAATCGGGTAGTGCTGTATAAAGTAGATGGTGAGGGCCAGCCCAGATATAGATGAAAATCAGCGACCAGAAATGAATGATCGACAGGCGGTATGAATATACCGGTCTGTTGGCCGCCTTGGGTACAAAGTAGTACATCAATCCCAGATAGGGAGTAGTGAGGAAGAATGCTACTGCATTGTGTCCATACCACCACTGCATCAGAGCATCCTGAACACCTGCATATACCGGATAGCTTTTCAGGAAGTTGACGGGTAACTCTATGTTGTTGAATATATGTAAAATAGCCACGGTAACCCAAGTAGCGATGTAAAACCAGATTGCTACATAGAGGTGTCGTTCACGACGTTTGACCATGGTCATGATCATGTTCATACCGAAGACTACCCAAATCAAAGTGATCGCGATGTCTATAGGCCATTCCAGTTCTGCATACTCTTTACTGGAAGTTATGCCAAGGGGTAGTGTGATAAGAGCTGCCAGAATGATCAATTGCCAACCCCAAAAATGAATTTGGCTAAGAATATTACTGTACATTCTCGTTTTGAGCAGGCGTTGCAGGGAGTAATAGACCCCCATAAAGATTCCGTTCCCTACAAATGCAAAGATCGCCGCATTGGTATGTAAAGGGCGAATTCTTCCAAATGATAAGATCGCAATGCCTGAGGTAAGTTCAGGTAATACAAGTTCAAATGCTGCCAGTAGACCCACCGCCATTCCCGCAAGCCCCCAAAAAATGGTGGCATAAGCGAAATTGCGGACGATGGCATTGTCATAGGCAAACTGCTCCATGGGCCTGACCTGAGCCACTTTTTCTTTGGAGATGGTTGGATTCTGTGTCATCGTCTTCTGTTAAAGATTCTTTTTTGGGGGTTAAGAAATAGTCGTGTTGTGTTGATAGTTGTTATTCTTTTTGAGTGTCGTCCTGTTCAGTGCTTTCCTCAAATAAAATCCGCACGGATGGAGTGTACTCGTCTTCGTACTGACCGTTGTTTACAGCCCACAAGAAAGCTATTAGAAACCCTACTGCAACTATCAGACTCACTCCGATTAATAAAAAAATTGTACTCATAATGTTAATATATGAGTCAAATCTATGAGGATAGTGTCATAGCGAGAATGATCGCAATCAGATAATGTAGTGACATAAGTCATTAGGAGGGAAAGTAAGTCCTAAAGATTTTGTTGTGTTGAGCTAATATTTATAAAGAGTTACACAATTTGCAGCTTTGTCAAGGATTCAGATTTGTTTGTTTAGACAGGTTTTTAGGGTTGGATTGATGAAAAATCAAAAAAAAATAATTTTTTACAATTTTTGTAAGCTGGTGATTTTGATGAGTATAGCTCCTTTATTTTTTGGGCTCTGGATGGTTGCGGTGGTGGATTAAGGTTGAATACTGCTTATTCACGGCTATTTGTGTGATCGTGTATAGATGGTAACTATACGTTGGCATCCACCACACTTGTATTCGCCTGGGTACTCAATCCCATTTTCCGTGCAGTCCAATAAGTAGCACCTGTCGCAAAGAGTACTACTGAGATCGAACTCAAGGGCATCAGGATAGCTGCTATTACAGGACTCAACAAGCCCTGTATCGCTATTGTCAATCCGACGACATTGTACCCCAATGAAAGTACATAGCTGAGCTTTACCAGACTGAGACTCTTTTTCGCATAAGAAACAAAGGTTCCAATATTGCGAAACTGATCGGCGTCCAGAATGCCATCACAAGCTGGAGAAAAATTGTTTACATTTTCCGATATCGCCAGACCCACATCACTCTGCTTCAAAGCACCAGCATCATTCAATCCATCTCCGATCATCATGACTTGATGCCCATCAGACTGCTGTGATGAGATATAATCCCGTTTATCAAATGGACTCTGAAAGAAGCGCATTTCTACTTTCTGGGGCATATATCTGGTCAGATAGGGTCGTGCCAAATCGTTGTCCCCTGTCAAAAGCGATAGCTCGTGGGATTTACTCAGCTCTTGGAGCAAATCTCCCCATCCCTCGCGATAGTCATCCCGCATGACAAAGTATCCCATATACTCCCCATCAATGACGAGGTGTGTAGCACTGGGCTGAGACTGTATGCAAAGATACGCTTCTGCTGATTCAACAAACCTATTGATGATTTTATGATTTCCCAAAATTATGTGACTTTGCCCCGTATATCCTTCAACACCTTCTCCTACATGCTCGTGAAACTGGCTTACTGGCAAGTGCTTACCCTTTCCACACCAGCAGTAAATGGATTGACTTACCGGATGATTGGATTCCCTGCAAAGTGATCTTAGTTTGGCGTGCTGTATAGGATCCAGCTTCTGTCTGGAATATTCCGGCGGTAACGATTCGTTATAAGTGATTGTTCCTGTCTTGTCAAAGACGATATGATCGATCCGCGCCATGGATTCAATAACATCTGTATTTTTGAGATACAATTGATTATGGCCAAAAATCCTCAATGCATTACCAAGACCTATCGGAGCACTGAGTGCCAAAGCACAAGGGCAAGCCACAATCAGTACGGCTGTGAAGATATTTACCGCCTGCCCCATGTCAGTAGCCACCCACCATCCTACACCTGCTATAAAGGCGATGATCAGGATGATCAGAGTAAATCGCTTGCCCAGGCTATCGGCCAGGGTAGCTATTCTGGGAATATGCCTCCCCGTACTGCTATCTTCCCACAACCGGGTGAGGTAGCTCTGTTCTACTCTCCTGATAAGTTGCAACGCCGTGGAAGCACCGGTCTGTCTCCCTCCAGCGTAGATGACCTCTCCAGCGTGTTTTGTGACAGGATGAGATTCTCCCGTGACAAAACTATAGTCAATATGCGTCACATCACTAAGCAGAATGGCATCTGCAGGTATGACCTCGCCGTTTTTTACGATGATTTGATCCCCCTCCCTCAATTGGGGGACAGGAACTCTCTTTTCTCCTTCTGTAGTCTTTTTCAGAATGGATATGGGAAAATAAGACGTGTATTCCCGGTCAAATGCCAGACGGTTGTAGGTTTTATTCTGAAACCATTTGCCCACCAGCAGAAAAAATACAAGTCCTGCTAATGAATCCAGATAGCCCGCGCCTGTAAGGGTGAGTATTTCAAATACACTTCTGCCAAAAAGTGTAATGATACCCAGCGAAATGGGTACATCAATATTCAAATGCTTCTCACGGAGACTGTAAAAGGCAACTTTGAAATAGTCTGTTGCACTGTATAAAAATACAGGCAAGGAAAGTATGATATTCAGATATCCAAAGAATGTTGCATACTCCGATGTGAGTTTGCTCATGCTGAGATATTCGGGAAAACTTAGCAACATAATATTGCCAAAGCAAAAGCCCGCAATTCCCAACTGAAATATCAGGCGTTTCTGATTCCGGGGAGCTGACTTTTGGGTAATGTCTTTCAGACGCAGGTCGGGTTCATAGCCAATATTGTTCAGAAGGCTCACCAGTTCGCTCAACTTGAGCTGGCTTTCATCAAATGATATGATCACCTCCTTTCGCAGAAACTGTACTCTGGAGTGATAAATACCATCGTGCAGACGGGGAAGATTTTCCAGTAGCCAAATACACGAACTGCAGTGGATCTGTGGGAGGAAGAAAGTAACACGGGTTACATTACCCTCAGAGAAGTCTATCAGATTTTGCCGGACCTCAGGAGTATTGAGCCAGTCAAAAGTTTGTGTACGTTCCTTTTTTTTCAGCGTCTGTCCAGGTGCGGGAGTACCCACCCGGTAGTAGTCACATAGTGCATGCTCGTTGAGAATTTCATATACCATTTTACATCCCTGACAACAAAAGGGTTTGTTTTCAAAGGTTACTGGACTATCCTCACAAGTATCCCCACAATGATAGCAAATTTGCTTCGATGTAAGCATTTCTTCCATACACTTTAAAATTACTTTGATGTTCTGGAAAGCGGGTAACTACAACTCATCTGTGATAGTGACTTAAGTCACTACTCATCCCTGAAATATTAGCCTTTTTCGTGAAGTCCCTAACCTAGACTTAATAGGCGCAGAAACTTGTCAATTCCTGAACAAGTTAAGATATTGTATATCCAAATATTTTCTATTAAATAGCGATTTTCAATTGATATGAATCAGTACAACAGACTTATGATCGGCCTTGATTTCACCACAATGGATGAAGTGCTGATCGAATACACAGCTTTTTTAGCTTATTATGTAAAACCTGAAGTGATATATTTTGTCAACGTCCAGGAAGAACTGGAATTTTCAGATGAATTGCATGAGCAGTTTCCAGAACTTGAAAGCCCGGTGGATGAACAACTGGAACAGGAGATGAAGGAAAAAGTAGCAAAGTTTTTCCCAGAATATCTCTCATATGAAGTTCACTTTGAGGTAACAGAAGGACCACTCAAAAAGGAAATATTAAAGCGTACCCATATCAAAAACATAGACCTGTTGATAGTGGGATGGAAACAACAACCCCATGGTTCAGGAATAATACCCCGTCAGTTGGCACGTAAAGTTTCCTGTTCCGTACTTTTTGTACCCGAGAAAGTGAAATTTTCATTGAGGAGAATACTCGTTCCGGTTGACTTCTCAAAGTATTCTACCCTGGCTGCCAAGGAAGCTCTTAGCCTCGCTAAAGTTGACGAGGATTCGGAGTTGATTGTTCAGCATGTATATAAAGTACCTTATGGTTACTACAAAACAGGAAAAACTGAAGCAGAATTTGCAGGGATCATGAAAAAATATGCCGTTGAGAAATGTGATGCCTTTGTAAATCAAATCGCAAAGGATGGCGTGAAAATTATCCAGGAGTATAGCTATGATCACGAGCGCAAATCCCCTGCAAGACTTATTCATCAATTTGCAGATGAAAAAGAGGTCGACCTGATCATGGTTGGCGCCAGGGGGAGAAATGTGACTACTGCGATTTTGCTGGGAAGTGTTGCTGAAAAACTTTTGAATTACGCAGATGATAAACCTGTCTGGATTGTGAAGAGTAAGGATCAGTCTTTCAGCTTTTTGGATGTAATAGATGCTTTGTAAAATATACTCTTGTGCCATCTTGGCATGATAAGTTGTACACACTGGATGAAAATATGACATTATTTCAAGATGGCATGCCTGTTGAAGCAAAATAGTGTTATAGTCGTATATACTAATGTTTATTAATTAAATAGGTTAACAAGAAAGAAATGAAATCGAAGCAAAACCGTATATCGTTCGTACTATTACTATTAGCTGCTATACTGGGTAGTGCATTGACTTTATTTATATATCCCAAAATAGCTGGAGAAAACAAACGCGAGGTAACTATTCGCCAGGTGGACTCAGCACCAGGCATTAAGACTTTTTATACAGATCCGAAAACAGATGAGTTGGTTGCGCTGGATTTTACCGAAACAGCAGAGAAAGTGATGCCGGCAGTAGTTCACATTAAATCTACTTTTGAAGGTGGAGTTCCAGGACAGCAAAGAGAGCTTCCGGAGATGTATAGGGATCTTCCGGAGTTTTTTCGCAGGTTTTTTGATGCACCAGGAGATGGAGAGGGTGCTCCCAAATCCAGACCCCAGCAAGGAGCTGGCTCTGGAGTGATCATTAGTAAAGATGGTTATATCGTGACCAATAACCACGTTGTGGGAGGTGCAGACAAAGTAGAAGTTACGCTTTATGATAACCGCGCATACGAAGCTACGCTTGTTGGTACAGATCCCAACACCGATATCGCGCTAATACAAATCAAAGAAAAAGATCTGCCCTCACTGGCATTTTTTAATTCCGATAATGTCAAAGTAGGTGAGTGGGTACTCGCTGTAGGGAATCCCTTTAATCTTACCTCTACGGTTACAGCCGGAATTGTAAGTGCAAAAGGTAGGGCGATCAATATTCTGGAAGGTGATTATCGCATTGAATCTTTTATACAGACTGATGCAGCTATTAACAGAGGAAATAGTGGAGGTGCACTGGTAAATGCTCAAGGTCAATTGATCGGTATAAATACTGCCATTGCCAGCCCTAATGGTTACTATGCGGGTTATGGATTTGCAGTACCCGCCAACCTCGTATCTAAGGTCGTGAAGGACATGATGGAGTTTGGAGCCGTCCAGCGCGGAATATTGGGTGTAAGTATCAGAAATATTGACGGAAATCAGGCTAAAGAAATGGGACTTAATATTTCTAAAGGCGTAGTAGTAGATAGTATCTTTGCCAATAGTGCTGCAGAAGGAGCTGGATTGAAGAAGGGAGATATGATTACCAGGGTAGATGGCAAGGAAGTAAGTAGCGTCCCTGAATTGCAGGAATTGATTGCACGTAAGCGCCCTGGAGATCAGGTAGATCTCACTGTCCTTCGCGATGGTGATTCAAAGACCCTTGAAGCTACGCTCAAGAGTCGCACACAGACTGTGGGGGAGATTGCAGAGCGTGGTAGAGGCGAAGCCGGAATTCTGGAGAGCCTTGGGGTAGAACTGCAAACAGTTGATCAAGCTCTGGCTGACGATCTTGGGATTGATGGTGGAGTGAAAATTACTAACCTCTATTCCGGCAAACTTACTACCCAGACCAAGATACGTGAAGGATTTATTATTACTCATATCGATGATAAGCCCGTTTTCAAGGTAGAAGATGTACTGAACATACTGGAAGGTAAAAGAGGAGGTGTCATGTTGGAGGGTGTATATGAAAACGCTCCAGGTGTACATTACTACGCTTTCGGTCTCTAAAAAAACTGAAGATATGATCCGGTAAAACCCGGAATATCGATAAGCAATGCTTAGAGGAGGAAGACTTAAAGGTCGACTTCCTCTCATTTTTTTGGTTAAAAATGCTTTACCATGCTATACAAACAAATAATCTATCCCCAATGTGACGAGTATCTAGCATATTTTAAGAGAGATTCCTGACAATTGACTTTTGAGATATACCCCCTTTATCTTTTCGACTAACAAAAATCACCCTGCTGTCTGAAGTAAATCAATACGCTCACTTGATCAGACCATTAATTTTGATCAGCTTGATCTCTGACTAAAAAAATGAAATGCATTGTATAGTTGAGTAGATATGAGCCAGCGTATTCATGGATAAATTTTGCGGTTTCATAGTCCTTTGTAACAAGGGAGCATGAGTATTCATGGACTGTATTACTCTCCCAAATTAGAGCTGATAATGAAGAATATACTAGTTCCCATAGACTTTTCGCCTGTTTCCAAAAATGCATTTAAATATGCAGTAGACTTCGCAGTTCAATATCGTTCGAAGCTCACATTGTTTCATGCATACTCGCCTGCTATGATAGAGCCTTATATGGCTGTATACATGCAACAAGCTCTTCAGGATCGTCAGGAAGAATTAGCCATAGAATATTTTTCCGAGATTGAACACGAGATTCCCGCGGAACTTCGCGATGTGATACACATTGACTTTAGAATATCACTTGGGCCAGTGGTTGAAGAAATCATCACTCTCAGTGAAGAGATCCAGGCTGATATGATTATCATTGGGATGAGAGGAGGTAATATACTCACCAGAAAGATTCTGGGAAGTACTACCACCGATTTGCTCCAACGTTCTGAGTGTCCTGTATTAGTTGTTCCCCAGGGAAAGCAATACAAGAAGTTTCAGCATATTGCCTATGCTACCAATTATGATGAAGATGATCTCAAAGTTATTGACCATTTACTTGATTTTGCTGGAAACTACAATGCAACAGTACATTGTATTCACATCAGGCGAGATGAATCTGTCGAAGATCTATATCGTTCTGCTATTTTGAAAAAGGCATATCAGTATGATCTCAATGGTGATAAACTGGCCTTTGATACCATTGAGTACGATGATATTGTACAAGGTATTAATTATTATACCCGTGAAAATAATATAGATTTACTGGCTATGCTTACTCATAAAAAGAGTATATTTAGCAATCTGTTGAGTAAGAGCTTTACCAGAAAAGTATCTCAGATCACTCAAATACCTCTTCTGGTTTTTCAAAAAAATAGGGTCTACGACAGGCAAGAAGAGCAGGTTTCCTGAAAGATTACACTTTCAGATCAAGGGTATTAATTTGAAAATTACGTGGCGCATCATTCTCAATCTAAGACAAATAGACCAGGCGAAAGTGATTCAAGGTTGAAAGCAATAATTGATACAGCAATAGATGGTATTATTACCATAGATAAAGCAGGCATCATTGATACCATGAATCCTGCAGCCGCTAGGATGTTTGGTTATGATGCTGAAGAGGTGATCGGTAAAAATGTGAGTATTCTTATGCCAGAGCCAGACCGTAGTATACATAATACCTACATTCAAAAATACCTGGAAACAGGAGAGGGGAAGATTATAGGTATTGGAAGAGAGGTTACAGGATTAAAAAAAAATGGTAAAACTTTCCCGTTTCGCTTGGCTATCAGTGAAATGCAGTTTGACAATCAGCGCATGTTTACCGGGATTATACATGACCTGACCCCACAAAAACAGGCGGAAGAGCGTCTGCGGCGATATGCAGTTGAACTTGAGCGCAGTAACAGGGATTTGCAGGATTTTGCCTATATATCTTCACATGATCTGCAGGAGCCTCTACGTAAAATACGTACTTTCGGCAGCAGACTTCTGCTCAAAGAGGAGGATAACCTTTCAGACACAGGAAAAGACTACCTCAACAGAGTATTGAGTGCTGCAGAGCGTATGCAACGGCTGATCAATGATCTGCTGAGTTTCTCCCGTATATCAACTCAGGCACTGCCTTTTAGAAAGGTAAAGCTCAGTCTAATTCTGGATGAAGTACTTTCTGATCTGGAATTGATGTTGCAACAAAATGGGGCTGCCATATATACAGATCCACTTCCTGAAATAGATGCTGACCCTACGCAAATGAGACAGTTGTTTCAAAACCTGATCAGCAATGCCCTGAAATTCAGGAAATCTGAAGTCCCACCGTCTATTCAGGTGAAGACCCGAATGCTCTCCAAACAGGAGGTGAAGTCTCTGGGACTCTCAAAGGAGTGGGTAGAGATCAGTATAGCAGACAATGGAATTGGGTTTGATAAAAAATATGCAGATAAGATATTTAATATTTTTCAACGACTTGAAGGAAATAAATACGAAGGCTCAGGTATAGGTCTGACCATATGTAAACGCATTGTAACTAGCCATGGTGGGATGATTACTGTCCAAAGTGAGGAAGAAAAAGGTACTACGTTCTATGTTTTATTGCCCATAATCCAAAATGGAGATCTCAATCATGGCGACTTAGATCAGCAGAATCCGACACAATCAATTTTTGATAATACATAAATAATGGATAAAAAATATAAATCTGTAGTGATCTTGATGGCAGAAGATGATGAAGAGGACAGGCTTCTCGCAAAAGAAGCCCTGGAAGAGAGCAGGCTCATAAATGATCTTTACTTTGTTGATGATGGAGAACAACTGATGGACTATCTCGATGGCGTAGCCCCCTATGATGACAGGGAGCAATATCCCATGCCCGGGATCATTTTACTCGACCTCAATATGCCCAAAAAGGACGGGAGAGAATGCCTGAGAGAAATTAAAAATCAGCAGAGTCTCAGAAGGATACCGATCGTAGTATTGAGTACCTCAAAAGCTGAGGAGGATATATTGAGAACCTATGATCTGGGGGTAAGTTCATTTATTACAAAACCTGTAACCTTTGAATCTCTTGTTGAAGTGATGAATACACTGGGAAAATACTGGTTTGAGATTGTAGAATTACCCAAATTATAGTTTATCTTCATTTATCCGAAGTACATGCTTAACTATCGACCCACAATCAGGATATAGCCTGAACAAAAGTAATGCTTATTGAAAGAGTTAATATCCATATTATTGATCGATGATGATGAGGATGATTATATCATTACCCGGGATTTGATTGAGGATATCAATCATAGGAAATACACAGTGGATTGGGTAGACAATTACCAGATGGGTATGGAGACCATTCGCAAGAAAATACACGATGTATACCTGATCGATTATCATCTGAATACAGATAGTGGGCTGGACATCATACGCGAGGCTGTATTTATTGGATGTGAATCTCCCCTTATCCTGTTAACAGGAGAAGGAAGGTTAGAGGTAGACGAACTGGCACTTAAGGCCGGTGCAGCTGACTATTTGGTGAAGAACTCTCTGAGTGCCGAAAGACTAGAACGTTCTATCAGATATAGCCTTCAGCAGGCCAATAATCTCAAAAAGATACGTCTGCTCAATCAGGAACTCGAAAAGAGAGTTGCTGCCAGAACAGAGGCACTGGCTATGGCTATCCAGAAAATGGAGCAGACTAATCAGAATCTGCAAAACGAGATCAAAGAGCGAAAGAGTATTGAGGAGGCATTACGCAAAAGTCAGAATGAACTGGAGCAGGGATTAAAAAAGGAAAAACAATTGAACGAACTCAAATCCCGCTTTGTTTCTCTGGCATCACATGAATTCAGAACACCACTCAGTACAATCCTCTCGTCAGCCTCCCTGATTGAAAAATACCAGCGAGAAGATCAACATGAAAGAAGGGTAAAGCATATCAACCGGATCAAATCTTCTGTCCAGAACCTGACTAATATACTAAACGACTTTCTGTCTATTGAAAAACTAGATGAAGGACTGATCAGAAGTAATCCATCGACTTTTGACCTTAAGATATTCTGTGAAAAAATGCAGGAAGACATGCAACAAGAGACAAAGGAAGGACAAGTAATCATTTATGATCATAAAGGAGAATCCACACATGTGTACCTCGACAACCAATTACTGACGAACATATTGATTAACCTGCTGTCCAATGCGATCAAGTATTCTCATACAGGCGATCGCATAGCACTACATTCTGAGATCACAGATGAGCACATATGCATTAAAGTTAAAGATAAGGGGATAGGCATTCCGGAACATGAACATGAACATATGTTTGAGCGATTTTTTCGGGCTCATAATGCGACCAATATCAAGGGTACGGGACTGGGGCTGAGCATCGTAAAAAAGTATGTAGAATTAATGAACGGTAATATATCATTTGTAAGCCATGAACATGAAGGAACTACATTTATGATTTTTTTTCCACTATCTAAAGGGATGTGAAAATGAAAAAAATACTACTCATTGAGGATAATCCTGAAATGCGTGAAAATACCGCAGAGATTCTCGAACTCGCCAATTATGAGGTAATGTCTGCAGAGAATGGTAAAGAAGGTGTCAGAAAAGCGCACGATTTCCAACCAGATCTAATTATATGCGATATCATGATGCCGGAAATGGATGGATATGGCGTATTGAGAATCCTGAGTAAGGATCCTCATACTGGGGGTATTCCTTTTATTTTTCTGACTGCAAAGGCAGAAAGTACAGATATGAGAAAAGGAATGAGTATGGGAGCAGATGACTATCTGACTAAACCTTTTGAAGATGTGGATTTACTCGATGCAGTAGAGACCCGCCTGAGAAAAAGCCAGCTTGTCAACCGGCAATTCGAAAACAACGAAGAAGGTCTCAACCAGTTTATCAACGAAGCCCGTAGCCAGGAAGCTCTGGAAAAACTCTCAGCAAACCGCGAAGTGCGATTTTACCAGGCCAAAGACTTTATATACAAGGAAAACAGTTTCCCACTCAACCTCCTATTTATCAAGTGGGGTAAGGTCAAAACCTTTAAAACCAACGAGGATGCGAAGGAATTCATTACAGGATTGTACCGGGAGGGTGAATTTTTGGGGTACCTGGCTCTGCTTCAGGATACAGCATACCCCGAATCTTCAATGGCACTTGAAGATACTGAGATTATGCTGATTCCCAAAGATGACTTTTTTACCCTGATGTATAACAACCGCACGGTCGCTCACAAGTTTATACAGATGATCTCCAATAATCTGCTCGAAAAAGAAGAACAGTTGCTGCATCTGGCTTACGACACCGTACGCAAAAGAGTGGCTGATGCACTCGTACTGTTGGAAGAGAGATATCACCAAAATGAAGAGGAAGATTTTTCGATGGCTATTTCCAGGGAAAATCTGGCCAATATTGTTGGAACCTCCAAAGAATGCGTAATTCGCGTTCTGTCAGAATTCAAAGATGATGGAATTGTATCTACCAATATGAGTACGATTTTTATCAAAGACCTCGATAAGCTTAAACAAGTAAAATATTGATATGCGGATAAGGCCCCGGAGAAACCGTAGTAGCCAGGCGATTAGGGCATTGAATCAGGAGACGCAACTCACAACAGATGATTTGATTTATCCTTTGTTTTTGCTACCTGTCAAGGGGCAAACAATCCCGGTGGCATCTATGCCGGGAATATCCAGGATGGGAGTAAATGTCATACTCCAGGAAGTAGCAGAATGCCTGGAGCTAGGAATCAAAGCCTTTATCTTGTTTCCGGCGGTGCCTGAATCCTTGAAGGATAAGACAGCTACTTACAGCTATGATGAGAATAATTTTTATCTGGAAGCTATTCATAAGTTGAAGTCTGTTTATCCCGAAGCCTGCATTGTCACAGATGTGGCAATGGATCCCTATAGTTCAGACGGCCATGACGGATATGTAGAACATGGAGAGATTCTGAATGATGAGACCTTGCCTATCCTTGCCCGTATGAGTCTTGCTCAGGCCAAAGCCGGTGCCGATATCCTCGGTCCATCAGATATGATGGATGGCAGGGTGGCATATATCCGAGATGCCCTGGATCAAGCGGGATATACACGGACAGGTATTATGTCCTATACCGCCAAATATGCTAGTGGATTCTATGGTCCTTTTCGTGATGCGCTAGACTCTGCTCCTAAAGCCGGAGACAAAAAAACCTATCAGATGAATCCGGCAAACCGCTGTGAAGCTTCAAGGGAAGCACTCTTGGACATCGATGAAGGGGCCGATTATCTCATGGTTAAACCAGCGTTACCTTACCTCGATATCATCAGCGATCTACGCAACTTATCTCATCTTCCCATTGTAGCCTATCAAGTCAGTGGTGAATACGCTATGCTCAAAGCTGCAGTTCAACAGGGATGGCTTGATGAAGAAACCGTAGTATGGGAGAGTCTCATGTCCATCAAGCGAGCCGGGGCAAATTTGATTATCTCCTATTTCGCCAAAATGATAGCAAAAGATTGGATGAAATCTTGAAAGATTTATGGGATTTTATGATTGATTAATTGTAAGGATTTCAGCTATTTAGGCTTTTAAAAAATCTGCAAATCAGTGCGTACTTGTACATTTTTCTGGTCATTTTAAGTTAGATTAAGTATATATTAATAAAAACAATTGGTTGGCAGAGAACGTATCGTCCAACGTATCTTTTGCAATATTGTGATGTTGAATTATATAAAATACATGAATCGCATTTTTCTTTTGCTGTGGTTATTCCTCCTGATTACCACTGTCATCCATGCGCAAACTACTTCCTACCCGGAAAAATCAGCTCCACGCATGTCTTACCTTCGCTTGTTTGAGGAGGGAGAAGAACTCTATAGTAAAGGTTTGTATGGGGCTGCTTATCAGAAGTTTGACGATTTTCTGGAAGCAGAGCAAAATGCAGGTCTCAGGAGAGGTACCAATAATGACCTGCATACGCTAGCAGCATTTTTTAAGGCCGTAAGTGCATATGAAATTCGCCGCAATGATGCGATTATACTTCTCAACAGGTTTATCGAACACTATCCTGAGAATACCAGGACGAGCTTTGCTTACTTTTACAAAGGTAAATATTACTTTGACAGAAATGATTTTGAAGCTGCAATTCCCGCTCTGGAAGCTGCACACAACGCATTTATTCTGCCTAAAGAACAAGAAGACGAAGCGCTTTTTATGTTAGGTTATGCATATTTTTTAAAAGAAAAAGATCCCTACGACGATACCAAAAATGAAGAAGAAGAACAGGCTGCTATCAGATATTTCAATCAGCTAAGCTACTATGAAAACCCCTATCAGGAGGATGCACGCTACTACAAAGCTGTTTTGCTATACCAGCGTGAAGAATATGGACAGGCCTATGCCGCCCTCAAAGCCCTGAGTAATTCCCGCAAATATGGATACGAAACCAAACTGTATCTGGCCAATACGTTGCTCAAACTCAAGAAATATGACGAATTGTTTGAACTGGCTGATGAGATGATAGAAGATCGCAGGAGAAATGAAAATCCCCAATTGTATCATCTGGTAGCTAATGCCAGCTATGAACAAAATGACTATGAAAATACAGTCAGGTACTTTCAGGAATATATCAGCCGCCGGGGTAAAATGAGTCGGATAGATTATTTTCGGATGGGTTACGCCAGCTATGACCTGGATAATTATTCCGAAGCGATACCAGCCTTTAAAAAAGTCCTTACTCAGGATGATTCTATCGCACAGTTAAGCTCCTATTACCTGGGTTTTTCTTATATACAGGTCGATGATCTTGAAAATGCCAAGTATGCCTTTCAGAAGGGAATACACAAAGATGAATATGGGTTCCCACTGACAAGTGATGATATAACCATGGATTCCTATTTCCAGTATGCCAAGATCGCTTATGCTACACAAGATTTTGAAGCGGCAAGGAAAGCACTGGTAGATATCGAACAGTATTTTCCCGATGCTCCATACATAGACGAAGCCCGGACCCTGCTTGGCGAAGTATGGCTACAGAATAGGAATTATCCAGAGGCTATTAAATATTTTGAGTCTGTACCCCGAAATACCCCGCGTTCCAAACAAATCTATCAGCAGGTAAATTATTACTACGGACTGGAGTTGTACGAGAAAAAGGAATTTGAAGAGGCAGATATCTATCTGCAAAAGGCTGTAGACAACCGGCAGGATCAGGAGATCGTACTTTCAGCGCATTATTGGCTGGGAGAATCGGCTTTCAGACAGGAAAATTATGATCAGGCTACCAGACTCTATCAGCGCTATCTCAATCAGCCCGGAGCAAAGACACATGGCTACTATGCTGCGGTATATTACAGCCTGGGCTGGAGCTTTTTTAAAGCCAAAAACTACAACCAGTCGCTCAACTACTTTGACCAGTTTACCAGGTTGGCCAGCCCTACCACCCCGGAGCGCATTCTGGTAGATGCCTACCTTCGTTCGGGAGACTGCTTGTTTCTCCTACGCAAATACGATCAGGCCAACTCTTACTACAATAAAGTTACGAGCCTGGGGAATACTTATCAGGATAATGCACTCTACCAGATGGCTGAGGGATACTACAGAAGAAGAGATTATACAGCTTCTGTCAATACCTTTGATAAACTTATTCGTCAATACCGGGATTCTCCCTTACGTGATAATGCATTGGACAGAATATCTGAAATTTATATCACCTGGCTGAAACAGTACCGCAAAGGTGCCTCCTACGCAGACATGTTGGTAAGACAGTATCCCCAGAGTCCGCTGGCACCCGATGCACTGGCGAGGCTGGCTCTAGCCGCTTACAATACAGATAATATCAACGCGGCGATCAATTATTTCAAAAAAATATTGGCCGATTACGGATCTGACCGAAAGAATGCTCAAATAGCCCTAGACAACCTGTCTGGACTCCTGCCTCCCAATGAGTTTGATCGTATTCTCAGTGAATATCGCAGGCGCAATCCACAATTGAATGAAAACATGGCACAGCTTACATTCAATACCGCATTGGATAGATATTTTTCTCAGAATTATTCAGCAGCTGTTAAGCAGTTTACAGACTATATCCAGAACTTCACTAATGGCCCCAATTATTTTGAGGCGCTTTTGTATCGGGCCCGTTCTTACAAAGCAACCAATGACATTACCCGGGCATTAAATGATTATGAATTAATCTACCGGGCTTCCATGAGAAATGATTTCACTAATTTGGCTTTGCTAGAAGCAGCTGAGCTCAACTTCGAACAACAACAGTATCAAAAAAGTATCGAACTTTATCAAATGCTTGCCGATATCGCACAAGCACTGACCAACCGGGTTCAGGCTGTTTTCGGGTTGGCCAAAAATTACCGTGCGATGCGAAGTTATGATCGAGAACAACAGGTGCTAGAAGAGATTGCCGCAAATCCTGAAGTGGAACTAGAGTTGAGAACCCGTGCTCAGGTGGAGATAGGAGAGGCTATGTATAATCAGGGCAAATTGCAGCAGGCATACAACACGCTGTCACAAGTAGAGCAAGAGTTTAATAATGAATGGGCCGCTCAGGCTCAATATCTGATCATCCGCATTTTCTTTGATCAGCAACGGTATGAAGAAGTAAAAGAAGCTGGCAAACATATGAATAATACCTATCCCAGTTTCAATTATCTCAAAGCACAGGCATTTTTGATTGTAGCTGAGGCTAACTACGAGTTAGGGGAGACCTTTCAGGCTAAAGGAGTACTTGAAAGTCTTATCGATGAAGCCAATTTCCCGGATATACAGGAAAAGGCACGGAGGCGACTGGCAGAAATTGAAGCCGAAGAAAGAGCCCGCGAAGCTCAGCCTGCATTTCCCGATTCAGATGAACCTTGATGTTAATTGCTAATTATCCATGACCTTTATGCATAGATTAATCATATTATTTCTCTTTCTGGTAATGATCCTGCGTATTTTTGCTCAAAATGATCCACTGGCAGGGCAGGATACACTTGTACTTGAAAACGAACGCATAGAAGATGTGATAGATAGTGAAAAGCCCTTTTTGACACCTCCATCACTTTCTATAAGCCCTCCATCGGTAAGCGATTTTGACTATAACTCACTTTTTAGATATCTGAGTACAGATTTTGATCCCGCTCCACCAGATATCAAAACACTTGATCCGGTGAAACCCTCATCTACCCGGCACAACATGGTCAAGCTCTCTATGGGAAGATATATTACGCCCAGATTGGACCTGTTTCTGAATAATGGTGCAGATCAGGTCCAGGACTATGGGTTAAATTTTACCCATGCTTCTGCTCATAATGATGAAGTTACTTATCGGAAATACCGGGAAGATTTTGCTACAGTGTATGGATCTGTACAATCGGGATATAATCAGTATGGAGGTGCCCTTGATGTTTATAACACCAGCTACTTCAATTATGGGGATACCTTGGCGAACTTTGCAGAGACCCTCGAGGATGGAAATGAACTGGAAACCATCGAAGATAGTATCAGGATGGGATTTACCCGTGTACAACTTTCAGGGTATCTCAAGTCGCTGGAGAATCCCGAATTACCTTATCACTACAACCTAGGTGCTAGGTTGAGATACTACGCTGACAGGCGTGAAAATACGGAATTTCACGTTACGCTTCGTCCCAGAGGTGAACTGGAATTCAATAAAAAACTTTCCCTGGAAGCTGATCTGGAATACACCTATACACGGGCAGATATTGGTCTGCAAATCCAGAACAGACAGTTTTTCTGGATTATTCCAGCCATAGTTTTCGACAATCAACAGTTGAGATTGAGGGGTGGAATTATCTTTAATGCTTATAATAATGACCGGGATCCTGCAGTGGTTTCTCATTTTAGTCCGATTGGAGAAGCCTCATATGAGCTATTTCCGGATGAACTGACTATCACGGCAGGATATTTATCTGGCATGGTCTACAACCACTATTACGATATGATTGACAGAAACCGGTTTATGAGCAAGGATGTTCGCTTTTTACCTAGTATAGAAAAGTGGCACATCTATGGAGGGGTAAAAGGACGCATAGCTCAGCGAGTTGATTATGCCGCGAGGGTGTTTTTCAGTCGGGTCGAAGATGCACTGGTTTTTACCGTAGAACCCGATGATGCTTATTTTACAGCAAGTTATGATTCATTGGTTGAGACCTTAGGAGTAACCGGTGAGGTCATTTATCAAATGACCGATGAATTACGAATAGGCGGAAATGTGACATTCCGGAATTTCAACATGTCTGAACTCGAACGGTATTTCCACGAAACGCCCTTGCGCGTGGATGGCTTTGCACGTTATACTTGGGATGAGCGACTGACAGCTGAAGCAACATTAGCCCTGTTCAATCGCACTCCCATGAGTGTAGATGCAACCGATGAATTGATATTTCGGCCTTCTCTTGCTTTACTAAATATTAGCGGAAGTTTTAAAATAACCGATCAAATATTTATCCACTTAAATGTGTATAATATTCTTAATACAAGCTATGAAAGATGGCTAAATTACGATGAACGTCCTGTAGATATATCTGGAGGTTTTTCTGTTACTTTTTAATGTTGAAAAATTACAAATACTTTTGCATCTTTAGGTATAATATTTAACTCACTGGTACATTTAGAAACCTGAGCAGAAAAAAAGAGGTATTAATACAATAAATGAATCTTAGTAACGATATATATCTGAGAAGTGCTTTTCGAGAACTTGATGCATTTGCCATTGAGGGAATAGGTACCTTTAGGAAAATATATCATTCTGCTCATGAAGAGACGTTTTCGGGAGATATTTATCCACCGAGCGTTGAGGTAGAGTTTAAAGAACGTGTTGAGGAGGACCTTTTATTGGAATTTTATCTTGCAGAAAGTCTACATTTGAATAAAAACACCTCTGTAGGTGTGGTAGAGGATATAAGAAAGGGAATAGAAGGGTCTATTGAAGTTCAGGGGTATTATGAAATTGCAGGTATAGGTAAACTAAAGCGAAGTAATGCAGGGAATATCTACTTTATGCCCGTCGAAACCAAGGATAACATTTTTTCCAGTGATTTTTATGGATTGCAACCTGTACCGCTGCATACCGAATCAAATCAAGCAGACCAAACAACAAACGACACCATGACATCAGAAGAAAATCAATTTGAACCGCACTCTTCCCAACCCAAAGGTTATTGGTTTGGGTGGAAGGCAGCTGCTTTTCTGGGGGTGGTATTACTTTTCGGCTTATTACTGATCATCCTGGACTGGCCTATGCAAGCCACACTCAAACGTGCCTCTCTGGTAGAAGGACCTAAAATCAGAAATATAGATCCGGAAGAATTGCTAGCAGAAAACAAGATGAACAACACTAATCCAGAACAGATTGAAACGGAAAGCCCTGCCCTTACGGGTGCTTCAGAGTCTGAATCTCCAGCTGAAACCGATACCCGTGGTATCCAATCCAATGATTTTGAGCCTATTGCATCTAATGAAGGGCCTGAGGAAGTAGAATCTTCAACCCCTGAAAGTCAAAAACAAAGTACCCGCAGTACTGCAAGCAGCAAAGAACCTGCCGTGAAAAGCAGCACGACAACTTCCAACAGTGATACCCGCAGCGGTGAAGGAACCACACGTGGAGGCGTTACCCGGGGAGCTGCATCCTCCAAAGAGGACCCCTTATCAACGGGAAAAAATATTTCCATTCTCTCAGATAATAATCAGGTAGCCAGAACTGCTGTTGCCAATACTTTTTATGTCATCTCAGGAAGCTTTGAAGGCATGTTTCAGGCTCGAAGTGCTGCAGAACAAATGAGAAAGCAGGGCTATCAAAACGTGACAATCGTTCAGGCAGATAAAAAGTACAGAGTTTCTATTTTCAGTACGTTGGATGAAGCATTGGCAGAAAGCATAAAGAACGAAGCTCGTAGAAAAGGAGTAAAAGACGCGTGGGTATACAGCCAGTAATTCTGCAAATACTTCGCTCATCATTGATAGATCTATTATGAAAGCCTTGCACACATTAAGATTACTTATCATTTGTAGCTTATGGATATCTATTAGCTACCTCGGTGGATATACTGCTTCCAGTCTTGTAACTATCTCCGAATTGACGGAACAACAGTTAAGGCTGGAACCTCCTGCTTATCATATGGTTGTGGGAAGCTATGGTACATTCGAAACAGCCAAAAACTTTGTTGATGCACTGGCAGAAAGAGGATACAGGGCTTACATCATTTTCCCTGAACCTGGCGGTACTACCTACAGGATTGGTATATTCAGCGCCAAGGATCGCCAGGCGGTAGAAAATTTCTCGAGGCAGCTTCAGGGTAAACTCAAGGGATGGATCTATCTTGAAGACATTCCCTCCGAATGGCCTTCAAAGGCACAAGATGTAATAGAAGAGCAATCCCTACCATCAGCATCTCCCATCACGGATGGGCCGATGTACTATCTCATCCTGGGAAGTTTCACAACATACGAAGCAGCAGAAGAACTTGCCGATCGCCTGCGTGAAAATAAATATGAACCTGAAATTTTACTTCCCACATTTGACTCGCCTACATATCGTGTTCACGTCTACGCTACAAAGAGTAAATCAGAAATTGAAGCTTATGCCAGCAAACTTAAACGCGCAGGGAGGGAAACCGGATGGGTATATGAGCAACCCGCTGATTTGGTAGCTTTCAGTAGAGGCCTACCAGAAGGCGAAGGAAGGGTATCCCAAACCAGCGTATTAAGAGCTAAATTTGATTACTACCTTATAGCAGCCAGTTTCAAAGATTTATCTTCTGCTCAGACATTTGCAAACAAAAAGCTATCACAAGGATTTTATCCACTGATTATTGCTCCGGAAGAATCATCCGGATACTATCGTGTTTCAATATATCATGCCAATCAACGCACTGAATTAGAGTATTTTTCACAACAACACAATCCAAGAACCAAGGAAAATCTATGGATTTATGAACCAGGTTTCTGATCCTGGATTAACTTCCTGGCCATACTACCGTATAGCTCCGAATGTCTGCTCAAACCATTGAGAATGGGTTGGGCTTTATACAAGCGTCCGTTTTGTAGATATACCTGTGCCAACAGCCAGTAAGCATGATATTGCATAGGATGAGATTGTGAAATAATGTCTTTTAATGTAGTTTCTGCTAACTCATATTTACCAGCTACCGCTAATGAATATGCATATTTCAGGACTTGCTCTGGTGATTGATCTTTTGTTGAGGAAGGGGAGTCATGATCTTCTGAAAGGCGATATGCTAGAGTGGGTATTTGCGGATCATTAGGCAAGATCTCATCATGGTTCCATACTGGGATGAAAAACGACCTGTCCTCATCCTCAATTACTGGAATAACCCAGGTTTGTCTATTGATCTCTTCTGGTGCTTTTTCTTCCGGGGTATCATTTTCGAAGTCAATATAGAAGAGCACGATCAGGATCAATGCTGTCAGAAACAGACCAGATATGATTCCTGCTAGCTGTGTAAAATCATATTTTGGGTTAACTCTTGACTTTCGCTTTGACTGTAGGGTAGATACCACATTGAGTTGATCAATTTTCAGGCGGGCTCTTTTTTGTAGGCGTTTTACCCTTTTGTGTACCTCTTCAGGTCTTTCAACCCATTTATACCCTTCTATTGCGTCTCGATATAGTTTGTCTTGCTCGATCAGTTGCAGTATTTCTGCTTTTCTGGACTCATCCAATGTCCCCTTCCAAAACTGATCAAGTTCCTCTAAATCGGGAAACTGTATGTGTGTTCCACTGTTATTCATGATAATACTCCCTAAGTATATTTTTTAGGTTGCGTTTTCCGTTCTGGATATAGCTCTTGACTTCTTTGAATGTATACCCTGTTTTCAGAGTGATATCCTGGTAACTCATATTTTCAAAATAAAATAACCTGAGACAGATTTTTTGTGGCACTTTTAGTTGATCGATAGCTTTTTCCAATAACTGATATTGGTATTCCTCCTGTTCATTATCTTTAGCTCTTACATCAATCATTTCAGCTGTACTGAGCACCTGCCTGAATTCTTCTTGTTTTTCAAAAAGCTGTTGTTTTCGTTTGAGTGATGTAAGGCAATAATTCCTGACTACTGTGCTCAGCCAGGCTTTGAAGTTTTCAATCTCATAGCGTTTAAGATCTTTAAGTAATCTCTCAAAGATATACATGGTAGCATCTTCACTTTCTACTTCATTTTTGAAGTATTTCATGCACAACAGAAAAACTAGCTCGGTATATCTTTCAAATAGTATACCCACATATAGGGGATCACTGCCCGCTTTGTAATGGGCGATCAATTGCTCATCACTGTAAGTATAGATTGTATTTTTCCCCAATAGCGGCATATACTCCGACTGGACTCAAAGACTTGTTATAGACACATGTATTGCAATCCGTTTGTATAAATAGAGTCAATATTCGAAATTAATCCATAAAAAAGCGGTTCTGAATAAAATCTTTGATTTATTCAGAACCGCTGATTTATGTTGAGAATTTTTACCGTATAATCGTCACGCTTCCGGACTCCTCCAGGATATCTCCTTCTGAATCCTGCGCCTTGACAAGGTATACATAAACACCCTCCTGAAGGGCCTCGCCATTCATGCTCAATCCATCCCAGCGAAAGTTGGGATCATTGGATTCGTATACCATTTTTCCCCAACGATTGAAGATCTGTATCTGAAACTGGCGTGCCAACTTGGAGACTACAAAGAAGTTATCATTGACTCCATCGCCGTTGGGTGAGAAAGCAGACGGAGCAAACAGGTCTGCCAGCTTGATCACCTCGATGACATCGCTGAAACGATATTCACAGCCATTGACATCTATGACCTGGAGGTTGACATTGTATTTTCCGGGAAATTGGTACTGGTGTGCAGGCTGATCAGATGTGGATTGTTCTCCATCGCCGAAACTCCATGAGAATTCTTCTCCCAGTACATTACCTGCCAGCCTGAAGTTGACTATGGCATTGGGTATTTCCACGACGGTATCACTCACGACGATTTGTCCGGTCGCTCTGGGGATAACGTTAGCCCTTACAGTGGCTCTGGCGCTTATACATCCCTGGGAGGAAATAGATTCTACAAAGAAATTTTGGTTCAACAGTAGGGGTTCTGTAACCAGTGTCTGTCCTGTAAAGAAGGGAAAACTACTAGTATCCGTATTGTACCAATCTACCCGGCTGCCAGCGGCAACGCTGTCAATGGTGAGTAGGGCAGATTCACCAAAACAAACGGTATCTCCGATCCCCTGGATCGGCTGATTGGAGGGAAAGATCGTAATATCTTTATTGATACTATCGGCACATCCATTATTACTTTCGACTCTTAGGTTTACCTGATAAGTACCTGTCGCATTGTAATTATGTGTTATGGAATCCAGGTTTCCACCTCTTCTACCATCACCAAAATCCCAGGACCATGATTCAATTTCATCGTTAGTAAGGGCTTGCAGAGTACTTAAGTCGACAAATGTAGTAGTATCTCCGAGGCAAAGGTTATCTGTTTCGAAGTCTGCATCCGGTGTAGGGAAGATCTGTACAACGGAAGATGTGGTATCGGTACATCCATCTTCTGTAATAACTCTTAGTGAAACCCTGAAGTTACCTGAAGCCTGATATCTATGACTGGGATTAACCTGAATGGAAGCGGTACCATCCCCATAATTCCATTCATTTCTTTCTATACGTGTAGTGGGTGGGGTAGAAGAGAGGTTTTCAAAAGAAATTTTCTCACGTATACACCCATTATCCGTAGTGAAATCGGCCGTGGGTTCGTCAAATACTTCAACGGTATCGGTTCCAATTGCTAGACATCCATTTTCATCAATTACACCCAATTGGATGATTCTTCTACCAGATATATCGAATATGTGAGTGGGATTGACAAGTGTAGAGCCATTCCCATCTCCGAAGTCCCAGTTGTATTCCTCAATATTGTCATTGGGTCCGGAATATCTGAATTGAAATTCATTGTTGTTGAGGCACTGATCAGGTAACTGGGCGATCTCAGAGATGGGAAGGGGATTAATGGAAATATTCTGAGAGGTCGAAGCACTACATCCATTTTCTGTAATAGTCAGGCTAATGGTTTTTACGCCATCATTTTCGTACCTTAGGGTAAAAGGTCCTGGACCTACAGCAGTATCCTGTCTGAGCAGGATGCCACCATTGAAGCCCCATTGATAATCAGCATTAGCTGAAGCATTACCGCCATAGAGGATACTGATTTCGTTGTTTTCACAGGCTTCTTCAGGAACTAACAGTTCTGTACTGGGAGTCTGAAAAATGGTTATGGGAAACTCTGTCAGGTCGCTGATACATCCATTGGATTCTACGACTAGGGAAATATTTTTCAAGCCAGGTTCATCCCATTGCACTTCATAGGGGCCTGCGGCACTTCCATTGATAACTTGTCCACGATCGAAATTCCAGGTAAAGGATGAACCAATCGGAGCTTCACCAGTATAAGTGATTGTACCACTTTGATTGGTACAAAGGCTGTCAGTAGCAGTAAATGTAGATGTGGGGCTAGGGAGCACGGCAATTTCTATGGAATCCTGAAAACGTAGACATCCTGAAATGTCCTGAATCCGAACATTGTAAGTGGTAGTGCTGTCAGGGTTGACCGTTACGGCAGCACCGCTGAGATTCCCAGGTGTCCATGTGATATTATACTGACCGGGATTGGTAAGGCCTGTGATCTGCAGGGTAGAACTATCCCCCAAACATATCGCCTGTGGTGTAGCGCTTACAATTGCGGGAAGTGTATTGAGATTAATCGTTTGGCTGTTGGGGAGTTCTGCTGCGAATCCACATATGTCTAGTACCTCACCGGTCAATGAGATGGTATATTGGCCACTGACAGTGATAGCAGGATTGATTTCCAAAACAAAGCTATCTGCAAAAGTCGAAGCTCCATTATCACAGTCAGGCTTATCAATACGCGTTACAATGTGATTTCCGTCAGGACCTGTAATCGAAAAATCTGTGGGTGTAAGGGTCTGACAAACCACATTTTCACTAAATCCTACTGTGATAGTATTATTGTCGCATTCCTGAAAGGCAAAATCCAGTCTGGGTGGCTCATTGTCTCCTATAATAGCTGTAGAACCGTTCCAGTCGAGGAAAAACCCTTCAATATCCCTGTCAGAAGGCTCAAAGCTCGATATATTCAGTACATATACTTCACCTGCTACAACGGGAATACAGGATTCATTCTGCTCCTGGCAATCGCCTCCTGTCTCGCCATTTGCACCGGTCCGTCCTCCACATCCCAGTTCGTTGCTCCCAAAGTTACAGTTCCCCCCAAAAGAGGTTACATTACCGTTGATGATATCTGCACAGGTAGCATTGGTAATGTTGAACAGTGCCCAGTCATAATCATCTGCCAGGGTGTCGAACTGTGTAATGGTAAAGCACAGGTTACCGCTTTGCTGTATGGTGAAAATATACCACACCTCACTGGTCGTACCTTTTCCCAGACAAGAATTTTCATTAGTGATCTCATCCTCGTTCAATCCCAGGCCAGTGTAAGCCTGTAGCTGGACGATGGTATCCATGTTACAAACCTCGACGGCGTTGATACAATCCTGTTCGGGTTGATTGGGAGGTAGCTGCGCTCTGAGAGGAAGGCTAAAAGAAATGATCAATCCAAAAAAGAAAAAATATTGAAATAGTCTATACATAAACTATGGTATTATGTCTAGGTTTTTGAACAGTAAACATATAGCAATTTTAATGCTATAATTTTTTCATTGAAAGAGGTGTATACAATTTTACCCTTAAACAATGTTGATTGTGATGTAACGTTTAATATAAAGATAACGAGCTGAGGATGTTACAGTTTGGAAAATAGATCTTTATCCTTACCTAGTTTTCCCAATTCAATCAGTTTGTATGTATCCTCCTGGGCACATACAGGATTTTGATCATCATACGGAACTGGTATATTATTGATATCCTGATTCAGTGTAACGGCCTTGATATTATCTGTGAGTTGGAGCTTGAGAATATGCATGATTTCCGATTTGAGTGATGCATCTTTCAGGGGAAATACCACCTCAATTCTTCGCTTGAGGTTTCTCTCCATCCAGTCAGATGAGCCCAGATACATGTTGTATGCTCCTGAGTTATAAAAAACAAATATCCTTGCGTGTTCCAAAAAGCGTCCTACGATTCGCCGTATAGTTATATTTTCACTTGTATTTTCCATACCCGGCCTGATGCAGCAAATACTTCTTACGATCAAATCAACTTTTACTCCCGCATTGCTTGCCTCATACATTTTGTCGATCATTTGTTTATCCTCAAAATTATTGATCTTGATTAGGATATATCCGGGTTTGCCTGCTTTGACATGTTGGATTTCCCGGTCGATAAAAGCTTCAAACTGCTGCCGTAGAGTAAACTGGGCGACGAGAAGCTGTTGGAAAGGATCTGGAGGGGTTTCATCTTCCAGATACTGGAATACCTGTCTGAGTTCGCTTGTGATCGTATCATCGGAGGTAAACAATCCGTGATCTGCGTAGATTCGGGCGGTTTTTTCATTAAAATTCCCTGTACTCAGAAAAGCATATCTCCTGACCTGATCCTGTTCTCTACGCATGACCAAGGCGACTTTGGCGTGGACTTTCAGGCCGGGAAGACTGAATATCACTTTTACACCCGCCTGTTTCATTTCTTCTGCCGTTTCCAGATTGGTAGCCTCATCAAAGCGAGCTTTTATTTCGACAAATACCGTAACACGTTTGTTATTCCTCGCTGCGTTGATCAGGGTATTGACAATGGCGGAGTCTGATGCGACCCGGTACTGGGTAGTATATATCTCTTCTACATATGGGTCGAGGGCTGCTTCATTCAGGAAGCGGAGTACGTATTCATAGGATTGATAGGGAAAATGCAGCATGTGATCCCTTTCCTGGATAGCCTGAAAGATAGAGGTTTCTTCGTCAAATGGATCATAGTTTAGTTGCCTGAAAGGGGGGAGTTCCAGTTGAGGACTCAGGGGATTGGGAAATGAAAAGAAGTCCATAAAGTTGTGATAGCGCCCACCTGCGATCATCTCAGACTTATTTAGTCTGAATGAACGTACAAAGTGCTCAGGGAGATTACTATCTGTAGAATCCAGGCTAAAGGTAGCCAGGAGATATTTGATCATGCCTTTGGGCATGGATTTGTCATAGAGAAATCTGGCGGGGGCGCCTACTCTTCTTTTGAGCAAGCTTTTGCGGATTTTAGCTACTAGATCTCCATTGAATTCATCTTCAATGAGCAAATCGGCATTCCGGGACAGTTTGATACTGTGGGAAGCCTCTACGATATAACCTGGAAAAACAATATCGAGGTTAAAACGGATAACATCATCGAGGAACATGATATAATGTTTTCCGTCGATCTGGGGTAATTGTACAAATCTGGAAAAGTAATGGGTAGGAATCTGGATTAGGGCATATCTCATTTTGGATTTGGAGGCCGAGTCATCTGTGAGGTTTTCCGGTTTTTTTTTGCGAAGCTTCACGACGAGGTACAAGGCCTGGTCTCTGAGGAAGTGCAGAATTTTATTTTTCATCAATAACTCGACATGCAGAAAGGGAAGTATTTGTTCAAAGAACATATCCCGGATATGATCGAGTTGTGAAAGTTCTTTGAGGGGAGTTCTTAGTAATATAATTCCATGCCTTTCAAGATCCGGTAGGATCTCTTTGCGAAATATCTCCCCAAATATTTCTTGTTGTCTATTGACTTCCTGATAGATGGCGTCCAGGACAGTATCGGGTTCAAGGCCAAGCTTTTTGAGCTTTTTCTGCTTGATTATCAGAACACTTTGGATGGAAGCTACCCTCACCCGGAAAAACTCATCCAGATTGGATGAGTAAATAGCCATGAATTTCAACCTCTCGTATAAGGGAAGATTGCGATCTCTGGCTTCGAGCAGTACTCTGAAGTTGAATGACAGCCAACTCAGATCCCGGTTAAAATATCTATATGCATCAGTATCCTGTTCCAGAGAAGGATTGAGAGCAGTTTGTGAAATTTCCAGATTAACTTGATCCATAAATCACTGTAAAAAGGCCCAAATAAATGCAAGAACAACGAGAATCATCCCATACATGAAAACAGTATAAGCAATGCGCAGAAGCTTGAATTTTTTAGCAAGTACCTTTCCCAGAAAGTATATATCTTTTGTCATGCTGTTGTAGAGGTAATCACTGTCATTCATCATTTCATTTATTCCCCAAAGGTAATCATCAATCTCCATCCGGTAAAAGTTGCCAAAAAACAGCAGATTAGTCTTCTTGTTAAGGATATCTTCCCGGGTAAATACCCCGGAGCTCACTTGTGGTCGTGTAGATAGAATGGCAAATACGATCGTAGTGAGGCAGACGATTACGAGAATGCTACTGGGGATAGCGATGGGGAAATTGACGTAATTAAAATTGGTGGGACTTGCACCGTCGAAAAATTGTATGAAAGCAGAAATCACGATCGAAATGACAATTGCATTGATAGATAGCAGGATATTGGCTTTGTTATCGGCAATAGAACTCAGATTGATATGTACACGGTAGGTGACGCGGAACATGGTTTCGACGCCACGTTCAGGTTTATGTTCATTGATTTTTTTAAGTTTCTTCTTAAGCTTTTTCAACTTCGACTTGCTATTTTGCAGTTCGTCTTCCAGGACATTTATTTCCTTGGCTTTTTCCTGTTCCATTTTTGCCTTAAGCTTTTTGATATTCTCTTCTTTGCCCTTAGCTAATATTTCCCTTCCATATTCGGTGTAATATTGATGTTCCTCCAGAAAGTAGAGGTTCATTTTATTCCATTTTTTATCGCTAAAAAACTCATTCCGGAAGATTTCCCATTCTTCCCGTATCCGTTGTGCATTTTTCAGTGCATCAGGAGTTGTAAGATTAAAAAGATCTGCATCTTTAATCGCTTTTTCCAACAGATTTCTGGGAGCCTGATTGTATTTGGTTGCTTCGATCAATTTGACAATCTCATCTATTCTTTTTTCAGAAACATTGTATTTGGAAAAGAATTCCCGCGCCATTTTCATGCCTATCTCTTCGTGCCCTTCATAGGTCTCCACGTAGCCCAGGTCGTGAAACCAGGCAGCTAGTATCAGGGTATTGATTTCATATTCTGATAGGTTATTGGCTTTGCCAATTTCTTGTACGGCATTCACGACCTGGTATGTGTGTTCTAGGTTGTGATATGTAAATCCTTCAGGTAATTTATTTTTCAGTAAATCAACTGCAAAGTGTTCTGTAGCCGCATGTAAATCCCGCTCTAATTCCTCCTGGTATTGCATATCATCTTTCATCATTGTGCGCGCGAAACAAATTTATGCTGGTAGTAGGAAATCGTCGATATAACCTCTAACTTACGAATCGTTTTTTGAAAGCTACACAATTACTCATTTTTTTATTTTACCCAAATATAATGAATTCAACTAGCATGAAAGTGTATGTAGGAATAGTCTGTATTTTGTGTGTCGGAATTTGGTCATGCAATCAGTCTGGGAGCATTTCTCGTAAAAGTTCGCTGAGTACCGTGGATGATAGTATCTCCTATGCCATAGGTATGGATATAGGTAAAACGGTAAAAGATAACCTCATGGACAATGGGGTAGGTCTGGATGGAGATGTATTAGCTCAGGCCATGGTCGATGCAATACGCGAATCCGAAGATATGCTACTCGACGATGCCAGTGTCAACCGGATGATCATGGTAGCCCAACAACAAGCCAGCAGCATGCAGCAGCAGAAAATGATGCAGGAAGCTGAAGAAAATCTTGCTGCAGGGCAAGCGTATCTCGAAGATAATAAAACCCAAGAGGGTGTTGTAGAGCTGGAAAGTGGATTGCAGTATAAAATACTCGAATCTGGAGATGGTAATGAATCTCCCAACCCAGACGATGAGGTCGTCGTGCACTATGAAGGTAAGCTTCTCAATGGAGAGGTGTTTGACAGTTCTTATGAGCGCGGAGAACCTGTACCTTTACAAGTTAATCAGGTAATTGCCGGCTGGACTGAAGCCTTACAGCTAATGGTACCTGGAGATAAGTGGGAACTGTATATTCCTTCTCAGCTAGCCTATGGCAATAGAGGTAGTGGTGGTGTCATTGGACCTAATGCGACCCTTATCTTCCAGGTCGAACTCCTCGAAGTATCAGAATAAATCTCTACTAGGTATTGCTACACGGATAAATATGTAATAAATGGATTTTGATCGTGTAGCTCCTTACTATGATAGACTTGTAGGGCTATCAATGTGTAAGGTATATGCTCGATCTCATCAGTTTCTCCTTCAACAGATTCCCCGTGATTCCAGTGTACTGATTGTAGGTGGAGGTACGGGGAAGATTCTAAAGGATCTGATCAGGTTGGCTAAGCCCAGCAAGGTATTATTTTTGGAAGCTTCCTCAGTCATGCTTGATCTCGCTCGCAAACGCATGAGCGCTATGTTCGCAGTGCTGCCTGATTACATTCATTTCCGCTTAGGTAGAGAAGACCAACTAGATGTTTCTGAAAGTTTTGAAGTGATCCTTACTCCTTTTGTGCTGGATATATTTGAACAGCATGAAATGAAACAGATTGTGAAGAAACTTGATATGCACTTGCTCTCGGGCGGTTATTGGGGGCATTTGGATTTCTATCTAGTCCGTCGTAAGTTGTCTTACAACACTTTATTTCACAGGTCAATGTATAGATTTTTCCGATGGATCAGCAGGGTACCAGCGATTCACCCACCAAATTATACCCTGGTGTTTGATCAGATGGGATATGAGCTATTGACTCAAAGGGCTTTTCAGCTTTCAGTGAATGCAGTAGTATACCGCAAATAATTATTCTCCCAGATAGTTGCTGCTATTGAGTTTCAGGTATCGCTTGTAAAATCTATGTGAGGAGTGTTGCTTGATCCACCAGTTTCGGATGGTGTAAGTTACCGGGTTCTCCCAATCCAGTAAATTAAGTCTTCGTTTAGACATTCGATAGGCGAGTTTAGTACGTTTCTTTCTCCGTTTTTCGAATTTTTTAAGGGCTCTATCCAGATTTTTCCGGTTGTCATTCAACATTTTACCAAGCAATAGTCCGCTTTCGATAGCCATATCTGCCGAAAGACTCAGATGCGGCAGGGTAGAATGTACTGCATTTCCCAATAGCATCACACGGTTGAGGTGCCATTTGCGGGAAGGAGGTATTGTGTAAGCTCGATAGCTTTTCCACACAGAACTCGGTACTGCGCGAAGTATATCGGGTATAGGAGTTTCCCAGTCTTGGTATAGCGCTGCGATTGTTTCACTTAGCGCATTTTCTGTAAGATTAATTTTTTTTACAGTCAACTCGATACCCACACGCTTATCATCGACCTCAAATAAGGAAAAAGACTGACCGGGCCCTATGTATTCTTTATAGGGAACAAGTAGGGGAGCCAGATCAAGGGGATGAAGTGCAGTCTTTTCTACGAGTGCTTTGTAGGAAATATAAGCTGTTTCATCGGCTTCCAGATCTCCGAGCAGCTGGAGTCTCACCCTTGAATGCAGGCCATCTGCCCCTACCAGTAAAGCTGCTTCCTGAGTGATTCCTCCGTCGAAATGGACTTCAACGTGGTTGGATTGAGGTGTAAATGAAATGAAGGTATGGCCGGAGATGACAGTATCTGGTTTTAGCCGGGAGTGAAAGAAATCATAGATTTCCGGTCCGGCAACAGCTCTCGGCATGTATCCCGTTGCTTTTCTAATATCTTCCAGGTCCTTTTCAGCAAGTTCACTCCCATTCTTCCAGCATAAAGTCCATCTCTTCCAGGTTTTACCCATTCGGGAATACCATTGATCTACTTCAAAATCCAGGAGACTGGATTGGTGAAATGCCCCCAGAAGAAGGGGAATAGAATTTCCTTCCGGTTTTTCCAGACTTTCATAGACTTTCACATGGCTATATCCGTGAAACTGTAAAGAGAATGCTGCAGCCAAACCACTGAGTCCAGCTCCAATAATGATGATAGGGTCTTCCTTCGAAAGTTTCATCTGTAGCTTTTATTTATTTTTCTAACTAATACAGCCTGGTCAGTTTAAGCTGCTAATTGACGATGTTTACAGGCTTACCACGAATAAATGCTTCTAAATTATGAGTTGCCTTTTGAAGGAGTCTTTCCCGTGATTCTTTTGATGCCCAGGCATGATGTGGTGTGATAAAACACTTTCTGGCATCCAGCAAAGGATTATCGCTTTCCGGGGGTTCTGAACTCAATACATCCAAACCAGCTCCTGCAATTTTTCTATCATTGAGAAAAGAAGCCAGATCCCACTCATTGACCAGCCCTCCACGACTTGTATTAATCAGATAGGCAGTAGGTTTCATTAGGCTTAATAATTTCTCATTGACCATGCCCTCGGTGTCAGGAGTCAGTGGACAATGTAGACTTACCACATCACTTTTTTTGAAGAGTTCTTCAAGTGTAACCCATTCCACGCTCTTGTAGTTTTTCTTTGTCGGCCCATATGCGATGACATGCATATCCATGGCCAGTGCAATATCTGCAACCTTTTTTCCAATACTCCCCAAACCTACTATACCCAACGTTTTTTGAGCCAGCTCCACCATAGGCCTTTTGGTATAACTCCAGTCGGTACCTCTACTCCACTCCCCTTTAGAAGTACTTTTGGCATGCAGTCCTACGCGGTTGGTAAGCTCCAGCAGGAGTGCAAAAACATGTTGGGCAACAGAAGGAGCGGAATATCCCGGTACATTCGTAACGACGATATCGCGCTTGCGGGCAGCTTCAATATCGATGATGTTAAATCCCGTTGCCGTGACTCCTACATATTTGAGTTTTGGCAATTTCTTGATGATAGGTTCTTGAATGACAACCTTATTGATCAGTATGGCTTCCGCATCACAGGCTCTTATGACGACTTCTTCTTCACTCAGACTCCTGTCGTATATAGTGAGATTTCCCAGTGAAGCTAGGTCATCCCATGCAAGATCTCCTGGATTTAAGGTGTAACCATCAAGTATAACAATGTTCATATGCACAAAACTAAAGGAAAATTAATACAGATTTACAGGTATTTTGACTTATTTTTGAGTTATGAAGAAGCCACCCATAGTCATATTAATACCAATTTTAGTACTTTTTGCATTTTTTATTTGGTATTTTTGGGGAATTATTCTTTATATCATTATCGCTGCAGTACTTTCTTTGGTAGGAAGGCCCCTCATGGTATTGATGGACAGGATAAAATGGGGTAAATTTTATATTCTACGGAGTATACAGGCAATCCTCACCTTATTAGTACTCTTGTTGATCACAGTTTTACTGATCTTCCTTTTTATTCCCGTGATCATCCAGCAGACACAGCATATAGAGAATATCAATATTCAGGCAATAGAGGAAAGTCTGAAAGAGCCAATCGCAACAATTGAGAATTTTGTTTTGAAATATCAACTGACGGATAGTAATATCTCTGTAGAAGAGTATTTCCGCGAGAAAGTTGTTGGAGTAATTAATACGGTACGTATTCAGAATCTCCTTAATTCGGTATTGGGTTATACGGGTGATTTTCTGATATCTATATTTTCCATCACCTTTATAACATTCTTCTTCCTCAAGGAGCGGGATTTATTGGTTTCTTTTATGAATGCCTGGTTTCCTAAGGGATATGAGACCCGGATTCAAAAAGTTACTTCGAGTGTCCGCATTCTACTTACCCGCTATTTTATAGGGGTTTTGCTTGAAATTCTATTAGTGGGAGGTCTGATATCTCTGGGATTGTTATGGCTGGGAGTGGAAAATGCAGTGGCTATCGGTTTCTTTGCGGGTATTTTCAATGTTATCCCTTACTTGGGTCCCATTATCGGGGCATTGACAGGTATTTCATTTACGATTTTAGGAAATCTGGAGCTTGATTTTTATGCAGAGATGATTCCACTGATTTTGAAAGTTATTGTGGTATTTCTGATCGTTCAGTTGATAGATAATTTGGTTTTTCAGCCATTTATCTATTCGAGTTCTGTCAAAGCACATCCCCTGGAGATATTTTTGGTTATCCTGATGGCGGGAAGTTTCGCAGGGGTAGGTGGCATGATCCTGGCAATACCTACTTATACGATCCTAAGGGTAATCGCTAAAGAGTTTTTAAATCAGTTTAAATTTGTACAATCTATCACAAAAAGTATTTAAATATGGATAATCCCTGGAAAACCCTGGAGGAAAAGCTCATATACCACAATCCTTGGATCAGGGTAACAGAATATCAGGTACTCAATCCTTCAGGTAATCCCGGCATTTACGGTGTAGTAAGTTATCAAAATCAGGCTGTGGGAGTCGTGCCGTATGAAGCAGGAAATATTTGGATGGTGGGGCAGTACAGGTATCCATTAAAGCGTTATTCATGGGAAATACCTGAGGGGGGTGGTCCGCTGGGCGAGCCAGCTATTGCGACAGCTATGCGGGAACTCCTGGAGGAAACAGGGCTCAGCGCCAGACATTATGAACCCCTGCTGGAGATGCATCTTTCAAACTCTGTTTCAGATGAGTGGGGTATCGTATATCTAGCGACAGGTCTTACCCAGGGAAAAGCAGCTCCAGAGGAAACAGAGGATCTTCAGGTAAAAAAAATAAGGCTTGAAGATGCGTATCAACAGGTCGAAGCTTGTGAAATCACAGATTCACTCACTGTTGCTGCCATCTATAAGTTGATGCTTTTCAAGCACATGGGAAAGTTGCCAGCGTAATCTAATTCTGGACGGCTTGCCCATTTTTCAAGGTCTTGACATAGGCTGTCAATGCATGAATTTCATCATCGTCGTATACGTGATCGTAGGGGGGCATGGCATTTTTGCCATTCCGTATGAGGTGTTTGATCTCTGGATCCTCCAGCGTACTTTGGGTCAGGTCTTTGGCACCTGACAGATTCAGCTTCCCTTTGGGCCCATGACAATTAGTGCAATTGGCAACATACAATGCTTCACCATGCTCTAAAATATCGTAGCCGGACGAAGAAGGATTCAACACGACAGATTCGGGGAAAGGCCCCTTTGTGATCATCTTTTGTTGCATTTCCGCTAATCCATATGCACAGACAATCAGGAAAACTGCCAGAATGGACAGTCCTTTGTGGAATCTGCCAAAGCCCATGACTGCTACTGGGATACTCAGAAATACGACACCAATTTTTACCCATAGCCAGAAGCTGGTTCTACCTATTTGAAATAACATACCGACACCCGTCAGCAGGAACAGGGTACTGATTACCATCTCTGGAATGCGAATCCACCGGTTGAACCTTTGCAGCCTAGTGCGCTGATTTAGCAGCAGGAAGGTTAGCTTAAGCAGATAGATAAACAGAAAAAGAATAACACTAAGCTTATGGGTATGCAGTAAACCGGTATACATGAGAATTCATAGATTAATGTGTAACGTAAATATATTGCCTTTTAAGGATACGAAATAATTTATCTTTAAATAATGAAATTTGTGTATTGCCTGTAGTAGTAGTAATATAGATTCATAATGTTTGCAGTTGATCTTATATATGCTAAATCAATCATCATCACTATGTCTACACGCTTTATTATGATAACCATTTTAGGCATCATTGCGCTGCTGGTAATTGCATTTTTTACAGGTCCGATAGCCCCTCAGCCTGCTTTGAATACGGAATTACCCACAATAAGTGGTAGTTTAGAGCAGGTGGAAGCCCGCATCAGGCAATCGGAGGATACAGTTAGTGGATTGAAACCTGATAATGAAGCCAGGATCGTGTGGGCTGATGGGTATGAATATCAGCCAAGCCCATATAGCCTGGTATACCTACATGGATTTTCTGCCAGTCAGGGAGAAGGAGATCCTATTCACCGGGAGTTTGCCAGCCGTTATGGCTGCAATATGTATTTGTCAAGGTTGTATGGTCATGGGCTTGATGTTGCTGAACCTTTGAAGGATATGACTCCAGAAAACCTGATGGAATCAGCTCAGGAAGCCATTGCGATAGGAAATCGCATTGGAGAAAAAGTGATCGTTATGTCTACATCTACTGGAGGTACACTGGCTTTGTATCTGGCTAGTGGCAATCCAGAATTGGCAGGGTTAATATGCTACTCACCCAATATAGACTTATTTGATTCGACATCAGAACTGCTTGTGGGACCTTGGGGCATGCAGTTGGCCAGATTGGTTATAGGAGGTAATTACAGGACGGTTTCGCTCACAGATGAAGAAGCGCATTATTGGCAAGGGAGATACAGGATCGAATCACTAGTAGCTCTCAAGGCTTTGGTCAAAGCTACGATGAAGGAGGAGGTATTTAAGCAAATCGAGATTCCTGTATTTCTGGGTTATTATTACAAAGACCAGCAGTATCAGGACAGTACTGTATCCGTACCCAGGATGCTAGAGATGTTTGAACAGCTAGGGACACCTAAACCGCTAAAAAAGAAAATAGCTTTTCCCGAAGTTTCCAGTCATGTCATCGCCAGTAAATACAGTTCGGAGGATCTGGAAAGTGTGAGAAAAGCTACTTTTGAGTTCGCTGAAGAGACGTTGGGTCTCTCTCCGCTGCATATGGATACTACTTCATATAGTCCAGACTAAAGGTTTTCCTCTACATAAGTGGGTAAGTAATAGCCCATTCTTTTAGCCTTGTTAAGATATTTTTCGGCCTTCTTGTCTTTATCCAGTTTGAGATAACAGACTCCGAGGTAATAGTGATAAAAGGGTTTGTGACCGAAATCTTTTTTATTGGCTTTAAGGATTTTTTTAGCGGTCTCGTACTGGTTATCCATCATGTAAGCTCTGGCCAGGAGCATTCTTGTATCGGCGATCCGCTCGTCATCATCGCTATCCATAAATTTGCGCAATGCAGTTTCTGCATAGGTAATCCCACGGAAATAGCTTTTTCTAGCCAGATATACTTTGGCCAGACCATAGTAAGCTTCTGGATAATTGGGATAATAGTTGAGCAATTGATGATATTCTTCAATAGCGTATTCATCGTTACCCAGTAATTGATAAGTAGCTGCGAGATTCTGACGGGCAAGTATCCCTCTGGGCTTAGCTTCGAGGGAGAGTTTGTAGAAGAAGACAGCACTATCCAAATTACCATTTTCTCGGTAGAGATCTCCCAGATTATCAAGGGCTTCGATGAAATGATCATCTTCACCGATGGCATTAATATACAACCTTTTGGCTAGCTGATCATTTCCCAGTTTAGCCTGTAGTTCAGCGCGTTTGTAAAACTGTACAGCCTTCACAGATCTTCCTCCACGGTAAGTCCGTTGTGCAAAGACCAATGAAATAGAGCAAGTTAATAATATGACAAACGTAATTAACCTCATATGTTGGGTTCTTTTTCGAATATTACTATGTGTAAACGAAAACAGAAACGGTTTTAGTGAGTCCTGTACTTAATTTCTTGCCTAAATGTAAGAAATTTATTGAATGTAGTAATAAATATTAAATATTTTTTATAAAAATAGTTATTTTGTTGTATGTTTTTAGGGATAAATAGTTAGAAGTTATGGGATTGGAAGGTCGGTTTAGCACTTTTTAAAACAGCTATTTATAGTCTCCATTACATGGTTTTGTGAATAATAGAATATAAAAGTTGGGCGACTATTTTATTTTTCTTCTCTTCAGCAGATAATCGGTTAGAATTTTATCATAGGATTGAGCGATATCAACTTCGATAAAGTCGATGTTAAATTCATAACATTTTTGTTTAAATGCTGCATTAAAATTGCGCATAGCCTGCTGATACTGTTTACGTATTTGGTTGGGATGTACCTCTATTTTTTCACCATTTTCCAGGTCTTTGAGGATGATGGGGCGGTTGGGGAAATCAAATAATTGTTCGGTTTTGCGATCGAGTAAGTGAAAGACGATCACTTCGTGCTTTTCATGACGTAGGTGTTGCAGGGATTTGAAGAGTTCAGAGCTATTTTCTGTTTGGTTGAAAAGATCGGTAATGAGAACTACAAAGGATCTGCGATGAAATTTCTTAGCGATCTGGTGCAGTACTTTCGCCGTAGCAGTTTTGTGGGTAAAGTATTCTGCCTGTTTGACTACATTTTCCAGTTCCTTATATATGGGAATGAGCCAGGAGTATTTGGATTTAGGTGGGGCGTAGAAGGAGATATTTTCATCAAAAAGGGTCATTCCTGCTGCATCTCGCTGGCTAATCATGAGATACTGGAGGGCTGCAGCGAGATAGGCACCATATTCCAGTTTGGATATTCCATCGACGGGATATCTCATAGAGTCGCTGACGTCGAGTACTACCTGGCAACGTAGATTGGTTTCTTCTTCATACTTTTTTGAGAACAAGCGATTGGTTTTGCCATATACTTTCCAGTCTATATTTTTCAGGGATTCTCCGGAGTTATAGGGACGGTGTTCAGCAAACTCTACAGAAAATCCGTGATAGGGGCTACGGTGCATTCCTGTGATAAAGCCTTCTACAATCATTTTGGCTTTGATCTCAATATTTTTCAGCTTTCTTACTACCAGTGGGTTCAGATATGTGATGGGAGTTTTAGCCATATGTACAAATATATTTGTTGGATTACCTTGACTCAAGTGCCAGTTTTTTACTGATCTCTTCGACGTTTTGTTTGAACTGATGATCTGTAGCCATGAGATCATTGACAGTTTGCAAGGCGTGAATAACAGTCGAATGGTCTCTACCTCCAAAGTGCAGGCCTATAGCTTTCAGTGAATGTTGAGTAAGTTGTTTAGCAAAATACATAGCGATCTGCCGAGCCTGAACGATCATGCGTTTACGGGTTTTGGCTTTAAGCAATTCTACTTCCACGTTGAGATGTTCGGCCACGATACTTTGGATTGCGTCAATTGTTATTTCTCGCGAGACTTTATCAATAAAATTGTCGAGCAGTGATTTTGCCAAGTCTATATCTACATCCTTTTGAGCAAGTGAGCTTTGTGCTAAAAGGCTTACCATGGCGCCTTCGAGTTCGCGAATATTTGAGTTGATATTGTGAGCGATATAGTCGATCACTTCAGCTGGCATCTCTACTCCATTTTGCAGCATTTTGCTTTGGAGTATAAATCTTCTTGTCTCATAGCTAGGTACCTGTAGGCTGGCACTAAGTCCCCATTTGAATCTCGAAAGAAGTCTCTCTTCCATGCCTTCCATATCCTGGGGGGCTCTATCTGATGCCAGGACTATCTGTTTTCCAAACTGGCGAAGGTGATTGAATACGTGGAAAAAATTGTCCTGTGTTTTGGTTTTTCCGGAGAAGAACTGAATATCATCTACGAGGAGGACATCGATCATCCGGTAGAAATTCATGAAGTCTCCTACAGAACCGCGTTTTACGGCATCTACAAATTGCTGTGAGAACTGTTCCGAAGATACGTAGAGAACAGCTTTACCGGGTGCATCCTGTTTGGTTTTATTACCGATGGCATGGAGCAGGTGAGTTTTTCCGAGGCCTACGGTACCATAAACAAATAGCGGGTTATACGCTGTAACACCGGGTTTGCTGGCAACAGCAAATCCAGCGGATCTGGCCAGGCGGTTGCAATCGCCTTCAATGAAGGAATTGAAAGTAAATTGATGATCGAGGTGCGAGTCCACTTCAAATTTTCGTATTCCCGGGATAACAAAAGGGTTAGGAATAGATTGTGATCCGGGTGCTGGCTCTTTGGGCTGAGATTGATATCCAGTGTTCATACCTGTTTGAGGTTGAATAGCTGGATTTGTAACATGAGAATTTTTGCCGGGTTCATCCACGATGATGTGGTATTCCAGGCGGGCCTGTGGGCCAAGTGTCTGGCGTATACTCAACCTCAGTAGCTCCACATAGTGGTTTTCTAGATATTCATAAAAAAACTGACTGGGAACCTCAATAGTCAGTACGTTTTGATTAAGGCTCACGGGCTGAATAGGCTTAAACCATGTGTCAAAGCTTTGCGGAGACAGCTTTTCTCTGATGATCCGAAGACAGTTATTCCATATGTCAACGTAATCCGTCGTCATTATTAACATACTAATTTTATTTGCACTAACTAATCAGTAATCTTAAAACTAACTAGCAAAGTTATCTGGCGTAAGAATAAAGTTGGAAAAAATTATTGAAAAAAAAAACTTGTACATAACACTTTTTTTACATAATTGCTAGGGACCATTCATGAATAACAAATTCATTGATTATCAGTCATCAAATAAAAACAATAATATTTGTCTGACATATTTTAGCCGGGAAAAGAATATTGCCACTAAAAATCTGCATAAATAGCTCATAATTAGTGGTTTATTGTATAATCAGCAATATGTGAAAAAAAGAAGATTGCTTTACATATGTAAATAAAATTTATTTAAAATTATTTATTATAATTTATATTTTACTGTATTTGATAAGCGATACTTACGCTGTATATCTCAGGAAAAAGGGAAGACTTTTGCAAGTTATTTTAGTATCGTGCTGCCATTTTTGATCAGTAATTTACTATTAAAATTCAAATTTGCGTTAAAATCATATTTCAACGTATTTATGGCTTTTTGTGTAATAATTTCTTCTGATGTAGAAACTTTTTCCAAGATAATCTTTCCCAGATCCATTCCAGTACTATTTTCAGACAGTTCGGAGGCACTGCTATTGATGACATTCAGGATCATCTCCTTGGCATTGATCAAGCTGTCCCAGCCTTCATTGCTGATGTATAGTTGCTGAGCGAGATTGTGTTCGTATTCATCTCTGATATGATTGAGCAACTCTATTTGAAGAGCCTGAGCTGAGTCTTGAATATGTTCACAACGTGGCAGTAGGTTTTCCGGTCGGATCCGTTCGAGAAAAAGTATAGCTCTTTCATATGCACTAATCTTTAAGGGTAGTATATGTTTCATTAACTCATGGTAAGTATTAATATTGTGTTGCAGTTGTTCTTTTTTTTGTTGAAAATATAATATCATCCCTACAGCAACCATTACGAGAATTGGAGGTATAATGTATAAAAGGGCAACGTTTAATTTTGTGATATCTTCCATTTTACTTTTATTCGTACAACGTGTATGATATACAGCGAAACTAGTTAATTTGTTACATAATCTATGAAGCTCCAGCCATATATTATCGTGCTACTGATTTTTGCAGCTTTGATAAGCTGCCGTAATAATCATTTTGACACAATGGGGCTCCAGCAAGCTGCTACCTTGATATTAGGAGACAGCTTGAAAATGGTTCGCTGGAAACTTATACAAACTTATGACCCCTACATGGGGGGAAGAGTCACCCGGCAGGATAGTAACAATCACCGCACACTTGAACTATATAACAATGGTTCCTTTAAAGTATTTGAAAATGAACTACTTGGCCAGGGAAAATGGTATGTAAAGTCTGATAAATCTGCCATTGCATTCGTTTACAAGGGTGAGAATCGCGAAACATCTTCGGCTTCCGACAAAGAAATTACATTTACGCACCAGATCCGGAAACTTACCCAGGATACTATGATCCTTGCCTGGCAGGGAAGGCATGGCTTTATCGAAGAATTGTATGTTGCACAAAAAGCGGCAACAACCCAAAATATTCAGCCTATAAATAGTCCTTTTATGGATTTGAGTTCTTCAAAAGATACTGCCAATTAGTCAGTACGCTGAATAACTTTTATTCGAAATTAAATGTTGCAACATTTTTGCTCATGATATGTAATACATAATTACTTTTTGTTAATTTTGTAACCAATGGGATGTCCTTTTTCAAACTTAATTATTAATCTACCTTACCAAATGGATAATGTACGCGTAATGAGACCGCTTTTATTGTTTTTCGCATTTTTGGGAATATTGATATTTTCAATAAATGTAATGCATGCCCAGGAAAAGAAAAATATTGACAAGCTCAATGTATTCCTGGAGTGTAACGCCTGTGATATAATCTACATCCGCCAACAAGTCAATCAGATCAATTATGTAAGAGATCCCAAAGAAGCGCATGTACATGCCCTTATAGCTACTCAAAACACTGCGTCTGGGGGAATAAATTACAAAATCGATATGATCGGTCTCAAGGAATTCAAGGAAATGAAAAACATCATTTCCTTCGACGTCTTACCTCAATCTACCAATGACATTCGAAGGAAACAATTTGTCAAATATTTTCAGATGGGTCTGGTCTCTTATCTGTCACAAACCAGCATGGGAGAAGAAATAGATATTGTCTTCCCAAAGAAAAATGATAATGAGGAGCAACAATTGGTCAAAAAAGATGATCCCTGGAAAAACTGGGTATTTCGCGTAGGAGCAGGAGGTAGTTTCCGGAAAGAAAGTGCCAGGAGTTCTATCAATTACGAAGTCAATGCTAGAGCAAGTCATGTAACTCCCGATTGGCGCATCATCGTAGACAGTAATGTGGATAACCGTGAACAGAAGATTGAACAGGACGAAGGAACGATAACCAGTGAGCGTAATTTTAGTAGACTGGGTGGCAGAGTCGTGAAAAGTGTAAGCGATCACTGGTCAGCAGGAGTATTTACCGGTGCTTATACATCTACTTTTCGCAACATAGACAATGCCATGTATTTTACACCAGCTATTGAGTACAATATATTCTCTTACGAAGATGTTATGAGGAAGGAGTTTACTTTTGCTTACAAGATTGGCCCTTCCTACAGCAATTATATCGAGCGTACGGTCTATGATCAGGTAGAAGAGTTGCTTTTCAACCACTCCGTGGAAGTGGCTCTCCGGCTACGTCAACCCTGGGGTTCTGTCTGGGTAGGGTTGGAAGGCTCTCATTACTTTCATGATGTTACCAAGAACAGCCTGGAATTCAATAGCAATCTGTCTTTCAGACTTGTCAAGGGATTGGCAGTCAATCTGAGAAGTAACCTGGAATTTATTAGGGATCAGCTATCACTGCCTGCAGGCGACACATCGCTGGAAGAGGTCCTGTTATCTCAAAAGCAATTAGCTACAAATTATGAGTCCTACGTCTCGCTGGGATTCAGTTATACCTTTGGATCTATTTACAACAACATAGTAAATACACGCCTGTAAGATATTAGTCTGCAGAGGCAAACAGTTCTGCACTGTGCAACAGTACTTCAGCAATCACAAAGGTACTACCTCCTATGAGGATCATATCATCCTCATTTGCCAGGGTAAGTGCCTTTTGTACACCCGCTAACACTGAAGATGCTGTTTCGCCTTGTTTGTATTGCATGTCGGAGATCTCAAGCAGGGTATCTGCATGAAGTCCTCTAGGAATATCGGGTCTTACAAAGATGAAATAGGCATCTTGCGGGAGTAAATGAAGAATTTCATCGTGATTCTTTTCCCGGACCATGCCCCATACGATATATTTTTTGCGGGCATGTATTGTATTTAGTTGGTTTGCAAGTTGCGCTACACCCGCTACGTTATGTGCAGTATCTGTCAGGATAAGGGGTTTAGTGGCAAGGAGATCCATCCTCCCTCTAAGACCTGCTAGGCGCTTTACCTGTCTGAGACCAGATTCTACAGTTTCATCCAGAAATTCAAACTCCAGTTTGCCTAATTCTTCTACGATTTTAAGTGTTGTGGCTATATTATACTTCTGGTAAGCACCCGGAAGATCCAAGACAAAGGTCTGTGTTTGGCCATTTCTCAAGTCCATCACCTCAAATACTGCCTGTTCCCAGTGGTTGCTGATTTGTCGGGCACGGAAACATTGGTCAGCAAAATGAATAACAGTGTGTGCAGACGTTGCATGTGACAGAAATACAGATACTGTTTCCGGATGAGTTTCTCCAATGATAACAGGTATATCCTGCTTGATAATTCCTGCCTTCTCCCCAGCAATAGCTTCGAGCGTATCTCCGAGCATTTCCATATGATCATAGGATACATTGGTAATGACAGATACTAAGGGCTTAAGGACATTGGTTGAGTCAAGTCTTCCGCCCAGACCGACTTCTACCACTGCCAGGTCGACTTCATACCGGGCAAAATAGTCGAAAGCCATGGCTACGGTAAATTCGAAAAAGCTGGGGCGGATTCGTTCAATCAGGTCCTGATGTTGATTGACGAAGTCCATGACATCATGCTGTGAGATATTTTGCTGATCAATACGGATTCGTTCTGTAAAGTCGAGCAGGTGAGGAGATGTATAGAGTCCTGTCTTATACCCGGCTTGTACACAGATACTATGCAACATCGATGAAACTGAACCCTTGCCATTGGTGCCACCGATCAGTATACTGTTGAATTGTTGTTCTGGATGGCCCAATGCTTCGCACAGCAGCAGGGTATTGGTAAGGTCTTTTTTATAAGCAGTCTGACCTTCCCGTTGAAACATGGGTAACAGACTGTATAGATAGTTGATAGTTTCCTGATAGCTGGTCAGTTTCATAGACAATATGGAAAAATGGTAATATAGATATTATTTGAACCACAATAAGTAAAAACCATAGCTATCTGGTTAAGTTTAATAAAAAACAATATGATATGGATATAGTAGCTTTTTGGTTTAGAAGAGATTTAAGGTTAAAGGATAATGCAGGTTTGTTTCATGCGCTGGGTAGCGGAAAAAAAGTATTGCCAGTTTTCATCTTTGACAAAGATATCCTGGATCCATTGCCCAAAGAAGATGCCCGGGTAACCTTTTTGCACCATCGTATTCGGGAGATCAACCGGCAATTGAACGGCATGGGTAGTGCATGTGAAGTCATACACGGAAAACCTGTTGAGGTCTGGAAACGATTGACAGAAGATTATCCTATTCAGGCAGTATATACCAATCACGACTACGAGCCCTATGCGAGAGACAGGGATCGGAAAGTTGGTGAGCTACTCTCTTCCAATGGAATAGAATTTCAAACTTTTAAGGATCAGGTGATTTTTGAGAAAGAGGAGATCCTCACCAATAACGATACGCCTTACAGTGTCTTTACTCCTTACAGCAAGAAGTGGAAATCCAATTTGACGGAAGAACACATAGCTTCTTATGACTGTGAGTCAAGATATGAGTCATTTTATACATTTGACACTCCTCCTGCATTACCTTCACTTGAAGAAATGGGCTTTACGTCCAATGATATCGGTTTTCCTGAGCGGCATGTCGATGAGGATATCATCAGGCATTATCATGAGACGAGGAACTATCCTGCACATAAGGGGACAACACGTATCGGGATACATCTGCGCTTTGGGACAGTCAGTATTAGAGCTCTGGCCAGGAAAGCCAAGGAACTTAATGAAACTTATCTCAATGAACTCATATGGCGGGAGTTTTACATGCAGATTCTTTGGAATTACCCCCATGTAGCTACTGGTCCTTTTCGTCGGGAATATGCTGCTATTCCCTGGCGCGATGATCAGGAGGGGTTTAAAAAATGGTGTGAGGGGAAGACAGGCTTTCCCATCGTCGATGCGGGCATGCGGGAACTCAATGAGACGGGATATATGCACAACCGCGTACGAATGATCACAGCAAGTTTTCTCGTCAAGGATTTGTTGATTAACTGGCAGTGGGGTGAGGAGTATTTTGCAATAAAATTGCTGGACTATGAACGCTCATCCAATAATGGTGGATGGCAGTGGGCAGCTGGCTGTGGTACGGATGCTGCACCTTATTTCCGCATCTTCAATCCGGAATCTCAAATGAAAAAATTTGATCCCAAACTAAAGTACGTAAGGCAGTGGGTTCCCGAATATGGTACGCCTGCATATCCTGAACCCATAGTCAACCATAAGCAAGCAAGAGAAAGAACGCTAAAAATGTATAAAGAAGCCCTGGATAAGGGATAATATCATTGTATAATACAGATAATAATTCCTACCTTTGAAAACATTCTTGATATAATATCCATAACTGATTTATGGTTCTGGCCTCTTATGAGATGCTAAAAGTTGCCTTGTATATGGATATGATCATTATCTATAAAGATGGACATTAACACATTAACCTTATGAAGACTATCTATGGCATTTCGGCCTTGCTCATGATGATTTTCAGCTTTCAAACCGTGGAAGCGCAGGATTGTACAAATTTTTTTCCCATGCAGGAAAACACCTTACTGGAGTACACTTCTTATGATCAGAAGGATAAGGTAGAAGGGAAGAATACAACAAAGGTTGTGGAGAAAAGTGTTGATGGGGAAGTAGTAGAAATCCAGGTATACAATACGCTAGAAGACAAAAAGGGGGAAATAATTTCCGAGGGAACTTATTTTATGAAATGTGAAGATGGTAAGTTGTATGTGGATCTTTCTTCCCGTTTTCAGGATGTATTTAAGCCTATTGAGGATATGGAAGAAAATATGAATGTAGAGGCAGAATTTTCAGGTACTGAACTCATTATTCCCAATGATCTTTCAGAAGGACAGATGCTACCCGATGCCAATATTGAAGCTTCAATCAATACTGGTCCTATGAAGCTCAAGACTTTTGTCAACATAACCAATCGTAGGGTAATAGGGAGCGACAGACTAGAAACAGCAGCGGGGATATTTGATTGCATTAAAATATCTTCGGATATACAGACAAAGGCTATGGGTATGGGCTTTAACGGGCAAACCATAGAATGGGTAGCAGAGGGTGTAGGAACAATCAAAAGTGAAAGCTTGAATAAGAAAGGGAAATTGATAAGTTATTCTGTGCTCACCCGCATCCAAAATTGAGTAAGTAGCCAGGTATCGATCCTAAGACATAGCAGGTTGCCAGCGGGTAATATATATACACCCAGCAAACTTTTGTGTACGATTGATAGATCCTGCAAAGATATTTACTAGCATAGAGAAGCGTTGGTTGAAATGTTGCGGCTGAAAAAGTATTGTATTTTTTCTGAGTACAGGACAAAAAAAATGTGGGCAAGTAAAAAGGTTGTAAATTGA
>CAYXVE010000023.1:0-67091 GCA_964468435.1 uncultured Bacteroidia bacterium | reverse complement strand
TGTTGCTTCTAGAGGAGTTGCTGCGGTTATAGCTAGGCGAAGAACTCCTGTTAGATGGTCTGCTGTAGGAGCTGCGAGAATTATATCTTGTGTCTGTCGATCTGCTGGCAGCACTGGTAGATGTAGGTCTTCTACGGCTATCGATATTTCTGCTTCTGCGCTCATACTGGTCTACAACATATCTTGTTCTAGCAGTATTTCGGGTGTAAGAACCGTCAGGTCTACGCCTGAAATCGGTATATACAGCTTGTCTTCCTCCATACCTACCGTCCAGTTCATAATTAAATGTAGATCTTCTATACCAGTAGTTCTGTGTGGCATTAAAAACACCATCATTATATCCTGCAAAATATCCATCATTAAAGCCTCTTCTATATCCACGATTGAACCCCCAGCTACTACCAAAAAAGCCTCCTCCCCCAAACCGGGGTCTATAAAATCCCCTGTTAAAGAAGAAAGGATCATAGAAAAACGGATCATAGAAGTTATTGAAACCAAACCGACCAAAGCCAAATCTTCCTAATCCAAAGTTGAAATTAATAGCTACAGCTGGGCGAAATCCGAAAAATACAGACCTTGTAACGAAAAAAGGACTAGGACCGAAAAACGGCTGACAGGGTCTGGGGGCATAGAAAGCGTCCCATAATGGAGTGCCTATGACAAAATATATATCATTAACAAAATAGGGATCATAGTAATTCCAGGCTACAGCTCTACTATTTAGTGAATGGAACCGTCGCAGCCTTCGTGAGAAACTAAAATCGTCGTAGTAATCATATTCATTCCAGGGATCATTGATATCAGGATTTCGATCTTCCCAGGAAATTTCTAGGGATTCATGGGTAGCTATGCGCCTACCCTTATCGATATCAAGGGTGCCTAGGCTGATCTTTGCGCTGGCAGAAGAGATGCTTAAAACCAGTAGTAAAGTGTATGTAAATGCTCCTTTCATCTCATATAATGCTTTAGGTATTTTACTTGATGTACTTAAATAAACACGTTTTGGTTATCCTTTTCAAGTATTAATGAATAAGCGTGTAGGGTCATCAAGGAAGTGTGAGATGTAAATGTTTGCTGCACATATATGCAGGAGAACCCATACACAATATATTTACTAATTAATTTTGCATAAGCGCAATAATTTACTTTATTTTGACTAATATAATTAGTATTATTATAATTAAATTAGCTTAAGTAGCTAAGTATTATATAAAGCCTGATAAAATAATGGATAATCATGGACCCTTTCCCCAGCCTTACAAGTCAGGGAAAAAATACATTGTACTCTCAATACCTACGGGGATACCCAGGCTTGTGCGGAACATGGGCCTGATCACGGCTATTTTAGCCGGATCGAATTATATGACATATAGATTTGCATCCTCAGGAAAACAGGAATTACATGCTTTTATGGGGGAATACACCAGCCAGTCTGGTTTATATCTATTGGATAAAGCTGGGATATTTGTCAGGGAGACTGCCCAGTTTGAAAATAAGGTAAAAGAAATTTCTAATATGTTAGATATTCCTGTAGAGTGGTTGATGGCTGTGATGTATGCTGAGTCAAAATTCGATGCATCAATTTATAATCACAAGGGCAGTGGTGCTGTGGGATTGATACAGTTTATGCCATCAACGGCAATGGACATGAATATTTCTGCCGAACGTCTCAGCAGAATGGATCATGTACAGCAACTCGAATATGTATACATCTATTTACAACGGGTTCGGGAAAAATATGGAGATTATGCCAGTCTGACAGATCTATATCTGGGAATATTATATCCCAAAGCTCGCAATCAGGATGAGTGTTATACACTATATGCTAAGCCTTCTGTGTCTTATTCTCAGAATTCCGGACTGGATGAAAATGGTGATGGACGGGTTACTATCAGCGATATAGATCAGAGAATGGAACGTTTATTTCCCACTGCTTATAACCTGAAAAAATTTGAGGAAACTTCTTTTCCTCATTGAGGATTTTCGCTCAATGTAATTATAAGTAAGGTCTCGGTCGGCAAAGAAAAAAACGGGGGGGAGCCCTTGGACCCCTCCTGGGCTACACCCCCTGCAAATCAAATGCATACGCCTGATAACTGATTAGATCTCTACGATCTTTATTTTCCATCCATCCTTTTTCCTGATGGCTTATTTCAATGATTTCACGTGTTCTAAGGTCATCGAATATATTCACGATATCCTGCATGGTTGTCAACTCCTGGTCATTAAACTGTTCCGGATCAAAGCTCTGCAGTGGAAAAAAACGCTCTCCGGTGCCCCCATGATCGTACAGTTCTTCTTCAATGCGGATGTATCCCATGGATTCCAGCATGCCAAATAATTCATGATAATGAGAAGGAACAGGCCCCATCTGGATCGCACGGTAGTTACAACCTGAGATAGAGTATCCTGTGCGTTTGTAGTTGAGGAAATCACAGTAGAAAAGTAATTTATTGAGGCGGGTCTTAAGTGGATTAGCCTTCCCGGCAAGAAATAGTATGCAATACGCTACTTTTTTGAGATCAGGTTTGACAAATCCGGTAAATTCATTGGCTTCCTGGTGTTGATTCCATCGGTATTCTAGAGATTGACCAGAATAGTCCTGTTCTTTGAGATGTGATATCTGTTCCTGTAGACGTTTAAACATAGCTTGGGAAAACAGATGTTCCTTCTCTTTGGCAAAGGTGTAAAAGGTATTTGGATCTTTGGCCAGGCGTATCAGTTTGGCATGAGCAAGACTTGGCATGACACCACTTTCATATTGACGATAGCTATTGATACCAAAATCCAGTACCTCAGCCATTTTGGCTGCTGAAAGGCCATACTGTAAACGGATTTGACGTATTTCACTCGGAAAGGGAACATGATGTTTTGATCGATACTGATTGTAAACCTGTATATTATTTATAGCTTCCTGTTGCGTAGTTGAAAACTCATCTCCGTTATCTGTCCGCTCGCAGTAATGGCGCCAAAAAGTAAATGACTCCTTTCTAAACAGTTTGACTGACTGTTTACATGTATATTCTATGTTACTGCTTCGAACGAAATTCTTCTTCATGTTGCACGATAATAGTTGACGCTTTACACCATAGTAAAATCATAACACCTGACAGGTTCTTCGATGAATCCTAGTGCAAGAGCAATCTGAATTTCCCGCGTATGGTATTTTTTGATAAACTTCCAGTATGTAATGTCCGGGTAGTTGGGAGTGTATAATGGACCCTCGCAACAGTTTCCAGCCTTGATTTCATCAATGATCTTCTCCCGCGTATACGGACTCATTTCCATATCCAGTAGCGCCTGTAGGTTTTTCTCAGGATCATAAAATACAATTCCATAGATCGCTTTATGCCTGTGAAAGGCCTCCAAAAAGAACGAAACGTCTTCTTCCTTATTTTCAACTTGGGTAATCTTTAGCTTCACGGCGTTTTGTAACTATGGAATTGTAATTATACTATTTTTAATAAATAAATACAACTATATAGTTGTTTTTGTTATAATTTTTTTAGCCTGCCCAACCTGTTGGTCATGCTGTTTAATTAAATTTTGATAAAATTTATTGGGCTATACTCTTACTTTTGCATAATATGCTGCATATGAATAAGTATTTTAAAATTTTGATTTTTCTGATTTTTTCTGGTTTTTCTGCTTCCCTATCTGCACAGATACTCCAGAGTCCGTCAGATTTTTTAGGTTATCCATTGGGGTCTCAGTTTACCTATTACCATCAAGTTGTAACCTACTTCGAATACCTGGCACAGAACTCACCCCAGGTAAGCTTGCTGGAGTATGGTCGTACATATGAGGGTAGGCCTTTGTTACTGGCTGCTGTAAGCAATGAGGATCATATCAACCAATTAGAGGAAATTCGCAAAAAAAATCTAAATGCTGCCGGATTATCAAACGAAAAAGGTACTGCAGCACAAAAACCCATCATATGGTATGGCTTTAATGTCCATGGCAATGAATCGGTGGCTATGGAAGCAGCCCTCGCCACAACCTATGCCCTGCTCGAAGCCGATACTGCCAACTGGTTGGAGGATATGATTGTGCTGATCGACCCCTGTATCAATCCTGATGGCAGAGATCGCTATGCCAACTGGTACAGACAGGTGGCTAACCGTAGGGTCACACCTGATCGCAATTCCTATGAGCATAACGAACCCTGGCCTGGAGGCAGGTACAATCACTACCTGTTTGACCTCAACCGGGATTGGTGCTGGCAGACTCAAATAGAGACACAGCAACGTATCAGGCAATATCAGCGATGGATGCCTCATGTGGCTGTGGACTTTCATGAAATGGGCCCCAATTCGACTTTCTTTTTTGGGCCGGCAGCCAAGCCTTTCCATGAGGTCATTACCCCCTGGCAACGAGAATTTCAGGCACTTGTAGGAAGGAATAATGCTCGATACTTCGATCAGAATTCATGGCTCTATTTTACGCGGGAAGTATATGATTTGCTCTATCCCAGCTATGGAGATACATGGCCCACATACAATGGTGCTATCGGATTTACGTATGAACAGGGTGGAGGGGGAATTGCGGGAAGGTCGCTCATTATTGCCAATGGAGATACACTAACCTTATATGATAGGTTGGCACACCATTTTACAGCAGGATGGGCTACTCTGGAAACAGCTCATCGCTACCGGAATAAACTGATTGAAGAATTTAACAATTTCTTCGAAGAAGGTCGTACAAATCCGGTCAGTAATTATAAATCTTACGTGATCAAAACGGATCAAACACCCCCTGCCAGATTAAAAGCTTTTCTGGAATTGCTCGATAAACAACAAATTCACTACCGTTATCCAGCGTATAGTGGAACTGAGTATCCGGGTTTTTCTTATCAAAAGGGTGAAAGAGAAAGATTTCTATTGGATCAAGAAGATGTCGTAATATCTGCGTACCAGTCCAGATCCCGGCTGGTACAGGTCCTCCTGGAACCAGAGACTTTTCTGGAAGATTCTATCACCTATGATCTCACGGCATGGGCATTACCCTACGTATATAATCTCCATGCATATGCGACAGAGAGCCAGATAGCCTTACAGAAGGAAAAACCATCAATTGCTTCTCCTGAAATACCAACTCCGGCTAATAGGCCTTATGCATGGTTGGTGAAATGGGAAGATCCGGCACAGGTCAATTTTCTCTCTGCATTACTAGACCATAAAATAGAGGTGAGATATGCCGAAAAATCCTTTCAGATAAACCAGGAAATTTATGCATCTGGTACACTAATCATCACTCGTTTGGATAATCCTGGTAGAGATTTTTTCCAAGTCACTACAGACCTTGCACGTGATCACCATTGTGAGTTGATCGCCGTAGAAACGGGTATGGTAGAGGAAGGCAAGGATTTCGGATCAAATGATGTCTCTTTCATTAGTACCCCCCGTTTAGCTATCATCAACGGTGAGGGCGTGTCTCCCACTGCATTTGGAGAACTTTGGCATTTTATAGAACAGGATCTTAACTATCCCCTGCAAGTAATCAATACATCCTACCTAAGCCGGGTTGATCTTAGCGGTTACGATGTTATTCTGCTGGCTTCAGGGTCATATGGTCGCTTCGACGAAATCTTGCTTGATTTTGTTCAGAATGGAGGGAAGGTTATTGCCATGGAGCGAGCTATTTCTGTATTTTCTTCCAATGCTTATGAAGATGATAAACCCCTTACAGAACTTGCCAGGGCACTTGAAGAGACATCGAAATCAGAAGAAGATAGTCCTGATATCGCTCTGGATGATATACTGCTTGAGATATATGGTGACAGAGAAAGAAAGAGGCTAAGTAATTCAGTAGCAGGAAGCATTTATGAAGTAACACTGGATGAGACTCATCCTCTGGCTTTTGGACTGGGTGAAAAGACCTTTCTGATCAAGAGAAACAATACCCCTTACCCATATCTCCCCCAGAATTCCTGGAACGTAGGTACATTTGAAGGAGATGCTCATAGAAGCGGATTCACGGGTTCAAATCTTCGTAAAGATCTGGAGAATACGCTTGCGATGGGCGTTGAAAACTATGGAGACGGTACAATAATCTATTTTACAGATTCTCCTATTATACGTCAGTTCTGGTATACTGGGAAGCTTCTACTGGGAAATGCTATATTTTTGGTTCAATAGCCTAATCGCAGCCCAGATCTCTACGAGTCACTTTGTCATTGTTGGGAAAGCATTTACCAGATGGAAGCTGTTCAGGAACATATCTGCTAAGGTAAGGGTCGTAAAGACCCTTCTCCAGGAACACTGTAATCGCGTCGATCTCTTTATCTGTAAGGCTTAGTGGATGAAACGCTTCTGCCAGTTGGCTTGCAGGAACATTGGGATTTTCCGGAATAGCCGTATTCTTGTACTCAATGACTGAACGAATAGAATGGAATGTACCCCCATGCCCATAAAAAGGTGAGTCTTTGAGGTTGTATAACTGAGGAACTTTAAATTTATACAGGTCTTCTGATCGCTCGGTAAAGCCACCCCGCCCAAGATGTGAATCGTCATTGGGACTTACACTGAAAATGTCCGGTCCGGTAAGATCATTGAAACCTAGTGCGTAAAACTCCATCTCGTTTAGTGCAGGTCCTTTGTGGCAGCTAACGCATTCAGCCTTACCAAAAAATAGGATAGCTCCTTCTTTTTCCTGGTCCTTCATAGCATCTCTTTCACCTCTTAACCATTTTTGGAAAGGAGCCTGGTTGGAAACCAGTCTGCGTTCATAAGCTGCAATAGCCAGTCCTGCACTCATGTTGTGATATCTGTCATGTGCTGGAAACCCTGAGAATACCTGGTCAAACATTTCCTGATAACCCAATATCCGGGTAAGAGAATCATTGATCTCTATACGATGAATTTTAAGACCTGCTATAGCTTGTGCCTCAGGGCCCTGAAATCCAGTATAGTTCATACCCGTTGGTTCGCCCCGCACCCATTTGTCTTCTGTCCCCAGATTTTTATGTGTTGCACCAAATTGTCCATTCCATATCTGGTTGGGCTGGTAAGCCACGTTGAGAACGGTGGGCGTACGAGTTGATTGTACATCCATACTATCTGGATGATATACTGGATCGCCTTTTCTGCCCTCTCCACGTATTCCGAATCCAAGGCCTCCATCACCTATGCCTTGTCTGCGTCCCGCCTGGAATCCAGCATCTACATGGTGGCAACTGGCACAGGAATATGTCTTCATTCCCTTATCTTTCTTAGCATGTATAGCAAATCCTGTCTCGTGAAATAATAATTTTCCCAGTTCTATCTTTTCAGGTGTTATGGGATTGCGGGGATCTTCAGGGATGCCTCTCCAGTTCTTTTCATCTGGCAGGATATAAGCCTCTAATCCCTTTGGATCTGTACTGGCAATTGTTTGTTCAAGCTCCATATCCAGGAGGTCAGGTCCTTGATCGTCAAAACCTCCCGGGAGATCAACATCTGTTTCATTGCAGGCAATTACACAAAGAGCAAGTACGATTGAGAGGTAGCCTGATAATCTCATGGGTATATATATAGATGGAGTTTTATGTAAATGTATATTTTTTTCTTAGCAAAAAGCGGACCTTATACCGTAAAAATAAAGGATATTTTGGTTGATTTATATCATTTTGGGAAGCTTACCGGTGTCCTAAAAATGGCATTTTCAGGGAAGGAAATTTTTAATATATTTGGGGACAAATTTTGTTTAACTTCCAACACTCCTTGCATTTAAAACAGCCGCCTCAAGCGGCTGTTTTTTTAGCGGAATCTTCTTCTTATCCAGGATTCTTCGGGTATATCTTCTTGAGGAGGATCGAGCTTCTGAAGTTGTACCGCCAGTTGAGCTGCAAGCATTGCATTATGTTTAACAAGTTTGATATTTGCTTCGAGGCTTTTTCCACTTGTTAAGGTTTTGACCCGGTCCAGTAAAAATGGTGTGATCGATTTACCTGTAATGGATTGTTGTTGGGCTTCTGCTATTGCCTGCCTGACGGATTTTTCGATTAGTTCTTGTTCGACAGCCTCATCATCAGAGATAGGGTTGGCTACCAGTATGCCATTAGACAAACCCAACTCCAGATGGATTTTTATCAACTGGGCTATTTCTATTGGTGTATCAAGCCGGTATGGGAGTAAAAGGCCACTCGAACGGGTAAAGAATGCGGGAAATTCATCGGTACCTACACCAATCACGGGTATTCCCATTGTTTCCAGGTATTCAAGGGTAGACGGAAGGTCGAGTATCGCTTTTGCACCTGCTGATACGACTACTACTGGAGTTCGGGCAAGTTCTTGAAGATCAGCTGAGATATCGAATGTTTGCATGGCATTGCGATGTACTCCTCCGATCCCTCCTGTGGCAAAGATCCGTATCCCGGCCAAGTGCGCACAAAGCATCGTAGCTGCCACAGTGGTACCAGCATGCTTTTGAAGCGATATGACATAGCTGATATCCCGGCGACTGGCTTTGAATACCTCAGGGCTACGGGCAAGCCGTTCAATATCATCGAGCGATAATCCGATCCGGATTTTTCCATCCAGAATGGCTATGGTCGCGGGGATGGCATTTTGAGAACGTATAATTTGCTCCATAGATAATGCCGTCTCCACATTTTCCGGATACGGCATCCCATGAGCGATTATTGTTGATTCCAATGCAACTACAGGCATTGAATCTGATAAAGCTGATTGTACTTCTGGAGTATATACAATGTGTTTTTGAGCATTCATGGTTTCAATGTTATATTTTTTTGGTTAAAATTAAATGTATATGCAACTTTCATAAATTTATCCAATCATTACATGCCAATATCTGCTAATCAAATCTGGGTATGGATCGCAGGTGGGTTGTTGGGCCTGCTCATCGTTGTTGCTGTTTTTACCCTCAAACTCCCCAAACAGGAAAGGGTAGAGCGAAATATTATTCCACTGAAACAATTGCCACCAGCCCCATACTTCCCCTACGATCTAGAAAATCCTGACAATAAACAAAAATTACCGAAAAAACTCGAAGAAGTGTCAGGTTTGACCTTTGTAGGCCAGAATCTCACTGCAATGGTTCAGGATGAACAAGGCAAGATTTATATCTACAACTATAAAGAGGAGGATGTAACCGAAGAAATAAAGTTCAACAGTGATGGAGATTATGAAGGGCTGGAAATTGTAGGCGATCATGCATACGTGATGGAAAGTAATGGGGTATTGCATCAGGTGATGAACTTTCTTGACAAAGAGCCTATAGCAAGAAAATACAAAACTCTCTTGTCAGGCAGAAATAATGTAGAAGGCCTGGGGTATAGTCCCGAAAATGAACAGCTATTACTGGCTTGTAAGGAAGCACCGGGTATATATGGCAAATCCTACCCCAATACCCGGGCTGTGTATGCTTTCAGCCTGAATGAGATGGAAATGAATACAGAACCTTTCATCCAGATTGACTTCTATCAGCTCTCTCAACTGCTTATCGCTTATGCAACAAATGAATTTGAAAGAGAATATGCCGCTGATTTTGATCCAGATGGAGATGATGCTTTTAAGCCCTCAGGTATTGCTGTACATCCGCTCAGTGGAGATATATACATTATAGGTACAGTGGGTAAGCTTCTTGTAATCTTCGATCGGGATGGAAAGCTCAAAAATGTCAAGCCACTTGATAAAGATACTTTCAAGCAACCAGAAGGCATCTGTTTCGCTCCTGACGGCACGTTGTTTATTTCCAATGAAGGTAAAAGTGGAAAGGGTAATCTCTTGATATTTCGACAAAAGAAAGGGTAAAAAATTTTGACTTCGATAGTACATTAAGGGGTAAAAATTAGTAACATCGCATATATAACGAGACTGATTCCTCAGATATGTGGCAAGAAAAACTTACAGCAGTTTTATGGCGTTCGTTATTTGGGATACTACTGGGAATGCTGTATGCATGGTTGGCACTGGATGAGCAAATGCTGACGGTCAGTGCAATTGGAGGACTTCTTATGGGATTGTTCACTGGAATACTTGACCAGTGGTTGTTCAGTGGCAGGCTAAGGCGAAGACGGTTTATTACTGTTCTGTTGGTGAGAACCTTGTCCTATCTGTTTGTCATATCTTTTGTATTGCTATTGATAGCGGGTAAATCTATCGGATACAAAGCGGAAATATCATTTTCCACATTTTGGGAACCCGGGGCACTGGGAAGCCAAATTCTGGAAAGCAAAATCCTGGAGGTTATTGGAGTAAGTTTTCTGCTTTTGCTGATGATCCAGTTTACTGCATTGGTATCACGCCTGCTCGGCCGCAACGTATTGCTTAATTATCTTCTTGGTAGGTATTACCTGCCTAAGGAAGAGGAGCGCATCTTCATGTTTGTAGATATGAAGTCTTCAACCCACATCGCGGAGAAATTAGGGCATCTGGAATGGCATCGTCTGCTGAACGATTATTTCTTTGACATAGCAGAACCCATACACCGTACACGCGGAGAGATCTACCAGTATGTAGGCGATGAAGTTGTCATCACCTGGCCCAAAGATCGCGGCGTTAGAAACCTAAATTGTATCCGGTGTTTTTTCCTGATCGAAGCCAAAATGAAAGCCAAACGGGAGCGATATCTGCAGCGCTATGGTTTTGAACCGGTCTTCAAAGCTGGCTACCATATCGGCAAAGTCGTAGCCGGAGAGATTGGAGACTACAAAAGAAGTATTGTATTTCACGGCGATACGATCAATACTGCCTCACGTATTCAGGCAGAAACTAATCGCATCGGCAGAAGACTCCTGCTATCATCCAATCTCTTGCAGTTACTTGATCTGGGAAATGAATATAAAGAAGAATTTATTGGCAAAATTATTCTTAGGGGGAAAGAGAAAGAAATAACCTTGTTTAGCCTCGATCCGATATATGACCGGAACAGAAACACAACTTCCTCCTTAGCTTATCCCAATAAAAATCAGGTGGGTATTAAATCTCAAACACAGTCTTCTACCGTAAATGAATCCCTGTAGTCGATCGTATCATCACGCTATGATAATATGTCTTAAACGTTATCCTTGCTTCAAGTTATGTATTTTTCTTTATGGGTGTATTATTGTCCTGATATACGGATGTAATCCAGGAACTAGTCAGGATACCTTTCACCGGCCCCAGGAGGAAATTGTAGTGGGTATACCTGAGAATCAATTTCCCCCAAGCATGCATCCTACACTCATGAATCCTATTGAGATATGGATACCACTTCATCTCACTCTGACTCATCCTGCTGAAGCAGGCAAACAGCAGCCAGTGTTGTTGCAGCATCTTCCTAACAAAGAACATGAAGAGATAAGCGCTTACATATTTAGGTTGAGAGAGGATGCTAAATGGGATGATGGGACCCCACTGACAATTGAGGATGTATTGTTCTCCGCCAAAATTCTGAGTTGTCCGGTACTGAGTCATCCTGTATTTACAGAGATTTTTGATCATGTAATACGGATAGATACGGGATTTTCGGATCCTTATACATTTAAAGTTGAAATGCAACCCCACTACACCAATACCATCCTCAGCGACTACTGGGTGGTATTGTCCAGGAATCTGTATGATTCATCTGAAGTGATTAGGAAATACAAACTGGATGACATGCGGCAACTGGATTTACTTTCAACAGACTCTTCATTTGTCCAGTGGGCAGCAGAATATACCCGTGTGGATACAGATTCATCCTGGGCTGTACGAAATCCGGGAGCTGGTCCTTACAAGATAGCAAAATGGGTGCCCGGTGCAGACTTATTACTGGAAAAGAAAGTAGATTACTGGATGCAGGATACTACTGCTCATCCCATGTTGCGGCAGTCTGCTGAGAAAATAAGGTTCCGAAAACTAGATATAATCAGAGATATACTGAACGAAGAAGTAGATCTCGCCACACATATTCCCCCCCGAAACTATGAGCAGCTATTGATAGATAGTATGCAACAGGTTTATGAAATGAATTTACTTCCCGGAGAAAGCTTTAACTTCATTGCCGTAAATCTAAAACCCAATGAGTTGACAGGAAATCCAGTCCTGTTAGACGTTGATGTTAGGAATGCACTTGAACATTTCATTCCGGTGAAGGATATGATCTTGTCGCAATATGGAGATGAGCTGTATGTAGACCGGATAGCCATTCCCGTAAGACCTAGGACTGTGAAGTGGGATACAATGTTCAATCCGGTACAATATAATCCGGCAGAGGGTCTTGAATTATTGCTGAAAGCAGGATGGAAAGACGAGAACAAAAACCAGATACTGGAGAAAAATATTGGCAATAACCTACATGAATTCTCCTTCAGTCTGGTATATGATAAGTCCAATGCGCAGCATAATATGATAGCTACTTTCATGAAAAAGGAGTTACAGTCTCATGGTATCGATTGCCGTCCACTTCCCATTGGATCCCATGCATTTTATTCGCAAGTAGATGACAGATTTTATGATGCAGTTATTATGGATAAGAATTTTCAGAAAATTGAAGCTGAACTTGATCAGGACTGGCGGAGCGAATCCTGGTTGCAGGGAGGAGGAAATCTATCGGGTTTCGGAAGCGATGAGACCGATAGGTTGATAGATATCATCATTCAGTCTCCTGAAAGTGATTTAAGACAGAACGAAATTCTTCATTTCTGGCAAAAAATAGAGGAAGAAAAGGCTATTATAGGGCTTTTTGCTCCTAGAATGGGAATTGCTATTCATCGAAGACTAGCAAACACTGAAAGGGAGATAGATACTCCAATCTACCCCAATTCATTACGTCTGAAACAATAACGATCATAAATCATTTGTTGACGTCTTTAGCTTGAATTGATTACACCAGATACGCTGTAGCGTATGGATAGATGGGGCGTCTCCGGTTAGAAACGTGCTAAAAAGACCTTTTCGAAATATTTCAAATGCCATAACTTCCTTGTCAGGAGCATGTTGATGGATTTGCCGGAAGTTATTGAGAAGGAATTGGTGATAGTTTTCGTAAAAATCATCCAATGTGGGGTAATATATGTATGGGCGATATTGTGGAGAAATTGTAAGGGGAAAATAACACTGCCAGAACAGTTTGTGCTCATTTAGAAAACTGATCCAACGCTGGATCGCGAATACCAAATTATCTTCAGGAGTAGATATATGAGATTTACTGGGAAGTATTTGAAGAAAGAGCGGTATTTGTTGACGAAGAATTTCCCGTAACACACCTGTTTTATCGTGAAAATGGTATACCAATATCCCCCGGGAAACCTTGGCAGTATCGAGTAGTTGAGTCTCAGTTACTGCACCAAAACCCTCTTCCGCAAAAAGTTTCGTCGCAACCTCGATCAGGTGATCTTTGGAACGTTGTGAAGTCTTCATGTCACGCAGCTATTGAGGCGTGGTATAGGTGATGCGTAATTCCGGAAAAAGGGTGGGATGATCGACACCTCCAAATATTACACGATTGATACTCTGGTTGAAAAGAGATGACTGTAAGTTAGGAATATTGGTTTGAAAAATGGGTCTGACGAGAAATTTATAATTTTCAATCTCTTCATCGATTACCTCCTGCAAAAAGGGCGTAAAGGGAAAGCGAAATACTCCCTGATCAGATATAAAAGGAACTTGTGGGATCGGTACTCCAGGAATGTTGATAGGTTCATCAGCTTCATTGAGGATCAGAAATTCCAGTACATTAGGAGGGGTTAATATTGCATTCCCGCTATCCGTTTTTGTATTAAACTGGGTCGTATCTACTCTGAGGATTAATTCTACCTGGTTGACTCCTGTTTCTGGCGGAAGATTTTTGAGAGAGGGGAAAACGCCTTCTATTTCCAGATAAGAACCAGCCTGAACAAACTCAAATTCATTGCCTCCGCTTAGGCTTTTTTCTAGTAGGGTGCCTTCAGTCTCACTTCGTGTGATTTGAACAAATTTTTGCGCGTTGCGGGAAGAAAACTGAGACACACTAATTGGGAAAATAGAGGTCTTGGCCTCAAAATCCGACAGGGAATCTGGTCGGCTTTTGTAATAGAGAATTAAACGGGTATCGAGGTCAAAACTTCCATCAAACCGGAATACTGCTCCGTCCTCTTCCCGTCCATTGTTAACGGGAGCACTCGTGAGGTACAGGCCATTGAAAAACTCTTTGAAGGCGATATCTGAACTGAAATTTTCGGGCGGTGAAAATAAAAATTTGTTGGCCAGTATGGAGTCCAGCGGAATGCGAATGATTCCTCTTATGGTGCTGTCATTACTGAAGTCTATGTTGTGACCATGGGATAACTCTTTGCTGCGATTCAGCATGAGTGCAGAATTGGCATCAAGATTATCACACGGAGGCATGGTTTCCATCATTTCATACACTTCCACTTTCTGAGGAGTTTGAAAATTTCCATACCAGCCAAACAAACCAATCTGCAGTACCATAGAATCAAACATCAGATCATTGGGTCTGGTAAAATCCCACAAACTGTCCGTCGGAAGTATCTCCATATAGGTAGCAGTGGAAACTTTCCCCATCAGGGGATCATTGTACGTCCCAAACATTTGTAACTGCGTATTGCAGGTAGGCACGCTATCGCGGGTCTGCGTGTTTAGCTCGATGGAGAATGTATCACTATAAACCAGATTGACTAATTCTTCTTGAGGTAGAATTTCTTTACCCGTATCTCCTGCTATATCTTCATCACAGCCTTCCAAAATCAGTATGGCTGTCCATCCTATAAAGATCGACAGCCATAAAGTATGTTTTCCTGAATACAACAAACGCTTAGCTTGCAATATTCGAATAGAGTTGATGATATTCTTCCACATAGGAATCTTTATCATCTGTATCGATATAGATTTTTTCCGATTTAGTTTGTTCAATGTATTCTTCTAATTTTTCGTCAATCTCTGGATGACCTTTTGTAACGACATCAGACAAAGCTATTCCACCCTTGCATACACCAACGTAATTATTTTCTTTGAAGTTGTCTAATTTTTCATCATTAATGCCGTCTACGCGCACCTTGTCCAGAAAATCTGTAGGAAGTTCAGAATCAAAACCGTTGTTGTAAACTGTGAAAACAGTTTTAGTATTCTTGAAAATAGGATCATCTTTGTAGTGCGTCCGCAAATATAATGGAATAAATGATGTCATCCAGTCATGACAGTGAATGATGTTAGGAGGCCAGCCTAATTTTTTTACCGTCTCAATTACACCCTTGCAAAAAAAGATGGCTCTTTCATCATTATCTATATGAAATTTGTTATTGGAATCAGTCAGCACCGATCTGCGTTTGAAATAATCTTCATTATCCAGGAAATAAACCTGAAGTTTGGCATTGGGGATAGAAGCAACTTTAATCGTGAGCGGTTTTTCTTCTCCTGCTACGCGTATATTGATCCCTGAGAGCCTGACAACTTCATGGAGTCGATTGCGGCGTTCATTGATAACACCGAACTTTGGCATGAATATGCGAATTTCGTGCCCTTTCTCCTGTAGCTTTTGAGGTAGCAAACGAATGTAATCAGCTGCAGAACTCAATTTGAGAAACGGATCAATTTCCGAAGTGACATAGAGAATTCTTAACTTATTTTTCATATGTAATCACTAGTTAAATGATATGACATGGATGGGTGTGATTGAAATGAGATGGCATCCTGTTATGATTTGCCAATTTTTCTGCGTAAAAATAACGAAAATTTTTTGGATTAACAATTGATGTTTCTTTAACTTGACCGAGTTAGACTCTTGCTGATCCTAATAATCCGTATATGCAAATAATCCGGGAAGTTAAGCAGCTTCAAGGGCTTAGGTATATTCCTGGTAGAGAAATCACCTTGGGTTTGGTACCCACGATGGGGGCTTTACATGAAGGTCATGCCCGCTTGATCCAGATGTCTGTAGAGCAAAACACCTATACTGTCGTAAGTATTTTTGTAAATCCGACACAATTTGGCCCTGGGGAGGACTATAAGCAATATCCTCGTACATGGGAAAGTGATTTGCAGTTGCTGGAAGATCTTCATGTAGATGCAGTCTTTAGTCCAGATATCAAGGATATATACCCCCCGGAGCCATACATTGGATTTACCATCCGCAACCTCAACGATCGGCTGGAAGGCATTAGCCGTCCAGGACACATGGAGGGTGTCCTGCAGATCGTCTCTATCCTGTTTAATCTTGTACAACCTGACAGAGCATATTTTGGACTTAAAGATTATCAGCAGTATCTGCTGGTATCCAGGCTGGTACAGGAATTGCACACTCCCGTAGAAATTGTTTCATGTCCCATTGCCCGGGAGTGTGATGGACTGGCCATGAGTTCCCGTAATGTGTATCTGAGCTATGAGGAAAGGAGACAGGCTGTTGCACTATATGAAGTATTATGTGCTGTCAAAGAAAAGGCCCAGGTTGTACGAGAACCAGTTGTGTTGAAGAAGTATGCCCAGGAACAACTGAATCAATACCCTCTCGTGAGGCTTGACTATTTTGAAATTCTCAATGGTAATACCCTAGAAGAAATCAATATTTTGACAACAGATAATGCCCCTCATGCATTTATCGCCGCTTATTTGGGGCATACAAGGTTAATTGATAATATGGCATTATCACAGCAAATTTTATTTTAAGCAAAATTTGATACAACTTTGTGCTGTCCCAACAGTATAAGTTGGATGTTTAATCTTAGCTTGTTATTAATACAGTAAGTGCCATGCTTGTAAATTTTTTTAAGTCAAAAATACATCGTGTCAAAGTTACTCAGGCAGAGCTTCATTATATGGGAAGTATCACGATCGATGAGGCTCTCCTGGAAGCCGCTAATATTACGGCTGGAGAACGAGTCCAGATTGTCAATCTGGATAATGGGGAAAGACTGGAGACATATGTAATTAAAGGAGAACGGAATAGTGGTACAGTCTGTCTCAACGGTCCCTCAGCCAGAAAAATGTCTGTAGGAGATACCGTAATCATTATCAGCTATGTTATGATGACACCCGAAGAGGCAAAAGGTTTTGAGACGGTTGTCGTCTATCCCAATGAACATAATCTGATTGACAATTAGATATGTCAATTCTTCCTATATCCTCTCCTGACTTTTGTATAAAAGCCATAGCGACACAGGGGGACCGGGAAAAAGTGGAAAAGTATTTTGACAGGTGGTAGTCAATCGCAATGATACGGTGAAGTATCTTTCATCGTGTTGACCATTCAGGTCAGATATTTACCAGTTGAGACAAATTGATAATTTCTAAATTGTAGTTTTGAGTAGCAGACATTACTTTTATGCTATAGCTCTGAATATTAGATATTTTTCGATAGTAAGATAAAACCTGAGGAAAATAAGTGAGAGCTTAAATTTTTTCCGAGGGTTTTTCATTTACTTCCCTGGAGGCCCCACGAAAATCATTTCGATGGGGCTTTCAGTTTTACTGATAAATATACTGCACACTCGTACGTTATAAGACATGAACTAAAGTTTGTTTAGTATGCGTATGGATGTTGTAATCTTATTGAGGCTATTTATGGTAGCTTTTGTATGTTGCTATGCTGGAATACTGCAGGCGCAAAAGCAGCTAATCGATGCGCCAGCATATCACAGGTGCTTTACCGAAGCACATCATGAATGGATGATGAACAGGTACAACTATGCTGATCAAAGAATGGACTTCGAGAGATGGATGGCTCAGGATAAAAGCGATCCAGGTTTACGAGGTAATTCTATTGATATTTTCACTATACCAGTCATTGTTCATGTTATCTCGGATGGTGAATCCGTCGGTTCTGGAAGGAATCTCTCCTATCATCAGATTTTATCTCAGATACAGGTTCTCAATGAAGATTTCAGGAGAATACCCAACAGTCCTGGCTACAACAATGATCCTTCTGGGGTAGATACCGGAATTGAATTTTGCCTGGCATCTGTTGATCCGGATGGAAATACACTCTCTGAGCCCGGAGTCAATAGAATCAATCGCTTCCAAGCAGAATTTTCCGCGCCTCCATATTCCAATACATATGTCAATCAGGTAATACAGCCTCAGACAATCTGGGATTCGGATCGATACATGAATATATGGGTGTGTGAACTCGGAAGAAGAGCAGATGGTGGAATACTGGGGTTTGCTCAATTGCCATTTGCTCCTTCGCTGGAAGGAACAACTGTAGACCGGGCTGCTCAGACAGATGGTGTCGTGATACATTATAAAGCATTTGGCCGTACTGGCGATTTAATACCTCCCTATACAATGGGTCGTACGACTACCCACGAGGTAGGACACTGGCTGGGCCTGATCCATACATGGGGTGATGGCAACTGTAGTGTCGATGATTTTTGTAATGATACGCCTGCAGCAGCAGAACCAGTCTACGGATGTCCAGTAAATATTGATGGATGTGAAAAGCGCAATATGGTAGAAAATTACATGCAATATACAGATGATGCATGTATGAGTATTTTTACATCCTGCCAGAAGGAACGCATGCTTACGGTTCTATCTAATTCACCCCGCAGGGCTAGCTTGCTAAACTCAACAGTTTGTATATTTCCGGAAGAAGCACCTGTAGCAGCTTTTAAGGCTTCTACGTCTGAAGGTTGCAAAGGAATGCAAGTGAAATTTGCAGACCAATCGGGAAACCGTCCCCTTTCATGGTCGTGGTATTTCCCGGGTGGAACACCTGAGCGGTCTATCTTGCCCAATCCCATTGTCCAATATGATGAACCTGGAGAATATGATGTTAGCCTGGAAGTCGCCAATGCATATGGAATAGATGAAATATTGCGAAACAGGCTGATAAGCGTAGGGCTAGTGGGTAGAGATACCTTTTTTATACAGGATTTTGAATCTCTCCCTATAGGTTGGAGTGTAACTAATCCCGATGAGGGTATCACATGGGAAGTCAAACCTGTCTCAGGCAATAAAATGGGTTTCAAAGCAGCAAGAGTGCACAATTTTGAATATAAAGCTTCTGGACAACGGGACCGACTCATATCCCCGGCTATAGATCTGAGACAGCGGCAAAATGTCGTGCTGAGTTTTCGGCATGCATACAGGCCTTTTGGGACTAGCGACAGGGATTCACTTGTTGTGTATGTATCTACAGATGGTGGGCTTACTTTTCCACATAAGATATTTCAGATTGCCGAGAATGGTTCCAACAATTTTGCTACTTACAGTCCCTTGAATGTAGATTTTGTACCAGAAAATATTTGGGATTGGTGTAGTGTTGATAATCAATATGCCTCATGTATCGAGATAGATCTCAATGACTTTGCTGGAATCTCCAATGTAAAACTGGCATTTGAAGTAGTCAACGATTTCGGTAACAATATATATATCGATGACATCAGATTGATTTCGGATTGCCAGTCAACCGCTACTTCTTTCAGTATCACGATAGATACACAATCGGTCCGCCTTTACCCTAACCCCGCACAAGATGAAGTATTACTGGATATTACAGATATTTTTTCGGAAATAATCGTGATGAAGGTCTTTAATTCATTGGGGGAAGAAGTACTTTTTCGTACAATTTCACCGTTATCTAGCACTATTAGGGTAGATGTTTCGGACATTCCTGCAGGCAATTATTTCGTAAGGATTGCAAATAATGATATTGTAACTTATCATAGACTATCAATACTGAAGTAGTCCGATGAATTTTAGCACTCCATATATTTCATTTGTAAATGTAGTCAGATACACCTTGATTATAGGTGGAGTATTCTGGGCCGGATTGGGTCACCTGATACAGCTGAGATTTGGGGATGTATCAGATCCTATGTGGGTAAGGTATATAATTTCTATACTGATAATTGGTTTAGGGATATCCAGCTTTATGATTTCCTATCCCAAAAAGCTTTTTTACCGGCTGTCTACATTCATTTTTCTAGGTATCTCAATATGGAGTATCATACTGGATTTCAAAAACAGCGGAATCCCCTACTATACTACGCAGCTATGGATTTTTTGTGGACTTGCTGCTACCTTGCTTTTACCCGCCGATCGTTACTGGCTTTTTGCTCTGATCATGTTATTAGGGTTTTTCTTTGGGGGTATATCTTTCCACGTGGAGTTTCCTGATCAATATGAATACATTCCGGGCATTATATTGATGCTACTGATCAATGGTCTGATACTGTCGATAAGGGAACAGGCAACGAAACGTCTGAGAGCGATGGCACACCTGTCAGAGCAGGGCCCTATACCTATCTTTGAAGTATCTTCTGATGGTAATATTAAGTTTGTCAATCAGAAGTTTTGCAGTTTGTTAGGGCACGATAGCGGAGAGGTTCTGGGAACTTCTATTTTTGAGTTAATAGAATCTTCAAATGCCAAGGAGGTCTACGAGGGTGGATGGCTTATAGATACAATACGAACGAGAGAATTGTATTTCAAACGAAAAAAAGGAGATCTGCTGCCTGCATTGGTAAGCTTATCTCCCTATGATGAAAATGATGATCGCACAGCTACGATTATTGGTACCATTACGGATATTACGGCATTAAAGGAAGTCGAACATCAACTGAAAGAACGCAATGAGCAGATGGATTTGTTTCTGTACAAGGCAACACATGATCTTAAGGGACCCCTCGCATCAGTAAAAGGAATCCTGAATATAGCAGTACAATCATGTCAGCAGCCTGATATTGAGCAATATATGCAGATGGCACTTACCAGTACCGACAAACTGGATCAGGCGTTGGTGGATCTTTTACATGTAACACGCCTGAATAAAGCTGATCTGATAATTGAGGAAGTAAATTGTAATGATCTGGTGGAGGAAATCCTCTTTAGCCTGCAGCACATGCCCGAAAGCCGAATGGTACAATTTGAAGTAGAAATACAGTATAAAGAGATATTCTATACAGACAAAAATACATTGACGACAATACTTCAAAACTTGATCGTCAATGCTATCAAGTACAAGCGGGAGGAAATATATCAGCATGTAGTATTTGTGGGAATTAAAAAATATGGAAATGGGATAAAGGTGGAAGTCCGGGATAACGGAGAAGGGATAAGACCTGAGATACAGGAGAAGATATTTAATATGTTTTACCGTGGAAACAAGAAATCGAAAGGTACAGGACTGGGATTGTATATTGTCAAACAAGGTGTGGATAAACTCGCAGGCGAACTATATTTAAAAAGTAAGCCAGGATCTGGTACCGTTTTTATGTTATATATTCCCTCATATCGTAAGAAAAATGAAATTCCCAATCAATTACTCGCCTGAAAGGTTTTGGAGAAAATCGATTATTTTTATACGTGTATATATATCTCATCAGATTATTTATATTTAAAATAATTATATCAATTCAATTTATCTTCATCATGACATAACATGATGGAAATGAACTATGTTAGTATTCAGTCTAAAGTGTAATCATTATGAATGATTACATTGAAAACGCTAGAAACATCTAGTTGAGAATGATGTTTCTTTTTAACTCAAAACATGTTTTGTTTCTGTTTTTTAAATTACGAATATTGTAATAAAAAGTAGGAGAAACAGTGTATTTTTTCAGCTAAATTGAAAATCAACAACAGTCTACAAACTAAATATTTGAATAAATGGCTGAAAATAAGATGCTATTTACGAAACACGTGCTGCCGTGAAATAGAGTCATTCTTGGCTGGGTAAAAGGGAGATATAATTTGAAAATGAATTATATGATAGGTGTGAGATAAAGGTAATTGAAATACTTCCTTTTAGCTAAACTTTAAAGCTTAAAAGCTCAAAAAAAATTTGAATTTTCAATTTGTGTATATTATATTTGCGAATAAATGGAAAAAATCTAAATCCCTATTTATAAAGTTAATTTTGAGTGTCATGTCAAATTTACAATCTATGCCGTTAGATCAACGGTTACACAGAAGTTTTATGGACTTGAGTGAAGTCCGTAGGAAACATCACGAATACATCAAAGCAAAACACGATGTAAACGGTCTTGAAATGGAAATCATTCAGTGGATTGTCCTGAATGGTAAAAAGAAGATGAAGGAAGTTAGTGAACACTTCAATGTGAAGTTTAGTACCCTTACCAACATCGTAGACAAAATCGAACGTCAAAAGTATGTAATTAGAAAGAATTCCAAAGAGGACCGGAGAGTGGTTTATTTAGAAGTTACAAAAAAAGGCAAAAAGTTGTACGACAATTACACAAAGCACATTCAGGTGATGGCACAGCTGATGGCACAGGAAATGGAAACCGGCGAATTTGAAGTGCTGGTGGAAGGTCTCGAAAAAATGTCTGAACTCGCAGGCCAAGATTAGTTTTTTGTACACTTTTAACAACATCTTCTAATATGAACAAACCAGGTCCAACCCCTGACGTAAAAGACGCCAAGCGGCTTGAACAAAGCATTATTACCCTAAATAATGTACTGAGGAAAGAACAGCGCTACATTATGGACAAGTATAAGATCTCCAGTCAGGAGATGGAAATCCTCCAGTATATTATTGAAAATGGGTCCCAAAAGATGAAGGTGATATCAGAACACTTCAACATTAAATTAAGTACCTTGACAAGTGTGATCGATAAGGCCGAAAAGCGAAGAGTCGTTAAGCGGGTCAATTCCAAGGAGGATAGAAGAGTAGTATATCTCGAAGCAACCAAAAAAGGGCATGAAATCTTTGAAGAATACAATGGACATCTCAAAGATGTCGTTGGAATGCTCAAAAATAGCTTCGACGAAGAAACTTTCATTCACTTTGTTAATGGAATGGAGACTTTTACTCGCCTGTCGTCCAGTTAGCAAACCGTAAGATGTTGCACATCTCCGTTTATGAGTAGTCCCCGCTGCTGAAAAACATCAGGGTAACATCTGGAAAGTTTGTGTACACAGTGCATCTAAATGAATACTTGAAAAGAGGAAGTCAATTTGAGACTTCCTCTTTTTTTATTTAAGGATCAGGCAACTCTAGCGGAGCAACATGACATCAGATACAAAGTTATCCCCCTATATTCGTGCATTTATCGCGCATATGCTCTATCAGTACAGACTGTTGTGCAACGGGCCTGAAATAATAGAGGTACTCCTGATGGTGCTTCCTGTAAGGCACTACTATATGGTTAGATGAAAGATCGATAGCTATGTGAATATAGGTTTGATACTTACCTATCTCTTTTATACTTGATAGCGCGTTGCACAGAGGGGCTGCCCATGGGACAGAAGGGTTAAATCGTAATGTTCAGAACCTCTGATCCTTTATTTACCTGATCACTTTACTGCGATAAAGCTGACAGGATGTATTGAATATTATGGATGGCCACAAAATGAGATTATTAGATTAAATAATTAACTGAAAAATTATATATAAAAATATTTACATTCAATTAAGTAGTTTTGAACTAAAATATTTAACTTTGATGCATAAAAAGGTACAATTATTGTACTATAAGAAGTGTCACATACAGAATATTCATCTCATGCGAACAATGATACCTCAAACATTATTTCACTGGGGCAAAATGTATTTTTTAGGGTTGACTATATTTGAAAATTGATGAAAAGATCAACTATATGGTGTTTGGAAGCGTAAGACTATGAGTTTTAATATAAAAGTTATAAATTTCCTGCTCGAGCATTAAATATTCAAATAATAATTGTATTTTTACATAAAATATGAATTTTAGACTATTATATAGTCTTTAATTGTAAGAGCGCCAAAATAAACATTAAATGAGTACTTCGACAAAAATACATCCTGAATCAGGGGAATATCCTCTCAGGGATGTAATCAGCGACCTTGTTCTTGCCTACAATACTAAGCGACAGTCCATACTGGACGGCTACAATGTAATAGAATCTGATATCGAGATTCTTAAGTATCTGGATGATGAAGAGCAAAAGAAGATGAAGGAACTGGGAGAACAGTTTAACATCAAGCTCAGCACGCTTACTTCGATTATTGACAAGCTTGAGAAAAGCAAATTGGTCAAGCGCAAAAATTCCAAAAAGGATCGGAGGGTTATTTTCATACAACCTACACCCAATGCGAAGAAACTTTTGTATGAGTTGGAGCATACGACCAATGGGTTGGCAAAGGTGGTCGAAAGTGCAATGAAGGGCGAAGAATACAGTGCTATGTTAAAAGGATTGAATATCATTTTGGGTCATTTATCCACACCTGGGATGTAAACTATTGCCAGATTATCCGTAGATTAGAAGAATTATCTTCTATATATGTTGACAATAGTTTGGCTTAGTACATTTACAACACTAATCATACTGGGAGGAGTTCTGCTAGTTATACTGCTGGCAGCACTCTTTTATTTTGTTCCGATTAACCTGTTTATAGCCGCTCGCTTTTCCGGCGTGAGGATAGGTATAGCACAACTGGTCGGTATGCGTCTCAGAAGGGTACAGCCTAAAATCATTGTTGATGAGCTGATCAAAGCTCATAAAGCAAATCTGAAAGACGTACTTTTTAATAAACTTGAGGCTCATTATCTGGCAAATGGTAATGTAACAACCGTTGTAGATGCATTAATATCAGCTCAGAATGCAGGAATATCCCTTGCATTTGATCAGGCAGCTGCGATTGATCTGGCAGGAAGAGATGTTTTGCAGGCTGTAAAAGACTCTGTGAATACAAGGGTAATTACGACGCCACCCATAGAGGCTGTTGCCAAAGATGGAATTCAGCTGATCATTAAGGCAGATATTACGGTTAGAGCTCACTTAGATAAATTAGTTGGAGGCGCTGGTGAAGATACGATCAAGGCTCGTGTCGGTCAAGGCATAGTAGGGGCTATAGGTTCAGCAGAAAAACATGAGAATATCATGGCGGAACCTTCTATCGTATCAGACAGAATATTGAACGACGGATTGTTGACTGCAGGGACGGCCTATGAGGTACTGTCTATTGATATCTCAGATGTAGATATTGGTAAAAACATAGGTGCAAAGCTCAAGGCTGAAGAAGCACGTGCAGAATTACAAGTTGCTCGTGCAAAGGCTGAGGAAAAAAGAGCTGAAGCTGTGGCTGAGGAACAGTTCTTCCGTGCACGTGTGGAAGAAATGCGAGCTAAGCTAATTCAAGCGGAGTCAGAAGTGCCCAGAGCTATATCAGAGGCTTTTAGAATGGGTAATTTGGGTATCATGGATTACCACAGGTTGCAAAATATGGACGCAGATACCCGGATGCGTAAAGCACTATCTGAGCTGGAAAAGGAAAATCTTGATCTACGCGCTGAGCAACAAGCTAAAAGCCTCAACGAAGATAGTGATTACAATGAGGATGTAGACTAACTTTCTAGTTAGTGCTAAACAGAATTTAATAGATCATTGTGTTTTTTCAACTTCAGTTGTCGTATCAGTCATTCCCAGTTCTTCTTCTCTTTTCTTATTAACAACAGCACTGATCCAGATACTAAGCTGGTATAATAGAAATAATGGAATGAATATTAAAATCTGACTCATTACATCCGGCGGAGTAATGATAGCAGAGAGTATTAGAAGTACAACAATGGCATGTCTTCTGTATTTGCGCATTCCCTGAGGAGTGGCAATTCCTACCTTGGAGAGAAAATATACGACAATGGGCAGTTCGAACATAATTCCTCCCGCCAGTACAAGGCGTGTTACCATACCGATCACTGCTTGGAAGGTCCACTTGTTTTCGACCTGGGTAGATATCTGATAGGTAGCCAAAAACTGAGCAGCGAAGGGTACTACAATATAATATGCAAACAAAACGCCCGCAAAAAACAGTAGGCTTGAGGAAAAAACAGTTCCTTTCAAATATTTGCGCTCATGTGGATGTAGGCCGGGTTTGATAAACCTCCACATTTCCCATATAAAGTAGGGAAAAGCCAGTATAAATCCACCTACGAATGATATCGTGATAGATTTCAAAAATTGCTCGTAGGGTTTGGTGTTGATAAATTCTACCGGCATCTTTTCAAAACACAAAGAAGGCCTTAGGCTACAAAGCCACCTGTGAAGCGGAAAACTCGGCTCAAACGTATAGAAAATAATCTCATCCGTTACATAATCGATAAACAGGAAGATAATAGTCCCAAATATAAGGATAGAAGCTAAGCTCCTCAACAAATGCCAGCGAAGTTCCTCAAGATGTTCTAGAAAACTCATCTCTTTCTCCTGCTTATTCCCATCAGGATTTTCATGGCCATTGCTTTCAGCTTTTGCCTGCTTATTCCTGAATTGATTGAAATTTGAAATAATTCCCACGGTACCTATCAGTTTTATTTATGCAATATAATAAGCTTTCTGCTACTGCGTATAAAATTTTATTGTAAAAACATGTAGATGAAGGAAAAAGTTACATAAGGTCAAAAAATGGATATAGCTAGTAAAATCAATTGATCTTCATAGGATGTGAGTAAAATGGAGAGAAAATAAATAGAAATAGAATTTTATGGTAAGTAAAAATCTAAAAATTAATAAAAACTGAGACATTTAAGCTAGTTTAATCAAGATTATGGGAAAAAATATTATAAAAAATGTGTTAAGTATCATAAAAGGTCGCTTAATTAGTAAATTTTCGAAACCAATATGAAATATTGGTAGTTATAGAAATATAACAAGCTATACGATATATTTATAAGTCTATAAATGAATAAATAAATAATTATTGTATTGCGAATGGTATTTTTATATTATTTTGATAATAAAATGCTAGGTTTTTTATGAAAATATTATTTAATTGCTTCAATACACGATAACAATTTTAATGCTAGAAATGGCGGTTAACACTGTATACTAACACACACAACACCTGTACACACTGATCTGAATACTAACAATACACCGTCACTTTTCTAGCCAACACCATTTAAGCACAACATGATGAAGAAGCTTTCAACTATTATCATTTTTACGGTAATACTGAGTGCGCTAACCTGGGTGAAAGGACAGGAGCGTGCAGTAACAGGTACCGTATTGTCCGCTTCAGGGGGAGATCCCCTGACAGGAGTCACAGTAATGATCAAGGGCACTACACAAGGTGCACTCACTAATCTAGATGGTAAGTTTTCGCTTTCAGTACCTGGAGATTCCATGTTCCTGATGGTGTCTTATATAGGATATGAGACCCAAGAAGTGTCCATTGGATCTCAGCGCGAGCTATCTGTTGTTCTAACTGCTTCTGACTTAACATTGGATGAAGTGGTAGTAACCGCTTTCGGGTTGGAACGAGAAAGAAAATCGTTGGGATTTGCTGTACAAGAGGTGGATGCTAGTGATCTGGCAGAAGCTCGGTCCATCAATCCTGTTAATGGTTTAGCTGGAAGAGTAGCGGGGATTCAGGTAAATAGCTCTAGTGCTGTTGGAGGAGGATCTCAGGTAACTATTCGGGGAAATTCCTCAATCCTGGGTAACAACCAGCCGCTGTATGTAATTGATGGGGTACCTATGGAGGGAGATTTTGCAAAACCCATAGGCGGAAACCGGGACAATTCGGTGTACGGTGGCGGCATATCTGACCTCAATCCAGACAATATTGAGTCTATGACTGTACTGAAAGGAGCAAATGCAACTGCCTTGTATGGTTCCAGAGCTGCAAATGGAGTCATATTGATTACCACAAAAACGGGTAAAGGAGCTAAGGGATTAGGGATCGAATACAATGTGAATATGATATGGGATAATCCGTTGGTAGTGCCGGAGTTTCAAGATGTTTATGGAGGAGGTAATGGGTATGTAACCTGGTATGCAGATGGAAGAAATGGAGGGATTACTGATCCCTTGGCGATCGATCAGTTTCGGTCCGCATACGGAAATGGGTATCCATTGGTCGGTACTGCAGGGGTAGATGAGAGCTGGGGAGCTCCCATGGACGGAAGGTCGGTACGCCAATGGTGGTCAGGAGAAGAGGTTGCACCACTGATTCCTGCGCCAGATAGTTGGTCCAACTTTTGGGAGACAGGTCAGATGATGACACATAATATAGCGTTAGCTGGAAGTAACGATCAAGGAAGTTTCCGATTATCTATGGGGCGCACTGATCAAAAAGGGATATTTTATAACAATGACTTTACGAAAAATAACTTTCGACTGAATGCGGGATACAATTTGACCGATAAGCTACATGTAAAGGTGAGTACAGAGTATATAAAGTCTGAATCTGATAACCGTCAGTTGCCTGGTATGTGGGAAATGCAAACCTGGCATCACCGGCACGATGACTGGGGAAAGTTAAAGGATTGGAGGGATTACATGGATGTACATATTACCCGTGAAGGGGATGAATATCCTTATGCCAACTGGCAACATTCATTTGCCCGAAACCGTTTCTACGAACAAGATTTTCTCACCAATAGCAATGAAAAAGACCGTTTCCTGGGTAATATAGCGTTAACGTATCAACTTACAGATTTTCTGAGTATTATGCTTCGTTCAGGGACAGATTTCTGGACTGATACACGAGTCAATATATTCAGGGAAGCGCGTACTAAAAGCTTTAACACGCGTTCCGAGGCCTTTAGCGAGGAAGTATTGAGGAGGCAGGAGACCAATTCCGATTTCATTCTTACCTTTGATAAGGGATTTGGCGACTTTTCTATTAATGCTCAGTTGGGGGGTATTCATAGGACAAATTACTTCAAACGCAATTACATAGCCGTTAATGATGTTACGATCAATGGACTGTACAATGTGGCTAATAATGCCTCGACGAATACCAATCGAAGTGTGATCGAAGAAAAGGAAGTAAACAGTTTGTTTGGAGCTGTAAGTCTGGGATATAAAGGATATGTTTTCCTAGATGTAACTGGGCGAAATGACTGGTCAAGTACTTTACCCGTAGAAAATAATTCTTATTTCTATCCCTCTTTTTCACTGAGTGGCATCATTACGGATATGATTGGGTTGCAGTCTCCCATTCTTACTTACGCAAAGGTACGTGCCGGATGGGCACAGGTAGGTAATGATACAGAACCCTATCGTTTATTACAGACTTTTGAACCTAGAGACCCTTGGAACGCTTCAACACCTACTTTTTCAGAGAGTGTAAACATTGCCAACAATGAGTTGAAGCCAGAGCAAACTACTTCCTATGAGTTTGGCGCAGACCTTCGCTTTCTGAATGCTCGAATTGGATTGGACGTTACTTATTACAACCAGCAAACAATAGATCAGATTATTAATATTGCTGTGTCAAAAGCAACAGGATACGACAGTAAATTAATCAATGCGGGACAGATCACGAACAAAGGAGTTGAGGTTATACTATACGGTACCCCCATACAGTTGTCCAATGGTTTCTCCTGGGATATATCATTCAATTTTGCAAGAAACATCAATTCTGTAGACAAACTGTTTACAGATGCCAATGGAAATGAACTGGAGACAATTGTACTGACCTCTCGGAGAGGATTAAGTCTGGAGGCGCGTGTGGGAGAACCCTATGGTTCTTTCTTTGGGAGTGCATACAAGCGAGTTGAAGAAGGAGAGTTTGCAGGGCAGATCATCTTTGAAGATGGGATTCCTCAAGTGAAAGGAGATTTACAACTACTAGGAAACGTAACGCCTAGGTTCACCGGAGGAATCCAGAATACATTCAAATGGAAGGGATTTATTGTAAGTGCTTTGATTGACGGAAAAATTGGAGGACAGATCGCTGATGAGAGTTCTTCGACGGGCATGCAGACGGGGATATATCCCATTACTGCTATAGGGCGTGAAGAGGGAGTCATAGGGCAGGGAGTAAAAAATATTGGATCGGAGGAAAATCCTGTATATGTTCCTAATGATGTAGTTCGTCCTACTAAGTCTGTTACCCGGATGTTGAGTGTACGTTCGGTAAATGAAGGCGCGATTTTCGATGCGAGTTTTATCAAGCTAAGAGAGATTCGGGTGGGATATACTTTCGCTGCGAACGGAATTCTATCGAAGACTCGACTTATCAAAGGGGCAAGTATTTCCTTTGTGGGAAGAAATATAGCAATGCTGTATAATACGCATTCTCAGATTGATCCTGAAATTAGCTATTACGGAGGGAATCTCGTAGGGGCATTGAATTACGCGACGCTTCCTTCTACCCGCAGTTTAGGATTTAACCTTAATCTTAAATTTTAAGCTCACCCATCTACTTTTATCAAAATAATACTTATCATGAAATTAATTAGATTCACATATATATCACTATTGCTTTTGGTATTGAGTTCGACCTTGTTTCAGGCTTGTACCGATGATTTTGAAGAACTCAATGCGAATCCCAATGAGCCAGAACTTGTTCCCCCCGAAACGATCTTTCCTTATGCAGTTAGGGAGGCGGTAGACCGGATACACGGACATCGATCAAGACTGCAACGCCTGGGATTAGATGGAGGGATGCTATGGGTACAATATTTTGCAAGAAATCAATATACCAATGAAGGAGATACTTACAATCCTGATGCATCTATGCGTAATAATAATTGGAAAGGATTTTACAATGAGTCTTTAGTCAATCTTCAAAAGGTAATCGATATTACCAGTGATCCTGAAAATCCATTTTATAACACAAACTTTGCAGCAGCAGCTACGATTTTCAGAGAATATGTATTCTCGATCGTAACTGATACTTGGGGGGCAGTCCCATATGACGAGGCCCTTCAGGGATCTGATGGTAATCTTGCTCCGGCTTACACTGCGCAGGAACAGATTTACACTCAGATGCTCGCAAAATTGAAAGAGGCTTCCGATATGCTGGATGAATCTGGAAATCCGATCAAAGGGGATATTTTGTTTGAGAGCGACATATTGAGCTGGAAAAAGTTTGCCAACTCCCTGAGACTTCGTCTGGCCAATCGTATGGGCGTCAAAAAGCCAGCAGAAGCGAGCGCCGTATTCAGTGAAATCATGGGAAACGCTTCTCAGTATCCCATCTTTACCAGCAACGACGATTTCGCAGTATTGTATCACGAGTCTCGGCTCAACAACAACAACAACAATGCCTGGCACGAGGTTATGATATTTAATGGTAGAGAAGACTGGTCAATTAGCGATCTGATGATTGAAAAGATGACAAATGGAGAAGGTATTCCTACCGATCCCAGATTAACCGTGTATGCTGAACCTGCTTTTACAGGTGAATTTGAGGGGAAGTTTACGGGAGCCCCTAACGGCCTTCCTGAGGCGTTGGCTAGTGTATATATCAATACCGCTTCCCGGCCTGGATCATTTTTCACGCAGGAGAAAGCTCCAGTGTTTATCATGACCTACAGCGAGTTGTTGTTTATCCTGGCTGAAGCATCTCTGGACGGAGATTATACAGGGGGATTGAGTGCTGAGGAATACATGGCCCAGGCTATTGAGGCTTCTTTTGGACAATTTAACCTAGAGATGCCTGATGATTATTTGGCTGATAAGGTAGCTGATAAAGAGACGATCCTTACAGAGAAGTGGAAGGCATTATTCAGTCAGGGGATTGAGGCATGGACTGAATACCGACGTACTGGATTCCCGGTACTGATGAAGCCTAGTCCTAATGCGATTTTTGAGAATAATGGACAGGTACCTACTAGACTTCGCTATCCAGAATCAGAATATTCTTTGAATGGTGGAAACGTTGCATCTGGTGCATCTCTAAATGGAGGTACAGATGATAAACTCACAAAACTATGGTGGGCTGAATAGAGGTAGCAAGACCTTAATCATTAATATTAATCAAAAATACAATGAAAGCATATACAAACCCCTTTATTTTTTTCCTGATCATCAGCAGTTTGATGGTAAGTTGTATAGAGGATGAACTCGCTTTTGACATAGTAGAGTCGCCTGTGCTGGCAATATTTGAGGATCTAGAGACAAGTTCGCCAAATGAAATTGCGGTGAAAGCTACTTTTTATGAACTAGATAAGCGTGGAATTCTGGACAAAAATGTGGGAATTGACTCTACGAGGGTATCAGGACTTCCCATTGAGGTATTTACAAATGGTTCAAAATCCCTCGGAACCTTTACCACCAATGGACAGGGAGAAATTTTACTACAAACCCCTTTTAGTGAGGTGTCGGGAGCCAGCAGATTGGAATGGGCGGGTACATACAATGATATTGACTTTAGAATATACAAAAATTTGTAGTAGCGGCTTTTAATACCAGTTGGAGGGGTTGTTGCCCCTCCTTCATTTAGTTAGTTAAAAGATAAAAATTTACCTATATTATCCTAAATAACCGAACTCAAATTATTACACTATGTCTACCCATATCAATCGCAGAAGGTGGCTCAAAGCCACTGCCCTTTTGGCAACGGGAACTGCTGCTGCAGGCTCCTCTATTAATACGCTGTCTGCTAAGTCTGTTCGCAGAAACAGCGTACAAAAATACTATTATCTTGAGGCATTGGATCGTCCCGAACTCAAGGCTAAGCTGAATGCTAATGAAAATCCATATGGCCCATCTCCTAAGACCATGGAAGCTATATCAGAGGCTGTATCTATGGGCAATCGTTATGGTCACTACGAAGCGTTTAAGTTGATCGAAATGATTTCCGAAAAAGAGGGAGTATCTAAAGATCAAATTATGCTAGGGCCTGGTTCTACTGATTTGTTAGAAAAATGCGCATTGGTTAGCTTCATGAACGGTGGAAATATTATTTCCGGTGGATTTTCCTATATGTCATTGATCAACACTTCTAAGGCTGTAGGAGCTGAATGGAGGAGTGTCCCCTTAACTTCCGCCTATGCGCATGACTTGGACGGAATGATGGCAGAAATTGATGATGATACGAAGTTGATATATGTTTGTAATCCCAACAATCCCACAGGATCGATGACTTCTGCCGAGAAATTGAAAGCCTTCTGTAAGAAAGCATCAAAGAAATCGCCAATATTTGTCGACGAAGCATACATGGAGTTTCTGCCTGACTATGATGCCAATACGCTGGTGGGCCTGGTAAGGGAAGGTCACGATGTGATTATTTCCCGTACATTCTCTAAAATTCACGGAATGGCTGGGCTACGTATTGGATACATCGTGGCAAAACCAGAGCGTATCCAGACGCTGCAAAATATGGTAAGAGGAACGATGGGTCTGTGTGTGACTTCCATCATGGGAGCAATAGCCAGTATGAAAGACACAGATTTTCATGCTATGTCAAGAAGCAAAACCCAAGAGGCAAGAGAATATGTATGTGAGGAACTCGATAAATTAGGGCTGGAATACATTCCTTCTTACACAAGCTTCATTATTTTCCCAATTCAGATAACAGGTGAGCAGATGATGGAGAAGATGCTTGCTGAGAAAGTAGGTATCCGTGTCTACAATATGAATGATCAGCAATATTGTAGGGTAAGTATGGGTACCATGAACGAAATGAAACTGTTCACTCAAGCACTCAAAAAAGTAATTGGTTAAGTGATTAACTGGTCAGGGGAGTATCCGGGTAGTTGTATGATGCAATTAGTCTGATATATCTACTCATCCGGATCCCCTGAAATTATTCTTTTACCAACCTTGGTTGGATATTTCTTACACTATCGTCCCTAAGCTGGAGAGATAATCTCAATTGAACTTCATCAGTAATTCATTACTGAGCTATGGGACAGTATTGAACAAACTATTGTATGAATTTAGCAATACAAAAAACGCTTTCTTTCGTTTTACTGATCGTTATAGGTCTCTTGTTGAAGAAAAAGATTAGTAAAAAAGAACAGCTGGGTGGAATTAAGTCGTTGATATTGAGTATCGCACTGCCAGCAACTATTTTTATAGCATTATTGAAAATCAACATAAATCCCAGCCTCCTTTCTTTGCCCTTGCTTGCACTGGGATTTAACATGATCATGTTTTTCTCTGCACGTTACGTTTTGTCGTTTGTAGGGATTAAAAAGGGATCTCCTCAGTTGAGGACTTTGTCTATGCTGCTCCCTTCACTGGCTCCGGGACTCTCGTGTTTTCCTTTTATTATCGAGTATCTGGGAGAAGAAAGTTTGGCTTGGGCCGCATTGGCAGATGTGGGTAATAAAATATTCGTATTGATTATACTGTATTTGGTAGCCATGCATTGGTATCAGCAGATATTTGCTTCCCAAGATGGATCTAATAGCAATAGTCGGTTAAAAATGTTGATGATTTCCCTGGTGAAAGAGCCTGTAAATCTGGTGATCGTCACAGCGATCATTATGCTTTCATTTGGGCTGAATATGTCATTTTTTCCTGAGTTTTTGCAGGATGCGATAGGGAGGATGAGTATCATGATGACTCCCCTTATCTTGTTGTTTATCGGTCTTGCTGTACGGGTAAAATGGTCTGAAGTCAAGATGATTCTAAGCTTGCTACTGTGGAGATCGGGATTTGCTTTTTGTCTGAGTGCGTTGGTGCTTATGATACATCCTATGGCCTCCATACCTGCAGCATTAGTCATGGTCATATTTCCGCAAAGTGCCTGCAGTTTCTGGCCTTTTGCTCATATGTCAGCGATTGATCACCTTGAGTCGCGTAAAGCAGAGGAGGAAAGAGCTGGCAAAAAACCCACATTTGATTCTACCCTTGCACTGAATGTACTGGCATTTTCTCTTCCATTTTCGACCATCATCATTCTTACGATTTGCTCTGTAGGAGCATTTTTTACCCATCCCCTATATCTTTTTGGAATTGGGGTCGGCTTTATTTCTGCTTTTCTGATTCCTTCATTAATCCAGCGTTTTTTGTCTACTGGTTCAAAGGCTGGCGACGAAGTATTGGATGGTGAGGCATCAACCGCAACACAAACTAGTTAATTTTGGCTATCAACTTGATTTTCATAGTAGAGTGGAGGAAGTCGGCTTTTGAGACTTCCTCCCTATATTTTACGCGATATTACCACTGAAACATAGGAAATTCATTCATCATGTCATTGACTTCCTGTCTGATGTCTTTCAGTACTTCTTCATTGTCATGGTTTAGCAACGCACGGTCGATCAAATCTGCAATCTGTTCCATGTGATTTTCTCTTAATCCGCGCGTGGTCAGAGCAGCAGTACCCAGGCGGATACCACTGGTTACCATTGGACTACGTGTATCAAAGGGAACCATATTTTTGTTGATGGTGATGTCAGCTTTCACCAGAGTGTCTTCTGCCAGTTTACCTGTCCATTCCTCATTTTTAGCTCTCAGGTCGATGAGCATCAAATGATTATCCGTTCCTCCTGAAATAATCTTATAACCTTTATCTACCATGGCTTTTGCCAGAGCCTGAGCGTTGGCGATTACACGTTCTGTGTAGGCTTTAAATTCTGGTCTGAGTGCCTCACCAAAGGCTACAGCTTTAGCAGCGATAATATGCATCAAGGGTCCACCTTGTGTACCAGGAAATACTGCACTATCCAGAATAGACCCTATGGATCGCACGGTACCCTTACGCGTGGTAATCCCCAATGGGTTGGGACCATTTTTTCCAACCATAATGAGTCCTCCACGTGATCCTCTTAAGGTTTTATGAGTTGTCGTAGTAACAAAATGACAATATTCAAGCGGGTCATTGAGGAGCCCTTTTGCAATCAGTCCTGATGGATGAGAAATATCTGCCATCAATATAGCACCAATCTCATCGGCAATTTCTCTGAAAAACTTGTAATCCCAGTCTCTGGAATAACTAGAAGCTCCTGTAATGATCAGCTTAGGCTTTTCTTTTCGGGCAGTATCTTGTACTTGATCGAGGTCCAGGTATCCTGTTTCTTTTGATACACCATAAAATACAGGGTTGAAATATTTCCCCGAAAAGTTTACAGGTGATCCGTGGGTAAGATGGCCGCCATGAGAAAGATCAAAGCCCATGATCGTATCACCTGGATCGAGTACAGCCAGCATAACTGCTGCATTTGCCTGGGCACCTGAATGAGGTTGCACATTTACCCACTCAGCTCCAAATAGTGATTTTGCCCGATCTCTCGCCAGTTCTTCTGCTTCATCCACATATTGACAACCTCCATAGTAACGTTTGCCAGGAAGTCCCTCAGCGTATTTATTGGTAAGACAGCTTCCCGCAGCCTGCATAACAGCCTCACTGACAAAGTTTTCAGAAGCAATCAACTCTATACCTTCCCGCTGACGCTTTTCTTCCTGGTAAATTATGTCAAAAATGGCATCCTGAGTTGTGTCAATCGTTTGGGTAGATCCTATCATAGTGATGTGAAAAATTTAGAAAAAAATATAATAACCTAAAAGTACTGTTATTTACAATTTTGCTCAATACAATATACTCCAAATATCAATTCTTAATCCTAAGCAGATTAAAAATGTATTTGTTTGGAGGTTTCCTTTTATATTATTAACGCAGGAACTTATCGATTGGTTAGATCCGGAAGAATACCCCAACTAAGCTCCTAGCCACTCTTTAAAATCAGAAACCTTCTGCTTACTGATGATGATGCGGTCATCATCAGTATGATTGAGTATTACCTTGAGTCTACTGTGTGAATGTGTTATGACATCCTTCAGTGCCTGATGACTGATCAGGTATTGTCTATTAATACGAAAAAAATTCTTTGAATCCAACTGTTCTTCCAGTTCAGAAAGTGTATACTCCATGATAAATCTTTTACCCTCCTGCGTTCTTAGAAAAGTCACTTTGTCTTCTGTATAAAAATATAGTATTTCATGAATGTGTATAGATCCCAAATGCTCCCCTTTTCTGACGACAAAACGGGTTTTGTATGATTTTTCTTTACCAATAGAATCTATCAATTGGCGTATTGTATCAAGCGTCAGAGGCTTGCCGGTGAAGGAATTTCTATCAAACAATTTCACATACTTATCTATGGCATCTGCCAGTTCGTCAAACTGTATAGGTTTGAGCAAATAGTCTATACTATTGACTTTAAATGCCTGTATCGCATATTCATCAAAAGCTGTTGTGAACACGATGGGACTTTTAAAATCGACTTGTTCAAAAATGCGGAAGCTTAACCCATCTGCCAGTTGAATATCAAAGAAAGCGAGATCAGGCATGGGGTTTTGAGATGTCCAATCGACTACTGAGGACACTGAATCCAGTTTAGCCATGATCTCAATATGAGGTTCATATTCCAGGATAAGATCTTCAAGTCTATCTGCTGCGAGGGGCTCATCTTCTACGATCAAAACTTTCATATTTCACAACTTAGTTTGTTATTATATAGTTGTCAATTCAGGGGATTTCTGGAGGATGATCAAGGGGATTTCTACGGTAAAATAGGCTTCCGTTTCTGAGATCCGGATCTCTTGGGAGGTAAGATGCTTATACCGCATTCGGATGTTGTTCAGCCCGATACCGGTAGAACCTGTGACATCAGATTTACGGTTGAGCGTATTTTTGACTCCGATAGCCCCCTTTTCCAGAAAGTCAATGTAGAGATGAAGCGGGTTGCTGGAAGATATGACGTTGTGTTTTACGGCATTCTCGACCAGCAATTGAAGAGAGAGTGGGGGGAGTACATACTGCGTATGTTGAGGTACGTTCATATGTACGATGAGATTGTCGCGGAATCTTATTTTAAGCAAATGTATATATGATTGGATGAAATCGATCTCTTTATCTAGCGATATGGCTTCCTGGGCTGCATTTTCCAGTCCGTAGCGATAAATACTGGATAAATGTCTGATAAACAATGTCGCCTGATCCGGGTCTTTATATACAAGTGCAGAGAGTGTATTGAGACTATTGAAGAGGAAATGGGGATTCAACTGATCTTTCAGGGAGCGGTATTGTGATGCGAGTTGTTCTCGCTTAAGTTTTTCTACTTCTATGGCTGCTTTTCGCCAATAGATCAGAAAAGAACGGCTATGTAGTATGAGGGCTATAAATATGGTAATCCCTAAAGCAAAGTAAAAGTAATCAGGTGTGATCTGCTGCAGGAAATATGTTAAAGAAACATTGTTGATACAGTAATTGTAGGCATAACTGATAACAACTACCATCAGGCAAGTATAAAGGATCATGACGATCATCCCTGTCAAAAATCTTCTGATGGGATATTTTATCCAAGGTATAAGTTTGGAAATTCTGTCCTGAATGACAGAATTTCCTGACCAGAGGGTAATTGTCATCGCGATTCCATACGCAAATGAGAACCATGCTTCGCTCAGGTTCATAGCACATTCCGGACAAAAGGCCAGCGTAATCAGTATTCCCACTACAGTTTGCAGAGACAAATTCAGCAGGATAGGAAGGAAACGGACATTATTGAATTTCATATCAGAATGATTGAAAATAATGATTACAGAGATATAAAGCTATGTGTACCCTCATTTTACATTCAGCCACTTGAGAAATACTACATATGGGTAGACTTGCTGTTAAAGGTTTATAACTTTAGCCCGTAGACTCAGAAGGTTACTCACAGTCGCTTACTAGTTGTTCTACGCGCTCTTTTCCCCAGTTGGGTGCCAGACTGCTGGAGGGATTAAATTTTTTAAAAAGCTTCATAGATCTTTGGAAGTAAGGGCAAGCTGCTTTTTTACCCCCTCCAAACATACTGGGCATGCCCTGATAGTACATTCCGATCACGTAATCCGGTCGTGGATTGACGGGACTAAGACGCAGTGCAGCATCTACTTCTTCTTGTATCTTGCTTCCATAGCTCATACCTCGAACCATGGGCTTGATGGCTACTCTACCTAGATATATGTAGCTCTGAAGTGCGTGTACCTCTGAAAGCGCTATTTCATTTTCTACGGAGATATTTGCCCTTGATTTTTCCAGCCAGGATTGGGCTTTGTCCAGGATCACTTCCCGCTTATCTCCATCTTCCACGTTAAAATTCATAACTACATATGTGTAGGCGGTGTGGTAAGCAGGAATCCAATCCTGTGGTGCTACCTGGGAGATACGTTCCAGTTTGTTGGCAATTTCCTGCATGTCGCTTGCTTTTTCTGCATCACTAAAACTGGAAAGTGCTTCCCCTAGTGCTTCCATGTAGTTTCCTGATTGTGCCCAAGTCATCAAGGCTAAGCAGATCAAGGCGAAAAAAATGTTTATACGTTTCATAATTTCTAATTTAATATGAATGTGGTAATGATTATTGAATTTCTGTGTGCTTTTTTAATGTACCCATTGCCCTATTTTGAAAACTCACTTTCGTGAGTCTGTAATAGACCTCTTTTTGACATATTCTAGATTGTGGATCGATCTATTCTAGGTTATGGAGATAAATATCCCCAGAAATACGAATCTTCGTGCTGGTGGTCGTATGGCAAATCCCGGTTGTATACCATTGGTGTCTTCATAATTGGCAAAACGATATCCGAATACCTGATCTGATCCCAGTAAATTGGTGATAGAAGTGTATACAATCGTAAAATTTCCCCAGATATTGGTGAGGTAGCTTGCATTGAAGCTCAGGTCATGAAATGCGGGTGTTCTACCCTGATTGAATCCTTCCAGGTTGGGATCGTGAAAAGGTCTGGGACTGGTAAAAGCATAGGTGAATCCCAACTGGGTATCTAGTGAATTGACGAAATATTTGCTGACTAGGGAAAAATTGTGTTTTGATGCAAAGACGGGTGTACTTTCTTCCGGGAAGTCACGGAACAACCTCCTGGTATCCAGAAATGAATACGATATCCAGTAATCGAATCTATCTATGCTCTTTTTGTCTCGCCAAAATAAGTCTACACCTCTAGCATATCCCTTTCCATTATTACGATAGCCCACGCCTTCATAAAGACCTACTGTTTGAAATCTTACTAGATTATCATAGTTTTTCAGATACCCTTCTATCCTGAACGTCCTGTCCTCTTTTTGATATTGATAGTTGATAATGAGGTGTTGTGCTTTTTCGAATGACAGCCTTTGGGTTTTACGCATGAGTACATATGAAGGGGTTTGATAAAAATGTCCCCAGGCCATGGAAATCTGGCTGTATTTGTTCTTCTTGTACGCTACTGACAATCTAGGTGCAAGTGCCTGATCATCTATAATATCAGCATATTCCCAGCGGAATCCTATTCTCGCAGCCCATTTGGGACTGATCTGCCACGAACTCTCTGCAAAAGAAGCGATGTAGACATTAGGTAGATCATTGTGATACTTTTGATCACTGGTAAATGTTTCAGAAAATTGCTCATGGATGAAAGTCTGGCCTATTTTCAGGGTCAGCTTTTCATATATGGTTCTTTTGGCTAAGATTTTGAGTTGAGTAGAGGCCTGCTTTGTGTCCAGCGAACCTGCTTCAAACTTCTGTAATTCCTGATTGAGGGTATAAGCAGCCCCACCTGAAATGACCCATTTTTCTCCGATGAATTCTTTAAATGAGCTATTGAAAAAGAAATAGTCATTTTCATTGTTGTAGAAAGTTCTGGTACCAGCGGTTTCTATACTTGGGATATTTAGTCTCATATTGCTTCCCTGGTAGCCTGCAAATGCTTTGATCTGTCCGTTAGAGGATAGCAAATGCCGGTAATTGATATTGAAATCTGTGGAGGTTGGACTTTGTTCCCACGCTACCCGTTGAGGAACGAGTTGAAAATAGGGTGAGAGATCTGTATATCCAATATTAAGACCCAGGGACTGTTTGTCCCATCGATGTGTATGAGATAGATCTGCACCCAATGACATCAATGAGATACCCGTGAGGGTTTCATCTGCGATGTCTTCTGTGTCCAATATAAGAGCTGAAGATAATGCCTGTCCATACTCGGCAGAATATCCACCTGTGCTAAATAGCGTACCCTTAAAAAGGAAAGGAGAGAATCGACCACGCGATGGGATGTCTGGTACAGTAGCATTGAAAGGGTTTTGTATCCTAAGGCCATCCATAAAGGTTCGGGTCTCATAAGCCTCTCCGCCACGGACAAACAGTTGTCCGGTTTCTCCTACACGCTGTGTGCCTGGTAGGGTATTGAGTGCTGCTGCTATATCAGCTGTAGCGCCGGCTGTCGTAGCAATATCGATGGAATTAAGCATGACGCCTTTTTTCTCATCACTGGCTTCAAAAGCTCCAGCAGTGATTGTTACAACCTCCGTCCCAGTGTAGGCTGGTTGTAGGCTAAATGAATATATTTGTCCTGAATCGATTGTACTGAGTGGGGTGTAGAGGGTCTTATAACCCAGATAACTCATCACGAGGGTTCCGGTATCTTGATCTATGGTAAATGAGAAATAACCAGTCGTATCAGTTGTTGCCCCGTTAAATGTTCCCTGAATATATGCGTTGGCTCCTATGAGTGGATTGTGAAACTCATCCGCAATATAGCCCTGTATGTTGTATTGGCCATATACATTCAAAGAGAGGTATAATGCTGAAAAAATGAAGATGATTCGTTTTTTTTTCATTGCCTTGAGTATTAATGACATCCTCAAGGTCTACGAATAGTCTCAGGTATGAAAAAGCGATTCACCGAATCGCCGTATAGGCAGGATGAATCGCCCTATGATATGATGAAGAATAATCAGATTTAGGCTTACTGGGCAATATCAGCAATTTTGCGCATTGGGATGGTGTTAGCCATCTGAAGGACAGCATTTTCATCCTCAATTCCATGAGTTGTAAATGTAAGCAGGGACTGTCCAAACGGTATGCTTACCGTGTAAGTGGGAGTACCTGTACTGTTTTCTTCTCTCTGCATCATTCCTTTGTATCCATCTATCTTAATACTTTTTTTCCCTTGTCCGGTAAGTCCGCCAATCACTGGCAGGCTAAGAAAAGAAGTAACGCCAGCCAGAAGCGGAGAATCATTCAGGATATTGATCTCAGCCGTTTGCTCCTGATTGCTGGAGTTGGCATAGGTACGGTTTACATATAATCCTGTAAAGCCCGTTACATTTCCAGTGTATTCATCATCTCCGGTTGTATGAAGTGTACTCATGGTTTCTGGAAGAATCTTAAGTATTTCCGTTGCGATCAGCGCATCCAATGCTTCCAGGGATTGTTGAAGCTTAAAGCGAGCGTCTTCCAGATCTCTTGCATGGTATGCTGCACGGGCTTCTGAAAAATAGGTTATCACCTCACCTTGGGCAAAAGAATGAACGTAGAAGGCAAGTGTAAGAAAGAGTAAAATATATTTTTTCATTGTGATTGTATTTTTATTGTTCACCCAGCATGTTTTTAATGTTCACAATATCAAATTGATTGGCAGCTTCCATGATCTCCTCTTCACTGCTAAAGCGCTTACCTGTAAGTATGAAGACTGTAGATTGTCCAAGGGGCACTCCCAACTCATACTCGTCACTGTTTTGATTGTATTTCAGGATCCCCCGGTTACCCTGAAGATTTACAGATTTTTGACTTTGATCGGTATTGCTACTGGAGTAGGAAGAAGAGCTCAACATCGAAGTGTACATATTAATCATCGCAGAATTATTGATGATCCCCACATCAAGTCTTTTATTTGAGCTTCCGTAGTTTCTGGAGATACCCATGCCTGCAAAGTTGACACCCGTGCTGTAAACTTTATCTTCAGATGGATTGTAAGCAAGACCGTTTACAGTCTCGGGAAGAGATTTCAGGATTTCGCGACCTATTTCCATTTCCACCCCGATAATTGCCTGCTGAATGACATAACGTGCATCAGAATAGTTTCCAGCATTAAGATATGATTCTGCTTCATTGAGATGCTGGTTTACATCTGGTGGAGTCAGGATTTTTCCCTGACGACCGCCGTCATTTGTGCTACCAGTGCCGGAATTTGGAGATGGGGTATTGGTCTGAGTTTCTTCTTCTTCCTCCCCAAGCACCTTTTCCATCAATTTTTGTTTGGCTTTTTTGAGAATCTGCCCCTGAAGTGGAACCTGTAAAACACAGATTGAAATCGCAAGGATTGTAAAGTATCTCAATATTCTCATAGATATTATTTTGGATTATGATACAAAATAAATAAAATCTTTTGCTAAAACTATTTTAATGTGTTGTGACAGGATTGTCTCAAAAGTCAATTGCTAAGGACTATCGTTGGAAATAGGATCATCATTTCACTTGATCAACTCCTGGGGAGATACTTTTTTTCCAGTTTTATCGGATTGGAAAATGGCTTCCAGTGCCAATGTATTGTAGTAAGTGTCTTCGAGGGAAACCGGTACGGGAAGATCTTCCAGGATAGCTTTGGAAAATTGGTCTCCCTGAACGGTATATTGATCTAATGTTGATATTTCAATAACCCTTTTATCCCTTTCAAAGATATCTCCATCTGAGAGAAATATATATGTAGGGCGATCTATGGGCGAGTTGTAGGGAATCTGCACTTCCAGGCGTCTTTGGTTACCGAATACCTGAAAAGTCTGATATGGAACGGTCTGTGTGCCGCAAATAAATGAAGCCTGTACACCTGGAAATTCAAGAATGACGGAAGCCAGACGGTCGACTTTCATATTGGGATCATAGTCTATCGATGCCAGGACTCGTTTCGGTTCTTGTTTCAGGATAAATCTGGAAAGCGTCAACGGGTATACACCGATATCGTAAATTCCCCCACCGCCGTATTCAGGTTTATTGCGTATGTTGTCAGGGTCGAGTTTGAAATAGCTGAAAAAAGCCTGTATAGCAGTTATTTCTCCTAAATCACCTTGCTGAACCATTTGCTGTACTTTGAGCCATTGCGGATGGGTTTTGACCATGAATGCCTCACCTACTTTCAGGGCAGGATATTTTTTTGCAAATGAAATGAATGATGTTATTGCTGTCAGGTCAAGTGCCATAGGTTTTTCACAAAGTACATGTTTTCCTGCTTCCATAGCCTTTTGAGTCCAGAATATGTGCAGGTGATTGGGAAGGGGATTATAGATCGCATCGATTTCAGGGTCTTCCAGGAGTTGTTCATAGCTACCATAGGCTTTGGGAATATTGAGTTGACTAGCCGCTTTCTGGGCCTGATCAAGGTTTCGTGAGGCGATTGCTGTTATCCTGGAGTATTTCCCTTGCTGCATAGCTGGAATGACCTTTTTCAGGCCTATTTTGGCAGTACTAAGTATGCCCCATCTGATTGTTTGATTCATATGAATAGTTAGTTGTTTGCCATTGCTTTACCTGCCAGATAACCACCAGTCCATGCTGCCTGAAAATTAAATCCTCCTGTAATCGCATCTATATCCAGCACTTCTCCGGTGAGATAGAGGCCAGAGATGATTGTACTTTCAAACTTTCTGAAATCAACTTCACGTAGATCAACTCCTCCGGAGGTAACAAATTCTTCTTTAAAAGTACTTTTGCCTGTGACCCTGAAGTTGGCTTTATCCAATTGATCACCCAAAACCTGTAGTTGGACTTTAGTCAGATCAGCCCAACGGGAATTCTGCGAGATTTCCGCAGCATCCAAAAGTCTTAACCAAAGTCTTTGTGGGATTGAAGAGGGTCTTACATTCCGTATCTGCTTCTTCCCGTATGATTTTTTGAGTGTACGGAGTTCTGCTTCTATTTCATGGAAAGTAACTGAGTTGCTCCATTTAACAGAAATATCTGTTTGGTAAGCTTGGGCAGCCAATTTCCGGGCTCCCCAGGCAGATAACTTCAGGACTGCAGGTCCACTCATGCCCCAGTGTGTAACCAGTAGCGGTCCATCTGCCTGTAGGTCGATTGAAGGTATATGTATCGAGGCAGAAGAAAGTGAAATGCCTGCTAAACCTTCTATTCGAGGATCTTCAATGTTAAAGGTAAATAATGATGGAACAGGGGGGATAATCTGATGACCTAATTTAGAAAGTATATCCCACATTTTGGGATTGCTTCCTGTGGCGATCATTATCCGGTCAGCCTGAAAATATCTGCCCTGTTCAGTGGTGATTTCCCATTGAGCATGATTCGGATACGGTGTAAGTATTTGGGAGACATTTTGTTGAGTTATTATATCAATTCCTAGTGAATTAGCCTGGTTGACCAGGCAATCAATAACTGTCTGGGAATCGTTTGATACCGGAAAAATTCTTCCGTCTGATTCAATCTTTGTCTTGACGCCTCGTTTTTCAAACCAATCCAGCGTATCTCCAGGAGCAAAACGATGAAAAGGACCTAAGAGCTCTTTGCCTCCTCTGGGATAGTATTGGATCAATTCTCCAGGATCAAAGCAGGCATGAGTCAGGTTACAGCGTCCGCCTCCTGATATTTTTACTTTTTGCAGAACTTTTTTCCCTTTTTCCAGAATGACAATCCTGGCATTGGGATTGTGTTCTGCACAGGTAATCGCTGCAAAAAAACCGGCTGCTCCTCCCCCCACAACGATAATGGAAATGTTTTCCGCTGCCATTCACAATAGTTTAGATATTAGTTCCTAGACTGTAGTTCGTCGTGAAAACAAGAAACACATCTCTATCATGGTTCTACCTATTCTTGTTCACGGCCCTGAGGTTTCATAGGTAGAATACCTGAGAGGTTTCGACAAGGTCTGTCCTAGGACAGATTTTACAGCCTGCTACGAATTTGATGCGCAAAGTAACCATTTCCCAATAAAAAAATCCCTATGCCAACAGCTCTTTGACTACATTTCCGTGTACATCGGTAAGTCTGTAGCGTCTTCCCTGGTGTTTAAACGTAAGTTTCTCGTGATCAATTCCAAGAATATGCATGAAGGTGGCCTGAAAATCGTGAATATGGACGGGATTCTCTTCGATGTTATACCCAAATTCATCTGTTTTTCCATAGATCAGTCCCGCTTTAACTCCGCCTCCCGCCATCCAGATTGTGAAGCATCGGGGATGGTGATCTCTTCCATAATTAGTTTGAGTCAACTGTCCCTGCGAGTAATTGGTGCGTCCAAATTCACCCCCCCAGATGACAAGTGTGTCATCGAGCATTCCCCGTTGCTTGAGGTCAGCAACCAGCGCCGCAGATGCCTGATCGGTATCTTTAGCCTGTGTCTGTATGGCTCTGGGTAGATTGCCATGCTGATCCCATCCCTGATGATAAAGCTGTATAAATTTCACGCCTCTTTCCGCCAGGCGTCTTGCAAGAAGACAATTTGCAGCATAGGTCCCGGGAATGCGTGAGTCAGGGCCATACATATCATAGATGTAGTCTGGTTCGTCTGCGACATCCATTACTTCAGGAACAGAAGTCTGCATACGGTAAGCCATCTCATATTGGGCAATTTTAGCCAGAATTTCGGGGTCTTCCTCCTGCTGGTACTGAAACTCCTGAAGTTGCTTCAGGTAGTCCAGATGTCTTCTGCGATCTTGCTGATCCAGTCCAGCGGGATTGCTAAGAAAGAGCACGGGATCTTTTCCGGCTCTGAACTGCACACCCTGGTGTCTGGAGGGGAGAAAGCCATTGCCCCACAAGCGTGCATAAAGCGGTTGTCCACGTTTATCCTTGGTGACCAGAACGATGAATTCCGGGAGGTTTTTATTGTCGGTTCCCAGGCCATAACTGATCCATGATCCGATAGCGGGTCTACCCGGCAACTGCGAACCTGTCTGAATAAAGGTGATTGCCGGATCGTGATTGATAGCTTCGGTGTACATAGACTGCACAAAGCACAGATCATCCAGGATCTGCGTGGTATGAGGGAAGAGTTCACTCACCCACATCCCATTTGGGCCATGCTGGCTAAATTCAAATTGAGATCCTGCCAGGGGAAAGGATTTCTGTCCAGCGGTCATCCCTGTCAGACGTTGGCCCTTTCTGACCGATTCGGGCAGTTCCTGCCCATTCATTTCGCGTAGCAATGGCTTGTGATCAAACGATTCCAACTGAGATGGACCTCCACTTTGAAATAAGTAAATGACTCGTTTGGCTCTGGGACGGAAATGTGGACTCCCCAGTATGCCACCAGTTTCGTTGGATAAGCCTACTGCCGGTGAGCGCGACCAAAGGGGATTGACTAAAGAAGCCAGGGCTACTGCTCCCATTCCCAGGCTGGTGCGAGCGAGAAAATCCCTTCTTGTATATTGTTTTTCGTAATTATTGCAATGCGACATGATTGTATGGTGTTATGGTGATGTTGGGTCATTGGAGTCATTGGGATATTGTGGTCTACAGAGAACCACTGCTGTGGATGTTGATAAATGCGTCATGTATTGTACGCTGTTTTGTGAGTCCGGTATCGGGTACTGTCGGGTCTGTCCTATGTGGCCCATATTTATCTTTTCATATATGCTTCATCGTGGTTGAGCAGCATACTGGCTACGTTGGTCATGGCAGCAAGCTGAGTAAGGTTCAGGGTCGTATCGCGAGGATACGCACCTGTTTGCAGTAGTGCCTGGGCACTATCAGGTGCTAGAACAAAGCGTTTCCATTCTTCCTGGTAGAGCCCATTCAGGATATTGAGTTCTTCTGTGTGAGGAACTCTTCCGGTAGCAAGCCGGAAGCCATATTGTAACTGATCATTCAAATCGTTTCCTCCTTCCCGGATGATGCGTTCTGCCATCACTCTGGAAGCTTCCACAAATTGGGGGTCGTTGAGCAGTACCAATGCTTGCATGGGCGTATTGGTCGTCTGGCGCTGCACACTGCAGTAGGATCGATCTGTCGCATCAAAAGCGATCATTGAAGGGGGAGGTGAGGTTCTCCTTACGAACGTATAAAGACCTCTGCGATAGAGGTTAGCTCCAGAATCCTGTACATAATAGAGCAGTTTAGGAGAGAAATTCCCTTTGTCGATCCACAGCCCTGGTGGCTGATAAGGTTTTACGCTAGGGCCACCAATTTGGTCTATAAGCAATCCGCTGACTGTGAGTGCATGGTCGCGAATATGCTCTGCGGGCAACCGGAAACTGGGCCCTCTGGCCAGAAGTTCATTGTTGGGATCGATGGATATGAGTTGTGGCCTCAAGGTCGATTCCTGCTGATAAGTAGCAGACATGACCATGTATTTCATCAGGGCTTTGATATCCCATCCACTGGCTACCAACCAGGTGGCCAGATGGTCCAGTAAGAGCGGATGTGTAGGCAGGTTACCCTGGCTACCAAAATCCTGAGGGGTCTTTACCAATCCCTGTCCAAAGATCATCTGCCAGTACCGGTTGACCGTCACCCTTGCTGTAAGCGGATTCTTAGGGCTGATAAGCCACTGGGCGAGTCCTACGCGATTTGGGGGAAAGTCATCAGGAAAAGGTAGAACAGCTTTGGGGGTGGCAGGAGCTACCTGCTCCTGGGGAGCGGCATATGATCCCCTTTCCAGTACATACATGGGTCTGGGTTGTTTCATTTCTCCCATGACCATCACTTCAGATACTGTGTCAATCATGGTCAGACGCTTTTCCAGAAGAAGCTGTATTTTCTGATCGAGGTTCGTTTTTTTTCTGTCCTTCCGGGCAGCCAGGTGTTGGTCGGTGGATTCAGGTTTTTCTGCAAGCAATCTCTCATAAACCTCAGAGTCAGGGTGTATAGCAGCTACTTCCAGCTCAGTAAGCGCCTCATCATATATACGTATGTCATCTATACTTCCCAGATAGATACCATTATCACCTGTAAATGCACGGTAGCTCTTGGCTACCCGGAGGGCACGGTCTTCGGGATTATGACGGCTGTCAATCGTACGCATACTCTTGTATAGCTGGTCGAAGTGTATCTGTACGGGGACATTTCTGCCATTGATATAAAGCTTCACACCTGAGGCTTTTGCTGTACCATCGTAGGTAAACATCACCTGGGTCCAGGTATCGAGAGGAATAGTTTGCTCAGATGCTATATGTATGTAATTGTGGGGTAGAGAGTGGATGAGTCGAACCCACAGGTGATTAGAAGTATCCAGGGTCATTTCCCAGCCTCGCCAAAAATTATTTTTATTTCCACTGTTACCGATGATGGTCTGATGCTCACCCTTTTTTTCGGGTTTGATCCAGGTACCTATTGAGAATGACTCTGTGATCTCGAAGTTGGCAATATCATGTAGATAAAGTACATCATAGTCATGATCAAACCTTAAGGCTTTTCCAATTTTCCCTTTTACGAGTTCGGGTTCACCAGTTGCAGTCGATTGGTCATTAAGATCCAGCAATAGCTGCGGGTTTCCGGAAGCATTACGCTGCTTAGTAAGCTTATCGAGCGGGTAATGGGCCAGTAGAAACCGCTGTGGCTGTACACTAGACCTGTCCAGGGTCGTCAGAAAAGCCTTTTGCGCCTGAACTTCAGATTGGGAAAGCTTTTTTTGCTGATAGAGCTTGTTGATTTGTTGGTCCAGCGCATTGAGTTTGGCTTCCAGGGTATCGGAACTCATTAGCATGACAGGACCATAATTACCATCATCTCCTGTCATACCCACTTCTTTGACATTATTGAAAAAAGCAGCGAGAGCGTAGAAATCTTTTTGAGATAAGGGATCAAACTTGTGGTCGTGGCACCGTGCGCATTCCATGGTAAGTCCCAGAAATGCAGTCGCAGTCGTATTGGTGCGATCAAACACATATTCCAGGCGAAACTCTTCATCGATGACTCCTCCTTCTGCGGTCATCTGGTGATTGCGGTGAAAGGCAGTTGCCAGGATCTGGTCTTTGGTTGCATCGGGTAACATATCTCCGGCCATCTGATACATGATAAACTGATCATAAGGCATATTGTCATTAAATGCCTGGATCACCCAGTCGCGCCAGGGCCACATATTTCGCCAGCCGTCGGCATGCATACCATGGGAGTCTGCATAGCGGGCTACATCCATCCAGTCGAGCGCCATGCGCTCTCCAAAGGCGGGATCTGAGAGGTAAGTATCTACCAGCTTTTCATAAGCATCAGGATCTTCATCCTGTAGAAATACATCAATTTCTTCAAGCGTTGGAGGAAGCCCACGGAGGTCAAGGCTGAGTCTTCTGATCAGACGTGTTTTGTCTGCTTTAGGTGAGGGAGTCAGTCCTTTGCGCTCGAGTTGTGCCAGGATAAAATGGTCTATCTCATGGATGGGAAAGTCTTTTTGTGAAATACGTGGGATATCCGGTCTTTCAGGTGGGATAAATGACCAGTGGGATTTCCATTCGGCTCCTTGTTCAATCCATTTTCCCAATAAAGCCACTTCATAATCACTCAAAGTAAGATGTGATTCCGGTGGAGGCATAAGTACTTGTGGATCATCGCTGGTGATGCGATGCCAGAATTCGCTCCGTGAAGTGCTACCAGCTACAATGGCGGGTTTCCCTGACTCAAGCTTCATCTTGAGTGCTCCTTCTGGTGTGTCAAGGCGCAGGTCCGCTTCCCGTGTCTTGTCATCTGGCCCATGACAGGCATAACAACGATCTGAAAGGATCGGTTTGATGTGATAGTTGTAGTCAATGTTCTCTGGAAGTGGTGTAGCTAAAGATGCTTCCAAATCCGAACTGCTTTGGCAGCTGAACAGAATCATTCCAATCCACGGGAGTACTAATATTCCTTTACGATAGAGGAGGAGTATATGTAGCAGAGTAGTCATAGAAATTTGCATAAGTATGCAGGGAAAATACAAAAAAAGTGGAAAATTTGGTAGTACTAAGGAAAACAAAGACCACAGGTGAGGAATGACCCCAATATTTCAGATTATCGTAATAAAGGATGGCTATATTTCCAACATATGTGTGTTCTTTCGTCATTCTCCTACCTCTTCATATACGCTTCATCGTGATTGAGTAGCATACTGGCTACATTGGTCATAGCTGCATGCTGTATGATATCCAGGGTGGTATCTCTGGGGAATTCACCTGTCTGAAGGAGTCGTGCAGCACTATCGGGTTGGTGCTGGAAGTGTTCGATTTCCTGATGGTATAAGTGCTTGAGGATATCCAGTTCTTCATTTGCAGGAAATCTTCCGGTAGCCAGTCTGAAGCCGAATGTTAGTTGCGAAGATGAAGTATTTCCTTCATGTTTTAATATCCTTTCGGCCATAACCCGTGAAGCTTCCACAAATTGCGGATCATTCATGAGCACCAGGGCCTGCATAGGCGTATTGGTTTGTTGTCGCTCGACGATGCAATCTGAGCGATCTGTCGCATCAAATGCGATCATGGAAGGTGGGGGCACCGTCCTGCGTATAAAGGTATACATACCTCTGCGGTAGAGATTGGCTCCGGAACCCTGTACATAATGCAGCAACGCCTGAGAAAAATTGGTCTTATCGATCCACATGCCTGGAGGCTGATAGGGTTTGACGCTAGGACCACCCATTTTGCGAACCAGCAGACCACTGACTGCCAGGGCGTGATCCCGGATCAGCTCTGCCTGGAGCCTGAAAGCAGGCCCCCGTGCCAGTAATTCATTATCGGGATCTATAGTAGCAAGATCTTCACGGGTGGCAGAAGCTTGCTGGTAAGTAGAAGACATGACGATATATTTCAACAGTGCTTTGACATCCCAACCTTTCTCCACAAACCAGATAGCCAGATGATCCAGTAAAAGTGGATGTGTAGGTAATTTGCCCTGGCTGCCGAAATCATGCGGCGTAGAGACCAGTCCCTTACCGAAAAGCATCTGCCAGTAGCGGTTGATGGTAACTCGTGCAGTAAGAGGGTGAGCTGGCTGAGTAAGCCATTGGGAAAGCCCCAAACGGTTAGGAGCCAAACGATCAGGGAAGGGAAGTATCGATGCAGGAGTTGCAGGATCAACAGCTTCTCCTGGAGCAGTATAATCTCCCCGCTCATAGACATACATTTGACGGGGAGATTCCATTTCCTGCATAATCATTACCTCAGGTAATGACTCGATCAGAGACAGCCGCTTTTGGTGCAATTTGTTTATCTCCTCAAGAAGTGAAAAATCCGTTTTTCGCGTCTGGAGATGTTTGCTTATCAAATCGGGTTTCAACTCGATAAGTTGATCGAGTTTAGCAGGATCAGGATAAATCGAAGCAATTTCGAGAGATGTCAGGGGCTGATGGTAAATCCGGATATCATCAATTTTGCCCTGAAATATTCCATCATCTCCTGTATTGGAACGATAACTCTTTGCTACACGAACAGGACGTTCTTTGCGTTGAAACAGGTTATCAATCGTCTTGATGCTTTTGAACAGCCGGTCGTAAAGCACATCTTTTTCGACCCGCTGACCATTGATATACAGGTTGATCCCATTCGCCTGGGCACTCCCGTCGTAGGTGAAAGCTACCTGGGTCCAGGTATCCAGTGGAACCTCATGCCTGGACGATACCCTGAGGTAATTGTCCGGTAATGCGTGGATCAGACTCACTCTAAGTTGATTATCCTCATTCAGGGTCATTTCCCATCCTCGCCAGAAATGATTTTTGGCTCCGCTGTTACCCAGTATGGTCTGATGTTTTCCAGTCTTGGTGGTGTAGATCCAGGCAGAGGCAGAAAAGGCGTCTGTGATCTCAAATTCAGGGATTTCATTTAAGTGCAGAAATTCAAACTCATCGTCGAAACTCAGAGAATTACCTATTTTTCCTTCTGTCAGTTCCGGTTCCCCATTTACATACACGGTTTGATTACGATCAACTTCCTGCTTATTTTTTCCTTTAGCATCCATCACAGAGTGTATATTGTCAAGAGGATAATGAGCCAGGAGAAAGGGACTGGGATCAATTGTTGTGGGAACTACTGTTTTCAGGAAAGCTTTTTGGGCGGTTATCTGTTGTTGGCTAAGGTGTTTTTTCTGTTCAAGCAGGGATAAACGCCGTTGTATATGTGATAAAACTGCATCTATCGAGTCACTGGTTATGAGCAGGTTGGGTCCGTGGCTTCCATCATTGGCACTCATGCCCAGTTCTTCTACATTATTGAAGAAAGCAGCAGTCTGGTAGTATTCCTTTTGTGAAATAGGGTCAAACTTATGGTCGTGGCAGCGGGCACACTCCAGGGTAAGCCCCATAAATGCTTTGGCGGTGGTATTGGTACGGTCATAAACGTATTCAAGACGGTATTCTTCATCGATAATCCCGGCTTCTGTATTGTTCTTGTGATTCCGGTGAAAGGCCGTGGCCAGGATTTGTTTTTTATCGGGATTAGGTAGCAGGTCTCCGGCTAACTGGAAGGTCATAAACTGATCGTAAGGCATATTTTCATTAAAAGCCTGGATCACCCAGTCTCTCCAGGGCCACATGGTACGGGAGCCATCGGCGTGCATCCCATGGGAATCTGCATACCGGGCGATATCCAGCCATTCCAGGGCCATCCGTTCGCCATAGGCAGAATCCGCCAGAAAGCGGTCCACCAGTTGTTCATACGCATCAGGGGAATCGTCTTCGAGAAAAGTGTCGATCTCGCTGAGGGAAGGGGGAAGTCCACGCAGGTCCAGGCTCAATCGCCGGATCAGGCGCGCTTTATGGGCTTGGGGTGAAGGAGATAGGTTTTGTTGTTCCAGCCGGGCAAGGACAAAAGCATCTATCTCGTTGCTGATCCATTCTGGTTGATGGGTTTTGGGGATTTGAGGTTTTTGAGGAGGAATAAATGCCCAGTGAGCTTTCCATTCTGCACCCTGATCGATCCATTTTCCCAATAAAGCTACCTCATACTCACTCAAGGTTAGGTGAGATTCAGGAGGAGGCATCATGACCTGGGGATCGCTGCTGGTAATGCGATGCCATACTTCACTTCGTGAAGAACTACCCGCTACAATAGCCGGATTGTCCGATTCCAGTTTCATTTGGAGTGCTCCTTCGGGGGTATCGAGTCGCAGATCTGCTTCCCGGGTTTTTTCATCGGGTCCATGACAGGCATAGCAACGATCCGACAGGATGGGTTTGATATGGTAATTGTAGTCTACGATTTCAGGGAGGGAAGCCTGAAGACTGGCATTCGTGGATGAACTTGTATTGCACGATGAAAGGAAGATCATGGCTGCAAACAGGAGTATAACACCTGCACGGGAAACGTATTTCCAGGGGAATGTGGTAGACATAACGGGTCTTTGTATTTTTGATAAGATACAAAGAAATGATGAATATTTCATCGTTGGCTGTAAGCTAGAAGCAGTATACAGATCTATATGATGATCCACTGGATGGTATGAGATTATTCAGGGGCTTAGAATTCCAATGGAATAAATCACTGGCAGAGAAGGCGGATTGACGGCTCATCGGGCTTAAAAGCCAGATGGACTGCTGCCAGTCCCTACCACATGATCGTATACCATACGGGATACCCTGGCCATGCGCTGAGTGCCGGCATCGAAGTCGCCGAGTTGCTTGGACAGAATGACCAGGATATATGTACGTCCATCGGGTAGGAAGACCATTCCTGAATCGTGGTGCACACCTGTGATGGACCCAGTTTTGTGGGCTACCTTAACATCCTCTGGTAGCTGAGCTGGGATGATATCGTTGAATTGCTGATCCAGCAGGATATCAGTTATTTTCTCTGAGGCTTCGGGATTGACTACTTCGCCTTTAGCGAGTTTTTCATAGATCAACATCAGGTCATAGGCAGTTGTCGAATTACTCAGTCCCTGCTCGAAGGCTTTGATGTCTTCCACGCCTCGTAGCACTTCAATCTCTGGTGCTCCGAGTTCGCGCATTGTCTGAGTGACTTCCCGTGCATCGACCAGCCCAATGACAATGTTGGTAGCGAGGTTGCTGCTGTAGATGATCATATCATAAGCCAGATCGGCAATGGTGCGTTTCGTGCCGATTTGGTCATACAGTTTATTTTCACTGTCATCATCTATATTCAAGCTGTAGGTGCTACTATCCACGATGCTGTAGAAGGTATTCACGACTTCGATGGAATCTGTTAGGGCAAATTTGCCTGCTGCAGCCTGCTTGTAGAGTTCGATCAGGACGGGCGTTTTCATCGTACTGGCAGCGTGGAAGGAATCCTGCACATTGATGAGCAGTTCCTCACCAGTACTGAGGTCCTTGAAAGCCAGGGCGAAAGTACCGGGCTCTTCTTCAAACTCGCGTTCGATGTTTTGACGGAGAGATTCGAGGGGACCGGGTTGGGTGCAGCCATTAAAAACTGAAATGATCAGATAGATTGTAAATGCTCGTAAGAAAGGGTACATGTGTAATGTTCTGTATTTCGAAAATATAGATTTGATAATTTAAAATTGTTCGATTGCCTTTTATGGTGTAAATGACACAATCAAATTTATAACTGAAACAAGTCCGAGGACAAATACCGGTCTCCACGATCGCAAATGATGCACACGATCACTCCTTCATCAAGGTCTTCAATGAGTTTGGTAACTGCAGTAACGGCTCCGCCACTGCTCATGCCAGAGAAGATACTCTCTTCCAGCGCCAGCCTCCGGGCCATGCTCGTGGCTTCTTCCTGGGAGACGTCGATGATTCGATCGACACGCTCAGGTTCGAAGATTTTGGGGAGAAATTCTGGCGACCATCTGCGTATGCCGGGAATACGCGATTCTTCGGTGGGTTGGGTACCTATGATCTGTACGTCGGAATTCTGCTCTTTGAGAAAGCGTGAAACCCCCATGATGGTACCTGTGGTACCCATTGAGGAAACAAAATGGGTGATCTTACCATGGGTATCTCTCCATATCTCTGGACCAGTGGTCCGGTAGTGCATGCCGTAGTTGTCGGGGTTGGCAAACTGGTTGAGCATGAAGTAGCCTTCTTTCTCTGCCTGGGCCTCGGCGTATTCACGCGAGTACTCAATGGTCTTTTCCGCGGGAGTCAGTGTTACTTTGGCACCAAAGGCTTTCATGGTATTGACTCGCTCGATAGTGGCACTTTCAGGCATAACCAGTTCGATTTCAATTCCGAAGAGGTTGGCGATCATCGCCAGGGCGATACCAGTATTGCCACTAGTCGCCTCGATCAGGCGGGTGCTCTTGTCGATGTCTCCGCGTTCCCAGGCTCCTTTGATCATCCCGTATGCAGCCCGGTCCTTGACACTCCCTCCGGGATTGTGTCCTTCTAGCTTGCCATAGACGGTGATCCCGGGTTTTTGGATGATATGGGTGATTTCCACTAAGGGAGTATTTCCGATGAGGTCTAGAATAGTACTCATGTACGTTAAATAATATTTCGTGAATATAACTTAATGGATATTAAGTTATATTTTTTCTTTAATTCTCACTATTCATGTTCATTCTTTGCTCGCCAAAAGAAAGAACTCAAGAAAAGTCATTGTTTTTAGGCGGTCGCCCTCAAGTCCCTCTCGATGATACTGCTTCAAAGGCGGATTAGCTTCTGAATAAAAGTTGTTATCCTGTAAAACACCTCTAAAATAGGGAGAAAATGATCACGTGAGCGAGGGAATACCATTATCCTGCTTATGTTTTACTCGAGCTTGATGGTAGAGACGCGAATGAGGAGGTACGCTTTTGGTGATCCAGACATTACCTCCCACAACGCTATCGTGTCCTATCACGGTTTCGCCACCCAGGATCGTCGCGTTAGAATATATGACTACACGGTCTTCGATGGTTGGATGTCTCTTGGTCTTTGCCATGTCTTTGGAGACGCTTAGAGCACCCAGCGTAACGCCCTGGTAGACTTTCACATCATCTCCAATCATAGAAGTTTCTCCGATGACTACTCCGGTACCGTGATCGATACAGAAATTTGCGCCGATCTGGGCTCCGGGATGAATATCTATACCTGTCTGACTGTGTGCATGTTCGGTCAGTATACGTGGGATCAAAGGTACTTCCAGTTTGTAAAACTCGTGGGAGATTCTGTAAACGGCAAGGGCCAGAAAACCTGGATAGGTACGTATGACCTCCGAGCGGCAGGTAGCAGCAGGATCTCCCTGCGTAATGGCGTCTGCATCAGCGAGGAGTGTATTTCTCAACTTAGGAAGGTGATTGATAAATGCATCTTCGATTTTCTCAGGGCTTTCACGAAGGCGGCCATTCATCACATCCAATAATTCATAAAGACTGAGTCTGAAATGTTCAAAGTGAATGGTCAGTTCACGTTGAGAATTGAAGCGGTATTCAGATAATTCCGGGAATAGAAGGTGGAGGAGATCCCGGATGACTTTGCAGACATTATTAGAGGAAGGAATAAACTCTACTTTTTTATTGGCCTTATATAGCGTATTCAGAAATTCTGGATCCATAATATGTAATTTCTTCTATAACCATAGACGTAAAAAATGTTTTTATGATCGACATTAGTTTAATTATTTTTGTCGTTCGGGAAACCTAATCACCTGAGATAAAATATCTCATCATCCAGGTACCATTCTGATATTCAAAATTGGTCCGGAAATCTGTAGGGCTTCGAAGGTATTTTCCGTAAACATATCCTATTGTGCCATTGCTCGTTTTGATTTTCTCCCATGCATGGGTTTCATTGCCCATGGTTTCCATGATACGTTGTTCATCTGCTTCCAAAGGGACTAAATCTACGATTTCGTGATTGAGAGAACCCAGTACTTCACCATTCAATCCAGGTTGGCTGCGAATCCTTACCTCAGTTCCAGTCGCAATGAGTTGTCGATAGGGATCTTCGAGCCGGATAAAAAAGGTATAAGGTGCTGTAAATGAATTGAGATTGCGATTGGTAAAGATCCCTCCCAGCGTCAGGATGGCATCGAGTTGTTGCCAGATTCTGGAATCCTGGGGATTGCCAGCCAGATTCCAGCTTTCAATGAAAGCTTCCTTTCCCTGTTTGGTCCCATAGCTCATCTGTATATTTTCGTCTACATGTTGCAGCAGGAACTTCGAATCGCGATGATCGATTGCTGTAAACATTTCTTCCAGGAAAGAAGCAAAATATGGATTCAGAGAAGCTTGATTGACTGGGATAAATTGTTTGTTATCAAGGGGTATCCCCTGAATGTAACTGACCCATTGTTCCCGAAGCTCCTCACTGATTTCCATTTGAGAAAGGATAATCGTATCTGGAGGGGGAAAATAGTTTTTGGGTTGGTCGTTGGAATCCCCTGAAGGGGTAAAGTTACATCCATGATGAAAGAAGCATAGCAGGTACAAGAGATTGAGGGGAAAATAAGGTTGTTGATAAAAGATCATAATCTCTGGTATGTGATGTACAAGCAAATTCAGGATGAAAATAATAAGATTTTGCGAGTTGCCTGGAAATTGTATTGCCAGAAGTAATGTTAATTGTTTTCAATCAGAATTTCCAGGCTCTGAAGGACTATTTCACCCATTGTGTGGCAATTCAGGAAGCGTTGGTCTTTGTAGTGATGGCTAAGTTCTTTTTTTAGTGTCTGTACATAGGACGCTTTGGAGAGGGTGTCATGGATCATCACTTTCATGAGGTCATTGATCTGGTTTCCAGAGTAGCGTATTCGGCTAGCGATCATAGATCGCTCTTCTTTTTGGTACTGCCGTACTGTTAGGGGGGCCATATGCTTCATGCCTACTTCGATGATAGGTTGATTTTGTTTAAAATACTGGGGCATATATACGCTCTTCCGGGGTTCATAGGATTGCTGATCGAAGTCAATGGCACGGATGCGATAGTTGACATCTTCAAAATCAGGAGTGATGTCTATCACGTAGTTGCTAGAGTGCATGTCTCCCAGTAACCTTACGAAACACCTTTCGTTGAATTTGACAAACTCTTTGGCAAGTCGGGTGGCATTTTCTACTCGTCCTTCTTTAAGGTAGTTGCGAAAAAACGCTTCTCCGGGAATACCGGCAATATGCTCTTCGATGAGGGTATCATCATCTACCACGAAGCTGATCCTATTGGGGGAAAGCAAGTGTTCCAACTCCAGCCCATAGATTCGTGAAGCATCAGCATGCTTGATATAGAAATAGTCAAAATTGTCGTTGATCTTATTGACGATTCGGATGCGGAACGGTTTGGAATTGCCATAGAGGCAAAGATCGATACGATCAATGTAGAGATGCTGCATGACAGATAGGTCGCCGTTTGCTCTCAGGATTGCATAGATTTCTTTGAGGCTTTCATGAATATGATTCATGTCATCCTGCGTGTAGAGAAGAGATATCCAAAGGGTATCGTTCCCGAACTTATCATATAGGGTAATAGCATCCTGATAGCGAAGCAGGTCCGAGTACAGTATAGGTAGGTTTATCTCTCTTCCATATTTGGAAAGATACTCCCGCAATCCCTCACTGATCTGGTATGGGATCTTTTTCTGATGAATCTTAGCCATGATTATTTTTCCATCTCGAAGTCATCGAGAAAATTGGTAGAGAAATTACCTGAGATAAATCTCGGGTCCCGCATAAGTTGTTTGTGAAAGGGTATAGTCGTATGGACCCCTTCGACGATGAACTCGTCGAGTGCGCGTGCCATTTTGGCGATCACTTCCTGCCTGGAAGGAGCTGACACGATGAGCTTACCGATCATCGAATCGTAATATGGGGGAATCACATAGCCTGAAAATGCATGGGTATCAACCCGGACTTTGTGTCCACCGGGTTTATGGAAATATTTGATTTGCCCCGGCGAGGGACGAAAATCGTTATATACATCTTCGGCATTTATCCTTACCTCCATGGCATGTCTACCAAGCGGCATGGGAAAAGGACCATCGAGTTTTTCCCCTCCTGCGACGCGAATCTGCTCCTTGATCAGGTCATTGTCAAAAATTTCTTCTGTTACGGGATGCTCTACTTGAATTCGGGTATTCATTTCCATAAAGTAGAAATCCCCATTGGCGTTGTAGAGAAATTCCACAGTGCCGGCGCCTTTATAGTCAACAAATTTTGCAGCTTTAACAGCAGCTTCGCCCATTTTTTCACGTGTAGCAGCATCTAGAGCCGGGCTGGGGGATTCTTCTACAAGCTTTTGATGTCGACGTTGGATACTACAGTCGCGTTCGCTGAGGTGGTATACATTACCATGCTGGTCGCCTACGACTTGTATTTCTACATGCCGGGGTTGCAAGATAAACTTCTCGATGTAAATGCCATCGTTGCCAAAAGCGGCACCTGATTCAGTTTTGGCACTGTTCCAGGCGTCTTCCAGCTCGGATTTTTCGTTGACCAGACGCATACCTTTTCCACCACCACCAGCTGTCGCCTTCATTAACACCGGGTAGCCTATCTCCTCAGCCACTTCATAAGCCTCTCCCAGAGAGTCTATTAGCCCTTCTGAACCTGGTACAACAGGTACACCAGCACGGACCATGGTCTGTTTCGCAGTGGCCTTATCTCCCATTTTTGAGATGACTTCTGCATTGGGACCAATAAATTTGATTGCATGATCTGAGCAGAGCTGGGAAAATTCAGCATTTTCTGCCAGAAATCCGTAACCCGGATGAATAGCATCTACACCGCAGATCTCTGCAGCGGCGATGATATTGGGCATGTTGAGATAACTCTCATTGCTAGGGGGAGGTCCGATACATACGGCTTCGTCGGCAAACCGTACATGTAGGCTGTCGCGGTCTGCAGTAGAATATACCACTACTGTATGTATTCCCATTTCACGGCATGTTCTTAAAATACGTAAGGCTATTTCACCACGATTGGCGATCAGTACTTTCTTAAACATATATTTGGCCTCCCTAGGATTATAGTTTATGCTGTTAATTCAATCAGAAAAAGTGGCTGATCATATTCTACAGGCTGGGCATCTTCCAATAAGACCTTTACTACCTTACCTTCAACCTCAGATTCTATTTCATTGAATAATTTCATGGCTTCGATGATACACATGACCTGACCTTTCTGTACAATATCTCCTACTTTAATGAAAGGGGGAGAATCTGGAGAAGAAGAACGATAAAAGGTGCCAATCATGGGAGAACGGAAAGAAAATACATTTTGTGAATCTGGTTCAGTTACTGATTCTGTTTGGGGAATTTCCTGTGATTTTGATCCTGTATCAGCAATAACCTGCCGAGTGGGCATAGGTTGTTGGGTAATGGGAGCAGTAGCCTGAGTTGTGTATATGACATTGCTTTCCGGTGCTTTGCGCCGGATTTTGAGTTTAAAACCCTCTTTTTCGATCTCTACTTCTGTCAGATTTGTCTTATTAACGAGTTTGAGGATGTCTTGAATTTCTTTGAGTTCCATACAGCAAAAGGATTATTCCCTGAGAATTGAGTGAGGTTTTATTCTTTGACACGTTCTATATAAGACTTGGATTCCGTATCAATCTTGATCTTATCACCGATATTGATGAACAAGGGCACCTTGACTTCTGCTCCGCTGCTTACCATGGCAGGCTTGAGTGCGTTTGTAGCAGTATCTCCCTTAACTCCAGGCTCTGTATAAGTTACTTCCCGGATGACATATTGAGGCATTTCCACAGTTAATGGCATGTCATCCTGCGTATTAAATAGTACTTCAACCATTTCGCCTTCCATTAGGAGATCCATGGCTGCGATCATATCTTTATTGATATTGATCTGCTCATAGGTGTCAGTATCCATGAATACCAGGGTAACTCCTTCATCATATAAATACTGGAATTTTCTCCGTTCTACTCGTATATCATCTATTTTTGCACTGCTGTTGAATGAATTTTCTATCACCTTCCCGGTAGTTAGACTTTTCATTTTTACACGAACAAATGCACTACCTCGTCCCATTTTTACATGTTGAAAGCCAACGACTGTGTAGATATCATCGTTATATCTGAAAGTTAACCCATTTCGAATATCTGAAGTTGAAGCCATAAATGTTTCGTTTCACAGTTAGAAGCCAATGCAAATTAATAAAAATAGATTGACTATTTTCCTATAAAATCTTCGTAGAACCAGGATCTAGCCATTTTACCCTTCACTTTACCCAGAAATCTTGTATTAGATAGAGGTATTGCGTAACTAAATAGAGAATCTGATCTCAAAAAAAATAACCTCGATTCGAAAAAATCGACCTCAAAATCAGATACACTATTTAAATTATTGACAGATAATTTACTATCAAAATCAAGGGTAATGTTTTCGAGATATTCCTTCCCAAAGTTAGCTACTGCATAAGGACTATGTCTGACTTTCCTAAACCGGGTATCAGCTTCTTTTAGCGTAAATGCATCTGTATTGTAATTGATTCTGGACTCCTGCAATGTTTCCGAATTTTGCTCTCGATACGTATATACTACAATAAATTTTTCATCTTCTATCTGTAAGTCCCTAATCATCCCATTTAACTTGAGGGAATGTGTAGCGGAAAGTGCTTGCTCATTAAAAATAGTAATGACGTCGTTGCCGGTTTTCAGATAAAATTTGTTACTTCTATAGATAGACTTACCAGGTATATTAGTCAAAGATCTGGTGTAAATATCCTGTTTGTTAATATGAATAAATCCCGCCTTGGTAGTCGTGGTATCTGAGATCAGTATATAAGTTTCACCTATGCTTATCAGATGTGGCGTAATGGTTTCCAACTCATAGATTTCAATAGCTCGCTCTGCCGTTGGGTCAATCTTTAAAATGCGATTACGCTGTATGTCAGAAACCCATAAGTATGCGCCAGAGCCTTGCAGATCGCCAATAGAATTCGTATTTAGTCCTATTTTTTTTTGCCAGTCGAAAGTAAGGGTTGTATCTTCAATAGCTAGGATAGATTTATCCTGTGAGTTGGAATCTGCAAAAAGTATAAAAGAAATACTCGTTTCAATATAAAATTCTTCATCCACATCATAATCACAGCCCATTGTAGCCATGATTAGAGAAAATCCCACGACCAGAAACCAGATTCGCCAGGACAAAAGAGCAAAATACATTTTATGTATGTTAGCTTGTCGCATGAAAGCCGGGTTTTTAGGTTGCCTGATATGATTATAATTAGCTACAGTTGAACTTACTTGAAAGATACGTAATTCTATGAAACCTCATGAATTAATACATAAAAATGAAGCAGAACTAGTAGAAATATACTGTAAAACCTTCATTTCACCCTGATCAATCATCAAATGAGTGAGGTAACGAAGACTCTTACCATCATCGCAACACTCTTTATTTCCCTGACATTTATTGTAGGGATTTATGGGATGAATTTTGAATATATACCTGAACTCAGATGGGAATATGGATATCTTACCATTTGGAGTGTCATGTTGGGAATGGTAGTTGCCATGCTGATGTATTTCAGAAAAAAGCGCTGGATATAAATGATTGCTTAGGCGGTGTTTATGTAGTGGAAATGTGTGACTTTCACGAAAACATCTATGTTTAATGTTCGGTTTACAAATTACTTGATCTATAACGAGACAGGAACTTACCGCGATAAGTACAGAAAAAGGATAGAATGTCTTAATCAGACAAATCTCCATCAGGAAAGTTACTTCAGTAGTGGTCTAAATACGTATGTTTAAATGAAATACCGTAATAGCTAGCTTTTGAAATGAAACATGGTTTAGGTGCCCGAATTTGGTAGAAAAAAATAAAACCTAAATTTTTTGAGGAATCTGATATGGGATTGATTAATTTTGATGTAAGTAGCATATAAGAATATAGTTATTATTTATGAATATAGGCTTTTTGATGTATCCTTGGGAAAAAGTAGAGCCAGCTACGGATTCAACCCTTAGACTTGTACACGAGGCTGCAATCAGAGGACACCGTGTAGGCATTATTTATCCCAATAATTTAACAATCAGAGATTGTGTGACTTCAGCTTTTTGTAAAATCATTGAGCTAAATGGAAAAGTACCGAACAGTGTAGAAAAATTTTATAAATCCGTTGTTTTCCGTGAGCAGATGCTACCTATATCAGGATTCGATACGATCTTTGTTAGGACTAATCCTCCATTAGATCCCATTATGCTCAATTTTCTGGATTCTGTAAAATATGATTCATTCATTATTAACGATCTGGAGGGCTTGAGAAAAGCTAATAATAAACTTTACACCGCAGCCTTTTACGACCCTAAAAATGAAATAATCCCGGTAACCCATGTTTCCAAAAACAAACAGTACCTCAAACGCGTCATCACAGAGTCAGATCACAATAGGATGATACTCAAGCCATTGGATGGATTTGGAGGAAGTGGGGTTATTGTATTGGAAAAAGGAGCTATGCAAAATATCAGTTCTTTGCTCGACTTTTATATTAGTGGCAAGGGGACGGATAATTATGTGATCATGCAAGAATATGTGGAAGGCGCTGATAAAGGGGATGTAAGAGTTCTCATGCTCAATGGAGAGCCTATTGGGTCCATGCGACGCATTCCTTCGGGTGATGATGTACGATCCAATGTACATGCAGGAGGTTCTGCTACGAAGCATACGTTGACTAAGGCAGAGAAGGTATTATGCAGTAAGATAGGACCTCAATTAGTAGCAGATGGGTTGTATTTTGTTGGCCTGGATCTTATTGGAGGAAAGTTGATCGAGGTGAATGTGTGCAGTCCCGGTGGGATCTCCCGTATCAATAAGTTTAACCGTGTAAAGCTCCAGCAAAAAGTCCTCGATTTTGTCGAGCAGGTCATTAATAACCGTGAAGCGGCGATTCAGCGCAAAAGGATGTTTCGCAAAACCGTAGAAGATGCATAAACTTTCTGCCGAAGAGATAGTAAAACGCATTCATAAAGGCGATACCTTTGAAGCCCAGTGTCAGGATGGTTCTTTTGATATTAAAATTGTAGACTATCTTCCTTATGTGGGAGCAGCTATCCATGCAGGTAGCAGATTGCGGGATTCTCTTAGGCTATACATGGCTTTATCAGACTTTGAACGATGGTATGAGGAAGACCCTTATACGGATGAGTTTATTGCTGCGCTGCCAATTGTCATTAATGCAAGGGACTCCCGCTTTGCTTATGATCTGAACAGGGCTCCAGAACTGGCTGTCTATGAAGATGCCTGGGGCAAACAAGTATGGAAAGAACCTTTGCCTTCCGAAGAAAAGGAAGAAAGCCTGAGACTTCATCAACAATTTTATCAGGTAATCTATGCACTGATCGAGCATCTGGAATCTCGCTATGGCGGATGCCTGGTCTTTGATGTTCATTCATATAATTACCGAAGATGGGACCGTATGGTCCCTTTGTTTAATCTGGGTACGATCAATCTGGACAATCAAAAATACAGCAGGTATATCGAATATTTCCGCAAGGAGCTTTTGAAGATCCAGCTTCCTAATATCGAAAATCAGACAGCAATTAATGACGTCTTTCAGGGAAATGGATACCTACTCAGATACATCACAGAGCATTTTGCCAATACCTTGGTGCTCGCTACCGAGATCAAGAAGGTATATGTAGATGAACGAAATGGCGAGTCTTATCCCATGGTCATTGCAGGCTTACAGGAAGCACTCAAAAAGGCGATTCTGAATACTGCCAGTTTCTTTACTAAACTTAAGACCAATCTCAAAGTTGTTAAGAAGCATCAGTTGTTATCCTCGGAGCTGGATCAGAATATATTGGAACTGGATAAAAGGCTTTTTGCCATTGCGCGAAATTTTGAGGTTCTCAACTATATCAATCCCGCCAATATCGAATCTGAACGAAAGCGATTTACTTCTGCCCGCTATAAAGTCAATCCCAGGTTTCGGTACAGGCAAATATCGGTAGATCCTTTTGAATTTAAACGTAAGCTCTATCAGCTTCCCGTGGAGAAGATCAGGGATATCAACATACAAACCCTCTACAAAGATGTCATTAGTGCCTATAGCGATAAGGCCGATATCCTAGCTACTATCGGCACCGATAAGTTTATGTACAACTCCCTGCGCTACTTTGGAGAGCCTGACGAGCGGGATCTCGCCAATGCAAGATACCTGTTGTATGCGCCTGAATACCCATCATCCGCACAGGAAGACCGTGTTCAGGACGTAGATGTGAAAGCAGTTTTTGAGCGTATGGCTCGTAAATATGGATTTGAGTGTAAGATTGAAATTACCCCCAATATCGTATCCAAAGTGTTGGTTCTCAATAACAAGAAACTTGTCCGTATCAAGCGTGGGGCCCATTTTTCTGCTCAGAGCGTTGAGGCTCTTGCCCAACATGAGATTGGCGTGCATATGCTCACCACTGTCAACGCACGCCGTCAACCCCTTCAGCTGATGCGTCTCGGACTACCGATCAACACATTGACGCAGGAAGGCCTGGCGGTACTGAGTGAGTATCTCTCAGGCAATATGGGTATCAAGAGATTGAAAGAATTGGCGTTGAGGGTAATCGCAGTATACATGATGCGGCAGGGTTATGAGTTTGTACATATATTCGAATTTCTGGTAGATGAGGGAAAAATGGACATTACAGAGGCATTTTATCTGGCTGCCAGAGTTTTTCGCGGAGGGGGGTTCACCAAGGATTATCTTTACCTAAGGGGATTTCGGGATGTATGGCATTATTTTAAATCCGGTAAATCACTAACAAATTTACTGATTGGAAAGACCTCGCTGGATTATGTGGATATATTGAAAGAAATGATCGATCGGCGGATCATTCTGCCGCCCAAATATAAAACAAGTGTTTTTGAAAATCCGGCTAACGGTCATGATACATTGAACTATGTTATCAGTGGGATTCGCTAAGAGGCAAGATCTAAGTTGTTAGACCGTCTTCACTATCTATTCTCCTCCCAACCACAATACTGCATTCTCAATAATCTTAATGGGAATTTTCCTTGCAAAAATATCATAGGTTTCATGTCCGGGACGGAAATAGAATACTTTCCCTTTACCCAGGGTCCATACACTACCGCTGCGGAACCATTCACCGGTATCCCAGTATTCTTCAAAGACTACTTCATCGGGTTCAGGTACGTGGAAGGGTTCGGAATACATTTCGGTTTCTGGCAGGGAAAATGCTTCTGGGATATCCTGGGCAATGGGATGATCAGGCAACAGGGTTTTGAAATAACTGGGTTTGCCATCCACTCTCCATGCCGGGAAGCAGCAATTGGGGAGTTGTACGATCAGGTTGACCGATCCATCGGGATATTTGTAGGGACGTACCCACGGTTCGATGGCCATGGCCAGTTCATCCTTCGGTGCGTAGCGCCGATAGGGAAGATACTCCACTTCGATGTTTTTTTCTGGGGAAGGCTGATAAGTTGCTTCCACCTGCTGGCGGGTAACTTCTGCCATACATTCCATAAAAGGGGTAGAAAAATGAGCAGAGTGAAGCGCAATGAAGTCCATTTTTCCCGCCTTGACCTTTTCCATGATCTCTATCCCAATTTCAGGAGGAATCTCATCATGGCGGCGGTGTCCCCACCAGATCATCACATCACAGGATTCGTCCATTACTTTGGAGAGTCCCATGTCGGGATCATCCATCTTGACAGCGGTCACTTCGAGCCGTTCATGTTGAGCCAGGGCATCGGCGAGTTCATTGCCGAGGAAATTGGGATATACCTGTCTTTGTTCGGGTTGCTGCTCATCCCAGATAACGACCTGAATCTTGTCCTGTGCCTGCATGTTGGTAGTTAGCGCTATGAGAAATGTGAAAATAAAGATATAAGCTTTCATACGAGAAATTTCCAGAAAGATAAGGAGAGTGGAGGGAAGGAAAAAAAGGGATCAGGCTAAAAGCCTGATCCCTATGTAAGAAATTGAAATTATAGTACTTCTTCAATGGAGATGATATGAAGAGGGCCTACAATGCTCTGGCCTAATACAATGTACTTTTGCCGAAAGTTCCAGGTATTATTCTTTCAGC
>CAYXVE010000022.1:0-68282 GCA_964468435.1 uncultured Bacteroidia bacterium | reverse complement strand
TTTGGTGATAATGACCGCTGAAATAGTCATGAAAATACCTTTAAGTAAATAATACTAAACTTTGATGTATGTATATACTAAGATATAAGGATAGATGTAAGAATCTCCTTTACCAAACAATTTCCATTAAGTCTAGGAGATCTTTTTCCCCTTAACCCTGCTAATTTTAATCATATTAGTAAGCCCCTGCTCTTGTAAAGGCATGCTTCCCGTATTAATCATAACATCTCCTGGTTGTACCAGGCCTTTTTGCTTGAGTATATCCTGTACGTCATTGATCGTATGATCTGTCCCTTCGCTTTTGTCGTAGTAAAATGCCCGTATTCCCCAGACCAGATTCAGGGTATTGAGTACTGGACGATTGTGAGTAAAGGCATATATATGAGCTTTGGGTCTGCATCTGGCAACCTGAAATGCCGTATAGCCGGAATATGTCATCCCGATGATAGCATTTGCATCTGTTTCCATCGCCAGTTTGCAGGCTGTCGTGATGATTGCAGAACTTAGGGGCTCTGCTTCGGGAGAAGGCTTGTCCAGGAAACGATAATATATACTTTCATCTTCTTTCTCTACACTGGCGAGAATCCGGTTCATACTTTCAACTACCCTTACTGGATATTTGCCTACGGAAGTTTCACCACTGAGCATGACTGCATCAGCCCCATCTACCAGTGCATTAGCCACATCATTTGCCTCAGCACGGGTAGGCCGAGGATTATTGATCATGGATTCCATTACCTGAGTAGCAACGATTACAGGTTTACCAAGCAGATTACACTTTTTAATAATGCGTTTCTGCCATGCCGGTACTTCTTCCATAGGGATCTCAACACCGAGATCCCCGCGAGCGATCATGATGGCATCTGAAGCCTGGATGATTTCATCAACATTTTTGAGTGCTTCGGGCTTTTCAATCTTGGCGATAATCCGGCTCGTACCATTTTTCAGGCGAATCAATTCCTTAAGTACCCTGATATCATCAGCTGTACGTACAAATGACAAGGCAAGCCATTCTACATCGTGTTTGATGGCAAAATCAATATCCTTAAAATCCTTCTCGGTAATCGTTGGTACAGAGATATTGGTCATCGGGAAGTTTACCCCTTTCCGGCTTTTGACAACTTCGCCGTAGAGCACCTCGAGTTCTACGTGGTAGTTGCGATCGGTAGCACTGACCCTGCACTCTACTTTTCCATCATCGATCAGAACAATATCTCCCTCATTGACATCCTGTGCGAAGGTGTCGTAGATAATGGGGATGGGATCAACTTTTTTCTGCTGCTCTTTTAGGTCGGAACGGAAGTGTAGTATATCACCGGGTTTGATATGAATATCTTCTTTCAACAATCCAATTCGTATTTTCGGTCCCTGCAAGTCCTGCAGGATTGCGATGTTGGAATTTTTGTCCTTGTTGATTTCCCGTATGATGTTGAGGGACCTTTCATGAGTTGCGTGATCTGCATGAGAAAAATTCAACCGGGCTACGTCGAGACCGGCTTCTATCATCTTTTCAAGCGTCTCTTTATCAGAGCAAGCTGGGCCGAGTGTGGCGACGATTTTGGTTCTTCGGAAATTGATTGTACTCAAGGTAATAGTTTGTTAATATCTTGAATATGAGAAATATCGATTGCTATGACAATGACTTTTGAACGGTTAAGCGTTTCCAGAATCTCTTCAATGCTTATTGTCTCTTTTCTTCCATTATCCTTAATGACAAATATATATCTAAGTACCTTCAAAGAGGAATCTTTCCATTCAAACTCGCCCCTAAATAAGAAAAAATCTTGATCTTTCCGACTCTCAAGATCATGATAACATACACTTTCTATGTTAGCGGGTTGCTCTACCTCCATTTTCTTCTGAGGCCTTTCCTCCACAATGTCCTCTGAGGCGGGATAATCGCCAGAAAAAACCCTAACCATCCTTGTACTGAATAATTGGTTGATCTCCCAGCAAATTTTCCATATAGGTTCATTAGAAGCAATGCCGATTGCAAAGGTCTGTCCCTGAGGGGATGGGTCTGTTATATATCTCCGTTTCATCAAGTATTGCCAATGTAGCCATAAATTAAAAATAAGGCCTGGAATAATCTTGCATGAATCTAAAAAGTACTATATTTGGCCAAATTTTTAAAAAAACATATTAGACAACACGTTTAACTCTATTAAAAGTAAGAAAAATGTCTCAAATTTCAGATCGTGTCATTGAAATCATCGTTGATAAATTGGGAGTAGAACCATCAGAAGTAACACCAGAGGCAAGCTTTGCCAACGATCTGGGAGCTGACTCACTCGATACCGTAGAACTCATCATGGAGTTCGAAAAAGAGTTTAAGCTTAGCATTCCAGATGAGGCCGCCGAAAAAATTGTTACTGTTGGCGATTCTATCAAATACTTAGAACAAAACATCAAAACCTCTTAAATGAAGGGAAAAAGGGTTGTCATAACAGGATTAGGTGCAGTTACTCCTATTGGCAATTCCGTAGCTCAATACTGGGATGGATTATCAAAAGGTGTGAGTGGGGCAGATCTGATCACACATTTTGATGCAAGTAAATTCAAAACCAGGTTTGCATGTGAAGTAAAGGAGTTTGATCCTTTGGAGTATTTTGACCGGAAAGAAGCAAGAAAGATGGACCCCTTTACTCATTTTGCAATAGTGGCAGCGGATGAAGCCATTGCTGACTCGGGAATGAATCTCGATCACTTAGACTGCAACCGGATCGGGGTTATCATGGGTTCGGGGATTGGTGGGATTTCAGTATTTTACGAGGAGATCAAAAAGTTTGTAGAAGGCGATGGTACACCGCGTTTTAATCCCTTCTTCATTCCCAAAATGATCATTGACATCGGCTCAGGCAGAATATCCATCAAACACGGACTCAAAGGACCCAACTATGCCAGTGTCTCTGCATGTGCTACCGCCAGCAATTGTATTATTGATGCATGCATGCTGATTCAGCAGGGATATGCAGATGTCATGTTAGCAGGTGGAGCAGAAGCTGCTATCAATGAAATCGGCATGGGCGGGTTCAACGGGATGAAAGCTTTGTCTGAGAATAACGATGAGTATAAAACTGCAAGCAGGCCTTTTGATGCGACCCGAGATGGATTTGTCATGGGCGAAGGTGGTGGATGCCTCATCCTGGAAGATCTCGACCATGCAATGAAAAGGAATGCCAAAATATATGCAGAACTCGGTGGCCTGGGAATGTCGGCAGATGCCTACCACATCACTGCTCCTTCAAGCGACGGAGAAGGCGCAGCCAGAGTTATGGCCTCTACCCTTGAATCTGCGGGATTATTGCCTCAGGATGTAGATTATATCAATGTACATGGAACTTCCACGCCTCTGGGGGATATCAGTGAAACCCTGGCTATCAAACAAATATTTGGAGACTATGCCTCCAAAGTTAATATCAGCTCTACCAAATCCATGACAGGACACCTGTTGGGTGCCGCTGGAGCCGTCGAGGCTATCGCAGCTATCATGGCAATTCAACACGACCTAATTCCCCCCACCATTAACTTCAGCCAGCCAGATGAAGCATGCGATCTCAATTACACGTTCAATGAGGCTATACCACGAACAGTCAACGTTGCGATCAGCAATACCTTCGGATTTGGAGGCCATAATGCCTGTTTGCTATTTAAAAGATACAATGATGAATAATTTTATCAGTTAACATTTCGATATTTTATCAAAACATCATATATTTAATCTGTTTAAATTGAATTATTATACATTATTCCTGTTGTTCAGGTCTTCGGGGAATAAAATATGCTAACGCTTCGGCAGTTTTATAATGTCTACCTTTCTGGTTCGCGCTCATTTTCTCGGCAAATCAGACAAATATCCGGTTATGCACCTAAAGAGATATTTTTATATCAACTCGCCATTACTCATAGTTCTTCCATCCAAAAAGCGAGAAATAAGGTAGTTATTGCTAAAGAATGCAATGAAAGGCTGGAATTTCTGGGAGATTCTATTCTAGATGCTGTTATAGCTGAGTATCTCTTCAAAATATATCCCCTGAAAGATGAAGGATTTCTCACCGAAATGAGATCCAAAATCGTTAACCGCAAATCTCTTAATCAGATATGTAAAAAGCTTCGAATCAACGAACTAATCCGCCACAAACAAAATAACCAGATCAATGAATCCATGTTCGGAGATGCGCTGGAAGCATTCATTGGTGCCTTATACCTAGACCTCGGATATTACAAAGTTAAAAAATTTATCTATCGCCGTATCATTGACCCACATATACAACTATATGCTGTAGAACAACAGATCATTAGCTATAAAAATAAGCTCATCGAGTATGTTCAACGCGAAAAAATCGGTCAGCTGGAATTTGAATTGATTGCGGAAGAAGGCGAAGGCCGAAATAAAACCTTCAAAATGCGCGCAAAAGTAGGAGAAACAGAACTAGGTACAGGCGAAGGCAAAAACAAGAAAACGGCCGAACAAAATGCCGCACAAGATGCTCTTATACACCTAGACCTGATCTAAAACTTATACACAAAACCCAGAAAAGGTACTGCTAGCAATTCTACGTCCCATTCAGATGTTCTAATCAAAGCCAGATCAAAGGTAGTTTTATCCCCCATCAATCTTACACCTGCTGAAAAAGCCACAAAATACTCATCTACAGGTAGCAACCAGTTTTCGGAAACCAGCGATACCCTTCTGGATATTCGTTTTATGCCACTTAATGTAATCTGTGGACGATCTGTAAATTCTCCTTCGAAAAACCCGTACCCCAGACCCAATGAGATATGATCCTCCCTATTCCCAAACGTACCTACTCCATAAAAAACACCTAATATTTCATTGTCATCCAGAACATCAAAACCCGCCAAATTACCCACAAAAGCTCCGCCAGCCAAATGAAAATTGTTGACAACCTCGAAACCCAACTTGGTAGATACAAATAATATAGGATTCTCCGAAAGCGTAGAAATTAACTCTAATCCTCCCCCTACATCCCAGTTGTCCGTGATACCTACAAAAGCTGCATTAAACAACACATATATATTCTGGTAGTAGCCCTCCCCTTTTTCCAGCGTATAAGCTGTAGGCCCAAATAGATAACGAGTATCATTGGGATTGGGAAACCAATATTTCCCATTCTGGAACATACTTTCATCTGCAAATGATAGTTTCTTAATCTGAGTTTTCCTGATTTGTACCTCCCCAGCTTCTGACTCCAACAACACATATTCATCGCCCACCTCCTTTAGCATACCATTGATATTTCCCCCTCCTTCCAGTTCAAGGATGACATAGGCCTTTTCATCGCTTACTTCTTTACTCGCTGCAATCTCTCCTGGATACATGATCGACTTACCTTCCATTTTGCTTTTCAAGATTCGAAAATTATCCCAGCTGTATGGAATATTCAATACCTTGTCTGTCTGGGTGTCAATCCTTAGATACAAACTGCTATCCTTGAGCATGTAGAAGCTTCCGACCCTATACTCCTTATCGGGAATCATCTCAAACAGTTTGAGTTCCCGTTTCTCCATCTGGTCGATCTCGTACCCTAAGATAGGATGTAGCACAACTACTATAGTATCCTGGGCACATGAACCGTTGCAACATAAAAGCAAGAGAAAAAATGCATGTAAAGTTTTCAAGGTTATTTTCATGAGAAGTGTAAAGGATTGTGGTTTTTTTACCTAACGTGTATACAGTAAATGGTGGTACTGCAATATAGACTGTCTATTAATATTAAGCATAAACCATAAAATATTAAGCATAAACCATAAAAAAACCTTTGATTTTCGTCTCATCACTTATCAAACAGCACTTGCTCATAGAGATAGCCTTCATACCAGATTCTCATCATGCCTCCTCTGGATGGGGTATTAAAAGCATACCTCCGTGAATCTGGTGGTATCAGATCGTAAAACGCCCATTTGAGGTATCCCCTGGGATGTTCCAGATGATAATATATGACCTTCCCCTGAGAACTACTTCCCGTGGTATCGGGAACGCTGAATACCACCAATACGGTATCCTCACGCATACTGACTTGAAACGAGGTGTCGACACGGGCTGTCTTCTCCTCAAAGATCCGTGATACTTCAGGCACTCCATATCCCATATAGTAATCATAATATGGATAATAATGACCTGATGACTCTATACGGCTTATGACTTCAGCAGGGTTCATTTCAGGATTTTGCTCTAAAAGACATGCTGCCAGTCCTGCTACCAATGGGCAGGAGAATGAAGTGCCTGCACCTATTCCATAGTTATGGTTGCCTTTCGTAGTGAGTACATAAGCAGGAGCAGCAATATTGGGTTTGATATCATTCAACGCATTGGGACCTGTTGAAGAAAAAGGTATGCGCATCGGGATCATAGGTAATGATCCTCCTACAGATAGTACCCCTGGTACATCCGCTGGAGAACCCAGATACATTCTGGATTTATTGCCTTCATTTCCCATGGAGACGACAATCAGCATTCCCTTTTCCACAGCCTTTGCAGCAGCATAGGATACAGGATGTGTCTTGCCATCCATCTGCTGAAAATTATCTTCCTTGTAGGTAAATGATAAGGAAGAACAAAGAATCTGAGCACCCTGGTCGTAAGCCCATTCCAGAGCAGCAATCCAGTGGTCTTCCTCTGCAGGCTTTTCCCACCAGATGTGCTCGGTTCTGGCTAAGAGAAACTGGGCATCTTTTGCGACACCTATCCATTGATCACCATATTTACCTGCAAGGCAGCCCAGAACTTGTGTTCCGTGTTGAGCGTGATGATATACATGATTATCACCTTGATAAAAATCCCTGGTTCCCACAATCTGTCTATTTTCAAATAAATGCCTGAATGCTGGATGCTTGTCTGCATGTTTAAAACCCGCATCAAGAATGGCTACACGTACACCTTTACCCGTGTATCCGTTTTTTTCCAGAACATCGAATTCCATCAAAGCTTTTTGCTGTGCAAGTAGTGTATCCCATTTGGGTTTCTGAATATTGGAGTTGCCACTTAGTGCTTGGCTATGATGAACATTATAGAGATCTGCTCTCATGTTGATGACAGTATCTACACAGGATAATTTCATGAGTTCTCCAACCTGTGAATCATTAGCCTCTACTGTGATGGCATCCAGCCAGTGAAGTCTGTACCTTATTTTTTGTACCTTCTGGGAGATCACATCATGTACCGATGGTTCTTCAAGATCATATACATAGACATAAAAGATGGATACAGGTTCTTTATTCAACTTTTGGGGAGTACTTCCCTGAAAACATATCAAGATGATTCCCAGAACCAGAAAAACTATAGTATTATTCCAATATACAGCCGGAAACAGAACAGAATAAGATAATCTTTGCATAGAAAACTTAAGTAAATAACGATTATCAGCATTTATGGGGCGGTATATCATGTATTCACTCAATTTATCTGTATTTGAGGAACTTGTACAGTGGATTATGTCATTAAAAAATCAAACATAGTATAATTATGGCTAATCAACAATCTGGAAATCCAGGTTGGATCAGATCCAACTGGATTACAATCCTTCTCACCATTATTCCGCTCATCGTAACGGCGCTAAGCTGGTCTTCCATTCCCAAAGAGATACCTGTACACTGGAATCAAAAAGGTGACATAGATGGGTATGGACCTCGCGCTGGATAGTCCTCATGGGACCACTTATCACGCTGTTTGTTTCTATCGTTCTTAAAATATTTCGCCAATTTTTAAAAACTCATATATTTTACCCCTGTTTTCAGAGATAATTCCCTCATTTTCAACGATATTCTGTATCAATTTACTTTTGAGAGGCCGCTTTTTATTTTGGTTTAATAATTTTAATTTCATAAGATTAGCGTACACACTTAACAGATTGAATATGTTGTTGAAGATCAATCCTGAAAATCCAGAATTTGAGAAAATTCAAAAAGTGGTTAACTGTCTGAAAGAGGGTGGAATCATTATCTATCCAACAGATAGCGTATATGGGCTGGGGTGTGATATCCAGCATAAAAAAGCTGTAGAGCGAATTTGTAGACTCAAGAATCTCGATCCAGCAAAGGCCCATCTTACTTGTGTATGTGAAAGTGTGAAAATCCTAGGAGAATATACTAATCAATTAAGTACTCCTTTATACAAGATCATCAAACAGGCATTTCCGGGACCTTATACCTTCATTTTACAGGCTTCTAAAAAGATCCCTAAGCATTTTCAGACCAAAAACACCGTCGGCATCCGGATCGTAGATCATCCCATTCCTACGGAGATTGTCAAATGGCTGGGAAACCCTATAGCATCTATCAGTCTGATGCAACCCGATAACGGTGACTCCTGGGAATATTTTGCAGACCCTGAGCTTATACATGAAAAATTTGGAAACAAAGTAGATATGGTCATCGATGGAGGTTATGGAAATATCTATCCCAGTACGGTTATCGACGTCAGTGAAGGACTAGATAATATTGTACTGCTGAGAAAAGGCATGGGAGAGCTTGCTCCCCTGGGAATTGAGGTAGAAGAGTAGGCTCATGCGTAAACAGGTTGGTATACTTTTGGTATCGGTATTCATTATTGCGATATGCGGTTTGCTTTATGAACTACTTATTAGTACACTGACTAGTTATTTTCAAGGCAGCAGTATACTACATTTTTCCATCACAATAGGCCTGTTCCTTTCTTTCATGGGGGTAGGATCATTTCTATCGCGCTTTATCAAAGGCAACCTGATCGAATGGTTTATCGGATTTGAACTTTGGCTAGGGATCACAGGTGGATTTTCCTCGATTATCCTTTATATGGCTTTTTCGATGACATCCTATTTCTATCTGTTTACTTTTTTGGTGATTGCGTTGATCGGAATATTGATCGGGGTAGAGATTCCTATCCTGACACGGATTGTACGGAAGTATGATACACTCCGTGAAGCATTGGCAAATGTGCTGTCCTTTGATTATCTAGGCGCACTGATCGCTTCACTTTTATTTCCGCTTGTGCTGTTACCTACATTTGGAACTATGCGAACTGCATTTTTGGTAGGCATGCTCAACGTAGGAGTTGCTATCATGAATACTTGGCAGTTTCGAGAAAATATCCGTAAGTACTCTCTCCTCATGTCTTCCGGGGTTGCAGGACTACTTATGTTGTTGATTGGATTTTTATTTTCCTTTCAACTCCTGGGGTTTTTTGAGCAGTTTTTATATCAGGATGAAATTGTGCTATCCCGCCAGTCATCTTATCAGCGTATTGCATTGACAAGATGGAACAATGATACGCGATTATTTCTGGACGGAAATCTTCAGTTTTCCTCCCGCGACGAACACAGGTATCACGAACCCTTGGTACATATACCCATGAATCTGGCACTGAGAACCGAAAAAATACTTGTATTGGGAGGAGGAGATGGTCTGGCAGTCAAGCAAATATTAACCTATCCTGAGGTACAAGCCATCACTGTTGTAGATCTCGATCCAGTAGTTACAGAACTTGGGCAAAAGCATCCGCTCTTCACACAGATAAATGAAGGAGCACTCAATCATCCCAAAGTGACGATCATCAATCGGGACGCATATAACTTTGTCAAGGAAGCAACTGAGTTTTATGACGTGATTATCACAGATTTACCTGATCCCAATAATCCCTCTTTGGGTAAATTGTACAGCCAGGAATTTTATGGATTAATAAAAAAATGCCTCTCTACAGGCGGTTCCTTTGTCACCCAATCCACTTCACCTTACTTTGCCCGAAGAGCTTTCTGGTGTATACATCAGACTCTCGAGTCCCAGTTTCCTTACACCTATGCCTACCAGTCCTACATACCCTCATTCGGAATATGGGGGTTCAATGTGAGTATCTCTGTTCCTCAAAGCGATACACATGTCCGTGACATACCGGAAGCTGACCCATTTGTGAAGCTTATTCAACAAAAAATTAACTCAAAAAACCTGAAGTTTTTACATCAGGATATGATCAACAGCATGTTTGTGTTTGATCTTGAGACAGAGGAAATACCTGTAAAACTCAATCAACTGGAAGACCAGCAATTGATCAGGTATTATGACAGTAGTCTGAGTCAATGGCGGTAGGTAACTGTTGATCCATCGGCTTGCTGGTACTTATAAATACGATGCGCTATTCTACTCGCCTCACCATCAACAAACGAAAGTCAATAGAAGCCTCACCGGGAATATCCGTAGCTTTGAGGGTGAGGTTTTGGATGCCAGGCTTAAGCTGTATTTCCCCCATATCCAGGCTTGCCCAATCTTTTACATAGGATTCACCGCGCTCGAATTTGTCGTATTCCATACCCCTAAGCTGTGGGTCAAAGGCTTCTATGACAGGTATATTAATCAAGGCATCCTGTGCACGTAATGCAAGTATAGTCCCCACATTTTCTGGTTTACAGGTATATAACAATTCCACCGAATAAGTACCTCTAGAAAGAACTTCTATCTCCCAGGTAATGCTATCCTCCACACTTGTCCAGTGAGTATAAAAGGAACAATTGGGCCAGCGATTGGATCGCTCTATCGTGCCATGGGCGATGCCATCACGGGCAGGAAGCTGGGTATATACAAAATCCGGATGACCCAGCGGAAAAGGCCGGTTATCTTCCTCAGGTAATTCGAATAAAATAGTACGCTCCCAATCTTCCTTTGCTGATATCATTTTGGTGTAGATTTCTGGAAAATCAGCAGAAACATCCTCTGTCTGCCCCGAATCGTTATCCATATCAAATAATTTTTGATCGGGATCCAGCCGGAAGTGCTGGCTGCGGATACTGGTTCTGTCCCGCCAGTGGTTTATCAGCAGGCGCTCTTCCCATGCTGGATCGACCTCTAGCAACAACGGGGCAATACTTTTGCCATCCAAGGGTTTTTGTGGCGTGTAGGAAATAGCTGCAAACTCCAGCAGTGTAGGAAAGAGATCCCTTACACTTGTAATGTCCGCTATTCGTTTACCTGCGGCTATTTTTTCCAGCCACCGAATGATAAAGGGCGACCGCACACCACCTTCGTTAACACTCCCTTTGATCCCTTCCATTCCTCCATTCCAGCGCCAGCCATTCGGTCCATTGTCAGAAAAATAGATAACGATAGTGTTCTCTTTCATTCCCAGCTTTTCCAGTGTTGTTGTTACCCTACCCACATTCCAGTCAATATTTTCGGTCATAGCATAAGCCGCTCGGCTATGGTCGACATATTCGCGCTCGCTATATCTGTGCTCAGGCAACTCAGCCGTTTCAAACTTTTCCCACCAGGGGGCTACTACTTGCATGGGGCTATGCGGGGTATTGAGTGACAAATACACCAGAAAAGGTTTCCCCTGATGAGCCTCCATAAACTCAATAGCCTTACCTGTCAATATATCTGTCAAATATCCCTCAGATTGCACCCATTCCCCATTGTGTTCCAGCATAGCATCTACATAGCTTCCCCAGTGACCAGAGCAGTATCCCAAAAATTCATCAAATCCCCTGGCATTAGGGTGATAAGGATACTGCATACCATTGTGCCATTTGCCAAAAGCGCCTGTAGCGTATCCTGCCTCCTGAAAAACCTTTGCAAAGGTCTCCTCATCCAGGTCCAAACGTTCTCCGCCTGCAGAAGTGCTGTATACCCCACCCCTCGCTGCATGACGTCCAGTGAGCATCTCAGCACGTGTAGGGGAGCAAACAGCACTGACATAGAAATGCTCTAGTACTGCTCCACTGGCTGCAATAGCATCTATGTTTGGAGTCTCCACTAGAGGGTTTCCATTCAGGCTCAGATCGCCCCAGCCCTGATCATCCGCAAGGATGATGACGATATTGGGAGAAAGCTTCTCGGACGAGGATTTGGGCATCTGACAGGCCCAAAAGCAGCAGATTGCTGTCAGATATATCCATAATGCGCTACAGGTGAGGTGCATAAGACGTTATTTGAAGACGTAATTAGGTTTATATGAAATATAAGAGAAGTATGTAAATTGCTGCTTATAGTTTTCCATGGAAGGAATTTCCAAAAATAACTAAATCCTGGTGAACTGTTCTAAGATATCCCGATCAGAATAAAGCAGGCTTATTTGTGTCCTGTGATCCTCCGGGAAATCGTTCAAAGTGCTTGAAGGCACGTTCGGTAGCTACTCTGCCTCTTGCAGTACGCTTGATGAATCCTTCCATCACCAGATAAGGTTCGTAGACTTCCTCGATCGTATCCGCTTCTTCTCCTACAGAGGCTGCAATCGAATTAAGGCCCACGGGGCCTCCTTTAAACTTGTCTATAATGGTCAACAGGATCTTGTTGTCCATATCGTCGAGACCGGATTCGTCTACTTCAAGGGCATTCAGTGTGAGTTGGGCGATCTTGAGATCGATCACTCCATCTCCTTTTATCTGAGCAAAGTCTCTGCTCCTTCTGAGCAAACGATTGGCGATGCGGGGAGTACCTCGGCTCCTCCGAGCTATCTCCATAGCGGCATCTATTACAATATCCACCTGCAAGACATCAGCAGAACGAATCAGGATTTTTTGCAGGGTATCTGCATCATAATACTCCAACCTTGCATTTATCCCAAAACGGGCGAGCATCGGGGAAGTGAGCAATCCAGCACGAGTAGTGGCTCCTACTAAGGTAAAGGGATTCAGAGCAATCTCAATACTTCGAGCGTTGGGACCGGTCTCCACCATGATGTCGATCTTGAAATCTTCCATGGCAGAGTAGAGATATTCTTCGATCACAGGGGAGAGACGATGTATCTCATCTATGAAAAGTACATCCCCCATTTCGAGATTGGTGAGAAGCCCAGCCAGGTCTCCTGGTTTTTCCAGAACGGGACCAGAAGTGGTCGTGATATCGCTCCCCAATTCATTGGCGATAATAAATGACAAAGTAGTCTTACCCAATCCCGGAGGCCCATGCAATAATACATGATCCAATGCTTCTCCCCGCATTTTGGCAGCCTCAATAAAGATTTTCAAATTATCTGTTATCTTGAGTTGACCGGTAAAATCAGTAAGTAGTTGCGGACGAAGTTGCTTTTCTTCATCACCAGAGGAAGCATGAGGATTGAGGACTTCATTTCTCATCACACTAAAATAGTGAGCAGAAGGCGTATATCAAAAGAATTTACTTACACAGATGTGGATAACTGGTCATAAATTTGCGCATTCTTGATGATTGTTTTCAGAATGATATAGCCGATCATCAGTAGTCCTCCATAGGATAAAGTCATACCCCATGTACCTGGGTAGGCAGCAGGATGAGTCAGTATTTCAATGATCTGGTTAAAAATCATCCCAGGGTCGAATACAATATCCCAACTATTAAATCTAAGGTATCTCCCCAGATAAATCCCAAATGCACTGAGAAAAACGATACTCAATATGCCAGGAAATCCCCACCTTTTGGATAAAATGCGTTCCATTTCAAATAGCGCCGCATAAAACAAAATTAAACCACTCATGGCACTGGAAAATATCATGAGTGTATCAAACCAGATGGGCATTTCTTCCCTAGGCCGTATGTGAAACAGATCCGTAACGATATAAGGAGAATTGGGTAAGAACAGCAACGACATGACAAAACATCCTATGGTCCACAATTTGTTTGAAGAAATATACCTGAGCTTAATGATCATAAATGGAACAATCGCCAGAAATAAGTTCCACAGCAAAAAAGCAAAATATAGCGTATCAGTATATTGGATTCTGAAAACGACCAACCCAATACTAAATAGAAGCAAAAGGATAAAGGTCAGCGAAAGCGCGTGACGTTCTATCAGTTGTTTCATAGCATTTGATGAGATGTTAGGAAAAAATAGGTTCAATATGGTCATTAAAACGGATCGGGCAAGTGTTCGTTACAAAAAGGAAAGAGGAAGTCTTAAGCATCGACTTCCTCTGGCAAAAATATCGTTTCCAAAATTAGTAGGCCAGATTGGCTCCCAACCATCTTTCCATCTCTTTGAGGGTGTATCCCTTTCGCTTCGCATAATCTCCTACCTGCTCTTTAGTCATTTTTCCAATCCCAAAATATCTTGCTTCTGGATGTGAAAAATACAATCCACTTACTGACGAAGCCGGATACATGGCCAGATTATCGGTCAGAGATATTCCGGTATTTTTTTCTACATCCAGTAACTTGAACAAGGTAATTTTCTCAGTGTGATCGGGATTGGCAGGATATCCTGGTGCAGGACGTATACCTGCATAAGCTTCCCGAATAAGATCCTCATTGGAGAAGGACTCATCTAGCGAATAGCCCCAAAATTCTGTTCTCACACGTTTGTGCATCAACTCGGCAAAGGCTTCTGCCAATCTGTCTGCCAGTGCCTTGAGCATAATGCTGTTATAATCATCATGCTCTGCCTCAAATCGCTTGAGGTGCGCTTCGATTCCGATACCTGTGGTAACAGCAAATCCACCTAAGAAGTCCTTTTGACCTGATTCTTGGGGGGCACAGAAGTCTGCCAGACTGATATTCGGTGCATTGCGCTTTTCAGTCTGCTGACGAGGATTGAAAAACTTCGTTAATACCTCTGTACGAGTATTATCTGTATATATTTCAATATCGTCATCGTTCACAGTATTTGCTGGATAGAACCCGATAACTGCCCGTGCAGTCAGCCATTTTTCTTCAATGATCTCATCAAGCATTTCCTGAGCATCGCGAAACAACTTCCTGGCTTCTTCTCCTTTTACTTCATCATCGAGAATATTGGGATATTTGCCTTTCAATTCCCATGTGTAGAAAAAGGGAGTCCAGTCGATAAATTGACTAATTTCCCGGAGATCATAGTTATCAAACACTTTAGTTCCCAAAAATGTAGGTTCTTTTGCCACAGGCTGTTTCCAGTCAACCTGGTATTTGTTAGATCTTGCATCTTTCAGGCTTCGGTAATTCTTGGCCTTTTGTCTGGAGAAGTGTCCCTCGCGTAGTTTATCATACTCTACCTTTACTTCGTGCTCATAGCCTTTCCTCAATGCTTCGTCTTCATTAAGCAGTTTACTTGCTACGGGTACACACTTGGAAGCATCCAGTACGTGTACGATAGGTCCCTCGTACTGGGGTGAAATTTTCACTGCTGTATGAATACGAGAAGTAGTCGCTCCTCCAATGAGGAGTGGAAGATTAAAGCCTCTTTTTTGCATTTCCTCAGCTACAAACACCATTTCATCAAGTGATGGGGTGATCAGTCCACTCAATCCGATAATGTCTACCTGCTCTTTTTCTGCAGTGTCCAGAATCTTTTCGAGGGGAACCATTACTCCCATATCTATCACCTCGTAGTTGTTACATGCCAATACAACACCTACAATATTCTTTCCAATATCATGTACATCCCCTTTAACTGTTGCTAACAATACTTTTCCTGCATTATCTCTATCCCCTTCCTGTTTTTCCTCTTCCATATATGGCAATAGATAGGCTACTGCTCTTTTCATTACTCTTGCACTCTTGACCACCTGAGGTAAAAACATTTTTCCTTCTCCAAACAGATCTCCCACCACACGCATACCATCCATCAAAGGACCTTCTATTACTTCCAAAGGCCTGGCAAACATTTGGCGGGCTTCTTCAGTGTCTTCTTCTATATGTGATACAATTCCTTTCACTAATGAATGGGATAATCTTTCCTGGATCGGAAGCTGTCTCCATTCATCATTTTTCTCTCGGGCTCCTCCTGTATGTTTTACAGTATCGGCAAATTCTAGCAGTCGCTCTGTCGCATCTTCACGTCTGTTGAGAACGACATCCTCTACTCGCTCCAATAGATCCTTGGGGATATCTTCATAAACCTGAAGCATTCCGGCATTAACAATCCCCATATCCATACCTGCTTTGGTAGCATGATATAGAAAAACAGAGTGTATGGCTTCCCGTACTGCATTGTTCCCTCTAAATGAAAAGGACACATTACTCACTCCTCCACTAATCATCGCTCCTGGTAGATTTTCTTTAATCCAGCGAGTAGCATCGATAAAGTCAACTGCATAATTGTTGTGTTCCTCAATCCCTGTAGCAATCGCAAAAATATTGGGATCAAAGATGATGTCATTGGGCGGGAAACCCACCCTTTCAGTCAAAATCCTGTAAGCCCGTTCACATATCTCGATTTTACGTTGAAATGTATCTGCCTGACCTTTTTCGTCAAAAGCCATAACTACTACTGCAGCGCCGTATTTTCTGATTTTGTTGGCTTGCTCAATAAATATATCTTCTCCCTCCTTCATAGAGATTGAGTTTACGACTCCTTTTCCCTGAATGCACTTCAGGCCAGCCTCAATCACTTCCCACTTGGAGGAGTCGATCATCACAGGTATACGAGAGATATCTGGTTCCGCAGCCAATAGGTTGAGAAACTTAACCATCGCTTCCTTGGAATCAAGCATCCCTTCATCCATATTGACATCGATAATCTGCGCACCACCTTCTACCTGTTGTCTTGCTACGGAAAGTGCCTCGTCATAGTCCCCTTCTTTGATCAATCTCTGAAATCTTTTGGAACCCGTCACATTAGTCCTTTCACCTACATTGACAAAATTGGTCTCTTTGGTAATAATCAGCGGTTCGAGACCACTGAAATTAGGTAAATAAGGCAAATCGGGTACTTCTCTGGGAGTTGTATCTTTGGTAATATCGGCGATCGCCTTAATATGTTCAGGAGTACTACCACAGCATCCTCCGATCAGGTTGATCAATCCTTCATCCAGAAAAGGCTTCAGTAGCGAAGCCATCTGATCTGGCAATTGATCATATTCACCAAACTCGTTGGGAAGCCCGGCATTGGGATAAGCACTTATGGGCACAGTTGCTATGCGCGATAAATCTTTTACATATTGTTTCAATTGCTTTGCTCCTAAAGCACAATTAAGACCTATACTCATCAAATCTGCATGAGCAACCGAGATCCAGAAGGCTTCGACGACCTGTCCCGAAAGTGTACGGCCACTGGCATCTGTGATCGTACCAGATACCATCGTGGGAATACGATGTCCCATCTCTTCTACATAGTTATCTATGGCATATAAGGCTGCCTTACAGTTAAGGGTATCAAATACCGTCTCGATCAACAGAATATCAGCTCCTCCTTCCATCAATCCTCTTACCTGCTCGTAATAAGCTTCCACCAAGTCATCGAAGCTCACAGCTCTATACCCTGGGTCATTAACATCTGGAGAAAGTGAAGCCGTTCGATTAGTAGGCCCTATGGCACCCGCCACAAACCGTGGTTTATCGGGATTTAAGGCCGTATATTCATTAGCAGCTTCTTTGGCTATCTTGGCCGATTGATAGTTAAGCTCATACACTAGGTCCTCCATGTGATAATCCGCCATAGCTACCGAAGTACTACTGAAGGTATTGGTCTCAATAATATCTGAACCGATTTCGAGATATTCACGATGAATATCCTTGATCAGTTCGGGTTGAGTAATTGACAATAAATCATTGTTTCCTTTGAGTTGTCCCGGATGATCCCTAAAACGATCACCTCTGAAGTCCTCCTCTTCTAACTTGTGCTTCTGTATCATGGTACCCATCGCTCCATCCAGGATCAAAATCCTTTGCTTCAGGATATTATGCAGATATTCTTTTGTAATTCTTTGTGAAACAGTAGCTGTACTCATAGATAAATTTTAATATGTATATTGTATTATACTTAAATTACTTTATTATACGCAAAAATTGTATTACTGTTAAATGCACCGATTGTACTTGATACACAATACAATTTGCCGATCATATTGATATGAAAAAATTTCCTATTAATCAAATTGATTATAATTTATTATCTAACCGGGCTCAAGCCATTAGGTTAATAATAATAAGATTTCACAGTCTCGACGAAAATTCTTACGTGATCTGGTGATATATCTGGATAAATGCCATGGCCCAGATTAACCACATGCTTTTGCGGTGGAAATTTACCCATCATATTGATCGTATATTTCCTGATCGTTTCAGGATCAGCGTACAACACGCAAGGGTCTAGATTCCCCTGTAGCGCTTTACCATCCATGTGGGGCATTACATATTCGGGGCTAGTCTGCCAATCTAACGCTATGATATGGCAATCGAGCTTAGCCAGTTCTTTAAAGGCGTAGTAGGCTCCTTTGGAAAAAACGATTTTGGGTACTTCCTGGATTTCTTCGCATATCTGTTTGATATATGGAAGTGCAAATTCATAAAAAGCTTCCGGGGAAAGAATTCCTGCCCAGGAATCAAATATTTTTACGATTTGTGCCCCTGCACTAATCTGCCCTTTCAAATAATGAATAGTGCCCTTAGTGATTTTTTCAAGTAATTTATGCGCTGCCTGAGGTTCTGCATACAGCCATCTTTTGGCGTGCGAGAAAGTCTTGGAACCTTCTCCTTCGACCATGTAACAAAATATCGTCCAGGGAGCACCTGCAAATCCTATCAAAGGCACGCTATCGTTGAGCGTTTTGCGAACCAAACTCAAGGCTTTATAGGTATCATCCAGATTCGTAGCCCACTCCACAGATCGAAGTTGATCGATATCCTGAATTTTTCTGATTGGTTGGTCAAAGACAGGACCTTTTCCCGGAACCATATAGTAATCAAGACCTAAAGCCTGGGGAAGTACTAAAATATCAGAAAAAATGATAGCTGCATCCACACCGATCAATTCCACGGGTTGCATCGTAACCTCAGCAGCCCACTCGGGATGTTCAATCATAGCTTTAAAACTGCCTGCTTGGGATCTCACTTCCCGGTATTCACGCATATATCTTCCTGCCTGCCGCATGATCCATATGGGAGGACGCTCTACGGGTTGTCCATGAGCCACCCTAAGTAACAAGTCATTTTTTATCATATAGCGCTGACACTAAGTTTTACACAAAGTTAGTTTTGCATGAACCAAAAAAAAATACATTCTCATAAATTCTATTATGAAAAATTACTGTCAAAAACCCCCCATTAAAAAGAGATGAAATTTATAGATACCACCATCTAAGTACGCAATCTTTGAAAATAGTAAAAACGGGAAGTCAACTATCGAGACTTCCCGTTTTAAGCCCTGAGCTATATTTAAATCTGCTTCTTAGTTAATACAATCAAACTCCACACGTCTGTTGACTGTATGCAGGGGTTCCATTTTCTGGTTATAATTTTCTGGTAGACCTGGGATCTGGTTCTCAGCTTCGCCCTTATATTCTACTTCAAACCGGCCAGGATCGATTCCATATGTTTCAACGAGGAAGTTCACTGCATTAGAGACCCTTCTTTGGGATAGGTCTACATTGAGATCTGAGCCTGCTCTTATATCTGCGTGTCCTGTAGCTATGATTTTAAGACCAGGATTGGATTTCATCAGTTGTGCGACATAATACAATTCAGGGTAAAAATCTGGTTTTATATTATCTCTCCCCAGGTCAAAGTAGATAATCGGCAACACGCAGGGCTGATCAGCTACTGCACCTCCGCCTTGTCCATTGCTAAGCTCTGTCATATTGATTGTGATACCTTTTGCGTCAACGAGCGCACCAGGGGGGGAACCAGGTTCTTTATCATAGCAGTCTGGGACACCATCCTCATCACTATCCAGTGCAACTCCTCTGCTATCCACTTCACATCCTCTGGGTGTGTAGGGCTGATCATCCACATGATCTGGAAATCCATCTCCATCGCTGTCCAGCGTTCTACCTTGTACATCTACGGGCATTCCTTCTGGCGTATCGGGTTCTTTGTCATACAGATCGGGAATACCATCATTATCCATGTCATCGGTAAAACGGCTTACAATATCTTTAGCATCTTTTACATCACTGTAAATATTGGTCAGTGGATTGGACCACCATAGCGACTCCTCTCCTTTTCCAAGACGGAAATGTAACCCTAAGGTCGTATGATTATAGATATCAAAATCACGAGTTAAGGTTCCAGTCTCCTGCCATCTTTGTCCATCCAATAGGTCATCATTGGTAATGCCCACCCGGTGCTCAATTTCGAGTTCTACCCTTCTTCCGAGACGATATCTGATACCAAAAGCCAAACTAACCATGGGGTTTATTGTCAGGGTATCATTACCTAGACTCAGACCTTCCTCATCACTGTGAGACTCTGCTCGAGTCTCATACTCACCATCAAGCAAACTCTTTAGCGCATCCAGTGTTTCTCTTCTTCCTTCTACGGCGGGGTTGGAAGGATCATTGTTAAGGCCAGATATTACTGTAAAATCGTAGGGATTACCATTGGCATCCAGCGCATCTAGGCTTGTATGATATCCCATTAAACCTACTCCAGCACCGAGATAAATACTCCAATTACTCTGCTCTCTGTAGAAATTTACATTGTTGATATTAAATAACCCCTGAATACCAGCATCCAGATAGCGCATGCGGAAATTGTAGAATACGAGTGGGAAATTTCCGCCATTTTCAGGTTCGTACAAACTTTTCCAGGGATTGTTAAAGTCTGTTTTAGAATATCCAATGGCTCGCTTGTAACTCAATCCACGTGTAACCCCATATCCTGCTTGAAATCGCAGTGAAAAAGCATGCCCCAATGCCTTGCGTACATCAAATGCCAGCCCATATCCAGGCTGTGCACTCACGTCGCCTGATATAAAGGCATATCCACCTTTCACACCTATCGACCAGTTGTTTTTGGGACGGGGCGGAAACAAATATTCACCCGCATCATACTTATCTTTTTGCTCATACAAATTAGAAGGTATATTTTTATACCTATCATCGTTAGTCTGCTGTGCATACACGACTATTGCAAAAGAGCTAAGGAACAGTGCTGATAATAATTGTAATACGTTTTTCATATACCTCCTAGGACTTAAATTTTGCTTTCCTTTTCCTTTTTTCGTTGATCTTTTATTCCAGTAATGCATGAAGTCCTTTAAATGAGACTTCTCTGTTAATTATGAATATCAAATATTCCTAAAATTAGAGTCTCTATTTTATTTATTTAACGAAATTTTTTTCGCCAAATTTTAAAAGATGTAATGAATTTCAATAATTAGACCAAATTTTAAAAAAATATCATCCTACTACTAGTTATAATCATCAATAAATGATTATATTTATTTTATATTATAACGATATGTGTCATCTAATCACGATGACACATAGCATTTAATGCTATGTTAAATGTCAGTTATGCTGTGACAAAGAAGATTTTTTTTACTTTTTATCCTACTGAGTAGCGTGGAACGGGAAAAAAGAAACTTTGAACAGTATAATAGTATGTAAGAATAGATACTATTTAAAACGGTTTTAGTGGCTTGAAGATGAGATGAGGCGACGGGCGGATTCGAACCGCCGTAAAAGGTTTTGCAGACCTCTGCCTAGCCACTCGGCCACATCGCCTTCAATTATTGAATAGCGAATCTACTATTAATATTTGTTGAGACCAATTTTTTTACCAAACATAGTCAATTCTACCGTAGCTTTTTTACACTTTTCCATGTATAAAGGTTTCAGCTTACTTACCTTAACACACACTTTTTCCACAGAATCATACTTATCGAGTAATTTTTGTCCTATTTCATGACAAAGATGCTCTAATAGATTTACCCTCAACTGCATTCTCTCTAGTACGATGTCATATACGTCCTGGTAATTCACCGTCTGATCCAGCAGATCAGATTCCAATGCTTTATTGTGTTGCATAAACAGGTATACGTCAATTTCAAATTCGTTTCCCTCCTGTTGTTCTATTTCATAAACACCGTGATAACCATGTACCCTGATGCCCTCTACAGCAATCTTCATCATGTAGCATGTATTTGGCTTGAACTATTGATAATCTTTCTGTAATGAATCTGTATTGCTTCTTCGATCTCATTATAATCCACATTGCGCCTAAGGTCCCCCCCAGATGCCAGGGATAGTTCTCTGCGCTCTTCCGAAACGATGATCACCAGGGCATCACTTATCTCTGATACCCCTATTGCTGCACGATGTCGCATGCCCAATTCTGGTGAAATACTTGAATCTTCACTAATGGGCAAGATTCCTCTTACCGCAACAATCTTGCTATTGGTCATGATCATGGCTCCATCATGGAGCGGACTATTTTTCTGAAAAATGGTAACGATAAGCCTTGCTGAAATATCAGCGTTGATCTTGTCGCCCGTTTCGCGAATATCCCACAAGGGGTCGCTACCCAATAATACGATCAATGCACCATAACCCGAAGCCCGTAAATCCTTCAATGCACCCACAATCTCACGGTTGGTATCGTCCATATCTGTCCTGGAATATATTGGTCTTAGTAATCTATCCAACAACGAGTTGGTACTCAAAACTGTTAGAAATTTACGTATTTCCGGAGCAAAGATGATGACCAACGCAATGGCTCCCAATCCCAAAAACTCATCCAGTATGGATTTGAGCAATACAAAATCCAGTAATTCTACTATTTTCCATACGAAAAATATTGATATTAATACACTCAGCCCACGAAGAGCCAGGCTACCCCGGAGTATTTCATAAATCTTGTAAAATAAAAACGCCACGATGGTGATATCAATGATGTCAACCAGACGTACTGATACAAATCCAACTTTAAAGAGTTCCATGAGCTTTCATATATTCATATATCTTCACAATTCTTTTAGCTGCCTTCACATCATGAACGCGCAGTATGTTCACCCCGCGCATCAATGCCTGAAAATGAAGCGCTGTAGCCACCTCGACCACATCATCTGGTTCTGTATCCAGAAGTCTGTACAACATGGATTTCCTCGAGATACCCGCCAAAACAGGCACCCCCAGGTAAGACAGACGATCCAAGCCAACAAGAATCTGATAATTATGGCGGATCGTTTTCCCAAATCCAAAACCCGGATCGATTACAATATCATATATCCCATTTGCCCTGGCAAAAGATATCTTTTCACCAAGGAAATCTACGATCTCATCTATGACATGTATATATTGAGGATTATCCTGCATGGTCTGAGGCGTTCCTTTCATATGCATCATGATGTAAGGTACCTGATATTGCGAAACCAATCCGATCATATCCGGATCAATCATCGCACTGGAAATATCATTAATCAAATGAACTCCAGCCTGGAGCATATGCTCAGCAACAGGTGATCTGAATGTATCGACCGAGATGATCGCTTCTGGGTATCTTATCATGATCTCTCTCGTAATCCGGTCAATACGTGATATCTCTTCCTCAATACTGATATCTACACTATAAGGACGAGAGGAATACCCTCCTATATCTATTACATCAGCACCTTCCATTAGCATCTCCTCCACCCTGTTCAATGCGGCTGATAATTCATTGTATTTCCCCCCATCAGAAAAACTATCAGGGGTGAGATTCAATATGCCCATAACTTTGGGCGATCTCAGATTCAACAATTTGCCTCTACAATTCAATGAATAATGCTCAATCATATATCAGCTTATTATATTCCAGATAATACCTATTCATAACTTACGTTTACCGGCCGATGCTGTAAATTTATAATTACTAAAAACCAACCTGTATATTTGGGTTTTCCTAAATATCTCTCACAGGTAATCCATATAAGCCATGACAGAAAACAAAGATACAAATGAATCCTATTTAGAAGTGATCGGAGCATGTAAAAGGATTTTTTTACAAAAGTCCAAAGATTATGGTACTTCCTGGAGAATCATGCGATTGACTTCGGTGACTGATCAGATTTTCATCAAGGCAGAGCGCATCCGAAATATTCAGGAATCACGTGTAAATATAGTTGGGGATAGTATTGAAAGCGAGTTCATGGGAATCATAAATTATGCAGTTATTGCGCTAATTATCCACTCGTGGAAAAATAAGGAACATCCTGGCCCGGAAGTTCTTGATGAAGAGCTGGAAAATCTTTACGATCATCAAATCAATCTATCATTTGAGACCATGAAGAAAAAAAATCACGATTACGACGAAGCCTGGAGAAAAATGCGCATCAGTTCTATGACTGATTTAATCCTAATGAAACTCCTCAGGCTAAAACAAATTGAGGACAATGATGGTAAAACCAAGGTGTCCGAAGGTGTAGATGCTAATTATATCGATATCATCAATTACGCGGTGTTTGCATTAATTCGTAGGAATGAAACCAAAAAAGATGTTTAGAGTAAATATCTTTGTGAAACATATGATCTAGTAAAATATGAGTACATATCAAATTATTGGGTTATTATTTGCTGCTGTAGGTGTAATGTCTTTGATCATACTATTTGCCGAAAACCGGGTGAAAAACAGTTTTTCTCTTTCCTCATTACCAGCCACTCATGTTATGATAAGGCTCATCGGTATTTTGGTAGGAGGATTATTTATTTATTCCGGATTTATTAAGGCAAATGATTACACGGGGTTTGCCTACAAACTGGAGGAATACTTTGTGGTATTCGGAACGGATTTTATGAAGCCGCTGGCCTTTCCACTGGCCTGGTTTATTAGTGTATTTGAAATTGCCTTGGGGGTAGCTATTATTTTGAGTTTCCAAATGATATGGACTTCATGGCTTGCCATGTTGATGATGATATTCTTTACACTCCTGACTGGTTATTCCCATTTCACAGGGGCTGTTACAGATTGTGGGTGTTTTGGAGATGCTTTGAAAATTGATCCCTGGGAATCCTTTACCAAAGATATTATTCTTACAGGCATGCTGGTCCCGCTGTTTATTTTCAGAAAACAGATCAAACCGTTACCCAATTCGAGAATTGCTGGCCTTGCTACGCTGGCAGTATTTATTCTTTCTGGCGCTTTTGCCAGTTACTGCAGAGCCAACCTCCCTGTAATAGACTATCGCCCATACAAAGTTCGGACAGATCTGGAAACCTGTACCACAGTGATGGGACCTGATGGCTTACCTCTTTGTAAGGATTGGGCTTTGTTCTTTATGTCGGAGGAAATAAATGTGTTTGAAGGGAATGTACTGATGATCATCATGCATAATCTCAACGATACTCCTGAAAAACAATTACAAAAAAGTATAAGCCTAGCTCATGAGCTTAAGAACAACCATGTAGAAATACTTGCCACCACTGCGACAGGAAGTAGCACTGTTAAAGAAATGGATAAACAGTATTCATTTCCCTTTGACTTTGCATTGATGGATGAAACTGTGCTTAAGACGATCGTTAGGTCTAATCCTGGATATCTGTTCTTGAAGGATGGTATTATAATCAAAAAATGGCATTACAATAATATCCCATCCTCAGAAGAAATACAACATTTACTTTCCATTAAATAATTTCAAAATTATTTGTTGCTTATAGGAATTTCTTCTACTTTTTGATAGAAACTGAGGGGACGTTTTTTTATCGCTCTTTTCTTAACATGTATTGTTATGAAACTCTACGAACTCAAGCGGCTTGTCAAGGCAGGTGAGGGAGAAAAACTTGAATTTAAAAGAAAAGCCGCGCATCCTGACAAAATTGCAAAAGAGATTGTTGCTTTTGCAAATACCCGAGGGGGCGTAGTATTGATCGGCGTGGACGATGATGCCACCATTTATGGAAGTAAAACACCTGAGGAGGATGAGTATGCGATAAGAAGCTTCCTGGAGAAATACTGCACACCTCAGATCAAATTACAGACTGAAAAGGTACGGGTGAATTCCCGTAGAGAGGTTCTGGCACTGCACATTCAAGAAAGCTCACGCAAACCACATTATATTTTACCGACACATGATAAGACCCGCAAACTTGCCTATTTGAGAGTAAGGGATATGAGTGTCAAGGCCAGTAGGGAAATGATCTATCTGCTGCGCCAATCCAGAAAAAATAAAGGGGTAGCCATACATTACGGAGACTTCGAACGCAAACTCATGCAGGAGTTGGATCAGTTTCCACGGATTACACTTGAGGAGACGCGCCAACTATTGCGAACTTCAAAGCAAAAAGCCTCTTATACACTCGTTCAGTTGGTCAGAGCTGGTATACTTAATATACATCCAACCGAAAAAGGAGACTACTTTTCACTCTCAGAGGAGGCATTTCAATAAAAGGAGAGCAATTTTAACATATTTGAGAGGAAGTCTTAAAAGGTTGACTTCCTCTAAGTGTGTTTGTTATTCTGTCTTTCTAAAAAAAGATATCCAGGATAATCAAATTATTCCTACTCCTCTTTCTTATCAGCATCATCTGCTTGATCTTCCTGGGATTTTTCATTAGTGGACTCTTCATCAGTGGATTCTCCAGAGTTTTCAATCTCTTCACCCTCCGCGGGTTTTGCCTCATCTACTACTCTTCCACCCTGAAGCTTATCCTGAAGTTGATCTAGCTCTTCCCATTTTTCTTCATGAGCTAGCTTCGCCTGTTGTGGCCAGGTAGTGGGATCGTGTGATTTATAGCGGCTATCAGCATTTGACAACACCAGCTCAAGATCTTCAACATCTGCATCTGCAAGCATCTCATAAGTCTCTATGCCATTCTCGTAAAGAATTTCCTGGATCTTGGGACCGATACCTTCTATCCGGGTCAGATCCTGACGTTCAACAGATCCGGTTGATCCACTATCTTCCTGACGATCCTGTACGTTTTCGGCATCTTGCGTATCATCCTTTTTCTTCTTACCTCTTCTACGACGCTTTTTGCCTGTCGCACTGACACTGGATGCTTTACCGGGTGCTAGTTCATTAAAGTCGACCAGTTCTATGAAAGCCATCTCTGCGTTATCCCCATGTCTATTACCTATTTTCAGAATACGGGTATATCCTCCTGGACGGTCAAGGACACGTGGTGATACTTCCAGAAAAAGTTCTTTAACAGCTTCTTTATTTTTGAGATAAGAGAATACAATCCTTCTGGAATGTGTTGTATCAACCTTGGACTTTGTGATAAGCGGCTCAACATATACTCTGAGTGCTTTAGCCTTAGCCAGGGTAGTCTTTATGCGCTTATGCTCTAGCAATGAGCAAGCCATGTTTGCCATCATAGCCTTACGGTGAGCAGATTTTCGCCCTAGATGATTGAGCTTTTTCCTGTGTCTCATGAATAATCAGTCTTCAAGATAAAGTGATACAAATCTTAATCCTCTTCAAGTTTATACTTACTGACCTCCATACCAAAACTGAGACCTTTCTCAGCTACGAGTTCTTCGAGTTCAGTCAGCGATTTTTTTCCAAAATTTCTGAACTTCAGCAAGTCAGCAATATTGTAGCTAACCAGATCTCCCAGTGACTTGATATCAGCAGCTTTCAGGCAGTTGTATGCCCTGACGGAGAGGTCAAGTTCAGAGAGTGGAGTTTTCAATAGCTTCCGCATTTGCAGATAATTTTCGTCTACCTCTTCTTTCTTTTCAGGTTCAGTAGAAGCAAGTGTGATCTTCTCATCTGTAAACAACATGAGATGTCTGAGCAATATATTTGCACCTTCTTTCAGGGCTGCTTCTGCATCTACGGTTCCGTCTGTTTTTACTTCAATTTCCAGTTGCTCATAGTCAGTTTTCTGTTCGATACGGTAGTCAGCCACATCGAAGCGCACATTACGGATAGGGGTAAATATAGCATCAATCGGAATTTCTCCAATGGGAGCATTAGGAGATTTATTTTCTTGTGCAGGCATATATCCCCTTCCTTTGCCAATAGTAAGTTCTATATCAAATTGCATTTTGGGATCGATATGAGCGACCACATGTGCGGGGTTCGTAACCTCATAGGTAGAAGTCTGTTCACCTATATCACCAGCCGTAAAAACATCTTTACCACGTACAGATACGAACACTTTCGAATCACCTTCTTCGATAAGCTTTTTAAGTCTTACTTTTTTCAGATTTAAGATGATTTCTGTAACGTCTTCAATCACTCCGGGGACGACCATAAACTCGTGTTCTACATTGGGTATTTTGATCGCGGTAATGGCGTATCCTTCCAAAGAGGACAGCAATACTCTACGCAATGCATTCCCGACAGTGATACCGTACCCTCTTTCAAGTGGACGCAACTGAAAGCGACCATAAAACTCGCTTTCTTTCTCCAATACCACCTTTTCGGGCATTTGAAAATTTAACAGTGCCATACGGTATCTATTTTTAGTATAAAAATGATTCTAAAAAAATAAGTAGTATATAATTACTTAGAGTAAAGCTCGACAATCAGATTTTCTTTAATATTTTCTGGAATTTCCTCCCGGTCAGGGTAGTTGAGAAATATTCCCTGATGGGACTCCGGCTTAACATCAAGCCATGAGAAACGTGTATTTTTTCCCAGTTGCTGATTGATAATCTCTAAGTTTTTACTCTTTTCTCTAACCGTAATCACATCACCCGGCTCCATCGAATAAGAAGGTATATTTACCTTTCTACCATTTACCTTAAAGTGCTTATGGTTGACGAGTTGCCTGGCGGCTCTACGAGTAGGTGCAAAGCCCATTCTGAAGATGGTATTATCTAGTCTGGATTCCAACATTTGTAGAAATACTTCACCTGTGATTCCTTTTTTACGTGCTGCTTTCTGAAAGGTATTTCTAAATTGTTTTTCGAGCAGACCGTAAGTATATTTTGCTTTTTGCTTTTCGTTGAGTTGAACCGCATACTCAGAAATTTTCTTTCTGCTCTTACCATGCTGTCCTGGACCATATTTCCTTCGATCGAGTGCTTTGCTCGGTCCGAATATGGGTTCTCTGAATCTCCTTGCTATCTTTCCCTTTGGGCCTCTGTATCTAGCCATGAATATTATATTTAATCAATATTATCGGTAAAATCAGACTCTTCTCTTCTTTGGAGGACGGCATCCGTTATGTGGTAGTGGAGTAATATCCTTGATTAGCGTAATCTCAATGCCGACAGCATTTACGGCACGAATAGCAGCCTCTCTTCCTGAACCCGTTCCCTTCACAAAAACTTCTACCTTCCTGAGTCCCAAGTCATAGGCCTTTTTGGCACAATCATTGGAAGCCACCTGGGCAGCGTAAGGTGTATTTTTCTTAGAGCCTCTGAATCCCATTTTACCAGCAGAAGACCATGAGATCACATTCCCCGACAAGTCAGTTACTGATATGATGATGTTATTAAAAGAAGCTGTAACATGAACCTGACCTACGGGTTCAACTCGTTTTTTCTTCTTTACTTTCGATGAAGATGATGATTTTGCCATAGTTATGTATTTTCCAACTACAGTATATTATATAGATTTATTTCTTTTTGTTTGCCACTGTTTTTCTCTTTCCCTTTCTCGTACGAGAGTTGTTCTTTGTGCGCTGTCCACGCAAAGGAAGACCTTTGCGATGACGTAGTCCACGATAACAGCCGATATCCATCAATCGTTTGATGTTAAGGGTAACTTCACTCTTTAATGCGCCTTCGACTTTGTATTCATCACCAATAATGCGGCGTATGCGTACAACTTCATCATCTGTCCAGTCCTCGACACGCTTGTCAAGTTCTACCTCAGCTTTCTTCAGTATGTCAGCAGAGGACTTTTTTCCAATACCAAAAACATAGGTCAGCCCGATGACTCCCCTTTTATTTTTTGGTAAATCTACTCCAGCAATACGAGCCATGATTTAATTGTTTATTCTAAATGATAGACCTGTTCTCAATAAATACTCGATCTGAATCCTTCAGCATAAAGCATGTGGGATTACCCCTGACGCTGCTTACATTTAGGATTCTTCTTATTAATGACATATACACGTCCTTTTCTGCGAATAATCTTGCAGTCTGAGGTACGCTTTTTTACTGATGCTTTAACTTTCATAATTATTTATATCTATATACGATTCTACCTTTACTCAAATCATACGGAGAAATTTCAAGCGATACTTTATCTCCTGGAAGTATCTTGATATAGTGCATTCGCATTTTTCCTGCGATATGCGCGAGCAGTTCGTGCCCGTTTTCCAATTTTACCTTGAAGGTCGCATTAGGTAATGCTTCGATTACCTCCCCATCTACTTTAATAGGTGCATTTTTAGCCAAAACTTATATTATTTTAATTTTCAATATATTCAAATGTCGATAAAATCTCAGTACCTTCCTTACCTATTGCTATACAATGTTCAAAATGGGCAGAAGGAAGTTTGTCTTTTGCAAATACAGTCCATCCATCCTGAGCTGTTCCGATGTATCGCTTTCCCATATTTACCATAGGTTCGATGGCCAGTACCATTCCTTCCTTGAGTTTAACGCCTGATCTGCGTTTTCCAAAGTTGGGTACTTCAGGAGGTTCATGCAGGCTTGTGCCTACACCATGCCCAACCATTTCGCGTATGATGCTGAAGCCAAACGTTTCTACATGCTTCTGTATTGCATGAGAGATTTCACCGAGGCGGTTGCCATCCCTAGCTTTTTCAATCCCTTTATAAAGGGAATCGCGAGTAACATCTAGCAGTTTCTGCTTTTTGGAATGTATCTCTCCTACCTTGAACGTGTAGGCTGAGTCTCCATAATATCCATTCATAAAGACCCCACAATCTATCGATACAATATCTCCCTCTTGAAGGATTCTGTGTGCCGAGGGCATCCCATGAACCACTTCTTCATTAACAGAAATACACAACGAGTATGGAAAAGGAGTTTCGCTAAAACTAGGGTTATGATCTTTGAACGCCGGTACTGCGCCATGATCACGAATAAAGGTTTCAGCTATCTCATCCAGCTTGATCGTCGGAACACCAGGTGCTATATGCTTACTAAGTTCACCGAGCGTTTTACCTACAAGTAAAGAACTTTCTTTTATTTTCTCGATCTCTTCACGAGATCTGTAAATGATATTTCCTTTTGCCATGGTTAAATTAAACTCCAGCTAAACCTCCTCTAGTGCGTCCCTTGACCCTTCCTGATTTCATCAGTCCATCGTAGTGGCGCATAAGCAAGTAGCTTTCAATTTGTTGTAAGGTATCCAAAATTACTCCTATCATAATCAGCAGCGTTGTACCACCAAAAAACTGAGCGAATCCTGTAGTAACCCCCATACGCATAGCGATAGCGGGAAATATGGATACAAATCCCAGAAAAATCGAGCCTGGAAGTGTAATTTTGGAAAGTACGGAATCAATGTAATTAGCTGTTTTCTTACCGGGTTTTACACCGGGTATAAATCCTCCATTTCTCTTCAACTGGTCGGCAATCTCATTGGGATTTACTGTAATGGCGGTGTAGAAATAAGTAAATACAATGATCAGAATGAAGAATACAACATTATACCATAGTCCTTCAATATCGCTAAAGACTGCCCCTACACTGGCACCAGCCTCTTTGCTAAAAAATCCGACCAGTGTTACTGGCAGGAACATGATTGCCTGGGCGAAGATGATCGGCATGACTCCAGCTGAGTTGACTTTCAAGGGGATATATTGCCGAGCAGAAGTACCTCTACCCATTTGCCCAAGTCTATTACCTACCATTTGGCGTGCATAGTTAATGGGTATTTTTCGAACGGCCTGAGTAAGCGCGACAACAGCCATCGTTACGAATCCCAAAGCCAAGATTTCGATAAAGAAAACCATAGGGAGTGATGAGCGGGCCTCCTGAATCAGAGCACTTGGAAATCCAGCAATAATACCAATCATGATCAGCAAAGATACGCCGTTACCAATACCATTGTCTGTAATGCGTTCGCCAAGCCATACTAAAAACAGTGTTCCCGCTGTAAGTATACAAACACTCGTAATCCAAAAGAAGGAAGACCCAATCACTGCATTGGGATATGTGGTATTGAGGTATACAACGTAACCACCAGCTTGAAACAGCGTAATAGCTACTGTGAGATACCTGGTAATCTGGTTCATTTTCTTTTGACCACTTTCACCTTCCGATCTCAGCTTTTGGATAGCCGGAAGAACTGCACCAAGCAGCTGTACAACGATAGATGCTGAGATGTAAGGCATAATTCCCAGCGCCAGGATAGATCCTCTTGCAAAGGCACCTCCCAAGAAGGTATTGAAAAGGTCTAGCAGACCTCCACCCCCAGCTGCGTTGGCGCTGAAATCTACCTGAAGTTGTGCTGAATTAATGCCCGGCAAAATGATAAAAGTCCCCAAGCGGAATACTGCGAGCAGCATAATGGTGTAAATGATCCTTGACTTCAGCTCGGGGATTTTAAAAATGTTCTGGATAGTTTGTATCAAATCTTTCATAATGTACTATACCTCTACAAAAGTACCACCGGCTTTTTCGATCGCTTCCAGTGCACTTTTACTTATTTTATTGAGCTTAACATCGACCTTAGTAGTGAGTTCACCTCTTCCCAGTACTTTGACCAGTTTCTTGTCATTGGAAATAATGCCATGATTGATGAGAAACTGATGATTGATCTCTTCACCGGGATATGTTTCTGTGAGTGTCTGAATAGTATCCAGGTTAACCACTTTATATTCAGTTCTAAATGGATTCTTGAATCCATATTTAGGTATCCTCCTTTGCAGTGGCATCTGTCCACCTTCAAACCATGGTCTATACTTGTAGCCACTGCGGGATTGCATTCCTTTATGTCCACGTGTAGAGGTACCTCCTCGAGTAGATCCCTGGCCTCTTCCCACACGCTTTTTTTTCTTTTTTGATCCCTCATTGGGTTTCAGTGTATGTAATTTCATTGCCACTTTTTTTCAACTTTGAGTTTATTCTACTTCTTCCACTTTGATCAGGTGACTCACCTTTTTGATCATTCCCAGTATCTGAGGGGTTACCTCCTTCTCCACGGTACGGTTAATCTTTCCCAACCCGAGTGCCTGAATTGTAGCTTTCTGATCTTTGGGCCGCTTGATCGTACTTCGTACCTGTGTGATCTTTACTTTTGGATACATCATTGACTTAACCATTAAATACCTTAGCTAAAGGAATTTTACGTCTATTAGATACATCGTTTGGCGTATGCATTTCCATGAGAGCCTTTACAGTAGCTTTCACCACATTATGGGGATTAGACGATCCCAGACTTTTCCCAATCACGTCTGTAATTCCGGCACTTTCCAGTACGGCGCGCATTGCACCACCTGCCAGTACGCCCGTACCCGGAGCCGCTGGCTTGAGGAGGACCTTGGCAGCACCAAACTTAGTAAAAGACTCATGTGGGATAGTACCTTTTAACACAGGCACCTTGATAAGGTTCTTCTTGGCATCATCTACCCCTTTGGAGATAGCATCAGTTACTTCATTAGCTTTTCCCAGACCAAAACCGATAATACCATCGCCATTACCTACCACAACAATAGCACTAAAACTAAAACGCCGTCCACCTTTTACCACCTTAGCCACGCGTTTGATCTTGACAACTTTTTCCTGCAGCTCGACCTCGCTGCTTTTAACTCTTAATCTGTTTGTAAGGTCCATATTGTATTAAAATTTCAGTCCTCCTTCTCTGGCACCCTCTGCCAGGGCTTTGACTCTACCGTGATACTTGTATCCACCTCTATCAAAAACTACGCTTTCTATACCTTTTTCCTTTGCCTTGGTAGCCAGTTCTTTTCCGACTGCTATGCTCTTTTCTGATTTAGAAACGGGCTGCGAATTTACTTCTTTTATTCGAGAAGAACAACTTATTAGCGTTTCACCGCGTTCATCATCAATAATCTGAGCATAGATCTGCTTATTGCTTCTGTATATAGACAATCTCGGGCGTTCGGTCGTACCGCGGATTTTCCCTTTGATTCTTTTGCGGATTTTATTTCTCCGTAAGATCTTTTTACTCGTTTTTGCCATCTTAATTACTTATAAAGCTGAATAAACCCGTATTTAACATACTATTATTTACCTCCGGCTTTACCGGCTTTTCTGCGAATCTGTTCTCCCATGAAGCGAATACCTTTTCCTTTATAGGGTTCTGGTGGTCTCAATTTTCTAATCTTGGCTGCTATCTGTCCCAGCAATTGTTTATCAATACTTCTGAGAATGATCTTGGGGTTTTCTCCCCTTTTAGTTTCTGTTTCGACAGCGATTTCAGGCGGAAGCACCCATATGATAGGGTGAGAGTAACCGAGCGACAGCTCAAGCTTATTACCGCTATTTGAGGCTTTGTAGCCTACGCCCACTACTTCCATTTTTTTCTCATAGCCTTTTGTAACTCCGATAATCATATTGTTGATTAGTTGGCGATACAATCCATGCATCGACGCATGCCGTTTCTGGTCAGTAGGTCGCTTGACCACGAGTTCTCCATCATTCACCTCTACGCTCAGATCGGGATCGATTTGTTGAAAGAGTTCACCTTTGGGTCCCTTGACCTTAACAGTAGATTTATCTACTGTTATAGTAACACCTGAAGGTATAGATATAGGTAATTTTCCTATTCTGGACATAACTTAATTCTTAGTAAATGTAACACAAAACTTCGCCCCCAACTTTCTCCTGCTTAGCCTGTTTGGCAGTCATAACACCATTGGGGGTTGACATAATGGCGACACCCAGTCCATTCAATACGCGAGGCGTACGCTTATATTTTACATATTTACGCAGTCCTGGCTTACTGATTCTTTCCAGGTGCTGAATAGCGGGTTGCTTGGTCACACGATCGTATTTCAGGGCAATTTTAATGCTCCCCTGAGGACCTTCATCTACAAATTTATATTTACGGATATACCCTTGCTCATGTAATACCCGTGTCATTTCCTTTTTCAGGTTCGATGCTGGGATAGAGACAATTTTATGTCCAGCCTGTACCGCATTTCTAATGCGGGTAAGATAATCTGCTATAGGATCTGAGTACATATTACCAACTCGTTTTTTTAACTCCTGGAATTTTACCTTCTAAAGCCAGCTCTCTGAACTTGATACGTGATATACCAAAACGACGGATATATCCTCTGGGTCTCCCTGTAAGCATACAGCGATTCTTGAGACGCACAGGCGAAGAATTTCTAGGGAGTAATGCTAGTGCCTGGTATTCTCCTGCTTCTTTGAGCGCTTTGCGCTTAGCGGCATATTTCCTGACCATTTCTTCGCGTTTCTTCTGTCTGGCTATAATAGATTTCCTTGCCATATTTTCCTGTTAATTTTTATCCATTTTTTGAAAAGGCATCCCAAATTCTCTTAATAACGCCAATGCCTCTTCATCTGTATCAGCAGTAGTAATAAATGCGATATCCATTCCGGAGATCTTTTTGATTTTATCGACATTGATTTCCGGAAAGATGATTTGTTCTTTCACGCCCATATTAAAATTTCCTTTTCCATCGAATCCCTTAATGGGTAATCCTCTAAAATCTCTTACTCTGGGAAGTGCGATATTGATAAAGCGATCCAGAAATTCGTACATCATTTCACTTCTCAGCGTTACCTTCACGCCAATGGGCATTTCTTCTCTAAGTTTAAAATTCGAAATACTTTTCTTAGCCTTTGTCACGATAGGTTTCTGCCCGGTGATAATCGTCATCTCCTGTACGGCATCATCAATGAGTTTTTTATCTCCCACAGCATCTCCCACACCTTTATTCAGGACGATTTTTTCCAGCTTAGGTACCTGCATAACAGATTTGTAGTTGAACTTACTGTTCATTTCAGGTACGATCTGCTCCTTATACTTAACCATTAATCTTGGTTTGTCCATCGACTTTCCGTTTTATTAATTTTCAGATATTATGGAAGAATCTCTCCACTTTTTTTAGAATATCTCACCCAGCCTTTTTCTCCTTTCTTTCTTCCGACCCGGGTAGGTTCCTTCGTTTTGAGGTCAACTACCATCAGGTTGGAGATATGTATAGGTGCCTCCTGCTGGATAATACCACCTTCGGGATATTGCTGAGAGGGGCGGATGTGCTTGGACACAATCCGTACTCCTTCGACAATGGCTTTGTTTTCTTTAGGAAGTACTCTTAATACGGTTCCTATTTTCCCTCTATCGATTTCTGAGCCACTCAGTACTTTTACGGTATCGCCTTTCTTAATGTGTAATTTCATAATGTGATGACTTAAAGAACCTCAGGTGCTAGTGAAACAATTTTCATATATCCTCTTTCGCGAAGCTCTCTTGCAACAGGACCGAAGATACGTGTACCTCTAGGACCACCATCATTTGAAAGGATTACTGCTGCGTTATCATCAAAGCGTATGTATGATCCATCTTTTCTTCTTCTCTCCTTACGAGTGCGAACAATCACGGCCTTGACAACATCTCCTTTTTTGATATTGGAGCTAGGGTCGGCGGATTTTACGCTACAAACAATCCGGTCGCCGATGCGAGCGTAGCGTCTTTTGGTACCTCCAAGCACCCGGATACAAAGAACTTCCTTTGCACCACTGTTATCCGCTACTGTTAATCTACTCTCCTGCTGTATCATTGTATTATATAATCAATTGGTCGTCTTATATAGATTCAAACTTGTTACAAAGCCAAGGAGATACTACTTTGCCCGTTCCACGATTTTCAGCAATCTCCAGCGTTTCCGTTTACTCAAGGGTCTGGTCTCCATGATCTGTACGAGATCTCCTATTCCACAATCGTTGTTCTCGTCATGGGCGAGAAACTTTGTATTTTTCTTCATAAATTTCCCATAAATAGGGTGAGCTACCTTTCGCTCTACTATTACAGCAATGGTTTTATCCATTTTGTCGCTAACGACTCTACCAGTCCGCACTTTACGGAGATTTCTGTTTATGGTATTTTCTATTTCGCTCATTTTCTGTTCTTTCTATGAATGATAATCCCTTCAAAAGCCATCTTAAGAATCCTCGCTTTGTTTAGCATGTTCTCCCAGAAGTTCTCTTTCCTGCAAAATCGTTTTCAGTCTGGCGATTGTTCGCTTGAGTTCTCTGATATCAGATGGTCGCTCTACAGCAGACACAGCATGATTAAGCCTCAGTCGCGTTAGGTTTTCACTTTCTTCACTGATTCGCACAACGATTTCTTCCGTTGTCAAGTCTCGGATATTACTTACCTTCATATATTTTAAGATTGTAGATCTCTTCTGTAAACAACTTTAGTTTTAATAGGCAATTTATTGGATGCGAGTCGAAGTGCTTCCATCGCTACAGATTCCGGGACGCCATCCACTTCAAAGAGGATCCTTCCCGGTCTTACAACTGCAGCCCAATATTCAGGATTACCTTTTCCTTTACCCATACGTACTTCGGCAGGCTTTTTCGTAATAGGCTTTTGGGGAAATATCCGTATCCACATGTTTCCTTCGCGTTTCATTGTCCTCGAAATCACGATACGGCAAGCTTCTATATGCCGAGAGGTGATAAAATCACTTTCCAGAGCCTTGAGTCCATAGGCACCAAAAGCCACATCTGTACCCCGCTGAGAATTGCCTTTCATCCGTCCTTTCTGGACCTTCCTGCGCTTTACCTTTTTAGGTTGTAACATGATCTTATAGTTTTATCTTCTACGTTTTTTAGCCCTTTTTCTTTCCGAGTTACCATTGGGAGACAGATCAACCTTACCGAATATCTCTTTCTTGAATATCCATACTTTCACTCCAATGACTCCATATATAGTTTTTGCCTCAGCCAATGCATAATCGATGTCTGCTCTGAGTGTCTGGAGGGGTATCCTGCCTTCTTTGTATTGCTCTGTACGAGCCATTTCAGCCCCTCCCAACCTTCCTGAGCACATAATTTTGCAACCCTGAGCGCCTGCACGCATGGTAGAGTTGAGTGCAGTCTTCATGGCACGTCTGAAGGAAACACGACCTTCAAGTTGTTGTGCAACCTGCTGTGCTACCAACATGGCATCGAGTTCTGGACGCTTGATCTCGAAGATGTTGATCTGCACATCTTTGTTGGTGACCTTTTTGATCTCTTCCCGAAGTTTATCTACCTCTTTACCACCTTTACCGATTACAATTCCCGGGCGGGAGGTGTGAATAGTGATGGTAATTTTTTTCAGGGTTCTTTCTATTACTATCTTGGAAATACCTCCTCTTGGAATTCTGGCCTGCAAATAGGCCCTAATTTGCTCGTCCTCAATCAGCTTATCGGAGAAATCTTTTCCTCCAAACCAGTTGGATTCCCAACCCTTGATAATTCCCAGTCTCAGACCTATTGGATGTGTTTTCTGTCCCAATGTATTTCTATTTTAGGTTAATCTTATTCTCGTAATTCATCTGGTATTTCATCAATTACCAAAGTTACATGGCAATATCTCTTTCGGATCAAGTGAGCGCGTCCCTGAGGAGCAGGCTGAATACGTTTCAGCATTCTTGCACTATCTACCCAAGCTTCCTTCACATAGTGTGTGTTCACGTCTACTCTTTCGCCTTCAAATTTTTCTTCTAGCGAAGCCACAGCGGAGCGAAGTAGTCTGGAAACAGCAGGAGCTGCTGCCTTAGGTGTAAATTTCAGCACATTCAGCGCATCAAAGACTTCGCGATTGCGAATCTGATCTACGACCAAACGCATTTTGCGTGCTGAACAGCGATAATTGCGAAGGCTTACTTTGATTATGTCTGCCTTGTCGTCCTTGAGCCGTTCGGCATAGGCTTTTTTGCGCTTAGGGCCTTTGTCTACACCTGAAGCGATTTTCTCCTTACGGGTCATTTTAACTCTTTCCGCCATCGGTCTATCTTCTTTTATCTTTTTTGTTGTTACCAGCATGTCCTCTAAAGTTCCTCGTAGGGGCAAATTCTCCCAGTTTATGCCCTACCATATTCTCTGAGACATAAACAGGTATGAACTTATTACCATTGTGCACAGCAATAGTATGTCCCACAAAATCTGGAGAAATAATAGATCTCCTGGCCCATGTCTTAATCATCTTCTTATCATTCTTATCATTCATTCGCTGTATTTTTCTATCCAGCTTCGGATCGATAAATGGACCTTTTTTTAAGGATCTGGACATATCGTATTAGTTTATTTTATCCCAAAAATATATAAAACCTATTTCTTCTTACTGACAATCAATCTACCTGAAGGCTTATTCCGGTCTCTTGTTTTGTATCCTTTAGCAGGTAGTCCTTTTCTACTACGTGGGTGTCCTCCGGAGGCTCTACCTTCACCACCACCCATTGGGTGATCTACAGGGTTCATCGCTACACCACGTGTGCGAGGTCTCCTTCCCAACCAGCGATTCTTCCCTGCTTTACCCTTAGATATATTGTTGTGCTCAGAGTTTCCAACAGCACCTACAGTCGCCATACAGTTTGCCAATACCATTCTCGTCTCACCAGAAGGAAGTCTAAGACTTACATATTTCCCCTCTTTTGCTGTTAACTGGGCGAAGGTACCAGCACCGCGTACCATGGTTCCGCCTTTGCCAGGCCAGAGTTCTACATTGTGAACCACTGTACCCATAGGCATATTTTGTAGCTTCATGGCATTTCCCACTTTGGGTTCAACCTGCTCTGCCGAGATGATCTTCTGACCGACTTTTAGTTTCTCGGGAGCAATGATATATCTCTTTTCACCGTCTTCGTACTCTACAAGTGCAATACGACAGGTCCGGTTAGGGTCATATTCTATTGCAAGTACCGTTGCTGGAACCCCAAATTTATCGCGCTTGAAATCTATTATGCGGTATCTACGCTTGTGTCCACCACCACGATATCTGGCTGTCATACGCCCCAGATTGTTTCTACCACCACTTTTCTTCAGGGATGTTGTCAGGGATTTTTCTGGCTTTGACTTAGTTATAGTATCAAAGTCAGAGACTGACCTCTGTCGTGATGCAGGTGTTACTGGTTTTAGTTTTTTGATTCCCATCTCTTTACATTCTTTATTCGCTAGTTTTCTACCTCAGTCTGCCCAACTACGCTTATATATGCTTGTAAAAATCGATTTCAAATCCAGGCTTAAGGGTTACGACAGCTTTCTTGTAATTGGGCCGTTTACCGCTTACAATTCCCTTTTTTGAATATCTCATTTTAGTCTTACCTCTGACAATGAGGGTATTGACAGACTCAACCTCTACCTCATACAGTCGTTCAACTTCTTTCTTAATTTCAAATTTATCAGCTGCCTTATCAACCTCAAACCCATATTTCTGAAGGCCTCTTTCAAGGAAGGCAGCAGTCTTTTCTGTGATAATGGGTCTTTTAATAACACTCATAGCCAATCTTAATTCATTTGTTCGTTAATCACATTCACTGCTTCCTCAGTAATCAGCAGATGATCTGCATTAATAATATCGTATGTATTGAGATCCTTTGCCAGACGAATTTCTGTTTTAGGGATATTGCGACCTGACAAAAACACATTAACATCATTTTCAGCCTGTACAAATAGGATCTTTTTTCCTGCTAACTCCATATTATCCAGAATAGAAACAAACTGTCTAGTTTTGGGTGCTTCGAAAGTGAAGTTTTCGATTATTTTAATGCCTTCTTCCTGAGCCTTATAAGTTAGTGCACTTTTGCGTGCAAGCTTTTTCTGCTTTTTGTTAAGCCTGAAACTATAGTCTCTCGGTCTGGGACCGAAAATCGTACCACCATGTCTCCAAAGTGGGGATCTTTTATGTCCGGATCTGGCATTTCCCGTGCCTTTCTGTCTGTAGGGCTTATTTTTACTTCCAGAAACTTCTCCGCGCTCCTTGGATTTATGCGTTCCCTGGCGTCTATTAGCCTGAATCAGTCTTACATCCTGATATATCAGATGATCATTGGGAACTTTAAGCCCGAAAACACTATCCTTCAGGTCTATCTTACGTCCCGTATCTTGGCCATCTATGGTATATACTGTCAATTCCATCTCTATGATCTGTTAAGATGTAGGTTATTTTTCGATAAATACATAAGAACCCTTGTGTCCAGGTATAGATCCGGAGATCACGATCAGGTTTTTTTCGGGTATAACTTGTACTACTTTGAGGTTTTGCACTTTTACCTGTTCTCCACCAGTTCTTCCAGCCATACGCATCCCTTTGAAGACCCTAGATGGGGTAGAGCCAGGTCCCAGTGATCCTGGGGCTCTTTCGCGGTTATGCTGACCGTGTGTGCGACCACCGACACCTCCAAAACCATGGCGCTTAACAACCCCCTGAAAACCCTTGCCTTTAGAAATACCCGTTACGTCGACAAATTCACCTGCCTCGAATATTTCTACTCCGAGTTGGTCTCCCAGACTCACTTCTAGCCCATCAAAATCAAATTCCTTCACTTTGCGTTTGGGGGAAGTATTTGCCTTTGTAAAATGCCCCTGCATTGCCTTAGAGGTATTTTTCTCCTTTGCCTCATCAAAAGCCAGCTGTACAGCTGCATATCCTTCATTCTCAACTGTTTTCACCTGGGTAACAATGTTAGGTTCTGCATATATTAAAGTACATGGTATATTTCTCCGGTTTTCGTCGAAAATACTAGTCATCCCGACTTTCTTTCCTATTATTCCAGCCATCTTGGTTGATTTTTACAATTTCATCATTCAATTATGCCACTTAATTCAGTGTAATAACATGCAGATACATGTCAACACATTGCACTTGTTATACTTTGATTTCCACATCCACTCCGCTAGGCAATTCCAGCTTCATCAGGACATCAACAGTTTTAGAGCTCGAACTAAAAATGTCAATCAATCTTTTGTAGGAACTGATCTCGAACTGCTCACGGGATTTCTTATTCACATGAGGAGAACGGTTCACGGTAATTATAGAGCGCTCAGTGGGCAATGGTATAGGCCCACTGACGATTGCTCCGGTTTGTTTCACGGTCCGTACGATCTTTTCGGCGGATTTATCAACCAGATTATGATCGTAAGACTTAAGCTTTATTCTGATCTTCTGCGTCATATCAAACAATTATGCCTTGGCTAACCCTTTAACCTTAGCAATGATTTCTTCCTGAATATTGGAAGGTGTCTGTTCGAAGTGAGAAAACTGCATCGTGGAAGAGGCACGTCCAGAAGTAATTGTACGCAACTCTGTAACATAGCCAAACAACTCTGATAAAGGCACCTTTGCCTTGATGACTTTGGAGTTACCACGATCGCCCATGGATCCAACCTTTCCTCTCCTTTTATTCAAGTCTCCCACTACGTTACCCATATATTCTTCGGGAGTAACTACCTCCACAGCCATAATAGGTTCTTTGATGATGGGGCTACACTTCTTAGCAGCACTTTTGAAGCCTGTTCTAGCAGCTAGTTCGAAAGAAAGCTGATCGGAATCCACAGGGTGGAAGCTACCATCAAAAAGTCTCACCTTTAGATCATCCATTGGGAATCCAGCGAGAACCCCTTCTTTCATAGCTTCTTGAAAGCCTTTTTGAACTGAAGGAATAAATTCCTTGGGAATATTACCTCCTTTGATTTCATCGACAAATTCAAATCCTTCACCTTTATCAGCCGGTCCAACCTCTATCTGAATATCGGCGAATTTACCACGACCACCTGTCTGCTTCTTGTACACCTCACGGTGCTCGGCATTTGAGGTCAATGCTTCGCGATAAGACACCTGGGGTTGACCTTGATTTACTTCTACTTTGAACTCACGCTTAAGTCGGTCTACGATGATCTCCAGGTGTAGTTCTCCCATCCCTGCGATGATGGTTTGTCCACTCTCTTCATCAGTATGTGCCTGGAAGGTAGGATCTTCTTCAGAAAGCTTTGCGAGACCTGCTGAAAGTTTACCTTCGTCTTTTTGTGTTTTGGGCTCGATTGCCAGACGGATAACGGGCTCTGGGAAGGTCATCTCTTCCAGAAGAAGAGGATGATCCAGATCGGTCAATGTATCTCCGGTTCTGATATCCTTCAAGCCAACACCTGCCGCAATATCACCCGCCTCTACCACATCAATTTGTTGTTGTTTGTTGGAGTGCATTTGAAGTATACGGCTGATCCGTTCTTTTTTCCCTGAACGATTGTTTAGTACGTAAGAACCACCATCCAGCTTACCAGTATACACACGAAAAAATGACAAACGACCTACGTAAGGATCAGTCATTATCTTAAAAGCCAGTGCTGTAAAGGGGCCTTGCGGATCAGCAGTACGCTTCTCTGTCTCACCCGTTTCAGGATTCGTACCTTCAACTGCGTGAACATCCAGGGGAGAAGGCAGCAATGAACAAACTGCATCGAGAACAGCCTGCACACCTTTATTCTTAAACGCCGATCCACACATCATCGGAGTGATTTTACGATCCAAGGTAGCCTGTCTCAACGCGCCCAATATCTCATCTCCAGTAATCGTATCGGGATCATCGAAATATTTTTCAAGGATGGCCTCGTCATATTCGGCGATGGCCTCAATCATATAAGTACGCCACTCCTCTACTGTATCCAGAAGATCTTCAGGGATATCAATGGTTTCAAAAGTCATCCCAAAGTCTTCCTCATTCCATACAATGGCTTTGTTGATTACCAAGTCTACAACTCCCTTGAAATCCACTTCTGCACCAATGGGAACCTGAATAGGTACCGGATTTCCGCTTAGCATTTCCTTCACTTGCTTGACAACTTCAAAGAAATCTGCCCCGGAACGGTCCATTTTATTCACGAATCCGATACGGGGAACTCTGTATCTTTCCATCTGGCGCCAAACAGTCTCGCTCTGAGGTTCAACACCACCTACTGAGCAAAAAAGGGCTACAGCACCATCCAACACCCGAAGTGAGCGCTCTACTTCGACAGTAAAATCTACGTGTCCCGGAGTATCGATAATATTGATACGGTGGCGAGTATCTCTGTAAGGCCAGTAAGTAGTAGTCGCTGCAGAGGTAATGGTAATCCCACGTTCCTGCTCCTGCTCCATCCAATCCATTGTCGCAGCGCCATCATGTACCTCCCCAATCTTGTGAGAAATACCCGTATAAAAAAGAATACGCTCAGTTGTAGTAGTTTTGCCAGCATCAATGTGTGCACTGATACCGATATTTCTAGTATGTTTCAGTGGGACTCTCTCCATTTTTGAAAAATAAAGTTTTGTATGAACTAATTATATTAAAACTTAAAGTGAGAAAACGCCTTGTTTGCTTCGGCCATACGGTGAGTATCTTCACGCTTTTTGACAGCTGCACCTTCTCCTTTTGAAGCAGCAATGATCTCAGAAGCAAGCTTATCTTCCATGGTTCTTCCATTGCGTGACCGGGAATAGCGTATCAGCCACTTCATCCCGAGGGATAGCTTTCTACTAGGGCTTACTTCAGTTGGAACCTGAAATGTGGCACCCCCCACTCTACGGCTTTTTACTTCAACAGCAGGCATTATATTATTCAATGCTGTCTTAAACACCTCTAAGCCATTTTCATTGGTACGTTTTTCAATCAGATCTATAGCATTGTAAAAAATTCTATAGGCAGTACTCTTTTTCCCATCAACCATTAGGTTGTTGACAAACCTGGTTACCAATTGCTCCTTGAATCTTGGGTCAGGAATAGATATCCTGTTTTTCGCTCTTGTCTTTCTCATTTTCTAATTTATTATGAGATTATTTTTTGGGACGCTTGGATCCATATTTAGATCTACCTTGTCTTCTGTCTTCAACTCCTGCCGTATCCAACGCTCCCCGTACAATATGATACCTTACTCCGGGAAGGTCTTTTACCCTACCGCCACGAACCAGTACAATCGAATGCTCTTGAAGATTATGCCCCTCACCACCAATATAAGCGTTCACCTCTTTACCATTGGTCAAACGCACACGAGCCACTTTTCTCAAAGCCGAATTAGGCTTTTTGGGAGTGGTGGTGTATACCCTCAAACAAACCCCCCTGCGCTGTGGAGAGTGCTCTAAGGCAGGCGACTTGCTTTTCTCTGCTTTGGTACTTCTACCCTTTTTAATTAGCTGTTGAATAGTTGGCATATTAATACAAAATTCCCTACTAAGGAGCTGAGTAATACATAATAAAAGTCAGGCTAAACACTAGGAGGTAGGAGGAACAATTGAGAACTTACTCAAAATTGAACCATTTCAGTTGTAACACTGAACCCTTCCTCTCTGGATACCTGAATCAAAAGTCAGACATAGCCTGAAAGCGGAAGTTTATTCCAAGACTTCATTAACGTTATGAAGCCTGAAAACGAGTTTTCATCTATTATTAGATGTGTTTCTCGCAAATTGAATTGCAAAATTGCATAATTGATCTATTAATTCCAAATTACCTTTGAATATAATTACTATGGGTTCCCGTTTTTTTTGGTATCTGATCTTTTTCCTATTAAGTGCTTATGTATTAGCTGAGCAATTATTGGATCCCTACCGGGCAGGATTTGAGCTGGTAGTATCCAGACATCAGGACATGTTGAAGCAAGAGGCTTACTATTACAACCCATGGCAGTACAGAATTCTATCAACCTACCTCCTCGAAGGATTCATACAGCTATTCAGGATCATTTCACTGCCTCAATATATTGCAGAAATTGATATCCCTCAGCTAGACGTCAACTTATCTCAACATCTCCCTTATATTGTTCTAAAGTGGATCGTATTGTATACAGTATTCTGGGCAGCAGACAGGTACTACCAGGCCATAGGGCTAGAACATCCTTTTTTACGTCTTGCTGGAATATGGCTACTGGCATTTGTCATGTACCCTGCACAGTTTAGTGCAGGTCTGTCCCTAGATATCTACATAGAGGTGATCTTTTATTTATGGGCAGGTTGGCTGATTATGCATGATCGATATGTATATATCATACCTCTAACCATACTGGCTGCTTTCAACCGGGAGAGTAGTGGATTTATTCCCTTGATGCTGGGGTTGTATATTGTGATGAATACAGGGAGTGATATTAATCTGTTTTCGATAAAGCGACAGCATACTGTGTTTTATCTTTCCAGGCTATCTCCCTTTCTAATAAGTGTAGCATGCTATGTAGCTATTTTTGTGGGTCTGAGATACTATTTTGGTTATCCCAGTCCCAGAAGTGTTTATGGTAATGTGCACTTTTCTGATTATCTCCTTTGGAATATCAGTCAACCCACAACTTATATTCAACTTTTGAGATCATTTACCCTTTTGCCTGTAATAGCCATATTCACTTTTCGCAAATGGCCTTCAACCATAAAAGCCTGGTCCTGGATGCTCATACCCGCCTGGGTCATTCTTCATCTGAGCTTTGCTGTAGCAAGAGAGACACGTCTTTTTCTAGTACCACTATCTTTGCTCGTGATACCCGGATCTAGTATCGCACTTTGGCGAACTCACATAAACTTACAACCAAAGAAACACCAGAATTAATTCTTCTAAATCTATATACATACCTGCATGTCATTCCTGCAAAAAGAGGGAGGATGTCTACATACGAGACATCCTCTCACCAAATAAACCCAATATTATGATTCTATTGTATCAATATTCTACAGATAAGCGCTTTATCAGATACGCTCCATCGGGCCTGATCACCTGGAAGAAGTAAAATCCCGCATTCAGGTCTAATACATCTATCCTGTAAACATAATCAACATCCAGTCTGCCATGCCTTACCACCCTACCTCTGGAATCGATGATGCGGAAGTGATGCAATCCTTCAACCGGATTGATTGCCCTGACATATATTTGGTCCTCAACTGGATTGGGATATACCTCATAAAAGTGTTTTCCGGGATCACCTACGTATACAGCTACTACATTGGTGTAAACTACACTACCATCCGGGCGGTATACCTTCAGCCTGTAGTAAAGAACATCAGATCCAGCTATATCTGTATCAAAATAGGAACTGTTTTCGAGCGAAATATTATTGTTGTTTCCGTGTATAGTGTCCACCTGAGTAAATAACTGGCCATCCAGTGATTTTTCGACGATGATCTCGTTGGGGCCTTCCATGTAGGTACCCCAGGATAACTGGATCAGATTATCGGATGATAAATTACCGTCAAGTTGGCTGACAACAGTGGGTAACTCATACCGGCATATTGTATCACATGATGCGATATCAGCGTTAATATCTCCCTGAGAATTGAGTGAAACGTTGTTTCCATCATAGATCAGTTCGCCTTCGAAGTGGAACCATGAAGCGATACCGAAATCTCCATCTTTCGCATTACCACCAACACCTACCTGCGCAAGTTTGGTAAAATCAGCAGGTGAATGAGACAAGTGTAGCGTACCTTGTATATTTCCCTTACCAATCAATTTACTCTTGTCGCTCAAGCGCCATAATGTCCAGTCATCAACATTTTCTTGTGCGACAGCCAGTGCTTGTGGATTATCCGCCACAAATTCGCCCGTAAAATCAGTACCACTAATGGGATTTACAAAGATGAGCATCACTTCGAATTTGGCGTTTACATCCAGTCTGCTTTGGACAATACCCGTCGCTACTGCTGTATCACCGCCGGGAAGAGTAAGGAGTTGAGGAAGGTGATTGGGGTCGCTCGTATCCCAAACGAAGCGCTGAGCTTCTGTATCTATACCCATGTCTATATCTGGATCAAGTGGGGATTGAAATAAATATATTCCATGATTGAAGGGATTAGGTTCAGTAGACCAGTTGATCAATTCGCAAACCTGCACTTCTGGCTCGCAGACCACCCGTATTTCCTGGGTGTAGGTCTCTGTGTTCCCACATGCATCAGTCGCAGACCATGATCTGTATATTGTATAGTTCTCTTCACAATCACTTTGAACCGTATCAGCCTGATAAGAAACAGGATCAACCGCTCCACAATTATCAGTGGCAATGACCTGGGGAGGACCGGGTATGACCGGTTTACATGCCTCATATACTGTATCCTCTGGTAAAGGATCTCCGCCTAATACAGTTAATACTGGTGCTAGCGTATCAATGACAGTAATTGTTTGAGTGCACGAATCCATATTACCTGCTGCGTCAATCGCATACCAGGTCCTGATGATATCTCCAGTGAGACATGGTTGTGTTCTGTGATCCTGATCACTGTAGTAGATTGTATCAATCTCGACATCCTGACAGTTGCTTTCAGCCGTAGCGCTACCTATATTCTGAGGGTCTATCACATTTTGAAAGTTGTCTGTCGTACAAAGCACAGTCGTATTGACCGGACAATGTATGGTAGGTTCATTTTGGCAGAGGAAACATGCTTCGGGTACAGTGAGCACGGCTGCAGCAGATGTATCTGCTCCGTAATCATTCTGAGAAATATAGCGATAATATATTCCATCCAACTCCAAAAAGACAGAATCTACCGTAAGTGTTGTAGAATCAACACCGGCGTACACATTTCCTTCTGCAAGTGTGTTCCATGTGAGGCCATTATCATTGCTAGCTTCCCAAAAGCCCGTTGGATCTGTAGATCTTGGATCGACGGCTGCTGTGAACGCAACATCACCTACACAACCATACAGCACATCTTCAGGGTCTTCTGTTATAATGGGCAGGTACAAGAGCTTATCATTTTCTAAATCATACAAAAACAAATACGGTTCAAGGATTCCATTAGTAGCTGGTGTGGCATTGCCGGGACCTACATCATAGTTTAATCTAGCCGCGGCAGATGCACTTTCACTAGCAGTTTGCAGATCTTTGAAATAATAAATTGCATCAGCACCAGCAATTGTTCCAAAGAATACATCAGTTTGTGCAGCATTAGGCACGATATCTACATCTACTCCAACGGCTGCGATTAAAGAATCGGAAATGGTAATCTGGTTTATAACCAGCGGAGGATTAATTAAATAGTTGCCCGATAGCGGACCAGGCTCAACATAGATACCTACGGGTTCATCTATGATAAAAGATCCTGTCACAGTTACATTGGAAGTGATCCCGTCATTGGTAGAGAAGATCCCAATTGCTGCGGTGAACCCGTTGATCATCTGGAATTGATTTCCAGAGGTGTTGATACCCTCTACCAGTACATTCTGTACAGAGGTCATGGAGAGTCCATTTCCCTGATTGTTCGTGAGTGTAATATTGCGGAAAATAGCACCTGTTAAATTTCTAATACCGATTCCGCTTTTTGAATTATTATTCGATGAAACATTTTCTATGGTCAGCCCATCTCCGACCCCACTTTTATTAACTACACCGAAAGCAGGAGACTGCTCTATGGTGAAGTTTTTTAATGTCACACTATTGGAAGTAATATAAATACCCAATTTGAGTAAATTACTGGCGTTAATGATAACCCCACCTTCTGATTCTCCCAATAAAGTAACAGGTTTGGATACCTCAATAGCATCCATACCTGTGGGATAATATGTACCATTTTGGATCAAAATGGTATCTCCAGGCGAAGCAGCTTCAAGGGCTAACTGTATCTTGGAATAGCAAGGGGCAAGATTATTACAGGTAATATCTAGTGCATTCACATAGAGAATATTAGGATGCACTTGATAATAAGTTCCGGTCATTAAGAGCAAGAACATAAGCAATTGGATGAGCTTATTGTACTTGGAGTAAAAATCAAATTTCATATGCTTTTTCAGAGATTTCAGGAATTATGGTTATATGATGTTTTCCAGTCCCATTCTTTTATTTATTACATATGTCGCAAATTTATTAATTTATTTTATTCATAACAATACTAAATACTTTTATCTAATTATTGATAAACAACAAATTACTATCATAGTGCCTTATAGCACTATTACGTAGTCAAAAAAATAAAATATCCACAAAAAATTATTATTTATCTCTATCATTCCATCTTTGTGCTGTTTTAAATTCGCATCAAAAACCTTCTGACTTCTATTCAATATATTTGTAAGATGCATGCAGGAAAAAATAGAAAAATGTAGTACTTTTGAGAAGCTTCAAAGACACCTAAACCTTCACTTCTTATGTTTAAAATCTCAGTATTCAGACAACTTTATATCCTTTTGGGATTATTCTATAGCGTACTGTATTCCCAGCCCACAGAAAAATTACAATCCGGACCTATGGTTGGATATACGGAAATGAGAGAAGCACTCCTTTGGGTTCAGACTCATGAATCTGCAAAGGTCTATTTCAGGTATGCCTCTCAGACAGAACCAGATAAAGAATATACTACTGCCAGCGTTATCACTGAAAAAAACAAAGCATATACGGCTAAGGTAATCGCAGACCAAGTGGAGCCAGGTACCATTTACACCTATACACTCTACATTGATGATCAACCTGTAGCGCTTTCTTATCCCACACAATTTAAGACTCCTCCCCTATGGCAGTACCGTACCGATCCTCCAGAAATGACTATTGCAATGGGCAGTTGTGCATTTATCAACGACTCTATCTACGACCGGCCAGGAAAGCCCTATGGTGATAAATACGAAATTTTTGATGCCATTCATGCTGTCCAGCCAGATCTCATGTTGTGGCTGGGAGATAATATCTATCTGAGAGAGGCTGACTGGTATAGCCGTACTGGAATAATTCACAGATATACACATACGCGTTCTTTGCCTGAGATGCAGCCTTTGCTGGCGAGTAGTTCCAACTACGCCATCTGGGATGATCATGACTATGGCCCCAATAACAGTGATAATAGTTACGGTCGTAAAGAAACCGTCAAAGAAATTTTTTCTTATTTCTGGGGTAATCCCAGTGTTGTTGATGAAGACCAAGGCGGAATTACCTGTACCTTCGAATGGGGCGATGCCCAATTTTTTCTGCTGGACGACAGATATTATCGCTCTCCCAACAACAAACGAACTGAGACCCGGACAATTCTTGGCCAGAAACAACTAAAATGGTTAACTGATGCCCTTGTAAGCTCTCAAGCTACGTTCAAGTTTGTGTGCATAGGAGGACAGGTACTCAATGATGTGGCCGATTTTGAAACCTATGCTAATATTGCACCAGAGGAGCGAATGCATCTTTTACAAACCATTGTAAAAGAAGAAATACCCAATGTGATCTTTTTGACCGGAGATCGCCATCACTCTGAACTCTCCCGTTATGAGAAAGACGATATCGTCATATACGACTTTACGGCATCTCCGCTTACTTCAGGTTCTCACGATGCTTCAGATGAACCTAACTCACTTAGGATAGAAGGTTCGCATGTAGGAGTCAGAAATTTTGGGTTGATGAACATAAGTGGTCCGAGAGAAGAACGTACATTAAAACTTAGCCTGCATGATGTTGAGGGGAAAGAATTATTTGCCTATGAGATTCAGGCCCAATAATCTCTATTACTAAAATATAACATGGCATATGCTGAGATATTTTCGCATAGTTGCCGCTGTACTTGGTTTTATCGTACTGTATATCGCATTATTGTATGCGACCTCTAGAGAGCAATTTCTTCAGGTCTATTTACTGTTTACAGGGTTGTTTGCCATCTATTTTTCCTTAACCTATACCTACATTCTCCCTTCGCTTCGGCAGTCTGAAAGCAAGAATGCCCTGTATGGTTCAACACTCGAATATATACCGCTCATTATCGTCCTGGGTGTATTATTCAGAATCATTGCTATAGGAAGTCTACCCGAGCTATCAGACGATTATTTCCGCTTTATATGGGACGGAAGACTGCTGGCACGTGGTGTAAATCCCTTTACACGACTTCCTTCTGAATATATGGAAGATCCCTTACTCGCTCAGAGCCTTGGGCTTGATCAATCTTTGTATGAGTCCTTAAATTCACCTGAGTACTACACGATATATCCACCACTTAACCAATTCATTTTTTGGTTGACTGCTTATCTTTCTCCCAGAAATGCTCAAATGCAGGTATTGGGGATGAAAATCATACTTTTACTGGCTGAAACCGGTACACTTTTGCTCTTGCCACGACTGTTATCCAAGCTTTCATTACCCCAAGCATGGCTTACTTTATATGCATTGAATCCCCTCGTCATTGTCGAACTGTGTGGAAATCTACATTTCGAAGCACTGCTTATTTTTTTCCTGTTATTGAGCTTATATGGATTAGTATCTAGTAATTGGCTTATGGCTTCCATTGCATTTGGATTCTCCATTGCCAGCAAACTTATTCCCGTCATTTTCCTCCCATTACTCATCAGAAGAATGGGCTTTTGGCAAACGATCTTATTTTCGTCGATAGCTCTGGTACTCAACTTAATATTGTTTGTTCCCCTGATGGATCAAGAGACCTTTCTCAACATGGGAGATAGTATTGGACTTTATTTCCAGTCTTTTGAATTTAATGCAAGTATATACTATTTGATACGATGGGTAGGATACCAGATAAGGGGATATAATGTGATCGCTATTGTAGGAAAATATCTGGCCCTGGCAGTTTTTTTGGGCGTATGGCTTATTGCGCTACTCGAACGCTCTCCCAACTGGAAAAACCTACCCCGGTCGATGATATTTGTACTTACCTTGTATTTTACATTGGCTTCTATTGTACATCCCTGGTATATTACTACGCTGTTGGTGTTGAGTTGTCTGACTACGTACCGGTTTCCTATCATCTGGACACTGACGATACTTCTCTCATACTTCACCTATCGCAACACATTCTATGAGGAGAACTTGTGGCTTACAGTGATAGAATACTTTGCTGTATTTGGATGGATGATATACGAATGGAACTTTAGGACAACTCAATCATAATTTTTGTATATTTACCCAAAAAGAATATGTCAACTACTACTACTGTATCCCGCAGGTTATTTCTCAAGCGAAGCAGCCTCGCACTAGGAGCCATTTCCATCATCCCCGCTCATGTTTTGGGAGGAAACGGCAGGATAGCTCCTAGCGATCAAATACAATTAGGTTTTATCGGTACAGGCAAGCAAGGTCTGGGGCTGGGTAAACGCTTTTCGGCTCTGGATTCAGCCCGCATCGTTGCATCCTGTGATGTCGACCAGCAAAAGTTAAAGCGTTTTCAAACTGAAATACAGAAAATTTATGCTAAGGCGAATGGATCAACTGCCTACCAGGGTATAGCTACTTATGTTGATTTTACAGAGTTGGTCAATGATGATCAGGTAGATGCAGTTGTAATTGCCACTCCAGACCACTGGCATGCTTTACAGTCCATTATTGCCTTGAATGCCGGGAAAGATGTTTATTGTGAAAAACCGCTGGCGCATACTATTGAGGAAGGAAGAGCTATGGTAGATGCAGCCAGAAAAAATGGTAAAATCCTGCAGACAGGAAGTATGCAGCGATCACGTGAAACATTCAGAAAAGCATGTGAACTGGTGCAAAATGGATATCTGGGCGAGATTAGTAAGGTGCTGGTCAATGTAGGCGATCCGGCTATCTCCTGCGATCTACCGACTGATCCCACTCCTAAGTACTTGGATTGGGATAACTGGATCGGACCGGCAGAAATGCGAGGATACCATCCCGTAATATGCCCCCCTATCACAGATAATAGCTGGGCAAAATGGCGCGATTACCAAGAATTTGGAGGAGGTATCCTTTCAGACTGGGGTGCACATATGTTTGATATTGCCCAGTGGGGACTTGGTATGGATTTAAATGGCCCTGTGTCATTCATTCCTCCTAAAGATCCGAATGCAAAACGCGGCTTGAAAATGATCTACGATAATGGAGTAGAAATGATCCATGAGGATTTTGAACGGGGATGGGGCGTGCGTTTTATGGGATCTGAGGGAAGCTTGGACATAAGCCGTCAGTATCTGGATTCCACACCTGTAAATATAGCTCAAACTACCCTGAAATCTGATGACATCAGATTGTACAAAAGCGATAATCACTACATAGACTGGCTTGATGCGATCCGTTCAAAACAATTGCCTATTTGTGATGTGGAAATAGGTCACCGTACTTCATCCATCTGTAATCTGGCCAATATCGCTTATCAGCTTCAACGTGACCTGACATGGAATCCACAAAAGGAGAAATTTGAGGGAGATCGGGAAGCAAACAAACTGCGCAAAAAGAAATATCGTAAGCCCTGGAAACTTAATCGATGGTCCTGATGTGATCAAGATGAGATTGGAAACTAAGGGTAAAGGAGCTACAGAAAATGGAAGGACAGAAAAGTACGGCTGATCTGTTGGATTCACTAGCATCAGTCCAACACATTTCAAAACACAACTGGCATCAGACACTGATATGTACGATAGAGCTCATCCAGTCCTGTGTATTGCTGGAAAATCCGGAAAAAAATCCCCAAAAATACACCCTAGACTGGATAGAAAGGTATCTCATTCCAGAACTAAAGAACCAAATAAAATCAGGACGTGATTTACCCCTAAATAGCCGGGATATATTTATGCTTACGCGGTATGGAGTCTCGCTTCCGGATCAAAAACATTTTCAGAGATCAACGCATCCAGTTTTGTTTATTTCTCCAGACAACAATACTTTACAACATATGACAGTTTGTAAAGGTTACACAGTAGTGGATGCACGTTTGTTTAGTGAAGCTGTCTTCAAAGCAGTACAAAACTGGGGTATATCATCTCAAACAGCCTCGAAACCCAAAGATCTACTTGATAAGTATCTGATGAAGCTTTATCCCTATAAGAATTTTGAGACTCAACAGATACCTTCAAAGCAAATTGAAGATCGCTCTACATTAGCATCTACGACCCTACATCAACAACCCAGAAAAACGCTGGAACAATCTTTGACTGAGGGGAGATATGGGCTAATCATGATCATTTCAGCCTTACTATTTGCGTTAGGCATCATCTTGGGAGTCGTATTTATGATCTTTCGCTCATGAGATATTTTTTGATCATTATTTTGGGTCTGGTCGCACTTTATGACGGATTTACCACCGTACTGGGAACAGCCATCATACTAGGGGAAAGTACGGCTGGTATATCTGTATCTATCCTATTTTCGCTCATTATTCTAGCTTTTATGATCTCAACCTATCCCATCTGGGATACTCGGGTAATCAATAATTGGGTAGAAAAGCAGGCGACAGAAGGATGTCTATTATATTTCATCCGCTTCATATGGATTGCAGCTTTCATTTATGATCTTTACACCTCTTACAGTGGCAATAAAGCCCTGATAACAGGGAATCGACAAGCTGATGCCGGCCAGGAGGCCATTTTCATAGGTCTCACTCTCATGGTCAGTGCTTCCCCGATATTTCTTTCCTACTTATTGAGTATTATTTCGCAAGGAAATGAAGCGTGACGCTTTCAGGATTGTTAGTTGTTTTTAAAACTTTCTACTTGGAATATCGTTAGTTATTAAACAAACCAGTCTGTTCGAATGAACATTAAATACAATCGCGAAGATATACTGGATGAAGGGGGTAAATTAATTCGCCTTAATGGATATCATCATACCGGAATCAATGATATAATCCAGGCAGCCAAGGTCTCAAAAGGTTCTTTTTACAGTCACTTTGGCAGCAAGGAGGATTTTGTTAAACAGCTCATAGAAAGATACGGGAAAAATCAGCTTAAGATTATTACTTATTTTCTGAAAAATGAAGCATTGAGTCCCATTAAGAGGCTAAATCAATTCTATCAGTCTGTAATTGATTACCACATTGCTAACGACTTCAAGGATGGTTGTCTGGTCAATAATCTTTCAGTTGAGCTTAGTGGAGGTTCAGCGGCACTTGGCAGATTGCTGGATGAACAGTTTATATCGTGGGTAGAATTAATCAGCACGTGTATACGTCAAGGACAGGAAATTGGGGAAATACGCCATGACATCCCTGCTGAAGAACAGGCCGAGCTGTTGTATACCGGCTTTTATGGTGCATTATCCCGGATGAAAGCTACGGCTAGCGCCCATCCGCTTGAATTGTGGCGAACACACATGTTCGAATTTATCCGTGCTTGATACCTATAGTAAGTTTCAACGCGAAAAATCATCGTAACCTAACATCCAGACCGATCCCTGGAAAAAGCCGGGGATTGCAAGCCTTATCAGACAAACAAGTGAAGTATTTAAGGTTTATAAGCCATGGCAAGTGCATCACGGGTCTCTTCCAGGTGTTTTTTCACTTCTGAAATGGCAGACCACTCATTTCCAGGATCTACGTGCTCAATACCACAATATCCTCTATAACCAGCATCTAGGACAATGCGCATCATCCGCTCATAGTCCAGGTTGAATTGGTTGCCTTCATCATCCCAGGTTGTGGTTTTAACACTTACTCCTTTCGCATAAGGCATTAGTTCTTCCACCCCCTGATATGAGTCATACGAAGTGATATCACCATCATCATTGGATATTCTGAAGTTGCCGAAGTCGGGTAAGGTACCTGCCCGTAAGTGGTCGGTCATTTCGATTACCCCACTTAGCCACTTTCCATCACTGGAATTGCCTCCATGATTTTCAATGATCACATTGATATCATAGGGATCTGCAAATTCGCATAAACGTCTTAGCCCATCGGCTACCAGTTTCATCGTCTCATCAAAATCGCCTGGTCCTCCAGCGGCTGAATTCATGCTATACCCATTCACACGGATTGAATGGCATCCCAGATATTTTGCAGCTTCTACCCACTTTTTGTGATGATCCACTGTTTCTATTCGCTCTTGTTCATCCGCAGCACCCAAAACCCCTTCTCTGTCGCACATGATCAGTAAACTTTTTACGCCTTCACTATCAGCACGGTCTTTCATGTCCTTCAAATAAGCCTGATCTTCTGCCTTGTCCATAAAAAACTGGTTGACGTATTCGATGGCTTCAATGCCATGTCTACGTGCATCTGCAGCAAAATCGAGATGATCCATTTTTCCTGAAAACAATAATTTGTTCAATGACCATTCAGCCAGAGAAATCTTGTATAAAGGTTGGTCCATGGGTAAATGTTTTGAAAATGACTGTATACCTACCCCAATCCCGATGGTTGCCAGAGTAGATTGGTAGAGAAATATTCGACGATTGCTATTCATAATGTCTGCGATTAGTAGTACGAGGTTAATTTGATATTACATATAAAATCTATCATTAACAACCCTATTACCCTACAAACATCTCACCATATCGCAGTACCCCTATTTCACAATTCTGTCATTTTTAACTATAAGCTTTTTACCTGTTCTTCACAGCTTCAAACCACCATCTGATACCAGGATCTCTTTTTGTTCCATTTCCACCCAACTCATACCTGATAGGTTCTCCATCTGCTGGTCCCTGGCACCATCTATTGGAGTGAAAACACACATATAATCCCGGACGCTTTTGAGCCTCGATTATTTCCTGAATATGAATAGATTTACCCTCCTCTGTATAAACACCCTGCGGTGCAAACTGCCGAGTCCAGCCTCCAAAAATTTCTACATTGACAATGGGTTTATCTGGGACTCCTTTTTCTCTGAAATAATCGTAATGCCATCCACTGTGATGATGTTGTTCAACATCTTTTGCATAAGTATCAAACAGTAGTACATCTACCACTGAAGATTTTCCAATGACTACATTGCTGCTATCATGATAGCCACCAGCGCCCACAATACGCTGAGGATCAATTTTTTTAACCTCTTTGCATAGTGAAATAATATTTGAGGGATCATTAAAATCAAAAGGCCTGAAGGGATGATATAGACTGGAATTATGTTCATTAGCAATATTGATAATCACGTTACGATAGGGTTTGAGGATTTCAGTAAACAAACGAGTAGCATTACGTACAGCATTTTCATTTCTCAGGTTTAATGTCTGGTCATGATTACCCATAACGCGCTGATAGAATATGCCAGCTATTACGACCATATCCTGTTGGGCACAAGCCTGAATTATTTTTACAAGCCTATATATCTGACCAGACTCTATTTTTTTCCCGTTTGCTGAAAAAGGGTCGCTATAACCTCCACTCGATCCCTGTATATAGATAGAGACCGTGTTTACCTTATAGGACTTATATTCATCTAATGACTGGATTAATGCTTCAGTAAGTGTATCATGTTGAGCAGCACTAGCCACCCGGATACCCCACATGTCAAAAGATTCTCCATTTAGAAAAAACTGGTTCCCGGTAATCGATAGCTCCTGAGAAATAAGGTATCCAGGCATACATGCTAGCAAAAAAATAGCCAGGATACTACACGATAACTTCATATCTTAAAGATGAGATTTAATTTCTTGTGTTGCAGCAAGCCGCTGTATTCCAAATTCAAAAATATACAATTATACCGATTTTAATGCTAATTAAATAAAAATGTACAACCAGAATGATCAATGTTGTACCTCCTGATACCGAGAGGTATCAAAACGGGAGTCAGGCACAAATAAATCATGGAACTGTATTGATGCAATTTTGGATACACTTAATCATGGGATAGGTCATGTACAAGATCTTGTTAACCATTAAGTATAATTATTTCAAATTTACTGAGGGTACCTGATTATGAACAAAAATTCCCATAATTATTTCTGAATCATCATAGGAATTTGTATTTTAGAAGTATTCGCTTTATCGTACCATATATAAAAACCCCACTATCTAATGAGATCCCATAACATAAAGTGGATTGTAGGCAGTATATTTCTGACGATATCCCTGATGTCCAAGGCACAGCCTGATGATCCCAGGCAAAAGCATTATGTAAGGAATGTACGGCCTATCTTTATGGAAAGCTGTTTTCCCTGTCATAATGGTGAGGACATGAAAGCGGGAATCAATTTCGACAACTATTTTTTCATAAGTTCTATTATACGCAACGGTGAATTATTTGAAAATATTATTCATGAGGTAGAAAACAGAAGTATGCCTCCTGACAATCGTCCTCCCTTAACTCAGGCAGAGGTAGACACGATCACATATTATATCAACAGTTATCTTCAGGCTGCTCTGGCGGAAAAAGATCCGGGACTTATTCCCCCTAGGCGACTCAATAATCAGGAATACAGATATGTTATCAAAGATCTGTTCAACATAGAGGTCAATGTAGATTCCTTATTCCCTTCAGATCCATCTGGAGGTGAAGGTTTTGATAATCAAGCAGGTACTCTGTATTTAACCCCGTTATTGATAGAGCGCTACTTTGAATCTGCAGAATGGATTGTGGAAAAACACTATGAAAATGAGGAGGCCTGGCGTAAAAGAGTGCCCCGATACCGGACCACGGTAGTAGACTATCTTCGCAGGATTTGGTACCAAACTTTTTATGACAGAGATGTATCTCTGGAAAAACCCACAGAATATGCTTCTGAGGTTTTATATCCATTCGCTACATTGGCCTACCGGCGCTTTTTATCTCAGGAAGAAAAATCCCGGATCATTGAATTTTTTCAGGAAGCCTATAAGTACTTTGAGGGGCAAAATAACCGCTTTGATGCGAGCATCAAGGAAAGCATGAAGCGCATCTTAGTTTCACACAATTTTCTCTATCGCGTCGAAAGCGATCCCTTGGTAGAAGGTCCGTATGAAGTAAGTGATTTTGAACTGGCTTCCAGACTTTCATTCTTTCTCTGGTCGAGTATTCCCGACCAAGAGTTGCTGAATACAGCCTACCGGGAAGACCTTCATGATGCAATGGTTCTGGAAAAAGAAGTAACACGCATGCTCAAAGATCCCAGAGCGCAGAGGCTTGGAAAGCAGTTTGCCATACAATGGCTGGAATTGAAAAAGCTGCAAAATCCTTCCTTCCAGCTAGATCCAGAAACTTTTCCGGACTTCAATACCAAACTCAAAGCATTGATGGTCAAAGAGGTAGAACTTTTTTTCAACCATATCATACTGGAGAGCAAAAATCTACTGGATCTTATCGACAGCAAGTATAGCTTCATGAATGAAACACTTGCGGATCACTACGGTATTTCAGGAATAGAGGGAGACTCTATGCGTAAGGTAACCTTCCCTTCTCAAGAGCGGGGAGGTGTGCTGGGAATGGCAGGCGTATTGACCGCCACCTCGCTTCCCAGCCGGACCAGTCCGGTGTTAAGGGGTAAATGGGTGTTGGAGCAAATCCTGGGGACTCCACCACCACCCCCCCCGCCTAATGTTCCAGATCTGGAGGCTAGCCATGATTCCTCCGAATCTGAAGTAACCTTACGTGTATTGCTGGAGCGCCACCGGGATGATCCGGCCTGTAAAGGCTGCCATCAGGCCATGGATCCCATTGGTCTGGGACTCGAAAATTTCGATGCGATGGGCCGTTGGCGGGAAGCCTATGGAAATGAACGCATTGACCCTTCAGGAGTCATGAAAAGCGGAGAGCGCTTTGAAAGCCCGGCAGAACTTCGAAATATCCTTCAAAGTCAAAAGGAACTTTTTGCCAAAAACTTCAGTATCAAGATGCTCTCATTTGCACTGGGCCGGGGAATTATTTTTAAAGATAGTCCAACTGTCAAGCACCTGCAAAATACGCTGTTGGAATCTGACTTCAACAGTGACCAGTTCATCATAGAGCTGGTTAATAGCTATCCTTTCCGGTACAAGAAAAGCGATACCAAAGATGTACCTGAAAAACCCAATGCCAGCTGATTTTATGCTACTATAATATATTTTTGATTTTGATGATTATGAATAATACATGGAATATATCTCGTAGAAGAATGCTCAAAGGGATGGGTGTGTGTATTGCACTACCCTTCCTGGAAGCCATGGTACCTTCATCTGTATTGGCAACACCGCTTTCCAGCAGTCCCAGACGGGCAGCCTTCCTATTCGCTCCTAATGGAGTCTGTCCGGGCAAGTGGTCTCCACAAGATATGGGCCAACAGTTTACCCTTTCTCCAATATTACAACCATTAGCTCCTTTTCAACCTGATATACAAGTGCTTCAGCAACTGATGAATAAATATTCTACCTATGGAGTAGAGGGTCACTACACCAAAACCGGTAATTTTCTCACCTCCCTGGGTATCACCCGTACCATCGGTTCCAATGTAAATACAGGAGGTCCTTCCATCGATCAGTTGATGGCCAATAAAATTGGTAAAGAAACGATCGTCTCATCCCTGGTATATGGTATTGATCGCATCAAGAGTGGGGTATGTACCAGTACGGGAATTACTAAGCTCTACGGTTCATATATTTCATGGGAAACCGCGACGCGGCCTGCAGCCAAAGAGATCAATCCCCGCTTTGCATTTGACCGGATGTTCAGAACGGTCGTGCCTCGCAAGAATGCCAAGCCCGATAATCCACTTAAATCCAGCATACTAGATGCTGTAAGAGAAGATGCACATGCACTTAAGAAAAACCTAGGGATTGCCGATCAAAATAAACTCGCCGAATATCTGGAATCTATACGTTCTGTAGAAATGCGACTGGAAAATAAAGATCAGCTCAAAGATTTTGAGTCACGCATCAGTCCCTCTATGAAAAAAGAACTGGCTCATATGGATGTACGTATTGAGGAATATATCGATCTGGAAACAGGAATGGATATTACCAAAAAGGTAAGGCTGATGCTAGATATCATGGTTTTGGCATTTTGGAGTGATGCCAGCCGGGTAGGAACCTTTATGTTTGGCAATGCCGCAAGTGGCAGAAACTTCTCCTTTATAGAAGGGGTAAAAGATAGTTTTCACTCGATATCGCACCACCAGGGGGATCTACGCAGGCAGCGTCAATATGAACTTATCAATACCTGGCATATGGAGCAGGTAGCCTATTTCCTGGGGAAATTGAAGTCTATACCAGAGGGGGAAGGCAATTTGCTGGATCACTCCATGGTCATGTTTGGATCAGGATTGCGCGATGGCAATCGACATGCTGAGGAAAACCTGCCTATTTTATTGGCAGGTGGTGGTGGTGGCCGTCTTAAGCGCGGGCAGCATATCGCTTTCGCAGAGGAGACCCCTCTAGCCAATCTTTACCTCACAATGGGGCAGATCATGGGACTGGAAATGGAAAGCTTTGGAGATGCAACAGGTACCTTACCTGAAATTTTTGTGTAAATTACTTTCTGAAAAATCGGCAGGTACGGATCCATGTCTAAGTCTCTCTAGGTAAAGCTGCTTCGCACCTTAGAGGTAGATGCTTTATAGAGCCCATGTTGAACTCCTCAGCAAGGCTCATTCGATCATGCTCATTGTTCAGCGGATTGTTTGGGAGGTTATGAGAAACAAAATATATTTGACCGGCATAAGTAGATTGTCCGACGATCTCCGACCAGTCAAATCGCGTACTACGGTTTAAGTTGGAATCAGGATCGGGTAAGAATACATATATTTCTATGCTGTCATCGGTAATAATGATCTGAGGTTACTGGGCGAAAGGCTCTGAAATATCCAGATTTACAGGATGATATGTGCTGATTTCAACAATCAAGTGGAGGAAGATTAGTATATGCATAATCGTATTCTCTGGGGTATATACAACTTAAGTTATCTAAACGGAAAAAATTGTATGGTACATCTCTACTACCTCGGATAATATATCTTCAATTCCTGCTCAATATCTATTCGGTTATTAGGACCAATATTGTTCAATACTCTGATCGTCTCAGCTTTAACCCCATATTTTCTACTAATTCCATACAGTGTTTCCTTTTTCTGAACTGTATGTACTACATATTGATATTTCTCACGTCTGAGTCCGACTTCATAATATGTATTCAAGAATGTTTCGATTTCCTGATTCAACGAATCAACCCGGATCAGCTGACAGTTATCAGCATACGATTTGTTTTCCATTTTGGCATTGAGTTTATCCTGATAACGTTCCAATTGGGGAATGAAGAATTTTTGTCTGAGCGTAAGCTCAGACATGGTACCCAGGTTACCTTTGTGAACCACCTGCAATTCCCGTTGAAAGGCTTCCACCCGCTTTTTGCTTTCTGAGAAATATGTGTTGGCTTCCTGGTATGAAATATCGTCAATTTCACAATCTCTCGAAACCAGATTTTCCAATGACTTGGTATCAGCCCGTACGCTATTGGCATCATGTAGCAAGGAACTACGTTTTGATCCAGATCTTCCATACTCAGGCAATCTGACGTATACCTGAATGGCTACAAACAATCCTACGATAGCAAAACCTACAACATATAGCAGTCTGTTTTCATGTCTCACGGTTTCTCGTCGTTGCCCTGAGCGGAAATCTGAGAATACCTGACGAAGATGATCCAGTCCCTTACGCTCTACGGCGGGTGATATAACGAGTTCATGATAATCTGTAGAGTCTTTTACACTTTGCCCTGCGGTTGATTGGATGAACTGAGCAGGCACGCCAGACGTAGCCGGCATCTCTTGGGAGAAGGAATCTTGGTGAGAATGAGGATCTTCGCTTATACCATCATCTTCTTCGATATACGGGAAGTCTTTGGGAATCAGATCTGGACCTAGCAAGTCAATTTCCTCCGTATCAATCTCTTCCTGAATCCGCTCACTCTGAGTGCTATACAAAGAAATATATGATATTAGCCTATCCTCGTCGAACGTAAACATGTTCATCAGGTTGTCAATCAATTCCTCAAACGAGACTTCAGCCACAAATCCTTCTCTTTGAAAAGCATTCCTGGTTACTGGAAGAAATTCATATGTATAATCCAGTGAAAGATTTTTTTCCAACTTTTTCAAATCCAGGAGCTCCCGATCTGGTTTCATTCCATGTACCTGTTGTGCGGCAATAAGGCGGAGTTTATGAAGACAAGAAATGACCCGGTCGCTGTGAGGTGTGGGATGGCGCAATATCAGTGCGCCCCCATGATAACCAGCACGTTTGAAAGCATCTAAAGAAAAGCCATAGCTCAATAGGATCAAATAAACCCTTTCCTGATATGTTATTCTTGATACGCGATACAATTCACTTTTGGGAAATACACGTATTTTGCGGAAGACCAGTTGGAGCGTATGCAACAATAGTTGTCTCCCTTCGCTGGTAGCCTCAAAATGCGCTATACCCTCCGCGTGGAATTGCTCGAAACCATTTTTTTTCCCGAAAGTAATGAACCCTATAGATTCCTCCATGATCTGAGATTTAGGTACTATGAAAATTTACATTTATACCCCCAATCTATCAAGCATTTTGCGGAGGGTACGTTTGCCCGTATGCTTCACATCAAAACCACTAATCAACCATGTGAGGATCTTTTTACAATCATCGAGATTAAGTTCATCTATAACAGCTTCGCCACTCTCGGGATCTTCACCAACTGCGCCTATGCTAAAAGGGAAAACCTTTCCATTGGGAATTCGCGATTCATCCAGGAGTTTGTTGTAAGTACGGAACATTTCTTCTTCCATAACACGCTGGAGCGTCTCACCTTCACGGACCTTTTGCTGATCGTACTTGGATATCACCAAGGCAACGTTGTGGGTATCCGTATCAAGGTGAACCAGCATATCGAGGAAATTCTGCATCAGATCATCCTGATATGCATCATCTGCTATCGGATTGATAATCTGGTCATAGTCTGCAACCAGTACAAAAGAGATGGGCAGATCTGGTGTAGTCAGATAGGGTTTGATGAAATCGGGCAAATCACGGTCCTCGTTCATGATACTAACACCTCTGAGGTCTTCACCCGCCATCTCCAGAAAGGTTAGGTTGATGGTATTCTTTTCATCTACAACTACGGATACATCATATTCCAGCAAAGTTCCTGCAGGAGTCTGATCGGGGAATTTTCCTCTTCTTACTTTGCGAACCAATCGATTGATCTCACGAATCCCATTGGGATTTTCATGATTTTCAATGGTATTGTACTGTTTTTGAAGGTATAGGTTCAATGCTGCTAGAATAGTGGACTTACCCGATCCATTGTATCCAAAGACGAAAATGTATTGTGTATTTTTTTCCAGTAATTCTTCGGATGTTTTTATTTGAGCAGCAGCAGGATGACTCCCCCCGAAAGAATTTACTGGCCTGTATGTAGTGCTTTTGGGAGGTTCGTGATCATAGAGGTATTCTGCTTTCGATTCGTCATTAGGATAACCGCTAAGTTCATACGGATATGAATCACTTTCTTTACTAATTCTGGTATGAATTTTTTCACGGTTTTCCCACTCCCTGTACACTTTCTCTCTGTATTCTGGATCAATTTCCCCCTCCTTGTCATAATTTAAATATGGGGCATCTTGGTCAGTATCTTTAATCTCCACATAATCCTGATAAGGAATCAGGCTTGTGCCAGACTCACTAGTATGAGAAATATTCTTTTCACGATCATTGATTTCAGAACGTTGTATAGGATTACCACGTTCGCTAACCAAAAGTGAAGCAACGGTACGATCATTTCCTGCAGCGGGTAGCTGGGCTTGGGCCTTCTGAGTATCCTGTTGTGTTTTTTTCTTAAAGAAATCTCCTATTTTAGACAGTTTTGCCATCTTTTGTGAATTAGGTTAATGAAAAAAGTTGGGGTGCTAGACCTTATTAGATATCCTGCATAGCGCCTTTAGGGGAAAGACGATCTTCAATGATCTTTTTTTTACCATATTGATCCTGGCTGGCAGGTGTGTGCTTGAAACTCACAGGTCCAGGCCGGTTTCTACGCATGCGCTTGACAGGTCTGGAATAAGTATACTGTATGCCTTTGTGTTGCTGGGATTTAGGTTCGGCATGAGTCAGTACTAGAACAAATAGTACGATAAAATCAATTAAAATACTCAGCAGCAGCGAAACAAGTACGGCGGTTGCCTGCCTTCCCTCCATATTGAACAACTGGGATATCGTCCATAGGGAGTGGTTCAGATTACCACTATCACGATGCACAAACTCGATTTTTTCATATTCAAAGGAATCTTCGGCTAATCTGGTACTGACTACGCTACCAATCTCGTTATACCCTTTGATCGCTACATCAATTGCGTTTCGATACAGTGTAGGGTCTTCAACTGCAAGGGCTGAGTCGATTGCCTTTAGGCTTCTGATTTTTTCTGTTTCGATCACTGAGAGGGTATTTTTCAGCTCTTCTTCAGTAGCTTGTAATTTGCCTTCTGCCAGGGTCATTTCTTCATAGAATCCCTGAGCAATTTTACCGTGTCCTGATCTTCCAGGGTTAGCGACTTCGTTTTCGTATGAAACTTTTGCTTCCTCATAGGCTCTCCGAGCCTTTGTGAGACCGTATTTTTCATTGATTTGATCTTCTGCCCGTGTAGCAATCTGCTCAACAAGTTTGCGTTTGTCATTGACTTCATCATAGAGCAGTTTTTCCTGGGTAAAGGAGCCATAGATTGCATTAAAATTCAGGAGCACACTGAAGAGTGCGACGGCAGAGTATCCCATGATCATTTGCTTTTGTCTTCCTTCGCGATAAGCTCTGGGAAACTGTAAGGCGATTGCCATCATGAAGATGCTGAGCGCTAATGCCACAGCCCATGACAAGATGGTATTATTGAGCATGGGCTCGATGCCTTTTGCTGTGGTGAAACAGCTTACTGCTGCCATGAGAACTACTGCTACAGAGAACAAGTAGTCATTGGGTTGATGTTGTTGCTTACTCATGTTGTAGATTTTAGCATATGCATCAGATAGCTATAGGAGCAATCTGATCGTTTCAGTGAATGTGAAATTCGGTTGTCTGAATACTTTAATTGTGAGGTAAAGTTCTGAGCATATACTAAAAAAAGGATTGAAAACACGTAATACCAGTAATAATCTACGTTTTATAATCGTTTGATTAATAAATATGTGAATCAAGCTAATTCGAAAATAGTGTTATTCTGTTCATACTACTATACTACAGATGAATAACAATAAATAATAAAACACACATAATTACGGAATAATTAAGGAGTTGTTGTAGCAATGGGGAAAATATTTAAAAATTTTTGTGGGAGGGTGGAACATGTCTGAGCTGAGGGATTCACAGAATGACTTAGCTCAGTAAGAATATCATATAGGTGGCTCTCAACGAGCAATGGGATATGAAGGGAAGTTTTTTTCACCGATATTACAGTGGCATAATTTGAATATTAGGTATATAAACCCGTTGTACAACGGGCCGGAAAGATGGGGGGTGCATCTGGGATACTACTCACATCTCACCGCTACGCGCTTCTATGACAGATAAACACCTACTCTGAATCCAGTTTGCATATTTTCATATTGCCCACTCGCTTAACATATATATTCTCTGTTGGGGAAAGAGTAGTTATTGACACCATTTTCTTTTATTAATGGATACACTACCTTATATCAACCGCTATTTAGTTTTATACCTCTTGCATTATGGAGCACGTTTACATAACCCTTAGCTCCTTTAGCAAAGGTAGCAGACAGCCTCTTCCACATTCCTTCTGCTTCCAATCATGGAAGTCTTTAGTTAGATTAGTGATTAGCTAAATTTTGACCTGCTATGTATCCGTCCGGGCAAGGACGGATACGTTGAAAATGCCGATGAGGCCCCAGCCAGAAAATCTCGCCTCCAGTTTGTAATTTGTTGAGGGTGTAAACCGTGTTTCTGCGCTAACTCCGCAAGGCTTGAACGTTCTTTGAGTGCTTCCAGCACTCCTTTTGTCTTGAACGCTGAACTGAATTTTTTTCTTCCCATAACAGTAAATTTAAAGATTTCGAACAACCTTAACTAACTGTCCTAAATTTTGGGGGTAGTACACTCAAACCACGATTTAAAAACGAAACAAGCCTATTCTTGATTTTTAATATTTCTTGAGTGCAGTTGTCAATGAGGAAATTATTTCTTCTTTAATGACAGGATCAGCTTTGACCTTTTTTACCTTCTCAATAATACGTTCAATATCATATTTATCACTAATAGGCATTTGAAATTCTTCTAAGACAATTTCTTTATTATCGAACTTATTTCTCTCAAGAATACTTATCAAGTTTTGAGGCTCTATTTGTATCACCTCAAACAATACTTCATTGCTAAATTCCTGAAATTCGACGTTTTCTTTACAGTCTGAATCAAAAGTACATATGAAATATTCTATGGCAGCATAGTCCAATGTATTAAATTTTTGATAAGTTTCAACAATAACTGAAATATCGCACTTTTCACATTTCTCAATATTTTCAATGTTAACTTTTGACTTGGGATATAATTCACCATGTACTTGCTCTTTTATCTTTGATGCCAATGATGATCGATAGTCATTTTTTAAGCAGCTAATAGCAAGTAGCAAAATAATTCCACGTGATACATTTTTCATATTTTATTATATTAGTATCTGCTATTTGTTCTTAGACATTTGAACTTGTCTTTGTTTAATTTGAGCTGAATATCTCAGCTCTGCTGCTCTACCAGCCAAGATAGGGATCATTTTTGTATGCGCAGCTCTGCCCTCGATTTTAGCACGAGTCAAATTTTTCCTCTTTGCATCTTCTCTAAATATAACTAAAGAACCTGTTGAGTTACCTGTATTCGTATTCAGTTCACTCCAATCAAAATTATTGAAGAACTTGTCACTATCAAAAGGACAAATTGTAATACATCCTCTTGATCCTCTACTATTAAAATTCCCTTTATTACTTTGGCCAGCGTGGACGTTTACGAATTCCATTTCTACCGATTCTCCTTCTGGAGTGGTACCTGGGACTACTCTAGTACCATTTTCACCAACAATATTTAATCCTTTCTTTGTACCTCCCTTATGTCCAGACTCATTATTGTATTGATGCTTTCCTTCGTTAATCGTGTTTGCATCTGTAGTATTGTTTGTATTAGAAACAGAGTTGGGATAGCTACTACCAGAAAAAGGACCTATTACTCTTCCATCTTCAAAGTCAATATAAATTTGGGCAGTGTACGATGTGCCAGATGTACCATCATCTTGTGGTCGAGAACTTTGATCAAAGACGTATATCGTTGTATCAGGTTCTCGCCCATCAGGATCAATAAGTAATATTGGATTTCCAAGAACGTAATTGTAAGGAGAAAAGGGCTGATATTCTTCTGCCA
>CAYXVE010000021.1:31657-69767 GCA_964468435.1 uncultured Bacteroidia bacterium | reverse complement strand
ATATTTGACGATTTTTCGAATTAATATGGGTTGATAAATAAGCTACAGATTTCGCAGATTGTAACAGATTGTTTGAAATAGTATTTATTTGACAATATTCGAATAAATAAGAAATTATGTAAATAATTTAACGCTGAAATCATACATGGCTAGTACTGATAATTTTAGATTGTCGGGATGCAATCCATAGCTGATTTGGGTCCTTCCAAGACGGCAATCTATGGTCTTTCGTCCAAGAATCCATCAATCATTGAATATGAAAAACCCGTATCCTCCCGGATCGCGGGTGATGATGTTGTTTAAGATGCCTTCGTCGTTAGAAGCAAGTGATCTCTTCGGTAATGGGAATCCTGAGTTTACGGATCTGGTTTATGATCTTCATGTTTTCCTTTCCATTGAATTAGGTAAGGGAGGGATTGAAATAAATGTGGACATGTTTGGGGCCTCATCAAACTTATATGCAAACCATCTTTACTAGTCAGAGTCATCCAGCTCTGATCTCCACTAGTGTCATTACCATCAAACCCAAGAATATTCCAAATCTTTGCAGTAGAAAGAATATGAATAGTCTCCAGACTGATGCCAGCAATAATACCTAAGTCGGTCGGCTACTTAGGGAGAAGTAAACTGAACAGATGTTTTTCACAGTCTTTTCTATATATATCGCTTTGAATTCACGTTTTGTTTACGCTCTGAAATTTAATTTACAATAGATCACTTTCCTATACCAGTTGAAAAATGCTAATCGCTGAAGTGTAGATATTCCAGTTCTTGTTACGAAAGTGTCATATATTAAAATTGAATATTTAATAAACCTAATTTTAAAAATCATGAAAAATCTCATTTTAATTATTAAGCCATTCGCATTGCTCAGTGTTACGTTGCTGTTGTTTCAAGCAAGTATACAGGCTCAGTCTTATGACAAGCAATACTACAAAGTAACCTTCTTTGATACGAAAAAAGATGGCATGAGCCAGCAGGAGTTTATCGATTACATGGTGGAAACGCACATCCCGCTGGCAGCCAGAATGCCGGGTCTGAAAGGGTATATTGTGAGTTTTGCCAAATCCGAATTATATGGTGGGGAAAATGAAGAACCTCCTTATGATGCTGTGGCGGAACTGTGGTTTGAGGATGAAGCTGCTTATCAGGCTGCCATGGAATCAGAAGAAGCAAAACCCGCGCTAGAAGATGCAAATAAGCTTTTTGCAGAGTTTCCTCCTATGGTAGTTACCGATGAAGTATTGATGTTATATCCAGATAAGCCTGCCTGGAAGGGCGGATATAAAGCTACCTACCTGACCAAGATGAATCCCGACCTGGACTTTGAAGAGCAGCAGTTGATACTCATGAAAAACTACATCCCGCGTGTGATCGGCCTTCCTGGTATCAAGGGTTATTCCTACAATTCCTCTCAAACCGATGATGTTGAGCTTCCATTTCACCTGATGGTACATATATGGTTTGACAGCAAAAAGGCAGCAAATAAGGCTTTAGAGATTGCCTATGGTAGTTCTGTTATGAAAAAAATCCGTGAACAAACGTTTGCCAGCTCGATAGGAACGGAAGTGATGGAATATGTAGTGATAACCCCTCCTACATATCGAAAGCATTTTGTGGTGTCAAATTAAGCGCCCTATTATTTCATAAGAGGAAGTCTCAAAGATCGACTTCCTCTTATGCTTTTTAAATGATCGTAAACACGAGGCTCCAATTTTTACAAACCCATAAACTGTGACCTTATTTTCAGGAGATAATCGGATAGTTACTATTGATTGATGAGAAAACTTCTTATTGGCAGACAGGAATCCATATATTTTTTAAAAAGTATTCTGTAACAACGCACCTTAGAGCTAGGGAAGATAGATTGAAATTAATTCCTGATATCGGGGATCAGCCTTTAGCGGGTCCATCAATGGATCTGCAAAGACCCAGTTTCCATCGGGATCTTTCCGGATAAACATCTCTTTCAGCCATTGAAATGCCAAGTCCTTTTCTTCCAGCAAAACATACGCCAGAGTAATGTAATAACTGTAGCCCATTTCGCCCTGTTCTGTAAGGTTTATCATCTCATGAATCAGTTCCTTTGCCCTGTCAGTTTGTTGATTCAAGATGAGTGCGGCAGTGTAGTGTCCATCCACAAAAAATATAGGATTTTGCTCCTGATGCAGTGAGTCAAGTATCTGCAAAGCAGGCTGATATTTCTGATGGACCATGTAGGTCCAAGCTTTACGGATAGCAGCGACCTTATAATTAGAGTCGTACTGAAGGGCAGTATTGAATGCATTAATAGCTTTATCATAATTTCCCAGCAAGCAGTGAGCCTCACCCTCAGCGATATAATTATGAGCATTTGACGGGTTGAGTGCCTGAGCTTTCCGGATCACCCTTAATGCATCTTCAAACCTTCTCACATATACATAGGCCAGCGCAAGTCCGGAAAGCGCAAATTCTGTCTTGGGATCAAACTCAACAGCTTTTTCCAGCTGGTCAATCGCGTTTGGAAGATCCAAGCTCCACAGATGGGCCCATCCCCTAACTCTATATATTTCGCCATGATATATGGGATTATCCTCTATTTGTTTTAGATGAAAATCCATATTTGGCCATTCTTTTTCGATATGCCTAAGACCTTCTCCCCACCAGCTGCACAATGTAACGACGGCAATTGCTACCTGGAGATGCGCATCCTGGTACCCTGGATCCAGTTCAAGGGCTTTTTCAAAGTAGTACAATGATGAATCCACAGCTTCTGGAGTTTTTTTAAAAAACAAGATTCTTCCTTTTAGGTAGTATTCATAGACTTTAGGATTAATGGATGGATAAGTCTCTTTCTGCTTTCGGGGTTCCATATTAGAAACGCTAAATGCGATATCGCTACATAGTTCTGCCTGCAAATCGAGCATATCTTCAATTTCTCTTTCATAACTATCGGCCCAAATTTGAATATCCTTTGAAGCGTCGATGAGTTTGACATTGAGCCGGATTCGATCCTGACTTTTTCTAACACTCCCTTCAATAATATGCGTTACATTAAGCTCTTCGGCGATATCAATGAGAGACTTCTCGGTATCCTGATACTGCATCACAGAGGTTCGCGAGATCACCTGCCAGTCACCATAGCGACTAAGGGCAGTGATCAACTCATCTGTTATCGCTTCTGCCAGATAATCCTGCTGATCGTCGTGGTACATATTTTCAAAGGGAAGTACGGCCAACAATTGGGATGAGGACGTATTCTGTTGTGATGAGATCGTTTCTAGGCTCAAAGTAGTTAATCTGAACATGTATCCTCCTATCAGCAAGATCATTACTCCTACTGCGATACCAACGAACCAAAGAATCCGCTTCTTTTGTTGAATTTGGTCTGGCTTATGTTCAAGCGAAGGGGTAGCCTGTAATTCTTCCATCAATCGTAGGGAATCTGGAGAAAGTCCTATATCGTAAGAAGCAGAAATCCTTTGTTCAAACTCTCTTAAGGTAGAGATTGCTTCTAAACGCTTGCCTGCCTTGGCAAGAAAATATGCTAGCGCTCTGTGTGTGTATTCACTTTCCGGAGACCAATTCACCGCATGGCGAGCTAAGCTAAGCCCAAGATCCCATTGTTGTGCTTCTTTTGCCTTTGTCATCTGATCTTGCAAGGATTTACTAACTATTTCCTTGAGTTGTATCCGTTTCTGAGTGATCCAGTCATCAAATTCGGGAGTCTGAGAAAGGAAAAAATGTTCCAAGAACTCTCCCGGATATTCAAATGCCTGTGGTGGGAGGATTGGGTCGTCCTGCAGAAACGGTTCGATATCCAAGAAGTAGGATACCCTGGGGTTGATCCATACATATTGGCGATTGGTAAGGATTATGGATTCTTCACTGTCTGTCTGTGGTATGGACTGCTTGATCTGATAAATTGCCTGACGCAAATTTTCCAGAGCAGATTTGACGGTAATTCCTGGCCAAAGCAATTCTGCCAGTTTGGATCTGGGTTGCTTGATTCCCGGTTGAAAGATTTCCTCTACACACAGGTATATCAATAATCCCATGGCTTTGCGTGTCCGGAAATTCAATGCTTCTTCTCCCTTACTTACTTCTATATTCCCATTTGTACGAATAAGTAACTTCTGGTCAGGCATTTTTCACAGTCTTTTCTATATACATATCACTTTGAATTCACGTTTTGTTTACACGCTTCAACCCAATTTACCAACGATATTTTTTTCAATCATTATTAATGCAGTAAAACGTCAAATTTAAACACATCGCGTCTGGCATAATGTCCCACTACATCAAACATGCGCTTGGCAGCGATGTTTTCCCTCAAATCGATTTCTGCATACAGGATTCCTTCCTGAGCTTCTAACGGTCCTGCGATGATCTTTCCATGAGGAGCGATGATGCAGCTATTTCCTGTATTTACCCATTCCCGGCCTTCGGGATAACATTGTTTGAAGGCAAATCGATCTGGAATATCCTGCATTTTCAGTGCCATGCATACGCTCACCAGATATACCCCTCCTTCCCGGGCAATATGCTGCATGCTGAGTTGCCAGTTGGGGCTTTTGTCCCATGTGGGAGCCACATAGATCTGCGTACCTGCTTCGTAGATAGCGTTTCGAGCCAGAGGCATGTAGTTTTCCCAGCAAATCAGACCTCCAAGTTTTCCAAAATCCGTATCATAACTCCTAAGAGTATTTCCTTCTCCCTGCCCCCATACCAGGCGTTCAGCGCTGGTGGGGATAAGTTTCCGGTGTTTGCCAATGATTTCACCTTTATCATTGATCAACAGCATGCTGTTATAGAGACTCCCATTGCTAGCTTCAGAGTTTCGCTCATTCATCCCCATAACTACATAGATCTGGTTATCTGCAGCTGCTTTACATAGCTGGTCAGTAGTATGATCTGGAACCGAAACGGCATTTTCCACTAGCTCTACATAGAGGGGAGTGAGTTCGGCTCCATGGCTATTGGGAATTACCCATACCCAATCGGGATATCCTGGAATAAAGGCTTCCGGAAAAACGATGAGCTTTGCTCCGTTTTGGGCGGCTTCATGGATAGTTTCACAGGCTTTATCTGTGGTCTTTTGTTTGTTGAGAAATACCGGGGCAAGTTGTGCAGCGGCGATCTGGATTGTAGGCATAGAGTAATGCGTTTATAAGACGTTGAAATATTTTAAGTTACTCATTTTGAATAAATAACAGAAAAACTTTTAGGCATGCACTCCCTTAATCAAGATTATTACTCATTATGGTGTAAATACTTTTTTTATCCATAACTTATATGAAATATCCATGAGATGGATATACAGCAATAGGCTATTCTCTTATAGATATGTATCTAGATTACAATTCCACAATAGATACCTGACAAAAATGCAATTAGAAAGCACATTAATACATGATCTCACGCGAACTTACCTCAAATTTGTCTGGTAAGTATCAAGTCTTCATACCCACAGGTTCCAGGCAAAGTGGAAATCTTCAAAAGTAAAGGTTGCGGTATTTATCTTATCCCTGGAATCTGTTTTCATATGGTAGCTATTGAAATGCGAAGAAGATCATATGAAGTAGTCATATTTAGGATCAATAACTAGTTTTGAGATACAGGAAGTAAAGAATAAAGATCAAATTTAAAGCTAAATCATTCTATGGGTTTTTACGGTACTAATACAATTCCTTAAGGATAGCTACCTGTGATTGGAGCTAATGTATTAATAATCGATAGTACCTCGATCACAGATATACTGGTCGTATCCACCCTGTGAAGATATTCCGGCCACTCATACCCCTGCAGTTCATCATTGACTATATCTACGCGCTCCTTCATCTGGTTTTCAGGACTGCGTAATTCATCCCGGCGATGGTTTTCTTTTCTCTCGCATCTTAGCCATATGAATTTCAAAGTGATATGTTCATCCCAGGCCTCGCATGCTTGTCTAATAATATCTATACCCAGGGGAGTCCACACATTTTCGATTACCACAGACATACCCCAATCAACATATTCCTTTGCAATTTTCACAGAAAGCTGTGCTACAAAGCGTTCATCCGCTTTAGAGAAGCGGGGAAAATCCGGATCATAGATCCACTCTGTCAGGTAATCGCATTCGACTACCGCTCCTTTCTTTGCTGTGGCCCACGTACGAGAAGTGGTCGTTTTACCTACCCCGCACGCTCCTGTGATGATCAGGATCTCCGTTTTCATCTTACTACGGTTTTATCTAAGTGCCTATCCAGAAATCCGATCAGCAAACGATTGATCTCATCCGGCTGGTCCAGCATGACCCAGTGAGAGCTATTGTTCACGAGATGATATTCCCATGTATGATCCATCATGTGGTCAGAGCCTTTCACATGCTGTTCTAGTAGATAAGCATCGCCATCTGCAGAAATACCCATTGCAGGAACTTTGATCCGGGGAGGATTAGATTTTTTATTAAGTGATGAGGGCTTAAAATTAGCCCTATACCAGTTCAATCCGGCACTTAAAGCACCGGGTTTATCCAATTGTATTTTATACTGCTCAAAATCTCCTTGCCTGCGGGTCCATGCACTTAGCCCCTGCCAGTCATCTCTTCTCAGCCATTCTTCCGCAACTCCTTCTTGTTGGAAGAAAAAAACATACCACATCTTTTCCAACTGTGCTAATACCCGTCGCCCCTTTCCGCCCGGAGCTCCCACAGTCATTCCCGTCACACTAATCGTACGTTCTGGATAGTTTCCGGCAAACAGCCAGGCGGCAGTTGCACCCCAGTCATGACCTACCGCATGTATCTGCTCAATCTCTAACACATCCAATATTCCTGTAATGTCACCTAAAATATTTGGGAATTCATAAGCTTCAACCTCCTCAGGTTTAGGCGCATCGCCGAAGCCCCTCAAGTCCGGAGCGATGATCCGGTATCCAGCCTCTACCAATACAGGAATCTGATTTCTCCAAAGGTACTTCGAGTCGGGAAATCCATGCAAAAGCAAAACGACAGGACCTTCACCATGGTCGTAGAGGGAGAAATCCATAGAGTTGATGGAGATTGTTTTAGTGATCGCTTGAAAATCAATGTTTTGGCGCATAGGTTAGCAGTTGAACAAGTAAAAGGGAAAAATAACGTGAAACACTAACAAGAACCGCAAGAAATCTTTTCAACGGAAAGGGAATTAGTTTTTAAATCATGATTATTAACCATGGCAGGATTTTAGTCCTACTTTTCGTGATCTTCCCTGGGACAATCTCCCTTGTACAAATCCATATATTCAAAGATAATCTTGCGCGCTTCCTCATTCATATCTACTTCCAGTGATTCATCCTTGCGCACCTGATCTGTAGCCTGATACACTGCACACCAGTTGCTATCCATGGAAAATTGGGCCTGTATTAGCCCATGAATCAAATGGATACTATAGGTGCCTACATCTTTCACTAATGCAGAATTGGCGATTTCAAGTGCATAGGCTACGTTAAAATAATCGTCCATAGCTTTTAGATAAGCCAGACAAATCAGTTGTTCGGCTGAACAGGTCGACTGAAAGTTGTTTTCGGTAATGTTGGGATTGTGTTGGATGAGGAAGTCAAGGAAAAACTGAAAATTTTGAGTCTCATCCATTTCCCATCCCAGTGCATTGATCGCTGCCAGGCGATGAACGATGGGTACTTCACCATCATAAAGATATGCTGCAAGCTCTTCGTTGAGTGCATGATCACTTGCTGCTGCCAGACTCACCATTTTTAGGTTCATATAGGCATCAGAAAAAGGGGTACTCGTAAGCGGAGAATCGGCTTTCGCCAAAAAAACATGTAAAATAAAAGAGACAAAAAAGATTAGTACTAAGCGTATGTTCATGATTATGGATTTTAGTTAGGGTGAAAATAAGGAAAAAATGTGGTTTGGGTCAGCTTAACCACAGATTACAGCTCACATAAATATACGGATATTGAAGCACTTTTTTTAATAAGTAGGATTGTACAGGATCTGTCCGTAGGCTACTTATACCAATCCATCGCCCATCCTCCGTCGTCAGTAGTCTATCATCCACTGTCCGTCATCCCCTCTAGCTCCAAAAACGTCCCCTTCAGGTCTTCTACAGTATCTACATCAGATAAAGTAGGCAGTAGCTTATAAGAGATTTCTGCTAACTCAAAATCCCGGATTGTCGCGGCAAAAACGGTACTTGTACTCCAGTATTTACGTTGAAAAACCCCGGGAATAAGGTGTTTCATACCCAGTAGATAGTAGCCACCGTCATGGGCAGGGCCTATCACAGCATTGTGATCCAATAAAATATCAAAAGCCTGTGTCAAAATATCCGTAGTAAGCTCTGCACAGTCGCTACCGATGATCGCTATTTCCTGGTATCCCTGGTCAAACCCCCAGGTAAATGCTTGCTCCATACGATCTCCGAGTGTAGGGCCTTCTTGTAAATACCGTGGATAGCCTGCTTTCTGCCATAGATCTGTCTCAGGTACTTTGTTGCCATAAAACACCACGTTATCCACTTCTAAAGGTTGGGTAAGGGACAGGGTATAGCCCAAAAGTTGCTGGTATATCCTTACGGCAGCTTCATCTCCTACATCCGCCGCAAGGCGGGTCTTAACCCTCCCTGGCACAGGGTGCTTGACAAATATTAATAAAAGCTTTGAGTTCATATAAATTGATCGTGTAGAGTAAATCCTGGCATGTAGTGATGAGAAATCAGGTAACATCATACCTATTCTTTCTACGATCTACCTTCTAATAACAGTAAATTTACCAATACAGGCATTTTCTCCATCATCATCGGCCATCATGGCCAGATACACTCCCGAATGTACCTTATCACCTCGTATATCTCGCCCATCCCAGGTAGTGGTACCGCCGTTGGCGCGAAGTTCGCGTACCAAACGGCCAGAAACTGTCGTAATTTTGACAGTAGCACCACGTGCAGATCCCTTAATCACAATGTCTCCATCATAATCGGTAAATACCGGATTGGGATAGACCAGTACTTCCTGGCAACCAACTACCGATTCAGTGGCTTGGCTCTGATAGCCGATCACTCCAAGGTCTGTAGCCATGGACACCTGGCCGGTAGCCTGATCAATCGAGACGTGGTTGACCCGGTCGGAGAGTAATGGGCTATTTCCGGTAGTGAAATGTGCTATAAGCTCTTCTCCGGTCTCATTCATAAGAAATATCCCATTTTCTGTGGCAAACCATTTGCGATTGGCTCCATCAATGCCAATGGATAAGATTTGCTCATTTTCTAGCAGGCATCGTCCATTGAAGATAGGTCGTGTACCCTCTACCTGCTCACCAAATGCTGCACTGAAGGGATCAAAATACACTACTACTCCTTTATTGGTACCGACCCAAATAAATCCATCTAGGTCTCTGGCGATGGAGAGTACCTCATTAGTTGGGTCGCAGTCGCCATCGCGGTTGGTGCGAATGGGATTCAGGTTGACGATCCGGTCGTCCTGCAGGTCTTCTGGTGTACCATTATCATTGTACACGATTAACCCATTGCGTCGGTTGATGATCCACTTACTACCCAGATCATCGCTGATCATTCCAATAAATTCTGTACTGGTACGGAAGCGGTTGGCTGGAACAGCAAACCATTCATCCTCTGGCGATTTGACGAGCAATGGCTCTTCTGCCAAAGTCTGGGTTACCCAGAGATAGCCCTGATCATCCACACTAAGACCGCTGATGCGGGTATCGATAAAATTGAAATCGCCTGGTAAGCATACACCCGAGATTGTACTTAGGCCAGAATTCTCACAGTCATAAAAAGTCTGCAATTCTCCATTTTTCAAGACAACAATGCCTTTTCCAAAAGATCCCAGATAAGCAGTTCCAGTATTCCTGTCATAAAATGCTCTTGCAAAACTCGTATTGACGCGCTCCGGGTCCAGTTCTTCTTCTGAATCCAGTATCTCCCAGCCTGTCTCAGGCTTGAAATAATAGATACCATCGCGAAAAATATCAGGGACAAAACCACTCCGATATCCTCTTGGTGCTATGTATATCTCTCCATTATAGGTAGCTATTTCCGTCGCATTATTGGATCCAGGACCACTAGGCGTAATATCGACGATCTCTCCTGAACTCAATCTCCGGTCTACTCCCCTAAAGGTCTTGGCGATGTAGTATTCACCATTTGCCAGCAATACATCTTCAACTGCTCCGGTAATAAAAAATACAAAGGGTGCACCAATATCCGGTACGATTTTGGTTTCACTGACAAATGAAGCTCCTACCATGTCCTTCTGCACGAAAATATGATTGTAGCGGTTATTGAACTCGGGGGATATCTCCCACTGATCGCCCCTGTTGACGTAGACTGTATTTTCGGTACGGGCATAAATGGCCTGGGAATTTCCCTTGGCTTCCAGGATATCCAGGCCCAGTGGAAGTCCATTTGCGCCGTTTTCCAGTCGCCAGATATTGGGATCGGACAGATTGGGAAAACCCACTGGAGCGCTGTAGAGTTCACCCTCTTCCAGGGTGGCCCATATTCTGCCATTGAAAATAGTGACGGAAGCTACTGGAAGCCTGGAGACCTTATTGCCAAATTGCTGCACGGTAAAGGCCGGTAGGCGGTTTTCAAGCCGGAAAATCACGACGCCAAAATCCGTGGCGACATAGAGAAAGTTCTCATCACTGGTGAAATCCCGGATCGCTTTGGCAACGAAAGAATTGTTACGGGAAATATCGGTGATGATCCGGATTTCGCCAGGATCCTGAAAAAAGTTGATCGAACCATCCTGAAAGCCGATATATACCACTTCATTTCGAGGGTCTTGATAAATGGTTGTAGGATTGATATCACTGAGTCCTTCGACTGTGGAATAGGTTTGTATCTCTTCAGTGGCAGGATCAAAGGAAAACATACCTCCGCTGGTGATGGAAAAGATCCATCCCATGTGGCTGACCGATGCCACCGCTCTGCGGTGGTTGAGATAAGCCTGCCAATCCCCGGGGCGAAGGTTGACTTGAGCAGCTAAAAAAGGGCTTATCAGCAGAATTCCGCAGATAAAAAAAATCCTCTGCATAAGAGTGTTGATTATCATGCTGCAAAGGTAGAAGGATTGCTGAAAACCTGGAAGGGATAAATAACTTCCCATCAGGAACCATGTCGCTGACGATATACTTCCAGTCCCCGCTCAAAGAAATCCCGGTAGGTTTCCAGGTTTAATGGCGGATTGTAACCCATAGGAGGCACTAGCAGCGACTTGTCGTGATCCATCAACACATACAGTGGCTGAGCATTGGAATTGTATTCATTGATCTCGTATTGTAGCCACTTATTTCCAACGGTGCGAAGCTTTTTGCCACTGGGAAGTACTTCCATCTCTTCTAGTTTGACACGGTCATCCGTGTACAACGATATCAAAACATACCTTTCATTGATGTACTGCTGGATGACAGGGTCGGGCCAGGCATTTTGTTCGAGATAACGACAATTGGCGCAGGTATGACCTGTAAAATCGAGAAATACCGGCTTATTGTGTTCTTTGGCATATGCCAAGCCTTGCTTCAGGTCATAAAAGGCGCAAAAGCCTCTGGGAGTGCTCTCTTCCAAGTGAGAAAATTTCTTGTCTGGATAGGCACAAATGTCATTTACTTCTGCAGATCCTGTGCGCTGGCCTATTTCCTGGCCCCTTTGGAGCAGTACACCGATATTCTCAGTACTAATCGGGGTATATCCGCTCAACATCTTCAGTGGAGCACCCCAAAGACCAGGGATCAGGTATAATACAAACCATAGGGAAGCCATAGCTAGTAGCAATCTGGGTATGGAAAGCTTTTCTATCGGACTGTCATGTGGCAGCCTTATTTTTCCCAACAAATAGATTCCCAATACTGTAAAAATCACGATCCAAATTCCGATAAAGGATTCTCTGCTAAGTAGATTCCAGTTCATCACCAGATCCGCACGGCTGAGATAGATAAATGCCAGTGCAAGTTCTAGCAATCCCAGCGTAACTTTTACTGAGTTGAGCCATCCGCCGGATTTGGGCAGGGAAGAGAGCCATTGAGGAAAAATGGCAAACATCACAAAAGGCAGTGCCATGGCCGTGGAAAAGGAAAGCATGGTCACTGCTGGAGCTACAAAAGCTCCCTGGTAGAAGGCATCCCCTAATGCAGTAGCTACGATTGGACCCGTACAGGAGAAAGATACTATGGCTAGGGTTAGTGCCATTAAAAATATCCCGATCATTCCACCCCGATCACTTTGTTTACCTATGGCTGTACTCCAGGAAGACGGCAGGGTGATCTCAAACATACCCATGAAAGACAAAGCAAATACGATCAGCAAAGCAAAGAATGCAAGGTTGAATACCGGACTAATGGCAATGCGCTGCATCGTCTCAGGGCCAAAAATCGTAGAAAGTGCCAAGGCGAGTCCTGTGTAGATCGCGATGATTGATATCCCATAGAAGGTTGCATCACGGACGCCTCTTACCCGAGCTCGTTCTCTCTTGGTGAAATAACTTACGGTAAGCGGGATCATGGGGAAAATGCAGGGGGTGAGTACTGAAGCGAGTCCAAAGAGAAAGCCCTGAATAATGAGTTTCATTAATCCACCACTGCGTTGTGTATCAATAGGTTCCGTAAAAGTCTCGTCTTCGGCTATACCCTCAGCTAAAGTTTTTTCAGCAGGATTGAGATCCAGCATATTGGGAACTGGTTCAAAACCAGATACCGACGTCTCTTCCTTATTATCTGAGTTGGTTTCAGAATTTGTTAGCGTTTCAGTGGACTCTGATGTTGCTATAGGCTGGGGGGATGCATCTTCCTGAGGTTCACCTCCCTGAGAAATTTTCTGAATAGATTCTTCAGTGCGGGACTTTGTTAACTTTTTTTTTTATCCGAGATAGTAGGTGTGAAAGTAAAGGTATAATCGCCAGGGATGCACAACTGATCGTTGCAGACTTGATAACGGATATAGCCTTCTATTTTGGCAGAGGATTCCTGGATTTTGATAGGCTGCTTAAATACTACTTTGTCATAGTACTTGACCATATCCGTCTCAAAAATCTCATCATAATATTTCTTAGGGTCACCTTCTTCGTCCAATTTATCCATAATCTCCACACCTGCTTGCTCGTCTACCTCAAAGCTTGTAGCTGCACCTGGATTACCCTGTGAGGGTACTGAAGAGTATACCCAATGGCCTGGATCTATGTCAGCAGTAAAAGTCAACACCACTTCATCTCCCACTGCCACAGACTCATCTTCAGCAAAATCATGGCTCCAGGCTACGAGTTGCTGGACCTGGGCGTGCAGAGTAACTAGAGAACAAAATGCCAGTAATGTGAATATACGCTTCATGATCAATTGGTATTTAGCTTCAAAATTATATCCCTATGAAGAAAAAGTAAAAAGAAATTTTATACATGAACGATATGAAGGGGGTTAGGTTTTGTCTATTGGTAAACAATTATTAAAACAACAATTTTAATTTAGTCATTTATTATATCTGGGTCGTCCATATTTCACTGTCTTATCCAGTATCAATGCTTCCTGTAGACTTTCCCTGGCGGTCTCTTCAGAAATTTCCTCGAGAGAATAAAATCTCAAGCCCTTGACTTGCTTCCTACCATGCGCTTCGAGCATTCCTCGTTCATTAGATAGTTCATTTCCCCGCAAAAAAGCCAGTTCTATCCCATCTGGCTTGATGGGGTTTAGGTAACAAATCCAGCTTCTTTGGTAATAAAAAGGTACCTTATACCGGATTTTGCAGGTAACACCGGGGTAAGATGCGATCAAAGAATCCAGAAAAAGCAGGATATCGCGCTGAGTACCTATCTGAGACATGATAAAATCCTGAACAGTTTGCATGTGAATGATCAAGAATGCTTTTATGATGGGAAGAGTTGGAGTTTTCGGATTATTAACGCATTGTGGAAAAAATATATTGAAATATCAGGAGTAATGTTTAAATTATGTATGTATAATTTATGGGTTAATTTTGAAGTGAGGTATGATTTTTATTACCAACGCGTATTCGTAAAATAAGGTGCGTGTAATTAACTGGTATTTTTTCACATGTTTTGTAAATTGTGAAAGCAATCGAAACTCAAATTAACAAGCTTAATCAATTATGTGGAAAAGATTTGTACGCGCCATAAGAGCCTTATTCGGTGGCTTAGTCAGCACGATCGAAGATCCTAAGCTGATTCTCGAACAGAATATCAGGGAAATGAATGATCAGATTCCCAAGATGAACGAGAATATTGCCACGGTTAAAGCCAATGTTACCCTTCTTGAAAAAGAACTCAAGAAGTATCAGGATGAATACAAACAACTGGTCAACAGAATGAAGAGTGCTATTCAGGCAGGTAGAGAAGACATTGCGCAGAACTATGCACTCCGCCTGGAGACCGTAAAATATCATATGATGAATACCAAAGAGCAGCATGAGACTGCTGAAAGTGCTTACTCTAAAGCATTAGAGGTAAAGAAAGTATTCATGCGTGAGCGGGAAAAGAAAATCAATCAGGCTAAAGAGGCGTTGAGAGCGCACGAACGTGCTAAGTGGCAGTCAAAAATTGCTGATACCATGGAGCAGTTTGAAATTGCCGGAATTGATGCTACCCACGATGAGATGCTCAACCGTATCAATGAAGAGACAGCCAAAAACGAGGCGCGCATGGAAATGGCGCTCGATTCGGTAGATACAGATTCTTACAAAATCGAAGAGGAGGCTGAAAAACTCAGAGCCAGAGAATTGGTTGAACAATTTAAAATGGAAATGGGAATGTCCTATGAAGAGTCACCCATTGAGGAGACGCTCAAAGACGATCCCAATCTAGATACAGAAAAAAATTCTTGATATTGCTAATCTGATGGAGCACTTTCTGCTCTATCAGATGGAGGTAAATATTTTTAGCGTAAATAGCTATGACTGGAGAAGAAAAACGCAGGCAGCTCAAAGAGCAGTACAAGCAAGAGCTGAGTACGAGGAAAGAATTTCTCGAAAAAGCTAAGAAATTGCGCAAAATGCAGCGCATTAATGAGGCTTTATCTGAAATCAACAACGCCATGGATGACGATACTGATGAATGGATCCGCAAACTCAATGAAGAAGCAGTGCTGACAGAAGCAAAGATGGAAATGTTTATCGATCAAGTTGCTCCTTCATTGGAACAGGATAAAATAGAAGACCTGGCTTTAGAAGCTGAGCGTGCAAGGTTGTCTGCCGAAGAAATGGTCAAACAATTAAAACGTGAAATGGGTTTAATTGAAGAACAAAATAAGCCTTCAACAGCAGATCATGCTTCGCGACAAAAATCATCTTTAAAAAAGTCTGTCGAACAAAAGAATAAAAATCACCCTGCTAGTGATGAAAATCAATTGCCCCCTCAAAAAAAGACGTTAGGAGATTTTTAACTTGGCAATTATGCATTATACTTTTTCAGAGCCTTCGAGTAGGACAACCGAAGGTATCAGGATCAATGTCCGGACGGCTTACATCAGTGAGGAGTCTTATCCTAGAGACAGTTACTACGTATTTGCTTATCAGGTAGAAATTATTAATGAATCGCCCTATGATGTACAATTGATTACCCGTAAGTGGCATATCATCGACGGGGTCGGTAGCGAACGAGTCGTAGAAGGCGAAGGAGTAGTTGGAAAGCAACCTCATATACGACCCGGGGAGACTCATCGGTATATCAGTGGTGCTCATTTTAAGACACCCATAGGTAAAATGTTTGGTACGTACACCATGATACGCCAAGTCGATCAATGCCATTTTGATGTAGAAATACCTCCATTTGCTATGACTGTTCCTTCTTTAAACAATTAGTACTGTCAAACCACATACTTAGTTCAACTCTATGACCCCAACATCTACGATCGAATATCTGGGAGAACTCAGAACAGAGGCCATTCATGCTCTCTCTTCCAATAAAATTATTACAGATGCTCCTACCGATAACCATGGTAAAGGTGAAGCTTTTTCACCCACCGATCTTCTCGCTACTTCTCTGGTTTCCTGCATGCTTACCGTGATGGGTATCGTTTCAGAAAAGAGAGAAATAACAATGGGTAAAGTGCAAGGATCTGTAGAAAAAATTATGGCATCAGGTCCGAGAAGGGTATCTGAACTCCATGTTCATATTACCTTCAGCGAATACGAACTGAATGAAGCCGAACGAAAAATTCTCGAAGACACTGCGCTAAATTGCCCTGTAGCAAAGAGTATACATCCCGATATCACGGTGAACTTAAAGTTTACCTATTTATAGGTTCTTATCTGTGATTGCCGATCCTCGTAGCATGGCATCCTCTGGAAATCGCACACCCAGTGGTAGATGCAGCCAATGCACCCAGTAGCAATAGAGCAATTAAGACAGTTTTAATACGCTTCATAGTCATCTACTTTTTAGTAAAATTTACCTGATTTTGATTGATAATATTGTGCTGGTATTTCAAAAATTGAATATGTTCAAATTTACAACGATCTCTACAGCATTTCAAAGTCATCGTTGATTTAACTAGAAAGATATGTGTATGTTTATCCTCAAATGTTGTATAAATGACCAATGCTGATCTTGATGTATTGCTAAGTCCTACATGGCTCAGCTGTCTGGAACAACATCTGCACATGAATTCTGATGACATTGCCCTGCAATTTACCCACCCTACTATCCCTACAACCTTACTCGCTACACAGGTAAAATATTTGCAAAAAGCCTCCAAAAAGCTTCCGACCTTTTACAAGTATCGATGTATCATACCACCTAGAGCTTACGAACAAGCCAGTAGTCAAGTTACTGCAAAAATGAAACCATTTTCGGGTAACCTATGTCTGGATCTTACAGGAGGACTCGGAGTGGATTCATACTCCTTCTCTCAGAGCTTTGAAAGGGTTACTACCGTCGAGGCAGATCCAGTTTTAGCTAAAGTGACGACAGAGAACATGTGTAAGCTAAAGGCTGGAAATGTAGAAATTATGTATGCTGATGCCTGTAAATTTTTATTGCAGGACAGATTACCACACTACGATCTTATATACATTGATCCAGACCGGAGACCCTCTGGTAATAAACGGGTTTTTCGTCTGGAAGACAGTCAGCCTAATATCAAGGCATTACTACCACAGATTTTTCACCATACCCATAAATGTGTAATCAAACTCTCTCCCTTGTTTGATATAGATGAAGCCTTCCAGCAGTTTGACCTAATATATCGCATACATATACTTTCTGTCCAAAATGAATGCAAGGAACTACTGGTAGAGCTGGATTCCCAATACAAGGCCCCCCCTGAGATACAAGTTCAGGTATCCCGGAGAAATATAATGTCCTCTTATAAGTTTAATACTGAAATATCGAAAGGCAGTCCCAGTCCAGAGCCTGTCCCAACCGATGCTGCCTATATATACGAACCCGATGTAGCTTTCTATAAAGGAAGGCTCACGCGTAAACTATTTGAACAATATTTTCCACAATGGGACGGGAGTCTCAATCATCCAGAAGGATTTTACTTTTCCCCTCATCATTATACAAATCCGTTTCCAGGAAGAATCTTCCGGATACTTGATAAGCTTAGCTATCAGCCCCGAAAGATCAACCGCTGGTTGAAGGCAGGACAGCACTCACAAGTACACCTGCTCCAACGCTATTTTCCCCATCCATTTCGGCAGGTACAAAAACAGATAGCAACGACCCCTGGTGGCACTTATTTCCTCATTTTCACGATGGATGCTCAAAAGCAAAAGCACGTGTTCTTTACCGAAAGGATTGACTTGTAAAGAAATGTTGTCTTGTGTGATTTATTTCACTGTATTCTATCCTTTGTTTACATTTATTTACAATATATACTAGATTTTATAACAGATGTAACAGTTTATGCGGCAATTGATTGGCATCTTGTCAATAATCATGATTAGTGGTGCTACAACTGCTTATGCGCAATCACCATTTATTGATAAGCTAAAAGACTTCAAACTGCAACCTTTTGTAATGCTACAACTTTGGGGTACCTACAGCAATGGGCAGGAGTTGTACAATCCAGAACTGGGAGATTTTGAAAAGGTAGACAATCGGTTCAATATCCAATTGCGGCGGGCCCGCCTGGGGTTCCGGGGACAACCATATGAAAGACTCAAGTTTACCTTTGTAGGAGCTTACGATTTCATAGGCCGGGATGTGCTCTCAGGAACGGTTGGTGGTGTGAATCCTGCTGGTCCTGATTTTAGTATCTGGGATGCTTTTGTACAGTGGAAGATATCTCCTAAGACCGAATATTTCCATCTTACTGGAGGATTTTTCCGACCTCAATTTAGCCGCGAAAGCATCACATCAGGATGGTCCACCAACTCCTTTGAGAAATCCATGTCGCAAAACTACATCCGCAGACATCTAGTAGGTACCGGACCCGGTAGGGCCGTGGGCTTAAATCTGGGGGGGTTGATTCTGGGAGAAAATAAAGTGGGCCTTCAGTACAATGTGGGGATATTCAATCCTCTGCTCAGTGGTGATCCGCAAAAAAATAGCTTTGGTAATACCGTAGGTAAAAACTATGCTCCCCTGCTTGTGGGGAGGGCAGTACTACAGTTGGGTGATCCCGAACAGAATATCTATAAGATAGGATATGATGTTAATTATTACAGCGAAAGAAGAGGGCTTTCGCTAGGTCTGGCTGGAAGTTATCAGGGAGAAACTGATCTATTTATCAAAAGTACCGCACTCGGAGTGGATTTTTTGTTTAATTGGGACGACTTAAATCTGGATGGGGATTTCAACTTTATGTTCAGATCGGGAGAAAGGCCCTTGGATAGAGGTGTTCGTTCGTTTGACTACAATTCCCAGACAGGACATATAAGAATTGGATGGAATGCAAGGGTTAGAGAAAAACTGTTTCTGGAACCTACATTCATGATCATGCGCTTTCAGGGAGCCGATAATCTTATCTTTCAGAAGGATGCTGATGCAATCAACAGCTTCTCGGGATCAGAAACCACCTATGACCTTGGTGTAAACTGGTATATCAACAAAAAACATCTCAAACTGGCACTCCACTACACTTGGCTGGCAGGGGAAGCAGGTGATGCCGGAGATAATGCGCGCGTCAATCAGTATTTCAGCCAGTCCAATGCAGGAGCTATCCGAAGAGGGGATTTGCTGGGATTGGGACTCTTTGCGATATTTTGATAGGGCTTGAACTTAGGGATGGATTATAACGCCTCAAGTACAGCAATAACTGCAGCTAATTCCTACATTTCCTGATGACCTGTAGCCTGGGTATGTCTCAATCTGCCGTAATACTCCAGAGCCTCCAACACTTCCTCTTGGGTGATCTCTACATCAATCTCAAAAGCTCCGATGCCCTTCAACAAGGTACACAGAATCTTTCCCGTCTGATTTTTTTTATCTTGCTTCATCCGGAGGTATATTTCATCATAGTCTCTTTCTGAAATGTCTACACCAGAAAAGTACTGAAAAATATAGGCTGATATTTCATTCAGGTCATCCTTGTTTAGCATATTCTTCTTCCAGGAAATATAGCTCTCACCCACCATACCAATGGCAATCGCTTTACCATGGAGTAAGATAGACAGATCTCCTCGTTCCAGGTATAGGCTTTCAATAGCATGTCCTAGCGTATGACCAAAGTTTAGCGCTTTACGTGCTCCTTTCTCTTTGGGGTCCTGCTCCACAATGCGTGATTTTACGTCTACTGAATGCTGGATTAACGCAGCAAAATTGTGATCATGGATTTTTGTGGTCTTCGTTAGCTCCTTCCAGGCCTCTGCATCCGAGATCAGGTGATGTTTGATCACCTCCGCAAAGCCAGAGATCAATTCATTTTCAGGAAGGGTCTTCAGGAAAACAGGATCGATATATACTCCCTGTGGATTGGCAAAGAGGCCGATATGGTTTTTATAAGATTGGAAGTCAATACCGAGTTTACCTCCTACGCTGGCATCTACCTGTGATAGTAGTGTCGTAGGCAACTGTACAAAGTCGATCCCACGCTTGTAGGTCCCGGCAACGAAACCTCCCATATCGCCGATGACGCCTCCTCCAAGATTGATGAGCAGACTCCTACGATCAAAATGATACAGTGTAAGTTTTTCCCAGATTCCCAAACATGAATGGATATGCTTGTGAGATTCACCAGGGGGGATTTCGTGGAGTACATGTGGGGGTAGATGTGATTTCAATAGCGGATAACAATGCCGGAAGGAGTTGGTATCTACCAATACCAGAATATTTGAATATGCGGATTGGTAGAGATTGTGAGATAAAACATTCAGCGCCTCCGGACCAATAACAATAGGATAGTCAAGCATAAACATTTTTCGTTTACAGTCTGAAAGATAGGAGATTTTTGTAATTTCCAAGTGACTTTTGGGCAAATAAAAACATCTTAACTATACACAAACCTGTTTATACATTTCATTTGACTATAAATCATTAATTTACACAACTATGTCACTAATAGATCAACTCAAAGATCAGATAAGCGGTGAAGCTTTATCAGGATTAAGCCAACAACTAGGCACAGATGAGCAAACCACTCAAAGTGCAATCTCACAGGCACTCCCTATGCTGATGGGCGTACTGGCCAAGCAGACAGGCACCCGTGATGGCGCTTCCGGACTTATGAGCATGATTGACCAGGAGGGAGATGGTATTATGGATGATCTGGTAGGATTCCTGAGTAGTACAAACAACGGCTCTGGTCCCAATATTCTCAATAGTCTCCTGGGCGGTAAGCGCCAGAAGGTAGAAGAAGGCGTAAGCCAAATGACCAACCTCGATTCCGGTAAGTCCAGCCAGCTACTTGAAAATCTTGCGCCTATTGTAATGGGTTTTTTGAGCAAACAGAAAAATCAGCAAGGACTGAATATGAGTGCCATTGCAGGACTATTGGGACAAGAGGCAAGACAGGCCGATGCCGGTGGCGCTATAGGCATGTTGAACAACCTGCTTGACCAGGATGGCGATGGCAGTATGCTGGACGATGCCTTAGGATTCCTTGGTAGATTCGGAAAAAAATGATGCTTAGTGGCTACTTTTTGATCGACCGCAATAAGTACTGGTAAAAAGATACATCGAAAACAGAGGAAACTCTTCTTGAGTCTTCCTCTTTTTGTTTTGCGTAAGCCTTCGTATTTTGCAAATTCAATGCTTAAATCAAGAAGTTATGCTCGGACTGCAAATGAAAACCGATCCACTATGGGTCAAACATATCGTGGAACGCAACATTGAAGAGATCTTGACGGATCACGCGTACTGTGAACAGAAAGCTGCTTCTACAGCTATTTCCCTCATTGTGCAGTATCCCGAGTTTCCAGAACTAGTGGAGAAAATGTCAGATCTGGCCCAGGAGGAAATGGGACATTTCCGCATGGTATTTCGTGAGATCCAGAAGCGAGGCTATGTGCTAGGGCGAGAACGCAAGGACTCTTACGTCAATGAATTAGTGAAATTCACCAAGGTCAAAGGCAAAGGACGCGAAGAAACCCTAGCCGATAAGCTGCTCTTCGCTGCCATGATCGAAGCACGCTCTTGCGAGCGCTTCAAAGTACTGTCCGAAAATATCGGCGAGAGAGAACTCTCTGAGTTCTATTACAAACTAATGGTCTCCGAAGCCCGCCACTACACCATGTTTATCAAGCTTGCCAAAAAGCTATGTCCCAATGTGGACATAGATGTACGCTGGAAAGATTTCCTCACCTATGAAGCCGAAGTCATCGAGCGCTACGGCAAGACCGAGCATGTGCATGGTTAGGGATTTAAGGGAGTGGAATGTGATACATAAGCCAGATTATTGAGTATCTCCATATAAATATTTAGCCGCAGCATTTCCCATCAACTCATAATCGTGCCCCACATCAGGTACCACTTCCATCTGCCAGTGGTACACTATATCCAATTTCTCAGCGGTATGCCTCACCTGTTCAAAAAAATACTGGCCTTGCGCCAGTTTGTGAAGCCCCTGCCGATCGGTAGATTTCGAACAAGGAAATACCCCCTCGGTTTCATTTTCATGGTCTATTTCGCCCACTAAAAGCACGAAATATTTTCACCTGTAGCGGTTTCCAGGACATCTTTGAGCAGGTTATAGGGACTGTTGTGATATGCCCATCTCGTCCCTGCGTCTGCCGCATAGCGGAGACACCCGGGGTTGGTACAGGTAAAAAATAGCTCATTCAGTCCTGTGGTCATGGTGAGCTGATGCCAGATGGTGATAGAATCTTCCTGAGGCTGTGTAAGGCTGGTCCATCCCCTTCCCAGATACTCAGACGTATGGTCATTGATATTGAGAAAGCCTTCTTTCTGAGCAATGCCGATAAGTACAGCGCGGAAGCTTTTACCAGCAGAAAACCATACCCAACTACTATCCTGAGAAAAAGTGCCAAAGTATCTTTCCAGTACGATCTTTCCGTTTTTAAGTAGGATAAAAGACTTTGTACCTTGTAATTCCAAAACTCATACAGCGAGTCAATGCTTTCCTCACACCAATTGAGAGAATCTGGGGCTACGGTTTCCCATTCATTTCCGTTTACCGGGGGAACATACAAAGACTGGGTAGATAGGAAATTTAATAGCACAAAACAAACCAGGACAAGTATACATCGTTTCATAGATATTAGATAAATTGTGTAAAAATTAGTTTAATGGATCTATGCAAAAATTCAAACTACTTCCTGTAAACCTTTTGAATCCAAATACATTAGGCCTATTATCAATTAATCTCATTACTTAGAAAATGCAATTTCCGCTACTACAAGACATACTAGTCATTCTGGGATTTTCGGTGATCGTCGTTTTCCTTTTACAGCGTCTGCGATTGCCATCCATCCTGGGATTTCTCATTACAGGAATTATTATTGGGCCCTATGGATTTAGTCTCGTACATGCAGTTCATGAGGTGGAGATCATTGCTGAAATTGGGGTCATTTTACTGTTGTTTGTTATCGGAATGGAACTATCGATTAAGCAATTGGTTTCAATCCGGAGGACAGTATTTATCGGTGGATCTGTACAGGTGGGGCTGAGCGTAGCTGCAACCACTTTTATATATCGTGGGATGGGGTACGGCTGGAATGAAGCAGTATTTGTGGGATTTCTGTTTTCCCTGTCCAGCACTGCGATTGTTCTTAAGATCCTTCAGGATCGCAATGAGATATCTGCACCTCACGGTCGCAATGCATTGGGAATTCTGATCTTTCAGGATATCATCGTAGTACCTATGATGTTGCTTACGCCTATATTAGCTGGACAATCCACCAACCTTAGCCGCGAAATCCTGGAACTGGTTATCAAGTCAGCTATAGTTATCCTGGTAACCATCGTTAGTGCTCGCTACCTCGTTCCCAGGCTCATGTATCAGATTGCCAAAACTCAAAGCAAAGAATTGTTTCTCATGACGACTATTGCCTTGTGCTTTGCTGTAGCTTTTCTTACCTCAGAGGCAGGCTTATCCCTTGCATTAGGTGCTTTCCTGGCTGGATTAATCATTTCAGAATCTGAATATAGCCATCAGGCGACAAGTGCAATCCTACCCTTCCGCGAATTATTTACCAGTTTTTTCTTCATTTCCGTAGGAATGCTCCTCAACCTGAGTTTCTTCGTTCAGCATGCTGGCACAGTTCTGCTGATCGTACTCGCAGTATTCGTGCTGAAGACATTCATCGCTGCTGCTGCTGCTGCCATTATGCGATATCCTCCCCGGACTGTCATCCTCACAGGAATGGCTCTGTTCCAGGTAGGAGAATTTGCGTTCATCCTTTCTAAAGTAGGGATCGAGAATGGATTGCTTACCCAGGAGATGAACCAGTATTTTCTCTCCGTATCGATCATAACCATGCTATTGACACCTTTTGTGATCATGTATGCTGATAAAATCTCGGCCCTTTTTATCAGGTCTAAGCTTCCTGAAAGACTCAGTAAAACATACAGTGCTGTTGAGAATGCCTTTCTAGATAAGCTGGAGGATCATTTGATCATTGTGGGCTATGGTATCAATGGCCACAATGTTGCCAATGCCGCAAAATACGCCAATATTCCCTATGTAATACTGGAACTAAATGCTGATACAGTCCGGAAAGAGCGGGAGAAGGGAGAACCTATCGTATTTGGAGATGCTGTACATGAACATATTCTAGAATCCGTACATTTGAAAAAAGCACGGGTAATGGTAATTGCTATCTCTGACCCTCAGGCTACTAGGCAGATCGTCGCCAATATCCGTCATGTAACACAGATTGTATACCTGATTGTCAGAACCCGGTTTGTAAAAGAGACGGAAACCCTAGTAGCGCTGGGAGCTGATGTAGTTATCCCAGAAGAATTCGAAACTTCGATCGAAATCTTTTCTCAGGTATTGAACAACTATCTCGTGCCTGTAAACGAGCTCGAAAAGCTCATCGAGCAAATCAAGTCGGACAATTATCAGGTATTTCGCCCTAAAAGCAAAATGCCTCGTCCTGTGGCATCCACCCGCATCCCCAATTTCAACATCACCTGTGTCAAGCTAATGGCTGATTGCGGCAGGGTTGTAGGGAAAAAAGTTGGGGAAGCGAATATACGAAACGAATTTGGGGTCAACATCCTAGCTATATCGAGGAATGAACTGATGATCTCAAATGTTATGGCAGATGAAAAGCTTATGCAAAACGATCTGTTATTCATCAGCGGCGATCAAGAATGTATCGAGCGGTTTTATAAAGCAGTAAGCTAAAACTTAGGTATCATGTCAAACCATTTTAATACGACTCATCAACCTTTTCCCACATATTTCACCCTTCAAAATAAACAGACCCTCCTCATTCGCGAAGCCAGGAAGGCAGATGCTACCAAGATGATCGAATACATCTATCAAGTTGCCGGTGAAACCGATTTCCTATCATTTGGCGTAGGTGAATTTACGATCACCGTTCAGGAAGAAGAACGAATCATCGACATGCATCATCAAGCTATTAACTGCCTCTTTATCCTGGCCATCTTTAATGGAGAAATTGTGGGTATGCTCAATGTAAAATCTAGCGGTAAACCCCGTATGCGACATATCGGGGAATTTGGTATCTCGGTATTGAAGACACATTGGGGAAAAGGTATTGGTACTGCATTGATCCGGTCCATGCTCAATTGGGCAAAAGCCACTAACGTAATCCGAAAGCTTAACCTCAAAGTGCAAACCAATAATCATACAGCTATACAACTTTATCAAAAACTGGGCTTTGTCAGGGAGGGTGTGATTAGGCGAGATGCTTGTATCGATGGAATTTTTTATGATACCTATGCCATGGGAATGTTGATCGATTAGTAAGCATTTGAGTGAATGCCCAGAAAAACTTAACTTAGTTTTTATAAACTCCGACCGTAAATCGCCCTTCAAGATATCATGTTGTGTAACTACAAATCCAAAGGATATGTATTCAAAACTACTGCTAATTTCAATTATAAGTTTGATGACATCAGGCTGCAAAAGCCCAGCTACATCCGGAGGCGTTTCAGAGCCACGTGGAGTCGAAAATATCGCCTATAAATGGGGAGAAATGGCCCTGGATGCGACAGCTTATGACACAGACCGCTTTAATCCTAGACCTACCATCACCTCTAGGTATCTGGGACTGATATTTGTGTCCGTATTTGACGCCTGGACCAGATATGATGAGAAAGCAATACCCGTATATCTCGAAGGTGTAGATCGCAGACCTGAATCCGAACGCACTCCGGAACATAAAGAGGCTGCTATAAGCTATGCAGCTTACCGGGCAATGTGTGAATACTATGATACCGATAGCACGATATTTCGGGAGTTCATGATGGCGCTGGGATATGATCCGGACAATCAAACCACTGACCCTAATACACCCGAGGGTATTGGCAATCTGGCAGCACAGGCTGTCATCGAAGCTCGTAAATACGATGGTGCAAATCAGTATGGGGAAGAAGAAGGCTCAAACGGAAAGCCTTATTTCGATTACACCGGGTATCAGTCCGTCAATTCACCTGATGAAAATGTGGATCTAAAACGCTGGCAACCCAAATACTTTTCCGATGGGAAGGGTGGGAAATACGCTCCAGGCTGTCTGACACCTTACTGGCAGCATGTGGAACCCATCGGACTGGAGTCAGCTGATCAATTCAGACCTGGTCCTCCTCCGGCCATAGGTTCAGAGCAACTGGCCAAAGAGGTACAGGAGGTGATAGAGATGCAGGCCAATCTTACGGATGAGCAACGGGCGTTAGTAGAATTTATGAGAGATGGCCCCAGATCTGTACAACAAGCAGGCCACTGGCTCAAATTTGCGCAGGATGTCTCCCGGAGAGACCAGCATACCCTGGATGAGGATGTGAAAATGTACTTCCTCAACCAGGTTACGGCTATGGATGCCTTTATAGCCTCCTGGGATTCCAAGATGTATTACGACTTTGCCAGACCTTATGCGTTGGTACATGACTACTATCAGGATCAGGTGATCAAAGCCTGGGGAGGTCCAGATCAGGGTATGGTAGAGATGGCCGGGCAGCAATGGAGACCCTACTCCCCCGAAACATTTCTGTGTCCCCCATTTCCCAGCTATGTATCGGGACATAGTACGATCAGTGGTGCTTGTGGAGAGGCCCTAAAGTTGTTTACTGGGAGTGATGAATTTGGGGAAAGTGTAGATCTTGTACCTGGAGCACTCACAGAGCCCAATAATCTGGGAGATACCGTTACCTTGCATTTTCCTACTTTTACAGATGCCGCAAACATGGCGGGTATCTCCCGCGTGCTAGGTGGCTATCACATTCAGGCGGATAACATTGAGGGATTAAAACTGGGCAGAAATGTAGCACATGAAGTGTGGAAATTTTATTTAGAACATGTAGGTGGGGCGTAAATGGGAGACACTGGACCACCATTTTGTACAGCTCCACTAAGTACAATACAGTTCAGTGCAAGGCAGTGACGAAACTGATAGCACAATATAACTACTACTCATGCAAAAAGCATTTTCATTCAATCGACGCGAATTTATTCGAACTTCTGCCATAACGGGCGTTGGCATAATCGTAGGAGCCAACCGGGCGCTTTCAAAGCCTATCCCAAAAGCACACAACCCTATTCCGAGATGGAAAGGGTTCAATTTACTGGATTTTTTCTCTCCTGATCCCGCCAATGCACGGGAGGGGGTCAAAGAAGAATACTTCAAATGGATGGCCGATTGGGGCTTTGATTTTGTGAGGGTTCCAATGGCATACCCCTCTTATGTGAAATTTGACAGGAGCCAACCCATTACTCCCAAAAGCGTCAGAAAAATTGATAAGAGCGCTGTAGAAAGGGTCGAAAAGTTGGTGTATATGGCCCATAAATATAATCTACATGTCAGTTTAAATCTTCACCGGGCCCCTGGGTTCTGTGTAAATGCTGGATTTATGGAACCTTATGATCTTTGGAAAGATCAAGAGGCTATGGACGATTTTGCGTGGCACTGGAAATTCTGGGCCAAAAGATTTAAAAACGTGTCTCGCGACAGGATCAGCTTTGATTTACTGAATGAACCCTGTGTGAGGGAGGACATGAATGATCAACATTCCACACGTGGCCCTATCCCTGGAGATCTATATCGAAAAATGGCTTTGGCTACTTCTGAAGCCATCAGAAAGAAAAATCCTGATCACCTGATCATTGCCGATGGCAATAATATAGGCAGGGATGTAATTCCTGAAATTGAGGATCTGAATATCGCGCAAAGTTGCCGTGGATATAATCCGGGAATCATTTCCCACTACAAAGCTCCATGGGTCTTCAAAGATACCGAAAACCTTACTGTCCCCAAATGGCCAGGCCAGGTAGGAGATCAATATCTCAGTCGCGCGATGCTAGAAGAAATGTACAAACCCTGGATTGAACTCATCCAAAGAGGGGTAGGAGTGCACTGTGGGGAATGTGGTTGCTGGAACAAAACGCCTCATGATGTGTTCCTGGCGTGGTTTAGCGACGTTCTGGATATTTTTAAGACAAATGGGATCGGGTTTGCGCTCTGGGAGTTTAAAGGCAGCTTTGGCATCCTTGACTCAGGACGCGAGGATGTTGACTATGAAGATTGGTATGGGCATAAGCTGGATCGCAAGCTGCTCAAACTATTGATGGAATCCTAAAGTGATTCTTTTCTGGTAATTAGCCAATAAGTAATTCCTAATGCCAGAATCACGCTTGCTGTCCCATAGATGTAGGCTGGCGTGATTTTCTCAAAGTCAAAGATAATCACCTTACGGGCGATGGCCATCAGAGCCGTTGCGATCACGAGGCGCACCGGGATCACATTAGAGGTAAGATACATCTTGATATTGATGAATATCTCAATGGCGATTAGCACGGCCAGAAATGCACCAAAGGTAGCCAGGATATCATTGATCTGTAAAAGCAAAATTGGCGGCTGGGTTATACGCTGGTATAGGATATATACGACATCACCAATTCCCCAAACAATAACAAGCACCATAAGAATAGCTAAGATTTTTACAGCCAAGCGTATAACCTTGTGTAAAAAAGCAATGGTGGGGTCTTCGTGTTCGACATGCAAATCGTGTCCGGGTTCGTGCTCGTGAAAGTGTTCCTTATCTTGTTCCATAGATCATAATAGTATTTCCAACAAGGAAAAGCAAATAGATAAGGATTATGTTTTCTGACGCAGATTTTACTGAATGAGACAGGTTTGTTCTGATTATGAAATGCCAGCAGATAAAAAAACGTGTAAGTCATCGCTATAGCCAGACTTGCATCGATTTCTATTCCTGCAGTTCACGCGCCTTCAAGTCATCCCATTCAACAAACTCCAACGCCTTTTCATGAGTGCGCTCCAAAATCACGGGGGGTGCTACCCCAGCCTCAAATGCTTCCTTCCAGCGCAAGGCGCAAAGGCACCACTTATCACCTGGCTTTAGTCCGGGAAAGCGATACAAGGGGATGGGTGTACTGAGATCATTACCTCTGGACTTGGTGAATTCCAGAAATTCCTGGGTCATCTCGGCACAAACGACATGTGTTCCATGATCTTCTGGGCCAGTTTCACAGTTTCCATCGCGATAAAATCCAGTCATAGGATCAGTGCAGCAGGTCTGGAGCCTGGTGCCTAGTACATTACGGGTGTATCCATTGAGACTCTTAGACATAGAGGATTGGCTTAATACGGGTAAATAATTTAAAAGGACAATGGTTGTAAGTATAAGTTTGATAAACAACTTTTGAAATCTCATAGTAAATCATATAACTTTATGTAAAACCATTGTTCAGGCGGTAATGTTTGAGCTGTATAACCCGATACAGACCTGTGTTACTTCGCTACATAGCGTCCCAATTTTTCCTTCAATTGTGGAGGAGTAAAAGGCTTGGTAAGATAGTCATTCATACCCATACTCAATGCTTTGTCTTTTTGCTCGGTCATGGCTGAGGCGGTAATGGCTATGATAGGAGTGGTCTGGTTGAGGTTTTTAGAATTGCGAATCCACTGGGTAGCCTCATAGCCATCCATCTCGGGCATGTGGATATCCATGAATATGGCACCATAACGTTGCTGAACGACCAGCTCTACAGCTTCCTTGCCATTGTTGGCAATATCGTATTCGATATGGAGCTTATCCATCAACCGGGAAATATACTTCTGATTAATCAGATTATCCTCTACAATTAACACTCTGCTAACTGGTACAAGTGCTGGATTGAATACATTGGCAGAATAGAATTTTTCAACGTGAATTTTTCTTACAGAGGTACTCTCACAAAGCATAAAAGGTAGGTAAAAAGAAAAGGTAGTACCCTTTCCCTCTTCACTGTCAACCGTAATCCTTCCTCCCAATAACTCAACAATTTCTCTTGTAATCGCCAATCCCAGCCCTGTACCTTTCTGATTCAGGCTATTGGCAGGACCTACCTGGCGAAATTTTTCGAAAATACGCTCTTGCTCCCTTTCACTCATTCCGATTCCTGTATCAGATACTGTAATATTTAACGTAACATCATCATTTGTCCTACCCCTCACTGAACAAGTAAGCATGATCTCCCCCTGGTGGGTAAACTTCTCGGCGTTACTCATGAGGTTGTGGAGTACTTGCTGAAATAAGATTTCATCACCCTTAACATATTCTGGTACTTCCTGATCCATGTCTAACAAAACCTTTATAGGTTTATGCTGTGCTTTGATCTGGAAGGTCTGCTGGATAGTTTTTAAACAACCTTTCAGGTCAAACTCTTTTTGCTGAACCTCAATTTTTCCAGATTCGATTTTTGCGAGATCCAGGATATCGGTAATCAGTTTGAGCAAAAATCTGGAAGAATGATCCAGTGTTTGCAGATAATCAATTTGCTCCGGAGTGTGGGAGGTATCTTGTAGCAAACTTGTCATGCCAATAATAGCATTCAACGGGGTACGTATCTCGTGGCTGATATTGGTGAGAAAGGTTTTCTCAGCTTCCTGCGCTTTTTCTGCGATATACTTGGCCCGAATCAATTCCTCCCGATTGATCACCATTTCTGTGATATCTGACTCTATAGCCATAAATCCTTGAATGATCCCTTTTCCATCACGTAAGGGATTGCAGTTGATATGAATCCAGTAGGGTGTACCATCCTTTTTGTAATTGACCAGTTCAACTTCAAATGATTCTCGCTTTTTAAGTGCTTCTGCCATTACTTGAACAACTTGCGGATTAGAATCAGGACCTTGCAGCAATTCTCCAGGAAACTTACCCCTCATCTCTTCCAGGCTATAACCCGTTAGACGCGTAAAACCCTCATTAATCCACTCTACTCTTCCTTCCACATCTGTGATAATTACGCCATTGGTAGTCTGACTTGCCACCAAAGAGAGCCGCTCGGCCTGTTCCTGAACGGCCTTGCTTTCGGTAATGTCACGACTAATACCCACTACTCCCATAATATCACCTCGTATATCCCGATAGGGAAATTTAGAAGTCAATAGCCACTTTTTTTCTCCCTTCTGGTTGAAAAACGCTTCTTCACGATCGACTACAGGTATCCCGCTTTCCAGTATCCCTTGTTCAATTTCCTCATATGTCTCATCTACGTATTCACCAAAGATTTCACGGTCTGTTTTTCCTAATATCTCTTCTTCATGTCTGTAACCCGTATAGTTTAGATCAGCCTGATTGGTCAAAATTTTCTTCAGGTTTTGATCTTTCAGATAAATAGCATCTGGGATATGATCAATCACAGTCCTAAGCAATCGCTTTTCACGCTCCAATTGTTGCTCTATGTTCAGACGCTTTTCCTTTTCTTCGGCATTGTCCAGGGCTTTCGCAAAAAACTGCGTAACAGGAAACATCTCACTACATTGTGCTTTAGTAAGGTTGTGGTTTCTCTTAAACCAAAAGTACCGCCCTCTTCCCAAAGGAAAAACATAATTATATTCACCTTGATCAAATATTTCTTCATAGAAAGAAATCTTACCGTGAAGAATAGTTTCCCTGATCAAAGGATCTAGGGGTTCGCGTTTGAGATAAGCAGGTATAATATACTGCAACTCAATAGAATTTGTAGCGCTCACTGTTTGGATCAATCCTCCTACTGTGCACCCCAGCCTACGCAGCCAAAGCGAGACCGTTTTACGTTGGATATTATTAAAATAGGATTCATTCCCAATTACTAAGGTGAGCTCAAGTAATACTTCACTTAGTATATCTTTGGTTCTATCACTCATAAATAGCACAGACTACGGCTGTTTTATTATATATCTCCAAATAAGCATCCCCATTATTGGCTATCTCTCCGAGTGTAAGTGCTCCAAAACCCTTGCAATCAGGGTCTAGTCGTAGAAGCTCCTGGTCATAGTAATCATTCATGAATAATACCCTGGAAATACAATCGATGAGAAATAGTTCTGCAGGATGCCCATGCCCATAGGTATTGAAAGCCATATCACGAGCATTCAAGGCACCCTGGATCATACTATTAAAATTGCCATACATGATATTGATATGACTTCCTGGTTCGATATTGTCAAGGGTGAACACCACACCATTTTTCTGCATGTAGGGATCCCTGACCACCATCTCTGCATCCAGTTTAGCAATGCCAAAGGGATAAGATTTAGTCGTTCCAAAAAAATCGTTAAAATCAAAAGGCTTTTCTGAATGTCTTTCGACGATCTCCTGATATACGTCCATCGCAGGTTTCCAGTCTAGCGTTTTGATCTGATTGTCTTGAGCCTCTGTTACTTTCAATGGCTCACCGATAGTCTCCCATCCATGAGATACCCCAATGGATGTTTCTAAATTTACAATCCCTATCACAGCACCTTTTTCCAGAATACCCAGATTAGTAAATATACAGGGAAAACTGTTGAATTCCAGAGATCCAGCCCCTCCTCCTACATAGTTAGGGACGGTACCTAGTGCATTGTAGAGACTGTCAAACAAATAAGACTTGTGATGTATCAATGAGTCTACGAATACAAACAATGTCTTCCCCTCAGAATTTATACCATCAAGACCGTCTTTAATCCAGGTATTTACAGCGTCCTCATCTTCAAAAGATGTAATGGGAATGGCTGTCATGGGCTGAGTCCATCCCACCATGACTGTCCCTTCTCCATATCTGCGTCCTTCATAGATAATTTCTGGGAACACCCCTCCAATCACAGCAAGGTCTGTCTGCTTCAAAATGCTATCGTATTGACTGGTAAAAATTGTCGTACCCGATGCAGTTAGGATTAAAACAGCCTGGATATGGGGATTTTCTTCATATTCACGTATGGCAAGGTGAAAAGCTTCCGGACTGTGATTCCCGGAAATAAATACCTTTTTCATTCAATTTGATTTAATGAAACGTAATTCGATATATCAAACTGAGCAAGTAGTAACTTATTGAATGCCAAATGTAATAAATATATTTTATGTTTTAAAATATACTAATTTAAATCTAAAAAGCAACGTGGCAATATTGTTTATACTTTTTTAAAATCCCATTTTTAATGCCTCAAATGGCCTGCCTGAGGGACCTCAGCTAACAGATCATTTAATCTAGCACCCCAGTCTACCAGCAGCCCTTTGCTCGACGTGCTATACCATTCAGGTTTGATGTGCCTGAATGGTATCTACCTCATGTAAAAAAAATATAATGCACTGAAAAGTAGCTAATGAATAATTAATTCCCCTTCATGCCCTTCCACCATTTTCCGTATATTTGCAAATGATGTAACATGTAATCATATGGAGAAAAAAATTATCTACTTACACCGATGAAGAATACTTAGCGATTGAGGCTTCCTCTGAACTAAAGTATGAATATCACGATGGGTACCGCTACAGCGGGGAGCACACTCACGCATTGCCAAATTGCTATAAATTTTAGCCCCAGTATCCTTAATTTCCTATTGATTAAGGATCAGCTTTGTATAACTTATGGTGGTGGTGTCAAAGTTCACATCGCTTTAACCAGAGAAACTTACTTTCCAAATATTTCCGTAGTATGTAATAAGCCACAAACCAGCAAAAAAGATCCAAAAGCACTTATAAATCCTATTCTGGCAGTTACGATATTATGAGAATCTACCGCAGATTTTGATCGTGGAGCAAAATTTTCCCATTAGCGTCAACTGACCTCATTACGTGAGTATGCATTGATTTTAAAAGCTAGTCCTATAGTTGATGTATACTATCGCATAGATGATGGAACCTAAAATATCCGTGCCCACAATGAGCTTTAGCAAAACCAGGTACCCACTATTTTTTCATGCTCTAGACCTAGGATAAGCGATCATGTATTTCCCAGTGACTGAATCTTTCTGGCGAATGGCTGAGCATATACACGCTCACCCGTTGCCTTTGCCAAAGCATTAGCTAAAGCTGCTTGTATAGGCGGTAAGGAAGGCTCACCTAGCCCTGTGGGATCAATTCCGTTGTCTGCGAAAAATGTTTCGACCTCTAGTGGAGCTTCTGTATGTCGAATCAGCCTATAAGTATCGAAGTTACGCTGCTCGGGCTTTCCGTCTTTGAAGGTCAAAGCACTGTAAGTAGCATGTCCGATTCCGTCTACAATACCTCCCTCTACCTGGTTTCGGGCTGCATCGGGATTAACAACGATTCCACAATCTACTGCACACCATACTTTCTTCACCCGAGGCTTATCGTTTTTCATCATCAAATCTACCACCTGGGCAACATATGAGTTGTGGCAAAAATAGGCAGAAACACCACGGTACACACCCTCCACATCTTCACCCCAGTTGGATTTTTCTTTCACCATCTTCAAAACACCTGCATAACGCTCTGCATCATAATCGTTGTCCTCACCGACAGGATTCTTCATAGCCCTGTCAAACAATTCCAAGCGGAAGTCGATTGGATCTTTTCCAGCAGCCTCTGCTACTTCATCCAGGAATGATTGCTCAGCACCTGCGACAAAGTTGGAACGTGGTGCACGCCATGCACCTGTAGATATATTGGAATCAAGTGAAAGGTTTTCGGCGAGATAGTTGTCGACTGCACCTGCTGGGAAACGATTGGCAAATACAGGTCCTCCGTGTACACCAGCACCTCTCACGTGGAAAGCAATCAGATTATTGTTTTCATCCAGTGCTGCCCGATATAGCATCTTATAAGCAGGGCGGTATGTCCCTTGTGTCATATCGTCCTCTCGGGTGTATACCAGCTTAACAGGAACTCCTGCTTGCTGTGATATGACAGCGGCTTCTACTCCAAAGTTACCATACAGACGACGACCAAATCCACCTCCCATGCGGGTCATCATGATGGATATTTTTTCTTCAGGTAGTCCCAGTACCCGAGTCAAGGTAGTACGCATGCTTTCAGGTGTCTGGACAGGTCCCTCCAGGTCTGCAAAGTCCGCTGTTACATGCGCGAAGAAATTCATGGGTTCCATGGTGTTGTGAGCCAGAAAAGGTGCACTGTACTCCCGCTCTACAACTTTCGCAGCATTTTTGAAAGCGGCTTCTGGATTACCATCTCTTCTGGAGGCTTCCTTAGCACCTTGAGCGATCACTCTGCTAAGACCAGCTTCGTGATCTTCAGTACTTTCAGCTTTTGTATCCTGTTCCCATTCTAGTAAGAGTGCTCTTTTAGCCTTCATCACCTGCCAGGTCGTTTCTCCCAATACTACAACCAGTTCTGTAAAAGCATTCGTATCAGACCACTGCCGCTCTACTCCCTCAGGATAGGTCTGGATCGTAAATACATCCTTGATACCGGGCATGGCCTTAGCCTTGCTGGCGTCCATAGACTTCAGCTTCATCCCGAATGCTGGAGCATGTTCGATCATGGCAATCATCATGCCTTCGCGCTGTATATCAAGTCCAAATAAAGCTTTACCCGTTAGGATCTCTCTGGCATCTACATTTTTCTGGCTATGACCGATGATCTTGAAATCCTTAGGATCTTTGAGTTCTACATCTTCGGGAACTGCGATATCTGCGGCTGCAGTAGCTACTTCTCCATAACCAATTTTCTTTCCAGACTTCTCATGCATGATTACCCCTTCTGAGGTAGTCAGTTCGGAAACGGGAACTTCCCACTGCTTTGCAGCAGTTTCCATGAGCATTTTACGAGCAGTGGCACCTGCTGTACGGAGCCCTTTCCAGCTTTGGCGAATCGACTGACTACCACCAGCAACCTGACGGGTATATTTATCTGTGTCAAGTCCTGCCTGCTCCACGATCACATCTTCCCATCTTACATCCAGCTCTTCAGCCACGATCATAGGCATAGAAGTTTTGACATTTTGTCCAATCTCTGGATTAGGGGAGAAAATAGTTACGAGGCCATTGTCTCCGACTTTCAGAAAAGCATTGACTTCGGTCCACTCTTCAGGCATACCCTTGGCCATTTTGCCTTTGGGCGTACAGGATGCCAACCAGCCAAAGCTCAGCATCAGACCTCCACCTGCTGCGGCAGAAGCCTTGAGAAAAGATCTTCTATTGTAAGTTGATTTGATTAAAGTCATAATGTTTTGTTAGGGGATTAGGTATAAATCACCAGAACGAATAAAAAAGATTAACCCATTTTCTCAGCAGCTGTCTTAATGGCAGCTTTGATTCTGAGATAAGTTCCACAACGGCATAGATTGCCATTCATTGCAATTTCGATTTCCTCATCTGCAGGATTGGGATTGCGCGCTAAAAGGGCTGCAGCATTCATAATCTGCCCAGCCTGACAATATCCACATTGAGGTACATCATGCTCGAGCCAGGCAAGCTGTAACGGATGATCTCCGTCTTCAGACAGCCCTTCAATAGTCGTAACGGCTTTGCCGCCTATGCTGGATATAGGCACGGAGCAGGAACGCATCGCAGCTCCATCTACCAGGATGGTACAGGCACCACATTGGGCAATTCCACACCCAAACTTTGTTCCTACCAGTTTGGCGTGATCTCTCAATACCCACAACATAGGAGTATCCGGATCTACATCAAACTGTTTTTCTTTACCATTAATTTTTAGATTGAAAACAGCCATAACTTGATGAGTTGTAGTTCATGAAGGATTTAATTCGATAATGTAGAAATTCCTATCAAAGTCGAGGAATCTACACTTTTTATATGCCAATAGCAATATGAAGAATGCATATATATTACCTGTCATATATTTCACAATATTAAAATTAACGAATATTCCAGGTGAAAGCATTTATGTTTAATAACTTATTGCTAATTTATAATGAATCAAAATAAGTCTCTTGAATTGGAACTTCATTATAGTGCTTGAACACATTCTTCAACCATAACATTGTTTAGGGGCTATCCCATTAAAGAGTTGGTCATAACCAATTGCTACACTGCCCAACGAAAAGATTTCCGGTGATAGGGCGTAGGCCCAAATTGTGCAATAGCCATCTTATGTGTTTTGGTAGGATAACCTTTATTTTTTTCCCATCCGTAATTACAGTACTGTTCATGAAGCATGCACATCACTTCATCCCGGTAAGTTTTGGCGAGAATGGAAGCAGCCGCAATGGATAGATACTTGCTGTCCCCTTTGATTACGCATTCATGATGAATGCCCGGGTAAGGATGAAAACGGTTTCCATCAATGAGCAAGATCTGAGGTGCCACACATAGCCCCTGTATAGCTTCATGCATGGACTCAAACGATGCATTTAGAATATTGACCTGATCTATTCTTTGCGAAGAAATCATCCCGATACACCATGCATGAGCTTTTTCCAGAATAAGAGGCCTTAGGAGCATACGTTGCTTATGTGTAAGCAACTTTGAATCATTTAACCCTGGTATTTCCACATGTGCAGGCAATATCACAGCAGCAGCCACTACCGGGCCTGCCAGACAACCTCTTCCTGCCTCATCTACGCCAGCTACCATGTATGTTGCACTAGTACTATACCTCTTTAGCATTTCTCCGACTAAATACTCTGTAATCAAAGTAAAGTAATTTTGATTACGGTATATCAAATACAATCTCAGGATTACAAAATAGTTAAATAATTTAGGGATATTGTTGTTAGATAATACGTAACCCTGTATATTTGCACCTCAATTAACTAAGGAAACTCCCTATAAGGGAATTTCAAATAACTTATATGCCAGTAAAATTAAGACTTAGAAGACAAGGAAGAAAAAAAGCACCACATTACTCTATCGTGGTAGCCGATTCCAGAGCACCCAGGGATGGGAAGTATATTGAGAAAGTAGGTTTCTATAATCCTATAACCAACCCTGCCCATATTTTTGTAGATCATGAATTAGCACTTAAATGGTTAAGTGTTGGTGCTCAACCCACCCATACAGTACGTTCTATTCTCCGTCATGCAGGCGTAACACTTAAATTTGCCTTGATCAAACAAGGAAAAAATGATGAGGAGATGGAACGAATCTTCAACAGTTGGTGGGAAATGAAAAAAGCCAGGAAAAAGAAAAAATTTATCCAGGTTGACGTTCACGGAAAACCTCTTGAAGATACTCCGATGGTCGAAATGGCAGAACACAGATCAACCACTGAACCTGAATCAGCGACAGAGGAGGCAAATTCAGAAGGAGAAGCAGATGCTGCTAAAGAAGAAGAAGCAGTGGTAGCTGTCGAAGCGACTGCTGCTGAAGATACCCCAACACCTGAAGCTGAAGATACTCCAACACCTGAAGCTGAAGATACCCCAGCACCTGAAGCTGAAGATACCCCAGCACCTGAAGCT
>CAYXVE010000021.1:0-31557 GCA_964468435.1 uncultured Bacteroidia bacterium | reverse complement strand
TCAAGCAGAAACTGAAGATTCAGATGATGATAATGAAAAGATAGAGGACCCAGAAGTTTCCAAAAACTAATCCTCTATCTGATAATACTCAGCTCTTTCTCTCTTCTACCTGATTTATGATACGTGAGGAATACGTCGAAGTCGGATATATTGCAAAAGCACATGGAATACGTGGAGAGGTAAAAGCTGTCTTCGACGTTCATGATATCAATGAATATCTATCTCGGAAATCCATTTGGATTGCCCAAAAAGAACAACAACCCCGATTATTGGAAATATCCAAAATCAGACCTGCGGATAAATTTGTCATCGTAAAGTTTAAGGATGTTGATACTCGTGATGATGCGGAAACCCTTGCAGGTAGTGTCCTGTTTATACAAGAATCTGAACTTCCCAAACTACCCAAAGATCAGTTTTACTACTATGAGGTCCTGGGATTCACCATTGAGGATGAAAAGTATGGTACACTTGGTGTGTTGGAAGATATCGTGGAGACAGGTCCCCAAGATTTGTTCGTTATGAGATATAAAGGAAGGGAAGTATTGATTCCATCAGCTGTAGAGATTATCGTCTCTGTAGACAAATCACAGAGAATACTACGTACCCGGCTGCCTGAAGGGCTCATAGAATTGTACATCGGGGAAGAAGAGTAGGAAGATTGTCAACAAAAATTATCCCAATAATCAACTGCTTTGTTCTGTTAGAAATATGTATTGATCAATTGTCTGTGATCAGTGATCTATCTGGCCACCACTCCTCCTATGATTCCTTGTGCTCATCCGAATCTTTATAAAAATCGTCCAGTCTAGTAGGAACCTTACTTTCTGAAAAATACCTGTCAACCGTATACCTGGATAGAGTCAAATCAATCTGAATATGCATGTAATACTGTTAATTCAATTTTAATTAATTATTAAAATACCTTAATCTGCAAGCATTTCCAACCACCAGACAAAACAATTATTGAATTAAGGCCTTAATTTTGCTATACAAGCTTATTGGGTGCAAAAGCCCGTAAAAAGCTTGTATCATTGTTTGAAACTTGATTAACAGCGCTTTTAAACTTTGATCAGTAGATGATCATCAGTATACGACAGATCTTATTAACCGTTGAAGAAAGATGAAGTGGTTGCTTGCGCTTTTACCCATGATCCTACTTGATATCTATGGATTTCAAGCCTTCAAAGCTCTTGGTTCCCATAAATCCTGGACAGCATATGGTTACTGGTTTATACACTTGCTTGTATATGCGAGCTGGATAGGTTTTGCATTGTTTCAGGGAAGAGCTACTTTTCCCATAAAGTATGCTTATCTCTACCTCAGCATTTTATTTACACTCTACACGCCAAAACTAATCATTATCCTGTTTCTGATCATCGAAGATGCCAGCCGCTGGGTCATACAATCCTTAATGATCCGAAGTGAGGGAATATCTGTCCCCAAAACGGATGTGACAATTTCGAGGGCTAAATTTATCAGTCAGATGGCTGTAGGAATTGCAGCTATACCCTTTGCTGGCTTGGTTTATGCAATGGTTAAAGGCAAATACAATTTTCAGGTAAAAAAGGTACGCATTTTACTCCCTAATTTACCGAAAGCGTTTGATGGATTCCGGATAACTCATATTTCTGATTTTCACATCGGTAGTTTTGAAAATAAAGAAGCTGTAGCCAAAGGTATACAACTGATCAATGATCAACAATCTGATGTGATTTTCTTCACGGGGGATTTGGTCAATGATGACATCCGTGAAGTAGAAGGTTATGAGGATATTTTATCCAGCCTATCTGCTCCACATGGAGTATTTTCTACCCTGGGAAATCACGATTATGGTCATTATTCACACCATATAAAAACGGAAGAGGACTGGGCCATTCACCACCAGCAAATGCTGGATACACATAAAGCTATGGGCTGGAATCTGTTAATGAACCAGCATCACATTATTGAAAAAGAAGTGGATCAACTGGCCGTAATAGGTGTAGAAAATTGGAGTAGATATACCCGCTTTCCTCGTTTTGGAAAACTCAGGGAAGCCCTCGCCGGTATAGAACACATGCCAATAAAATTGCTGCTTTCCCATGACCCTTCCCATTGGGAAGATGAAATCCTTCCCGAATCGGATGTAGATATTACCTTTTCAGGGCATACCCATGGTTGCCAGTTTGGAATCGAGATTCCTGGTATCAAGTGGAGTCCTATCCAATATGTCTATGCGCAATGGGCTGGACTATATGAAAAAGACAAACGCTATATCTATGTCAACCGTGGCTTTGGTTTTGCTGGTTTTTCAGGAAGATTAGGCATACCCCCTGAGATTACTGTATTGGAGCTTGTAAAAGCGTAAAGGGTTGATTTAGACATCATCTACAGGATTCGAAAAGATGATCAATTACAGATTAACCTTTTTAAAAAAATCTCTCTACCAGTTTCACCAACTTCTTCACTCGATCTGTATATGGAGGATAGAAAGGTTTAATAGTTCCCCAGCGTTGCTCGATCACTCCTCTCTGGTTAGAAAATTCAATAAATCCATATTTCCCGCCTGACTTACCTATGCCACTGTTGTTTACTCCACCAAAAGGCAGCGCATGATGTCCAAAATGGATCAGGGTCTCGTTAATCACAGTACCTCCGGCGCTGGTCCGATTCAAGAAAAAGTCTTTGAATGTCCGGTCTTTGGCAAAAATATACATAGCCAACGGCTTAGGAAGATGGTGTATAACTTCCAGCACTTCTTCCTGATCTCTATAAGTGATTACCGGCAAAATAGGACCAAATATTTCTTCCTCCATAATCCCCATATCTTTACTGACATTGAAAATTACCGTCGGAGCTATATAGTTTTGAGAGATGTCTACCTCTCCTCCAAATGCCAAATGGCCTCCTTCCCTCAGCGTTTGATCCATTAGATCTCTGAGCCTGTGAAAATGCTTTTCATTGACCATGCGATCATAATCCTGAGACTGATCAAAGCCCGCTCCTTCTGGATTATACATTTTGTTGACAGCTTTTTCAATTTCATCGATCAATGAATCCTTTACTGACTCGTGCACCAACAGATAGTCAGGTGCTATACAGGTTTGGCCATTATTGAGCCATTTGCCCCATGCAATCCGCTCTGCAGACTGTCTAATGTTGGCAGATGGATCTATGATACAAGGAGATTTTCCACCCAATTCCAGCGTAACGGAGGTCAGATGTTTTGAAGCTGCTTCCATGACGATCTTACCTACACGCGGACTACCCGTGAAAAAGATATGATCAAATGGTAGCGATAACAGTCTTTGCGAAATATCAACACCCCCTTCCACAACTGTCACTTCATCAGGTTCAAAAATTTCCTCAATCATCTGTTTAATAAGACCTGATGCATAGGGAGTCATTTCAGAAGGTTTCAGAATAGCCGTGTTTCCAGCCGCAATACAGCTAATGAGTGGTTTAATGGCCAGCGAAAAGGGATAGTTCCAGGGAGATATGATTAGACATACACCTTTGGGTTCGTAGTGTATATATGATTGGGTTCCCAAATATACGATTGGCGTGGATACCTTCTTACGTCTCATCCAACGTCTGAGATGGTTCATGGTATACTTAATTTCCCCACGTACAACCAGATGTTCTGAAATGTAGAATTCTGTGGGCGATTTTCGAAAATCCTTATAGATTTCCTGCTGAATCTCTTCCTGATGTGCATCCATCCAATCCATGAGCTTTTTCAGCTTTGCTTTACGTTCGCGGCATCCGGTCAGTGCGAGTTGTAGGGCTTTTACTTTTTGCCGCTCAAACAATTCCGCTATAGATGCCTGATCAAGGGTAGGTATTTCACGTGGGATGGTAGTAGATTCCATAAGCTAGTTTTTTGATTTACCTTTCAAATTAAGATTTTTATCTGCCTCAAATAGTACTCGATAGTCCGGATCAATCGAAAGGGATTTTTCCGCATCTACCGTCATGCTGACACCTTCCTTGGGCACTAGTACCTGCTGTTTTTCATCACCGATCTGGATTTCCAGGGGCATTTGAAAGTCCAGGTTTTCAGGAACGTCCCATGACAGGGTAAGCTGATTGCCATTACGCTCGGCGTTTAGCTTGGGGAGCTCGGGTTGACGAACATATACCTCAAAAAACCAATCCAAATCCTCCCCACTTATCGCTTCTGCCGTATGCTTGAACTCATTTGTAGTTATAAAACGTGTATGGCTGCCATCCGTTACACTTTCCATATCCGGATCGGGATAAGTCGTACGTCGCAGGATCTCAAAGAAGGCTGAATCTCCTACCACTGCCCGTAGACTGTGTAGAATCCAAGCACCTTTGGGATATATGGGTGCTTTCCAGGCATCTACCGAAGATTTTGTTTCCCGTGGAGCAATGGGCAATGCATTACTAAAGAAGCGACTGCGCGCCATAAATCGTTTTAGCCCCTCCCAACCTTCATTTTCCTCTACATATAATCCCTGCATGTACGTACAAAATCCTTCATGAATCCATGCATCCCGCCAGTCTGTGCAGGTTACCAGATTTCCCCACCACTCATGCCCCAATTCGTGATGATGCAGGTCATCATAGCCCCAGTCAACCCCTGTCATGGAAGAGTTTTCAAAATCAGCTCCATAAGCGATGATGGTCTGATGCTCCATGCCCAAATGCGGAGTTTGCGCAACCCCATATTTGTCAGCACGGAAAGGATACGGACCCAATGTCTCTTCATAAAAACGCAAATGATCCAGTATTTGGGGGAATAGTTTTTGACCATTTTCCAGATCCTCTGGTAAAACCCAGAAATATACAGGGAAAATATCCCCGGCAATGCTTTTCATTTCTCCCTCGATCACTTCGTAAGGAGCTATATTCAACGCTACATTATAGTTGTTGATAGAAGTAGACACATGCCAGTGAAAGGTCTGTGTTCCATCGCTGTAAACTTCCTGATTTCTCAGCCGTCCGTTAGAAGCAACGATTAATGGCTGTGGAACACGAATATGTAACCCTACAGAATCCGGCTCATCTGAAACATGATCCTTGTTGGGCCACCATAGATCGGCCCCCTGTTTCTGGCAGGAAGTAGCAATCCAATGAGAACCATCTGCTGTTTTATCCCAGGTAAACCCGCCATCCCATGGCGGATTAGGTGCTTCTCTAGGTTGGCCATTGTAAGCTACTTCAACTGTAAATCGCTGCCCAGGCTGCAAGGTCCGGGTCATGTCGATCCAGATTTTTCCAATTTTTCGCTCAAAGGGACGCGCTATCTGCCCCCCATTTACCCATTCACTGATTGCACTAATCTCAAAAGTAGTATCCAAATCCATTACGATGTGGTCAACCGGTTGTACGATCTTGGCATCCATCTGAAGTTTTCCATCAATCGCCCTCTGATTTGGAAAGATCTGTAGCGTAAGATCGTAGTAGGTAACGTCATATGCTGCCTGTTCAGGCATCAGAGGACCTCCCGAATCATGGATAGGCACCTGAGAGTGGATGTTTGAAATCAATGAAATAAAGACAACCAGACAAAATAGAGGTGATCGGTTCATACGAGTTATTGATAAGTTTGAAGAATTATGAAGTAACAAATTATCTGTTTCGAGAACAATAAAATAATATCCTTATATTTCTCCCCCACCACAATCCTGACACTGTTCTATGAAGATTCTTGATTCCACTATCACTACTATCACTATCCAGCCATGGCTTACATGTGTGCTTCTGTATTTTGCCTGCTATCCCCTGTCAGGTCAACAGACCCCCAACCGCGACCAATTCAAACTCCATGCAGCCTACACAAAAGAACAAATGAAAATTGATGGAGTACTTGATGAAGAAGTATGGTCATTGGCTGAAAGAGCCAAAGATTTTTACCGAATACTACCTATTGATACAGGCTTTGCCAGTGCACAGACTGAGGTCATGATCGCATACGACGATGTAAACATATACATGGCGATCATTTCTCATGATACGACAAAAGGAAAGCGTCCGGTAGAATCGCTTCGCAGGGATTTTTCATTTGGGTTAAATGATAATTTTCTGACCTTCATGGATACTTACAATGATCAAACTAATGGCTTTTCTTTTGGGATATCTGCTGCTGGTGCACAGTGGGATGGACTACAAGCCAATGGGGGATTTGTATCGCTGGATTGGGATTGTAAATGGTATTCAGAAATCGTCAATCATGAGGATAAATGGATTGCGGAATTTGCTATTCCCTTCAGGAGCATCCGGTATCGGGAAGGTGTGACAGAATGGGGCATCAATTTCAGCCGTCTGGACTTGAAGCAAAACGAAAAATCGAGTTGGGCACCTGTGCCCAGACAATTTCAATCAGCCAGTTTGGCCTATACTGGTACGCTTGTGTGGGACCGCCCACCCCCTAAACTTGGGACACGCTTTTCGCTGATCCCCTATATATCGGGAAGAGCTTCCCGTGATTATGAAGATCCCGATGATAACGATGCCCTTATGACTGGTGATGTAGGGTTTGATGCCAAGGTGACCCTATCTACCTCCATGAACCTGGACCTAACTGTGAATCCAGATTTTTCGCAAGTAGAAGTAGATCGTCAGGTGACGAATCTGGATCGGTTTGAGCTGTTTTTTCCGGAGCGGAGGCAGTTTTTTCTGGAAAACAGTGATCTTTTTGCCAGTTTAGGTACGGAGCGCATACGTCCGTTTTTCTCCCGGCGCATCGGGCTGGACAGCCCGGTGCGGGCTGGTGCCCGCCTCAGCGGCAAACTCGGAAGCGACTGGCGCCTGGGGCTGATGAACATCCAGACTGGCGAACGCGGCGACATACCCGCCAATAATTTTAGCGTAGCTGTATTGCAGAAGAAGATTTTCAGCCGCTCTAACGTGGGCTTCTTTATGGTCAACCGGGAGCGGACGACTGACCAGAGCGATTCGACTTTTCAGGGAAGCAAATTCAATCGGGTAGCAGGTGTAGACTTTAATCTGGCAAGTGCCGACAACAAATGGACGGGTAAAGTCTTTTACCATCATGCCTTTACACCTGAAGGCCAGGCCAATGACTTTGCCATGTCTGCACAGGTAGAATATGCCACCCAGATCTGGGCGGTGTCCTGGGATCAGGCCTGGGTGCAGGATGACTATCAGGCAGAAGTCGGCTTCGTTCGTAGAAAAGGATTTCATCGGATGAATCCCGCACTGCAGTATCGCTTTTATCCAGCCAATTCAAGTCTAGCCAATCACGGACCCTCAGTAGAGATGACCCATTTCCTGGATACCGATTTCAACCTGACTGACCGGGAAGTTGAACTCGGCTACACCTTTCAGTGGCTTAACAGAAGTTCATTTACCGCAGAATATGAAAATGGTTTCGTCAAACTACTGGACTCATTCGACCCTACCAATACAGATGGTGATACCCTGGCTACAGGCAGTGAATATACCTGGAACGAATTAGCTTTGATCTACAAGTCGGACGCGCGTAAGCTTTTCAACTACGATATAGATGCCCGCTATGGTGGTTTTTTCAACGGTAAGCGCTTTGCCCTCAATGGGACGATCAACTACCGAGTGCAGCCATATGGAAGTCTGGCGATGGTGGCTTCCTACAATAAAATCATGCTTCCCGATCCTTTCGATGATGCTGACCTAGTGCTGATTGGTCCCAGATTGGATATTACCTTTACCGATAATTTGTTCCTCACAACCTTTCTCCAATATAACAACCAGATCAAAAATATGAATGTCAACATGCGCTTTCAGTGGCGTTTTGCACCTGTATCGGATCTGTTTATTGTCTACACCGACAATTCCTATCCCGATAGACTTCGGACAAAGAATCGTCAGCTGATAGCGAAAGTGTCTTATTGGCTGAATTGAGAGTTATTTACTGGGTACATTATAATCAATTGGGTATTTTTATAAAGGAATTAGCCTCTGTAAACAGCAATATTCAGAAATTGACTCATTGTTATCCATTTTATCTAAGGAATTGTTTACTTGTAAATCATTCAGGATAAAAGTATGCCATCATGATCATCCATCACATCCGGAATGCAACCATGGTTATAGAAGCCAATGGCCATTTTATATTAGTAGATCCCATGTTAGGGCAGGTGGGTTCGATGTCCTCTTTTACCCTGGTCAGAGCCAAAGCTCAAAAAAATCCGCTAGTTCCTATCCCAGAATGCAGCCGTGAAGTACTGGAGCTGGTCACCCATTGCCTGATCACTCACCAGCATCCCGACCATATCGATAAGGAAGGGGAAAAATTTCTCCTAGAACGTGATATTCCGGTATACTGTAGCATAAAAGATCAGAAAGCATTTGAAAAAAAAGGGCTGCATGTAATACGGGCTATGAATTACTGGAAGCGAGATGATTTTCTAAGCGGAAAAATCATGGGAATACCAGCAAAACACGGATATGGATTTGCCGCAAAGCAAATGGGTAACGTCATGGGATTTTATATCGCACTTCCCAACCAGCCAGCTATATATTTGAGTTCTGATACTATCTACACAGATGATGTGGAAAAAGTCCTCACTGGATATTTACCTGATATCAGTGTCGTAGCCACTGGAACCGCACAACTAGATGTTTTTAAACCACTCCTGATGACGATAGAAGATATTCTTAAATTTGTGGAGAATGCTCCCGGCAAAGTCATTGCCAATCACATGGAAGCTCTGAATCACTGCCAAACGTCAAGGACTGATCTGAAGCATGCATTGATCGTACATGATTTGATAGACAAAGTATTTATTCCTGAGGATGGTGAGAAGGTCGAGATCAAGTAGAAATTTATCAATCTTAAACTCTCTTTACATCTTTGATTCATGCAAACCGTGTATACAGACACATCAGTGCTGAGAGGATGCTTCGACGATGAGTTTAAGGGATGGTCAAATGCATTGATGAATAGCTTTTCAAGCTATCAAAAAATATGTGTGTTGCCGGATTTGCTCTTTGGAGATAAAATTATGCAAATCAAGGTAGCGGAAGCTGCAGAAAGTCTTCTCATTAGGATGTAAGGCGCATGATATGATGGAGTAATAACATTAATCCTTTTTAAAAAAGGAAAAACAACCTAACTACGTTTGTAGGAATATCAAAACCGAACCAAATACCCACAGTCCCCGTACATGGTGCTTCCTACACAAATTTATTAAAGCTATTTGATTACAGAGTATTGAGTGTTTGGATAATATGGGATAATTGGGTTTTCTTATGATTAATTCTTTTCTCTTAATCTATGTAAATCTTCACTTATGGGTATTTTGTAATATCTGTAAACACAACCCCATCGGTATAGGTAAAACGTCCTGCCTGAAAGAGCACCCCCACAGTACTATCCGTGAGCTGGACTATGTCTGAATTGGCGCTGGGACCAGGATGAATGACTGTTTCTTTTTGCCAGCTTCCTCCTCCATCATAACTAATTTTCAAAGTCATATTTTGTCGAAAATAGGGATGATCGGGATTTGAAAATGCCAGGATTTTTTTTCCTTTCATTTCAAGGGTCTGTACACTGGCTTGTGCTCTGGGTTCTACCAGTTCCAGGTCAAATTCCGCATGAGTCCAGCTGATTCCCCCATCGTCGCTGTGGGATACGCGACGGGCATGATGGGTTATGTCATAATTTCTAATATTGATATACAGCCTACCACCTTCTATTTCGGCGACCTCACCTTCATTCAGTCCGTCCCCAGGTATTCTCCCCCCTATATACCAGGTTTCACCCCCATCATTCGAATACATAACGTGTGCCCGATATTGCTGATCACCCTGAATGGTATGATTGCAGGCGATCACCATTCTGCCTGGAAAACGAGAAGACTCCATTAATAATCCCGATCCTGGACCTGTAGCATACCAATTCATACTGTCGGGTTTGACCTGTTCCGTAATATCCTTCAGTGCTGTCCATCCCCGACCGTTAGGGTCTGCATATATGACTCTGATCTGGATAGCCTCATCTCCAACACCTTCCAGTACTTTTGTATAAATATCATGGGCACTCTTTCTGGTGCTGATTAATACGACTCTTTTACGTATTGGATCGTAGATAGGAACGGGATTCTGACAGGAATGTGGTCCATCGTCCAGTACTACTTCCAGCGGTGACCAGGTATTACCGCCATCTTCTGAGCGCTTCATCACCAGATCAATATCTCCTGCATCGTTGTACCAGGCTCCTTTTCTTCCCTCACAGAATGCCAGTAACGTATGATCCTCTGTCTTGATCAATGCAGGTATTGCATATACCTCATAACCTTCTTTACCAGATTCGAAAATATAATCCAACTCAGGAGGTGCATATGTGTTACCTTCAAAGCTCCAGTCATAGACCCTCATGACATTGCGCCAGGGTCTAAGACCGATCCTTCCGTTGAGTGGACCAGCGAGTTCTTTCAGGGGGAATGAGGTTACAGGTTTCTGATTAATTTCTACAAACATCGAATCTGTATTCCGGTATAGTTCAAAGTCAAAGGGCTCTCCGGGTCGAAGGTAATCTACAGCATGGTCCAAATAACGTACTTCCGGCAACAAGGGGCTATATAAAAATAACCGGTATTTGTTGGCTTCACCCTGTGCATTAGAATCAAAGCCAAAATGATTGCCAAAGATCCATACCAATGCTGTGCTGGCATTCAATGTATCTAGTGAAAGTGTGACTTTCATGTGAAATGGGGCATCCTGCACATAGCGATTGATAAATGCTACATGGGCGATACCTGAACCTATCAACTCTCCTGGTATATGCTTCCAATTGGGGCCAGTGAGTTTGGCCTGCAGATTTTGACCCTTATGGACTATCTGTAATGTTTCGGGAAGCTGCTGGCATTGGGTAAATAACAACAAAATCAGAGATCTGAATAGAATGCGATGCCTTGGTGTCATAGAACTTAGACTAAAAAATTTAGGGTGCTGGATCATCTCAGCACCCTAAAATATAAGAAATTTAGCCTTTATTTCCTTCCTCCCTGCTGGATTTCAGAGGTTCCGTCGATCTGTTCTAACAGAATATCTACGGCTTTCTCCAATTGGGGATCTTCTCCTTCGGCTTTGCTATCAGGCTGGTCGCTCACGATATAATCTGGAACCGCAGGGCCATGTTCCATATTCTCGCCTGTTGCTTTGACATACCAACCCCGGAAGGGTAACCTCACATAAGACCCATCGATCAGACCTCTACCACCTGTCGATATCACTGCTCCAAAAGTAGGTTTACCCACTAGTTTTCCTATACCCAGGGTCTTGTATGCATGAGAAAATATCTCTGCATTGGAATAACTCGCTTCATTGCATAAGGCGATAGAGGGACCATGCCATGAAGATAAAGGCAGCCTTTCACCAAAGGGATAGTGGTCTCTGAATTTGGGATGCTCTTTCTCAAGGTCCTGAGCTGCTCCTCGTGGAACTGTGTATGCATGCTGATCTACATTTAGCACAGCCATAAGCATATCTGTTGTCCAGCCTCCTCCATTGAAGCGAACATCAATCACTATACCTTCTTTTCCATAACCGCTTGCCATCAACTCTCGTTCAAACCGCTCAAAACTAGGCCAGTTCATACCTTGAATGTGAATATATCCTAGTCTGCCTCCCGAATATTTATCTGTGAGTTCTTTTCGTTTGTCTACCCAGGCATCATATTGCTCCGAGACCAATGAACCCGTGGGTCGGATGATTACCTCGCGAGTATTTCCTTTAGTGTCCTCTACTTCCAAAAGTGTCCTTTCATCTACCATACCTTCTAGTAACTGATAGAGATTTTTTCCTTGCGTGCTTTCTCCGTTCACTGTCAGTATTACCTCTCCTATTGATAGTTTGGATTCAGTCTTATCTACTGGTGATCCAGGTACAATACTTGTTATCTCCAGTCCCTGTTCGTGCGGCTTTACCTCTACTCCGATCAGTCCGCTGCGCTCTTCCTGGGTTTCCTCTGGATCCTGACCATACATCCCCATATGACTGGCATTTACCTGCCCAAGCATTTCATTAAACATATCCCGGAAATCCTGAGTCGTAGAAGCAGAAAGGGCAAGGGGTTCATATTTTTCCCGAAGCGCTTTCCAGTCTCGTCCGTGGAAGTTTGGATCATAAAATCCATCTCTGAGTGTGCGCCAAGCTTCGTCAAAGATTTGCCTGCGTTCAGCCTCATGATGGATATCCATTTTGGCTTTGAATGGCAATCCTTTAGCTCCCCCTCCTTCGACAGCGAGTTTACCCAGCGAACCCCGATTTTGTAGCATATAAAAATAGTTTCCTCGGGTATCCAATGTCAACCCACTGACACGTGCTTTGGGGATTAGGGTTTTCATTTCTGAACCATCCCATTTTACACGCTTCAATTCTGGATCACCTCCTCCACTGGTTCTTCCACGCTGGTTGGTTGTAAAAAAAAATGTCTCCCCATCAGCCGATATAACCAGATTCCCCTCATTTCCCGGTAGGCTGGTAACCTGTACCAGACGTTCATGAATATCTTTGAAGTCGATTTCGATCTTTTTGATACCTTCTTCTTTATCCACAGTATCCTTCTTTTCCCCGTTATCTTCTGGTTCTTCCTCCCAGTCAGATTTTGTTTTTTCCCAATCTTCTTTTCGGAGCCAGACAAACCAAACATCGGTGTCCCCGTTATTTCGAATAGACAAAAATCCCAGTTTGCTTCCATCACGGCTCCATATGGGAGACTGATCCGAGCGGGGATGATAAGAAATATTGACAGGAGGTTGACTATCATCCACAGCGTGAATGAAGATCTCACTGTTGAAATCCAGATCGCTAAGTGAATAAGCTAACCAGCGACTATCCGGACTCCAAGACAATCCCCCAGGACTATCCCATCCATCGAGCAGCGTGCGCTGATCTGTTATGGTACCCATAGAATCAATATTTGCAACGACCAGCTTACCTCTTCCCTGTTGAATGGCAATCTTCTCTCTGTCAGGAGATAACTCAATCATCATTTCTTCTTCATCTGTATCCAGTATCTTTTGAGTTTCCCGTTTAAAGGTTTTGAACAGGTCCGATTCCTTTTCATCAGTTGACTGGACCTTATAAATACCAAAGTCTCCATCCCTGTCAGATATAAATACCAATACAGTATCACTGAGCCAGGCAACTTGCCTGTCATGAGCTATATGATCTGTAATCTGAATAGCACGGCTTTTATCTTTGTCATTTTGAGTAATAAAAATTTCCCCTCTCACTACAAATGCCAGGTATTTTTCATTAGGAGATAAGCTGAATGCTGTGGCCTGGTCTGTATATGTCTTATGTTCAATGGGATCAAAGCGATAATCTTGGGTTATATCTATTTCTAGTTTTACAGGTTTTGCAGGAGGAGTCGTAGACATGGTCCAGATATCAGTGCCTTTTTCAAACACGATCAGTTCTCCGTCTGCACTCACATCATAGTATCGGATCCCCTCGTTTTCATAGTCTGTAATGGCTTCGGTTTCGCTCTCTGGTTCACCATCACTATTGAGCGTTAATCTATATATATTGTATCTGCTATTGCGAGCACTTAACATATACAGGGTATGATCATCTCCCCACTGCGGATATATATCCTGGCCGTCAAAGTCTGTAAGTTGTATATAGCGATCCTGCTGAGTATCGTACAACCAGATATCCCTGTTGGCCGGCCCCCGGTACGCTTCCCGGGTAATACGACAATGTCCTCTTTGTAATGCAATAAATCTTCCATTGGGTGATGGAATAGGATTATATCCCAATGCATCCAGTGCCCTTGTAGGTGCACCCCCTGTAACTGCTACCTGATACACTTCTGGTTCTCGCTCTACTTCCCGGAAGTTTCTGTTTGTGTTGAAGTATATAATTCCGTCTTTTCCCCACTGTGCCGAAACATCTCCGGTTGAGCGATATGTCAGCCTTTGAGGCCTTCCCCCTTGTGCATTGATGAGATAGATATCATCATTACCCCAACGGTTACCCTGAAACACAAGCATGTCTCCAGTATTATCCCACTGTGGATGGCTTTCATAACTCTCGTGTATAGTCAATCTCCGGGCAACTCCACCGTCAGAAGCTACCATCCAGATATCTCCCTGATAAGAAAATGCTAGTTGTGAACCATCCGCACTCAGAGCCGGGAATCTGAGAAGGGATCCTACATCCTGCGCTACTGCGATAGATACTGACATGGTCATGAGTAAGACCAGACAAGTGATTTTTTTCATATCGTATAGTTGAGTTAGTTATTTAAAAAAAGTTAATATAACAATAATTTGAATATGTGTAAATGGTCCTTTTATCACATTATGGGTCAACGCTAAGCGTTTCAATATTCCCTGGCAGCTAATTCAATATTTACATCATTTTTTTTCTTTAACAGGGAATAAAACTGTAGTCTCAGGGTGTCTAAGAGAATATATTTTATACGTAGACACATGAGATTATTTTTCCTCCTAACCTGTTTATGGTTCTTCACTGCTAATCAGATGTTAGGGCAAACAACCTACACCGTCTCAGGTACAGTTGAGACGACGAAGCCCGCTCAGGTAGCAGCAGGAGCCTCGGCTGCGCTCATTTCGCCGAAAGGAAGACCTATCAAGGGAGCTTTGGCAGATAAAACCGGAAGATTTGAAATTCTGAGCGTAAGTCCGGGACAATATACTCTGAAGGTAGCATACGTGGGATATGAACCATTCTCCATGGATATCAAAGTCATAGATCAACCTTTAGATATTGGAAAGATTGTACTGGGAGAACGGACCTACACGATTGGAGAAGTGGAAATAAAAGGACATCAAACCCCAGCCATCCAAAAGGGCGATACTGTCCAGTTTAATGCTGATGCATACAAAACCAATCCAGATGCTGATGCACAGGACCTCATTCAAAAAATGCCTGGAGTTGTTGTAGATCAGGGAAAGGTACAAGCTCAGGGAGAGGATGTTCGTCAGGTGCTAGTGGATGGAAAACCCTTTTTTGGAAATGACCCTCAAGCAGCCCTGAGAAATCTCCCTGCCGAGGTGATTCAAAAGATCGAAATCTTCGATCAACAAAGTGAGCAATCCCAGTTTACAGGTTTTGATGATGGCAATACCCAAAAGACGATCAACATAGTAACCCGTACAGGCATGAGAAATGGAGAATTCGGAAAGATCTATGCGGGCTATGGCCAGGATAATACGTATCAGAGCGGAGGAAACATTAATATCTTCAATGAAGAGCAACGCATATCAATTATTGGACAAACCAACAATATCAACCAGCAGAATTTTTCAACCGAAGACTTGCTAGGTGTGGTAGGTAATACGGGAGGAAATCGCAGAGGCGGTGGAGGCCGTAGGGGCAGAGGTGGTGGTTTTCGTGGAGGTAGAGGTGGTGGGTCAAATGTGGGGGACTTTCTCGTCGGAGCCCAAAATGGTATCTCTGAAACACATAGCCTGGGTTTCAATTATTCTGATAACTGGGGAAAAAAATGGGAAGTAACAGGGAGCTACTTTTTCAATTATCAAGATAATAATGCTTTGGAAGAGATCAATCAGACTTACTTTTTGGAAGGTATTACCAATCAGGATTATTCAGAGACCAATCAGACTGATAGCCGGAATATCAATCACCGGATTAATCTTCGTATGGAATATGATATTGACAGCAAAAACTCCATTATTTTTATTCCCAGACTCACCCTACAGGAAAATAGCGGAAACGAATTCACAGAGGGATTCACCTTTTTGGGGGCGGAACAGCTCAATTCATCCAAGTCCATTTTTAGTACAAACCTGAATGCCCTCAATTTTTCCAATACCCTGCTTTATCGCCATCAATTTGAAAAGCGCGGACGTACCTTCTCTATCCGGCTAAATACTGGATACGATGAACAAACCGGGAATAATGAGCTAAATTCCAATATCAACTATTTTACAAGGCCTACTTCATTTGATACCCTTCAGCAGCAATCTACTTTACAGAGTACCGGATGGAACTTTGGAGCTAACGTATCATATACCGAACCTATCTCGCAGACGATGATGCTGCAGACCTTTTATGAAATTGAACCTCAGTGGAATGACTCAGATAAGGAAACTTTTGCCTTTGAAGAACGCACCAATGATTATACCTCATTGGATACCAGTCTGAGCAATACCTTTACCAATACCTATCTTTCACAACAATTGGGAACCGGTATCCGCTATTTCACCCAAAATCGCAAATTGATGGGAATGGTCAGGCTGGCCTACCAGTGGGCAACCCTGAATAATGAGCAGATCTTCCCTTCTGAATTTGATCTGAACCGGACATTTCGCAATGTACTCCCTATGGCTATGATGCGGTATCGTATCTCGCAGCAGAAAAACTTTATCCTGTTTTACAGGCCGTCAACCAACGTACCTTCGGTTACCCAACTTCAATCTGTCGTAGACAATACCAATCCGATCCGGCTCAGTGTAGGTAATAGTGAGTTGGAGCAGAATATCCAGCATAGATTATTTATGCGGTATTCATCGACAAAAACGGAAAAAGGCCAGGTGTTTTTTGCCTTGCTGAGTGGTAACTATGCCGATAATTATATCGGCAACAGCACCATTATCACCAACCGCGATACAACACTGGCAAATGGAGTTACCCTTCAACAGGGTGGCCAACTTTCGCAGCCCGTCAATATTGACGGATATCGCAATGTGCGATCAGTTGTTACCTTTGGCTTTCCAGTTCGTTTTCTCAAGTCCAACCTCAACCTGAACCTTACAGCTGATTATACGCGTTCTCCTGGCCTGATCAACAATCAAACCAACTTCGCCAACTCAGGGACAATGGGACTAGGTGTTGTCATCGCCAGTAACTTCAGTGAAAAAGTCGATTTCACCATCTCATCCCGTTCCAATCTAAGCCGAGTTAAAAACTCATTGCGAACAGACCTCAATCAGGAATATTTCAACCAAAATACTAGCCTGAACCTAAACCTGATCTTCTGGGATGGAATGGTTTTTCGCTCCCAGGTATCACATCAGATGTATCGGGGACTCGCAGATGGCTTCAATGATGATTTTATCCTCTGGAACATGGGCCTAGCCAGAAAGTTCTTAAAAAATGACCGGGGAGAGTTGCAGTTATCAGTATTTGACCTGCTCAATCAAAACAATAGCATATCTCGGTCGATAACCGATGCCTTTATTCAGGATATCAGAACCAACGTCCTCCAGCAATACTTCATGCTGACCTTTACCTATCAGCTAAGGCATTTTAAGATTTGATAGTTGCTAGCTCGTGGATCATGGATCATGGTTAAGGCTAAGTTACAGAATAGGTTTTCTGATTCAATTTTCTACCATCCACGAGCTACTCACCCTCAACTGATTTTTCCTCAAACCCTTTTCGCAAAAAATCCGTAACGGAAAAAGCTTTATGTAAATTTTGACAGCAGTACATTTGCACTAGCAAAGTAACCTAAATGAATTTAACTACTAAAATATACCTGTTATCGATTGCCTTACTTGGAGGATTGGCGATCTACCTCATCAATCGTATCATACTTCGTATTGAGAACAAGCGATTAAAAAATGTGAGGAAGCTGGATAATACAGAACCTATCATTACTAATACGCCCATTACCAATCCGAAAAAAATCCTCCAGCGTGCTGCGGTAGCCAGTATCGAAAATCGGTTTTCAATCATCCGGAAACTGATGATCAACTTGCTAATATTGCTGTTGATCGTGGCGATCTTATTTCCCTTCCTGGATAAGATCCCTGCTACGATCATCTCTGTATTTATTGCTTCTACAGCAGTGATTATAGGTATTGCCGCCAAGCCCTACATCGAAAATTTTATTTCAGGTGTGGTGATCACTTTTGCAAAACCCTTTCGCACCAGCGACACAGTAATCGTAGATGGAAATTATGGTACAGTAGAAGATATCACACTTACCCATACCATCATCAAGATATGGAACTGGCGGAGATACATTATCCCAAACTCTCAGATGCTTTCCAAAGAATTTGTCAATCTGACGATCAAGGACAAATTTCAATGGATGCATGTAGAATTCTGGGTAGCTTATCATGCAGATATCAAAAAGGTACGAGAACTTGCTATTGATGCCGCTAAACGAAGCCCATTTTTTTCCGATCACGAAGAACCTACTTTTTGGGTTATGGAAATGGGGAAGGAGGCTGTAAAATGCTGGATCGCTGCCTGGGCTGATTCCCCCCAAAGTGCCTGGGAACTTGGAAATGATATCCGTACAGATTTGATGATGAAATTTCAGGACGAAGGGATTCAGGCGCATCGCTTTGTGCATGCCTATTCACCTAATCAATATACGATACCAACAGATCCCGTGTACGCAAAGGGCTTTGAGTGATTTTTACTTAGTAACTTTATTACATCCTTCTTCTTGTTCTTTCAAATATATTCCAGAAATACAGGGGTATCTCAATGCATTAAAAAGGATTGTTTCATATCCATCTCGCTAATCCTGTCAAGATCCACACAATCAGCAAAAGATTTAATATATTGAACCCACTCAACTATTTCCTGTTCTAACGATATGAAGAAAATCGTTTCCTACAATGTCAATGGCATCAGAGCCGCCGAGAAAAAGGGTTTTTTTGACTGGATGAAGTTTTACAATCCAGATATCCTATGTGTACAGGAGACCAAGGCACAACCTGACCAGTTAGATGAAAGCTGGGTCAATCCCAATGACTATCACGGATTCTGGCATTCTGCTGAAAAAAAGGGATATAGTGGCGTTGCAATTTTTACGAAGGAGGAACCCAAACATATAGAAGTAGGATGTGGAATTGAAAAATACGATAAAGAAGGCAGGATTTTGCGAGCAGACTACGATGGATTTTCCATGATGTGTGTCTATCTTCCTTCCGGCTCTAGTGGCGACCACCGTCAGGAAATCAAGGAGGCGTTCATGGATGATTTTTATGAGTATATCTATGAACTGAAACAGGATTTTCCCAACCTGATCATAGCGGGTGATATCAATATCTGCCACCGGGAAATAGACATTCATGATCCAGTAAGTAATAAGAAGAGTTCGGGATTTCTTCCACATGAGCGGGAATGGCTGACCAAATTCCTGGATATGGGATTTGTGGATTCTTTCCGGCACTTCAACCAGGAACTACACAATTATTCATGGTGGTCTTACCGTGCTCGTGCACGCGCTAAAAATAAAGGATGGCGCCTTGACTATCAATTTGTATCTGAGACCATCATTGACAGGCTCAAGGGAGCAGACATCTTATCAGATGTCGTACACTCCGATCACTGTCCAGTCGAAATCGAGATAGATTTTTAGGTTGTTTTTCTATTAATAACTTACGTTATTATTAAGAAGATGTAAAGACATCGTTATATAAATGAGAGAATATCCTGAAAGGTACGTGAGCGAACTTATCGCAGATTTGTTCGTTTACACTAGTACCAAAAAACTAAAGGAGCTTATTTAACTCGGCATTTCTTAACAGGAGGAATATTTATTTTATGAATACCCATCAACAAGTTCTGGATCAGCGACTCAAAGCTTTTCGTAAAAAATATTACACAGATAAGATCATTCGTGGATCTCTTATCCTTGCTTTAATTGTTAGTTCTATCCTATTCATTGCACTTTTAAGTGAAGGATTATTTGGATTCTCTTCAAGTGTGAGGACTATCATTGCGATAGGGCTTGGTATCACATTCCTGGGCGTATTGGCATATATGATTATTCTACCATTAGCACAAATGTTTGAGTGGTCTAAATCCATATCAGATTTTCAGATTGCCCAGTTGGTCAAAAATTATTTCCCCAACATCAATGATAAACTGGTCAATTTCCTTCAGCTTCGCAGTCAGTCCTATCAACATGGAACGCTTCTCGCCGCAGCTGTAGATAAAAAGGCTTCTGAGATTGCTCCTGTGCAGTTAAGCTCTGCCATCAATTTAAACGTCAACCGAAAATATCTGTGGTATCTGTTGGCACCCCTGGCATTATACCTGATGACTTATATTTTCAATCCCACGCTGTTATCGACAAGTAGTAACAGACTTATCAACTTCGGCGAAGAGTTTGTACCACCAGCCCCATTTCAGCTTTCGATGTCCAACATTCCAGAAGAAGTCGTGGCTGGACAAAATCTTGAACTCAACGTTGAAGCAAATGGAAATGAACTCCCGGCAAACTTGTTTGTCTATCTCAAAAAGGAATCTGAGCGTCAGTTTCTGGATTATAGTATGGAGCGTGTCTCCAACAATGAATTTTTCTATACCATATCAGATATCAAGGAAGATTTTTCGCTATACGTTGGAAACTCCGAAGTATCCTCTGTCATCTACGATATCAAGGTATTAAAACGTCCGTTTATTAGAAATTTTAAAATTCAATTGATCTATCCTGAATATACGCGTATGCAGCCAGAGGTTCTTGACAACAACGTAGGTGATTTCAAGGCCGTCAAAGGTACACAGGTGAGGTGGATGCTTGAACCACAGGGCGATGTAGAGAAGGCTTACCTGATATCCGATAAAGAGTACGCATTCTCAAAGGATGAAAATAATGGGTATTACACGACAAGTAAGCAGCTGATGGAAAATATGAATTACTTCATTTCTTTGACGTCTGTAGACAATATCTCTAATATTGATACGGTTAGATATCAGATAAATGTACTCCAGGACCGTTATCCATCAGTATATGTTTTCTCCAATGATGAGTTCAAAATTGATCTCGATCCCAATATGCCGCTGGATTTGGAAATAGCTGATGACTTTGGTTTTTCCAAAATGGAATTGCACTATCGGTTCATCAAATCTGGTGGTACCAGCGAAGTAACGGAAGAATATAAGACTTATCCGCTGGACATCGTGAAAGATCTGTTGCTCCAACCACTCAACTACAACATAGACCTAACACAATTGGGATTATCTGAAGGAGACGAAGTTGAGTATTTTATCAAAGTATGGGACAATGATGCGATTTCCGGACCTAAGTTTACGATAAGCCCAACCTACAAAGTTGTCTATCCAACACTCGACAAGAAGTACGACGAGATTGGTGAAGAACAGGATGCTCTTAAAGAACAACTGGAAGAATTGAGGAAAAGTGCCAAGGAGTTGGAGGACTCTTATAAAAAGCTGGAAGAAAAACTCCTGAATAAATCTAAATTGAGTTTTGATGACGAGCGGGAACTTCAGCGCATGATCGATGAGCGCCAGAAGATGATGGAGGAGATGCAGAAAGCTCAGCAGGAATTTGAAAAAAACAAGAACAAGCTTCAGGAAAACCAGATGATCAGTGAGCAGACGCTTGAGAAGTTTGAAGAGCTCAATAAGTTTATGGAGGAGATGGACAATCCAAAGTTGGAGGAGTTGCTCGAGCAAATGGAAGAGCAGATGGAGGAACTCAATCCAGAGGATATTATGGAGCGTCTAGAGCAGATGAAAATGAATGACGAGGATATCCGTAAGAGTCTGGAGCGCACATTGGAACTGATGAAGCAGCTTGAAGTACAGCAGAAGGTCGATGAGATGCTAAATAAGCTGGAGAACATGAAGGCCAAAGAGGATGTGATCAATGAAAAGCTGGAGAATGCAAAAGAGGAAAAAGAACTAGAACAAAATGCAGAAATGCAGAAATCGCTTGAGAAGCAGATGGAGCAGTTTAAAGAAGATCTTAACGACCTCCAGGAGATGAAGGATGAGACCAAGACGCCAGATGGAGAAAAGATGGAAGAACTAGAGAAAGACGCTGAGGAAGTACAATCTGAAATGGAAAAGGCAGCAGAGCAAGCGGAAGAAGCAGCCGAAAAGCAGAAAGATGATAGTGAAAGCAACCAGGAGGAGAGCAAGCGGAAACGACAGAAGATGAGCCAGCAAATGAAGCAAAACGCTTCGGACTCTCAGAAGAAAGCATCCCAGAAAATGAGTGAAATGTCTCAAAAGCTTAGTGATATGCAGATGGATATGCAGATGCAGCAGGATCAGCAAAATCTGGAGTCGCTTCGCGAATTGTTGGAGAACCTTTTAAAGCTTTCTTTTGATCAGGAAGACTTGAGAGATGAAGTCAAAAATCTTCGTTACGGAGATCCTGCCTTGGTAGACAAAAGCAAAGATCAGAAAAAACTGCAGGATGACATGATTTTGGTGAAAGACAGTCTGGAGGCACTGGCCAACCGAGTATTTATGATCCAGAAAAAAATCATAGGCGAGACCAATACCATCACTCAAAGTATGGACAAGTCTCAACGATTTTTCCGCAATAAGCAAGTACAGATGGTAACCTACCATCAGCAAACGTCGATGACCAGTATCAACAATCTAGCCAACATGCTATCAGATGTGATGCAGCAGATACAGCAGCAGATGATGAATGCCATGCCGGGACAAATGTGCGAAAAACCTGGAGAGAATCCGGCACCAGGAATGAAGCAGCTGACAGAGCAGCAGCGTCAGCTCAATCAGCAGATGCAGCAAATGATGCAGATGGGCAAAATGGATGGCAAACAACTCGCCGAGATGGCAGCCCGGCAGCGTGCGATCCGCGAAGCATTGGAACAAGCCCGGCAGCGAATGGATCAAAATGGGCAAAAAGCTCTTGGAGACCTTGGGAAAGTAGCGGAAGATATGAAAGAATCTGAGAATGATATGGAAGAAAAAAAGCTAACAGAAGAGACACTATTTCGCCAGCAGCAGATCCTTAGCCGTCTCCTCCAGGCAGACCGCTCAATCAGAGAGCGTGAATTTGATAATAAGCGTGAATCTCGTACCGCTCGTGAGCTAGACCAAAAGGCACCTGACCAATTGACTTTGGAGGAATACAAGAACAAAATCCGTCAGGAGCTTTTAAAATCAAATAAGTTGGAATACAATAATGATTTTATCATCTTAATTGAGCAATATTTCAAAAAGCTGGAACAAACTAATGAATAACACAAAGACAATGCCTCAAGTATTAAGGCAATTAAAACTGGAAAGTCGTCCTGAGGTCATTCACATAGTCGAGAACACGGTTGACGAATTGAAAAATGAGTTGGCGTTTAAAGAAGATGTGTACGCCAATGTAATGATCGCAGTGACAGAAGCTGTGAACAACAGCATTATTCACGGAAACAAAAATGATGTCTCCAAACAGGTTTTCGTTGACTTTGAGGTAAAGCTTCCCTATAGACTTATTGTCAAGATAAGGGATCAGGGCAGTGGATTTGATCCTGAAAGACTTCCTGATCCTACCTCCCCTGAAAATATTGAGAATGTAGGAGGCCGGGGGGTTTTCCTCATGCGCCACTTGTCGGATGAATTATCCTTCTCTGCGGATGGAAAAGAAGTTGAAATGATTTTTAACATTTAATGGATCAGTCGATCAATTATTTCGCTTATGATATAGATTTTACCCTGCCTCATTCTTCACACATTACAGATTGGATTACCTATGTAGTTGAGCAATACCATCGCGATATTTTTGCGATCAACTATGTATTCTGTTCAGACGATTATCTGCTACAGCTTAATCAGAAATACCTTTCCCATCATTATTTGACAGATATCCTTACTTTTCCCTATGAAGATGAGGAAAATAAGTTATTGGCCGACATCTACATCAGTATCGATAGAGTCAAAGAAAATGCCGCTACCTACGAGGAAGATTGGCTAGATGAGCTTCACCGTGTCATGATTCATGGTGTATTACATCTACTGGGATATGAGGATCACACCATGTCAGAACAACAAAAGATGAGATCCCTAGAAGAGCATGCTTTGGAAATGAGGGAAAATTTTAGGCCCTGGAAATGAGCACTCTGGCTGCGACATCACCTAGTAACCCTAGGATTGTGAGCAATGTTCCACGTGGAACACTCCCCCTTAAGTAATTTTGAAATGGATTACCTATATCATCCCACAAAAAATCTGTATATTCAGCTAAACCCTAATTTCTTCAGCGTATGGTAGTCGAATATCTAAATCTCATTGTAGGAATAAGTTTGATTTGCGCTCCCTTTATCATTGGAGTCAGAATCAGTGATGATATTGTAGCCAATCGCATACGCGATGAAGGTCATCATAACTGATCGTGAATCAGTATCAGCAAAACGCAGCCAAAACGTAATCCATTTTCACTCCTAGGTGCTATTATTTCCCTCATGTTCCACGTGGAACATGAGAACATTTCGACGTAAACTATCGTTATGTGATTATCTGTATGTTATGACAGATAGTCTATATCTTTGTATCTGAATAGATCAATATGTTTCCAAATTATGATGTGATCGTAGTCGGTGGTGGACATGCAGGATGTGAAGCTGCAGCTGCAGCTGCCAACATGGGGATGCGAGTTATGCTCGCTACTATGAATATGAATACCATTGCTCAGATGTCATGCAATCCCGCCATGGGTGGTGTGGCCAAGGGGCAATTGATCCGGGAAATAGATGCACTGGGTGGATATACAGGGATCGTCACGGATAAGACTATGATCCAGTTCAGGATGCTCAATCGATCCAAAGGACCGGCTATGTGGAGCCCCCGTTCTCAAAACGACCGGATGCGTTTCGCAGAAGTATGGCGCCTTATGCTGGAACAGACTCCCAACATAGACTTCTGGCAGGAAATGGTTACCGGACTGATCGTCAAAGATGGAAGGGTAGAAGGGGTAAAAACTTCCCTGGGGCTGGAAATACCCGGAAAAACCGTTGTCCTCACCAATGGCACCTTTCTCAATGGTAGAATACATATCGGTGAAAAAAGCTTTGGCGGAGGCAGAAGCGGCGAGAGGGCTTCGACAGGCATTACTGCTCAACTCGAATCCCTGGGATTTGAAAGCGGTAGAATGAAAACCGGAACCCCCCCCAGACTAGATGGTCGTAGCATCAACTGGGATCGTACAGAAATACAGCCCGGAGATGAAGACCCCGGAAAATTTTCCTTCTCAAATACCACCCCACTGACCAAGCAAAGACCTTGCTACATTACTTATACAAACAACCTAACACACGAGCTACTACGAACCGGATTTGACCGGTCTCCCCTATTCAATGGTAGAATACGCGGACATGGACCAAGATACTGCCCCTCTATAGAAGATAAAATCAATCGCTTTTCCGATAAAGATAGACATCAAATTTTTCTCGAGCCAGAAGGGTGGGATACAGTAGAGGTATATGTAAATGGGTTCTCTTCCTCACTTCCTGAAGATGTCCAACACAGAGCCCTTCAGACCATCCCGGGTCTGGAAAAGGCTAAAATGTTTCGTCCTGGATATGCCGTAGAATATGATTTTTTTCCACCTACACAACTCAATCTCTCTCTGGAAACGCATCTGGTAGAAAATCTATTTTTCGCAGGACAGATCAATGGTACTACGGGTTATGAAGAGGCTGCTTGCCAGGGTTTGCTTGCCGGTATTAATGCCACACGGAAAGTGCAGGGTGAAGAACCTGTGATCATTCGTAGAGATGAGGCCTACATCGGAGTACTCATTGATGACCTGGTCAATAAAGGGACCAAAGAACCCTATAGAATGTTTACCTCCAGAGCCGAATATCGCACCTTGCTGAGACAGGATAATGCTGACCTGCGACTCACAGATTTGGGATATGCTATCGGTTTGGCGTCCGAAGAAAGATATCAACGCAAGATCGCCAAAAGAGCTGCTGTTGAAAATCTCAAAGGTGCAATCGAGCAGATATCCATTGCTCCAGAAGAGATCAATGGATTCCTGGAATCTATTGGGAGTTCGCCCCTCAAGCAAAAAGTAAAAGCTATCTCTGTAATTACCCGCCCCAAAGTAACCCTAAATGCCCTGGCAAGACATAGCAAGGAATTGCAAAAAGCTATGCAACATATTCCCAGCAAATATGCTGAACAAGCAGAAATACAACTCAAGTATGCAGGATATATCCGCAAAGAGCAAGAACTCGCCCAGAAGATGATGCGGCTCGATGAAGTTAAGATTCCCGATAGTATAGACTTCCATATACTTACTGCGTTATCCGCAGAAGGAAGAGAAAAACTTAGTCAGGCTAAACCCAAAAGCCTTGGACAAGCATCGCGGATTAGTGGGGTGACACCTGCCGATATTTCTGTGCTTATGATCTATATGGGCCGGTAATTCCTCCTGAAAAAGTCTGCCTGAGAATCGCTTAAAAATCTCTTCCTTGCTGTATATACAGGATACTTTAGTTTCAGGACGGAAAACAGGCATTTTTGCCTGCTTTTTTTCTTTTCATTTCCTTGTATTACAACCACTTAGGACAAAAAATCACCAACTAAAAAAACGATCATTTTAAATTGAAAATTTGACCTATTTCTGCCCCTTTTTTAGGCTTATTCTTCCTCCAAAAAGTGATCTACTTTACAAAAACCTTCTCCCCCAATCCCCACTGAATCGCATGTGCATACAACTCTTTAGATAGATTAGTCAGATACATCGGTTGACGATGCTCGTAGGCAGTCTCCCTAATCAGCGGAAAATATTGTTCCCTACATACTCCAATAAAGGCATAACTATCCCTGAAGCATCATAATGATCACTAAAACATCAACTACTTTTTATTGACCAGATAAACTCCACCTAGGATTACCCCCATACATCCAACTTGTCCCAATGTAAGCAGCTCTCCATCGATCAGTCCCCACATTAAGGCCACAACGGGTATCAGATAAGTAACTGAAGTAGAAAAAACGGGATCGGTCATCTTCATGAGATGGTTGAACATGACCTGGGCAAAGGCTGTACCCAGTATGGCCAGGGTGGATGCATAACCAAAGGAAATCCAGGCAGTGTGATTGTCAAATAATAGATAGGTATCTGAACTTAGAAAATAAATCAAATAGGGAACAGAAGCGATTCCAATGGCAATGCCAGATATTGTAATAGAATCTATTGGCTCAGTATTCAAGAGATTCTTCAATACATTGGCACTTATTCCGTAGCAAATCGTAGCAAGCAAAACCAAAGAAGCATAAGTAAGCTTGGCCGTAATATCAATATCTTCACCCCCCAGCAATATGAGAAATACAGACCCAATCAATCCCAGTAATACCCCCAGCACTTTACGCCGAGTGAATACGAGTCCAAACAATAACCCACCTATTAGCAATACAAAAATGGGTGTCATTGCATTGAGTATTCCCACACTAGCGCTGCTGAGCTGGGTCTCTGCATAGGGAAACAAAAAAGCAGGAATTCCATTGCCTGTCATGCCCACAATAGCTAATCCTAACCAGCCTTTTGAAGAGATAGTCGACAACTTAAATTTTTTCCGGATCACAAAAGGAATTAATGCAACAAATGCTACCATCTCCCTGAAGGCACCGACCTGAAAAGGATTAAAGCTCACCAAGGCACGTTTCATCAAAATAAATGAACTCCCCCAGATTAAAGCCAGTAATAACAGTAATCCCCAGGAAACAAAAATACGCTGCTGGGGCTGGACATTATCAAATTTGAAAGTAGAAAGGTTGGATGTTCTTTTCAATACCGTGTGAATTTGAGAAGCAAGTTAGCGATTAATGCTCGTAGATATTAAATGAATAGTCAGTTAAATGAATATCTCATGATCAGATTCATTAGAGCTATGCAACCACAACCCATCCTATCTCAGCAAAGTCTCATTAAACCCCTCCAACCATTTGAGTTCGTGGATCACCAGCATGTACCAAGAAAATAGGGATCCCATGAAGACCAGGCCAACTACTATAATTCCTGGAACAATAAGGGGTTCAAAAGTGTCAAGGCTAAGCTCGCGATAAATGAGGATGGCAAGCATCAAAATGGAATTCAGACACCACCCCCGCATAATGCGAATCTTAGTCCGGAGAAAATTCTGCACCTGTGCGAGTTCGACAGCATTCTGAGAAGTAAAGAGATATGCCCTTAATTCGTAAAAAAACTTGTTGTTCCGAAGTGCATCCGGATCACTCCCAATAGGTTGTATTGATTTCCTTAGGCTATTTTCCCAAAACCAGAAAAGTACAAATGATAAATGTTCCGTAATGATTCCCAAAACTGTGATGATTCCCAATATGGGAAAAACAAATAGCCAACCATACGTACTCCATTCCATGTATTCACTGAATTCTTCCAAAGCCGAGGCGTCTACTTCGAAGATAAAATAAAAGAGGAGTATGAGAAAGATGAACGTCCCGGCTCCAACCACAAGGGCTTCTATGATAATATTCCCAGCTTTCATTTACCTAAATATTCTCCTTCGAAGTTAATAAGTTTATATCAATAAATATGGATAAGCTGTCTATTACACAATCGGATCTCCGCACATGCGTTAATTTTGTTTCTTTACCCCAGACTATTTTCATCATAGGATAAATCTCATTATCTTTTTATCTAGATCATTGATAAATTTATTATGTCTTTTAAAAGCATTAATCCTTACAATCAGGAAGTCCTGGAAGAGTTTTCTGCAGAAAGCGATCGGGAGATCGCTGCAAAACTGGACAAAGCATCAGCTGCTTATCGCGACTGGCGAAAGACGGACCTGCAAAGACGCAGCGACCTGTTTATCCGGCTGGGCGAACTTCTCAGCAGCGGTAGGGATCGCTATGCCAGGACAATGTCTCTGGAAATGGGAAAGTCTATCCGTGAGGCGAGAGGTGAAATCGAAAAATGCGCGTGGGCGTGCAAATACTATGCTGAAGAAGGTCCTGGATTTCTAGAACCCGAAGACAAACCCTCCGATGCTACCTATAGCTATGTTCGTTTTGATCCGATCGGAGCTGTGCTAGGGATAATGCCCTGGAATTACCCATTCTGGCAAGTATTTCGTTATGCTGTTCCTGCCTTGATGGCAGGTAACGTGACTTTGCTCAAACATGCACCTAATGTACCTCAGGTTGCAAGACAGTTGGAAAAACTTTTTCTAGAAGCAGGATTTCCGGAAGGGGTTTTCCAATCCCTAATCATCTTTGTTTCGGATGTCGCTGATGTTATCGGATCAAACATTGTACAGGGAGTAACACTCACAGGAAGTGGTAGGGCAGGATCATCAGTGGCTTCTATTGCAGGGAAAAAAATCAAAAAAACCGTACTGGAACTGGGAGGTAGTGACCCTTTTATCGTATTGGCAGATGCAGACCTGGAACAAGCAGCAGAAACAGCTGTAAAGGCCCGAATGCAGAATGCAGGTCAAAGCTGTATTGCTGCCAAGCGATTGATCGTAGTCGAAGAAATTCATGACGAGTTCACCACCCTTATCCATCGAAAAATAGATGCTCTGGTACAGGGAGATCCCCTGGAAGAAAAGACAGATGTCGGGCCCATGGCCCGTAAAGATCTGGCGCAAGAGCTGCATCGACAGCTACAGGAATCTTTGGATAAAGGCGCCATACTGATAACAGGAGGCTCTTTTGAAGATTGCAATGTCGCTCCAATACTCGTAAACCACGTAGGCCGTGGCATGCCTGTGGTCGAAGAGGAAACATTTGGTCCACTAGGGGTAATTCTCTCTGTACCGGACGAACAGCATGCAGTTGCACGGGCCAATGACACCCTGTATGGACTGGGTGCATCAATCTGGTCTCAAGACATTGATCGAGCTCAGCAGTTGACTGCTGACATAGAAGCAGGAGCAGTATTTATCAATGGCATGGTCAAGTCCGACCCACGCCTCCCATTTGGTGGCATCAAGCAATCTGGCTATGGCAGAGAGCTTTCATCCTATGGGATTCACGAATTTGTAAATATTAAAACCGTTGTGGTGCAATAAAATTTTTTTTCAGTAATTACTACATAAAAAAGCCAAAATCAGTTAGTTTTGTAGGTAAGGCTTAACTCATCTGATTTTGAAGCGAGACTAAAGAATGGCATCATGAACTTTATCGTATCGTCAACGGCACTGCACAAACAACTCAGTAAAATCTCCGGAGCAATTCCCACACGCTCGGTTTTACCGATCATCGAGAACTTTTTGTTTGAAATCAATAATCAGTTTCTCACCATCTCCACTACCAACCTAGAAATATCCATGCAGACCAAACTACCGGTAGAGTCCCGGGGCGAGGCCATCAAGGTAGCCGTCCCTTCCAAGATTCTGCTGGATATTCTGAAAGCACTTCCAGAGCAGCCCGTTACCTTTATCATCGACGATAAGACTTTTGGCGTAGAGATTAGTTCAGAAAATGGTAAATATAAAATCAGTGGAGAAAATGGCGAGGACTTTCCGATCATCCCCAGACCTGAAGGTACTGACTCGATCCAGATGCCACTGCATGTGTTGTTGAAAGCCATTCAAAAAACACTTTTTGCTGCTTCTACAGATGAGGATAAAGCCGCACTTAATGGGATCTTATTTGATCTGGGCGAACATGGTGCCACCTTTGTTGCCACAGATGCCCATCGTTTGGTAAGGTACCGCCGGGTGGATATTACCGTTCCTAATCCTACCAGCTTCATCGTGCCTCAAAAGGCACTGAACCTGCTGAAAAATTCATTGGACCCTAATGATAATACGGATGTAGTCATTCATTACAATGATAACAATGCCTTTTTTCAGACCGACAATCTGCTGATGGTATGTCGCCTGATCGATCAAAAATATCCCGACTATGAAAATGTAATCCCTACTGATAACCCCCATAAATTGTTCATCGCCAAACAGGAACTGCTGGGTACACTTCGTCGGGTAAACATTTTCTCCAACAAGAGTACACACCAGGTGCGTTTTTCACTCAAAGGCAGCGGACTGGAAATTTCCACTGAAGATCCCGACTTCGCCAATGAAGCCCGTGAAAATTTAAAATGTTCCTATGAAGGCAAAGATATTGAAATTGGATTCAACGCCTCCCTGCTGATTGATGTGGTTTCTAATCTGGAAACCGAAGAAGCAAATATTGAGCTCAGCGAACCCAACCGAGCGGGAATTATTTTACCCAGTATCCAGGATGATGGGGAAAACATCCTCATGCTGATTATGCCGATCATGCTGAATTCTTATGTAGTGTGAGTTAATATAGGATACGCTCAAAACCAGCTTATATACAGGTTCATGTACGTAAGTATCGTAGCAAATATTTTCGCTATTAGTGAATTCGCTACCTCTTCATATTTCTATTGTGATGCTTTCAGATTTTTTTGAGCGTTATGGTATTGCCGTTTAACCTTTTCCAAAGCGAGACAAATAAAAAAAGCATGAACCTAATCTAATAGATCCATGCTTTAGTTTTTTGATTCAAAATTTCCTTTAACTGCGATTATCTTTCATTTTTTTCTGTATTTCTTCCTGCTTTTCCAAATAGATCTGGTATTGATCCTTTGAGAGCAATTTTTTCATCTCTGCATCTTTGTTCTTACGGATAGCTCTCACCTGTTGGAACTTTTGCATTTTACTCCCCTCTTTTTCATTTACTGCTTGCATCTGTTCAGCGTACTTCCTAGTAATTGCTTCAAACTCAGATTTCTGCTCTTCAGAAAGATCCATGGCAGAAAAATACTCTTCCAGGCTTTGAGCTATCTGTTCCTCTTGTTCGTCGGTTAAATTAGCTTTAGATTGAGCGAAGCCTGTGTTGATACCGATTAGGAATAGAGCAAGAAAAAACGAAAAGATTTTTAGTGATTTCATGATACTTGATGTTGGTTTTAAAGACTTTTATATTGAGAAT
>CAYXVE010000020.1:1510-73717 GCA_964468435.1 uncultured Bacteroidia bacterium | reverse complement strand
GAGATGGTAACGGTAGAGGTAGTATCTTCAGCATCGATACAATCTTCTTCAGTCAGTTCTACTGCGGTCAGTGTACCTGCATCAGCTGTACAAGAATCTTCAGCTGGCGTACATACTGCTACGTCAAAAGCGGCACCAGCTACATCGAGGGAAGCACAGATTCCAGCTTCTGCAACGAGAGCCAGAACATCGCCCCCCTTGGTTTGGCCAGGTACTACCACGCTCAAATCCAGGAAGTCATCGCTGGCAGAGTCGGCATTGTAGATCAGGGTGTGGATGGTATAAAGTCCTGCTTCAGCTACGTCAAATGAAGGCGTATCCGCAACATTCTGGATCACCAGGCTATCTGTGCTAGTCAGAACGAAGAGTGTGCTATAACCTTCAGGAACCACTGCATCCTCATTAGGCGTAGCAGAGATGGTAACGGTAGAGGTAGTATCTTCAGCATCGATACAATCTTCTTCAGTCAGTTCTACTGCAGTCAGTGTACCTGCATCAGCTGTACAAGAATCTTCAGCTGGCGTACATACTGCTACGTCAAAAGCGGCACCAGCTACATCGAGGGAAGCACAGATTCCAGCTTCTGCAACGAGAGCCAGAACATCGCCCCCCTTGGTTTGGCCAGGTACTACCACGCTCAAATCCAGGAAGTCATCGCTGGCAGAGTCGGCATTGTAGATCAGGGTGTGGATGGTATAAAGTCCTGCTTCAGCTACGTCAAATGAAGGCGTATCCGCAACATTCTGGATCACCAGGCTATCTGTGCTAGTCAGAACGAAGAGTGTGCTATAACCTTCAGGAACCACTGCATCCTCATTAGGCGTAGCAGAGATGGTAACGGTAGAGGTAGTATCTTCAGCATCGATACAATCTTCTTCAGTCAGTTCTACTGCGGTCAGTGTACCTGCATCAGCTGTACAAGAATCATCTTCCGTACAAACTTCTATATCAAAAGGAGCTCCAGTAGCATCGAGGCTTGCGCAGATACCTGATTCTTTGATCAGGTCAAGTACATCACCACCTGTAGTTTCACCGAGAACTATTACACCAAGATCCAGGAAATCGTTGAGTTCGGGATTGCTTACATATACTAAGGTATGAATAGTATAACGTCCAGGACCTTGAACAGTGAAGTTAGGTTCAGCGCCAGTATTTGTGATGACCAGGTTTTCACCAGTAGTCAGTACATATGCCAGTGCGTATCCCTCAGGAACGTTGGCATCACCGTTTGGCGTTGCAGAGATGATGATAGAGTCTTCTTCAGATTCCAGGCAATCCTGATCTCCAAATGGGTCTGCAGTCAGTGTGCCGGCAATTGCCAGACAGGTATCTGTGCTACAAGCCTGGATATCGAAGGGCGCACCTGCTACGTCGAGGCTGGCACAAATGTCATTTTCAGTAACGAGGTTCAGCACATCTACACCGGATGTTTCGCCAGGAACTACAATAGAGAGATCCAGAAAATCATCGCTGGCGGAGTCGCCGTTGTAAATCAGAGTGTGAATGGTAAAAAGGCCTTCAGTAGCTACTTCAAACGTTGGTTCTTCACTTACGCCCTGAATGATAAGATTATCTCCTTGAGTAAGAACATACAGGGTATTGTATCCTTCAGGAACTACCTGATCTCCATTAGGCGTAGCAGAGATCGTAACGGGATCACCTGCAAAACAAGTATCCAATTCAGCTGAAGTAAGTGTTCCAGCAGCAGCAGTACATTCTTCCGAAGTAGCATCACAGGCTGTCTGATCGAAATCATGAGATCCCAATCCGCTTACATTATCAATTTCGAGAATACTCCATTGAGTTCCGCCAACACTCCAGTCGGCAGTTCCTTCAGTTACAGTATTAATTCTAACCAAAGTGTTGTTTTGCGTACTTTCGTCTCCTACAGACCAACTGCTTCCAGGATCTTCGCCGATCACACCGATCACATCTATGATCGTTTCAGAAGAAGCGTTGAAAAGTGCAAGTGCATCATCGCCATTGAAAGTCAGCACGGCTCCGCCCTGCAATTGGCAGGACTCAAACTCGGCATTGTTGTTACAGATAACAACCGTTCCACCAGGTGCGATAGTACCTTCCAGTGCAAAAACATCTGAAGTTTCGGTAGCACCATTGCGGAAAATTTGAATCTGGTAGTTAGCCAGATCAATGGAATCTGAAGAGGGATTGTAGACTTCGAGAGCCTTGTTGGCAGAGCCTGATCCTTCAACATATTCCGAGAAAAATAGCTCAGAGCAAGGGGTTTGAGCTTGAGAAACGCCTAGTAGCGTTAAGCTTAGGATAAGACTAGCAATCACCCGGTAACATCGGGTCAAATGATTACTGGTCTTGATTTTAGGTAAATAAATTAATTTCATCATAAAAAGACTTTTGTGGAGCTGCATTAAGCTTCAAGTAGTATTATTAATTGGTTTAAGGCAACATTCCAAAATTACGTACATTTATAAAGATAAACAAAAAAAGATAGATAATAAAAAGACATATACAAAGAACAATATATGGAATGTTGCAGAGGAATTAATTTTAGTTGTGTTTTACTTTATGGTACATTTCTATAAATTGAACAAATAAAACAATAGGATTGTTTGTGATAAATACCTTTTTAATTTCGTGCATAAAATTACTTTTTGGGATAAAATCTTACATGGGTAAATGAATCTATTTTATTGATTGCTACGAATAATATAGATCATCATCCAACCTGCAGCATCATTTAATGGAGGATTTAGACAACTATCTGGGGGAATTCTCTTGGAATTGTAAAGACCGGATAAATGTTGCTACTTAGCGTACTAAATATCGTATATCAAGGGATATGACAAGTTTCAAATCCAGATATTATCCCCGCACGAACAGTAAATGGCTTATTTTTCAGGAATATGCCATGAGTTACTATGCATTCTTTATATTAGTCGTGATGCTAGGGGTACTTGTGAAAATATATCTTGGACAGGGGATACTCTGGTTTAGTATTGTAGGAACAGCCCTTGCATTGGGGCTGGGAAATGTACTGGCTTATGCAAAGCTAAGGAGGGATATAGCTGAGATATTTTTCCTTGAGAAACACTTCTCTGTTATTTCAGTATACGAGATACTCTCTGGCCGCAATCAGCAGGTTTTTCCTCTTATATATGCCAATCCTGTCCTCGGTAATGATGTGATATCCATTCATTATAATGACCAGGTGCTACAGTTGCAGAGAGATGACTGGGAAGATTTTGATCTGATCTGGAACTGGTTGAGTAATGGGTGATAGAAAATAGATCACCTATGGTGAATCCCAACATCGGACAAATCTTGCTGAGATCATACAAAGTAAGGTAGATCGTACATAATTTTGTGAAAATCTTCTAGGATATAGAGCAAAAATATCTCAATGATATTATATTGGGCATTTTATATGTATTTAGTTTAATAAATGAGTTTATTAACTGGAAAGATTTGTCTGATTACGGGTGCTACCCGTGGAATAGGCCGTGCCATAGCAGAGCGTTTTGTTCAGGAAGGTGCGAAGGTGCATTTTACATTTCTCTCTTCTGTAGAGAAAGCTGAATCTCTGAAAGCCAGACTGGTAGAGCTGGGAGTAGCGGGGGTAGCGCATCAAGTGGATGCGACAGACTTCAAAGCCACCCAGCAAATGGTGGCTGATATACTGGAGCAAGAAAAGCGTATTGACGTTGTAGTTAATAATGCAGGCATTACTCAGGATAATCTGCTACTGCGTATGAATGAGGAGCAATGGGATCGGGTTATTCAAACAAATCTCAACAGTATATTTTACATGACTAAAGCCACGCTACGGCCTATGCTGAAACAGCGTAGCGGGGCTTATATCAATATGAGTTCTGTGGTGGGGATACAGGGAAATGCGGGACAGGCCAATTATGCTGCATCCAAGGCTGGGATAATTGGATTCACCAAATCCATTGCACGCGAAGTGGGATCGAGAAATATCAGAGCAAATGTAATTGCTCCGGGATTTATAGCTACGGAAATGACAGAAGAGATACCTGAAAAAGAGCTTGAATCCTGGCTGAAAAATATTCCGCTCCAGCGGGCAGGTGCTCCCGATGATGTAGCCGATCTCTGTGTATTTCTGGCTTCCGATAGGTCTTCATATATTACAGGGCAGGTGCTCAACGTAGACGGAGGCATGGTGATGGTCTAAGCAAATCATCCCAACGATCTCTACAGAATAACGTAAACTTTGTTATCCATCTGGCATGTGATCGTGGCAGGTAACCTCTAAAATCACTGTTTGACAATAATATCATAAATAATTTATCCTTAATGGAATTTGCTTTTCTTCATTCACCAGCATGGCTGCTTCTGATCGTACCGCTTGCAGCAGGTGCTGCCTGGTGGATGTATCGTCAGACCAGCGATCTTTTACCCCTTATTCCCAGATATTTACTCTTAAGTTTCCGTTTTCTGGTATTGATTCTGCTAGGGATACTGCTCTTGGAGCCATTATTGAATTACCTACAACGCATAAGTTTACCTCCCATCGTGGCAGTCCTACAGGATGCGTCTGAAAGTATTGTGATTCAAAAGGACTCCCAATTTGTCAAAAAAGAATATCCCAGATTATTGGATGAATTCGTGGATGAATTTGATGATAATTCTTATGTTGTGGATTTGTGGGAATTTGCTTCCCAACTCAATCCTCTTGAAACAGGAGACTCCCTGGCATTCAATCAGGAGGGTACAAACATTTCCATGGCGCTTGATGAAATTCAGAAAAAATATCAGAACCAGAACCTGGGTGCTCTGGTACTCATTAGTGATGGTATCAGCACAGCTGGCACCAATCCCCTGTATATGACTGAGCAGATGCGTCAGCCGCTATTTACGGTTTTGTTGGGAGATACTACACAGCAACGTGATGTGCAGATACAGGATATCTTGTACAACGAGATTGCCTATCTCAAGAGTGAGATGCCCATACGTGTCAAAGTGAATGTGATTGGTTATCCTCAACAGGATATTCAGGTTGCCTTGAGTAAGGGTGATGAGGTTATCGAAAGTAAGACAGTCAAACTAGGAGGTACGATACAATCAAGCGAGGTAGATTTTTATTTCCAGCCCGAAGAGACGGGTCTGCAACAGTACGCCCTCAGTGTGACACGGCTTGCTGATGAGATCTCCTACCGCAACAATACCAAGCGCATATTTGTCAACGTTCTGGAAACCCGTCGAAGAATTGCTTTAATTGCAGGAGGACCACATCCGGATCTCGGTGCGCTACGACGTACATTTGAGACAGACGAGAGTTACGAACTGGTTCCCTTTATTCTCAAACAGCCAGGAGAATTTTACGATGATCCGCTAGAGCAGGACCTCAATTTATTTGATCTGATCATCCTCCATAATTTTCCTGAAAGTAACAGAGATGAGGAAGTGGTAGAGAATTTGGTGGAACTGGTAGAGGCGAAAAATAAGCCTTTGATGATATTTATTGGAAAGTCTACTGATTTGAGAATGACGGAGCCTTTGTATCCTTACATGGCAATTACTCCCAATGAGATCAAGTTCCGCACAGAAGAGGTCATCGCCAATTTTTTAACTAAATACCAACAGCACTCTACTTTTACCTTTAGTCGCACCTGGTTGAACTGGGCTAATACAGCACCACCCATTTTTCACAATCGTTCGACTTGGCAGCCCAAACAGACAGCCGAGGTACATGCGACGGCCAAAATCAAAAATGTAGAACTGGATTATCCGGTTTTTGCCCTTCAGAGTTATCTGGGTAGAAAGAATATGGTCTTTGCCGGTGAAAACTTCTGGCGGATGCGTACACATAGCTATACAGAACTTGAGGATTTTGGGGCATTTGATGACTGGATCATTAATAATGTAAAATGGCTTACTGTCACGGACGATGAGCGAAAGTTCAAAGTAGAACCTACAAAAAATATTTTCACAGGAAGTGAACCGATTATACTTAAGGGACAGGTATATGATGATAGCTACAATCCTGTACCGGGAGTGGATATCAAAGTAAATCTGAGGAACCCCAATGGCACAGTCAATGACTACTACCTCAATGAAGCCACCCCTGCACAGTATACGACCCAACTGTATAATCTGTCGGAGGGTACATATAGCTATGAAGCTGAAGGAACCAAGATAGACCGCTTAATGGGGCGGGACAGAGGCTCCTTTTCTGTTGGAAAGTCCAACATTGAGCATTTTCAGCTTCAAGCCAATCAGGATGTTATGCAACAACTTGCTCTTCGTACTGGAGGGGAATTTCAATATGCCAAAGACTTAACCGATGTTGCAGAAAAGCTGAAAAACCTATCAAGCTTGAAACCGCTTGTCGATTATAAGACTCAACGTCAATCAATCGTTAATTTTCCCTGGCTACTGGCATTATTGCTAGTATTATTATCAGTAGAATGGGTTGTGCGGAAATGGCACAGTATGCTTTAATCATTGTCTGAGTCCTTGTACGACGGGTAATCTGCCTGCCTTCAGTGAAGGATACAGAGCTGCCAGAATGGATAAAGTGATTACGGTAAAAAATACGAGCATGAAGTCTCCAGCTTGCATGCTTATGGGGAATGCCAAAGCAGTTCCTTCTAGCTTAATGGCTCCTGTAGACTGTTGAAGGTATGCCAGCAGCCAGGCAAGTACCAGGCCTGTAATTACCCCAATACTACCTACTAGCGAACCTTCCAGCAGGAATATACTCCTGATTAAGCCGGTAGTAGCCCCCATCGATTTGAGCACTGCGATATCACGTGTTTTTTCCAGAACGATCATCGAAAGGCTTCCTACAATATTAATGGCTGCTATCGCCAGCATTAACGTGAGTATCAGGTAGCTGATAAATTTTTCACTACTCATGATACGGTAAAGACTCTCGTGTTGATCACGTAAAGTAAGTACTGATAAATGAGCAGGAAGTTTGCGTTGCAATTTCAACTGGGTCTCTTCCGGATTCGCATCCCTTGCCAGCAGCAATTCATAAGCGGTGATCTTTCCGTTGAATTCCAGGAATTGCTGGGCGAAATCAAATTTAGTAATCAGGTACTGATCGCTATACTCTTTCTGGGCATCGAATATGCCAGCGGGATAAATATCATGTTGTTTGATGGCAGTTAGCGGAGTTCCCAATAGACCACTGCGCTTATTGGGTAGGTAAACCAATTGGATAGGCGTTGTAGGGTCATATATATCCGCACCTAGCTGGCGATAGAGAAAATATCCCATAAGTGCCAGAGGAGTCTCTGCAAGTGTATCGAGCGGATTGATTCCGGCAAATATTTGTTGATTCAGGGGGTTGACCTGCATGAAATTATCCTCCACTCCCTTGATGATGCCAAATGCCTGTCTTTCCTGATATTTCATCAAGACTTTTCCTTCAATGGTCCTGGTAAGTGCTACTACTTCCTCCATTTCCAGTAAGATTTTAGCAATTTCAGGTTGATCTTCTATCAATTGTCCCTGGGCAGCGACCACCTTGATATCAGGGTCCATCGAAGAATACATTTCACTGATGAAGTTAGATAATCCATTAAATGTGGACAAAACCAGCACAATTGCCGCAGATCCAATCGCGATACCTCCCAGTGTAACCCAGTTAATGACATTAATTACATTCCTCTTTTTCTTGGAAAAGAGATACCTACATGCAATATATAAAGATAATCTCATCGAAAAATATGTATATTTTGATCTCTACTTTTATAGTTTTGTAAAAATTTTTCGTGGACAAATATTTATCGACAAAGATAAGGGCTTGTGCTACCATATCCTCATTGAGCATCATTTATATACACAATTCTTTCCTCGATGATGCAAGGGTTATTGCCAACCCATTTGATTTACCGTTTAACTTTATTTTTCAAACGTTTGTTGCTGAAGGAGTTGCCAGATGGGGATTGGTTTTTTTCTGGATCATGTCGGGGTTTTTATTTTTCAGAACCTTCGAACTCACACGTGTTAATTATTTACGCAAAATCAGAAATCGCTTTATATCCCTCTTTATACCCTATATCATCTGGAGTGGTTTGGGTATCATTTATTATTTCATCGTCCAGACCTTTATCTTCCCAGAATACGGTTTTACCCGGGAAAAAATGGTTGAGCTCACGTATGCGGAACTAGTTTATGTGTGGTTATTAAATCCCGTAAGTTATCAGTTATGGTTTTTGAGAGACCTATTTCTCTTAGTCTTGATCTCTCCTATCTTATTTCTGCTGATGAAGTATGTTAGAGAGGGGTTTGTGGCGATTTTACTAATTCTGTATCTGGCAAATATAGAGGTTTTCTGGCCCGTACAGAGAATGTTAAGCATTCTTGGGTTTTCTATTGGAGGGCTTTTGGCCCTGAGACAATACGGCCATCTCTCTTTTTTAAACAGATTTTTTCCAGCAATGGTATTCCTATGGTTATTGCTCCTTAGCTTCTATACCTGGACGATCTACAACGCGTGGGATGATCCATATATCACGGTATTGTTCAAACTATCCAGATTGATAGGGGTATATATTTTATGGACAGGATATGACAGATTGAAAATAGACCAGCTGCTGGAGCGTAACAACAGGGTAAATGATATGATTTACTTTTCTTTCTTTTTGTATTTATTTCACGAGCCTTTTCTTACATCAATTCGTCAGTTATTATTTATTTTTATCCCTGTTACAGAAGTTAGTGGGTTGCTGTTATTTATTTTTATCCCTTTGGGGGTATTTTTTATGGCTTATGTACTCAGAAAAGGTTTGAAGCGATACGTTCCTGTGATATATGGAGTTTTGAGTGGGAACCGTTAATCCTGAGTCTCTTCATCGCTTTTTTCGCGGACCTGATTGAGTAAATCCTCGATTCTTTCAGCTTCTTGCAGGGTATCATCCGGATAGAATCTCAGTTCGGGAATTTTTTTGACTTTGTTTTTGATTTTTTGGGCGAGTAGTTTGCGGATTTCCCAGGCATGTTGGTTAAGTGTATCGGCAGCTTCTGGAAGTTTGTGATCCGGAAAACAAGATACATATACCTTAGCAATACTCAGATCTCTGGTAATACGTACAACACTGACTGTGAGCATAACATGAGGTATATAGGCGGAATAATTAAGGATTTCGCTGACTTCCTGCTGAATGAGTTTCGCTAATTTTTTTTGAACAATGGAATCTGCCATATACATTTACGTTGTGTATCATTGGAATATACCTTCAAAATTACGCAATGCGGATATATTTACGCATCCTTAGATACGGAAAGCCTTTTGTTGGGTTGGGAGTACTGGCAATCACTGGGATGTTTGTATATGCGCTCTTTCATTCCATTTCGCTTATTCTTCTGGGTCCATTCATAGAAATTTTATTTCAGAATACTACACAACCCCAACCAGAAGGTCCCATGGACTGGCTGAGTAGCGAATCACTGAAAGACCATCTATATTTTCAGCTGGGCAAGATCATAGATCAATATGGTAGAGCAGATGTCCTACCCTTTTTTTGTCTGATACTCTTTGGGGTCATACTCATCAAGAATTTCGGAAGATATTTTAGTGCATACTTTTTTAGCCCCCTGGAGCAGGGGATCATACAGCATATACGTATGACTGTTTTTGAACATATCAGCCAACTGGACATGGGGTTTTTTACTCAATTCAGGAAAGGAGATATTATAGGCAGGGTAATCAGCGATGTACAGGTTGTGCAGGAAGCTATCATCAGTACCTTGCAAAGTATTTTTCGAGAACCCATCACGCTCATTTTTCTCTTATCGGGGCTGTTTTTCATATCCTGGCAATTGACACTCTTCAGTCTGATTATTCTGCCACTATCGGGATTGTTTATCAACTATATCCGCAAGTCGCTAAAGCGAAAGGCAAAATCTGGGCAAGAAGTTTTGGGAGAACTGATCACGGTGCTGGATGAGTTTGCTAGTGGAATACGTATTGTCAAATCCTTTCAAAAGGAAGACTACGAGAGAGACCGTTATGCAAGCAAGAATGATAGATTCACCCGTTTGCAGGTTTCCATCAGAAGGCGGTCAGAGCTGGCTTCACCCGTTACAGAATTGCTGAGTATAGGTGTGATTTGTATGATTATTATTTATGGAGGATGGCTCATTCTGGCACAGCAAGATGGAGCGATGAGAGCTTCTGAATTTATCGTTTTTATAGGTCTTTTTTCCCAGTTACTTTCTCCCATCAAATTTATCTCCAACGCCATTGCCAAGATTCAGAAAGGTATAGCTGCATATGAGCGGGTAGAAAATATACTGGAGCGGCGTTCAGTAATCCAGGAAGTCAAGAATCCTGTGCGAATCAGCAGTTTCAATGATTCTATACGTTTTGAAGAGGTCTATTTCCAGTATGAAAAAGAAGATGTACTCAAGGAAATCTCTTTGGAGATCCCCAAAGGACAGATGATTGCCCTGGTGGGACCATCTGGCTCAGGCAAATCTACGCTGGCGGATCTGATTCCCCGCTTCTATGATCCATACCGTGGTTCCATTTACCTAGATAACCACGATATCAAAGAAGTAGCGCTTAGAGATCTTCGCAGACAGATTGGGCATGTATCTCAGGAGGGTATATTGTTTCACGATACTGTGTTGAGGAATATTGCCTATGGTATCCATTACCCTGATCGTGAGGCCGTGATCCAGGCCGCCAGGATTGCCAACGCGCATGATTTCATCATGCAGTTGCCCGAGCAGTACGATACCGTAATTGGTGAACGTGGGACCAAACTATCGGGTGGCCAACGGCAGCGTATCAGTATTGCCCGGGCGATATTGCGAAATCCGCCCATCCTGATCCTGGATGAGGCCACCTCCAATCTGGATACAGAGTCTGAACGGTTGGTGCAGGATGCATTGGAAAAACTTATGATCAACCGGACCTCATTGGTTATAGCCCACAGGCTTTCTACGATATTGAAGGCCGATCAGATCCTGGTCCTCGAAAACGGACGCATACTAGAGCGGGGAACTCATGGGGAATTGTTGATTGTAAATGGATTGTACAGAAAACTTTACGATTTGCAATATGAAGTATCATGATTTGTGTTATCACCCACAGAAAGATTTACAGACCGAGTAGCTGATTACATTAGGTATCGCCCCCATTATCCTAAGCAGATCATCACATTTCTGAAAAAAAACCATCAGGTTGATCATACCTGGCTTATCGCAGATCCAGAAATTTGTACCACATTGTGGAAATAGATAAATTGTAAGTTAATTACATACGTGAAAACTTAAGTGTATAATCGACATACATGAAGCAGTATCCTTCGATCATTGGGATCATCATCTTGCTTTTGTGGATAGTACCAGGATGTGATGACGATACTTCCGTGATACCGGTTGTTGAGAGTGATTTTGACCTAACGGAGATCTACAACTTAGATATAGGTAGTTACCGGATCTATCACGTAATAGATACGACCTTTAATACATCCGGGCCTGTTGTAGATGAATATTACAAGAAGGAGGAACTCCTGGATATCAGCACAGATCTTCTTGAACGTGAAATCTATTTAATTCGCAATTCAAGAGCAGCTGTAGGCAGTTTTGAGTTTGTACCTGAGAAAGTATGGACTCTCTATGTTCCAGATGACAGGGATTCAGGCCTATTCATTGAGCGACAGGAGGATAATGTACGTACGTTGGACATGAAATATCCCATAGCAAGGGGGGAAATATGGGATGCTAATCAGTACAATACGTTGAAAGAGGCTCAATATCAGTACCTTTCTACAGATACTACGATATCAGTTACTGCCGGAAGCTTTGATCAGAGTATATTGATCTTGGAAAAGCTCGATACAGTCAGCGTGATCACCCGTACTGAAGCCTACACTGTATACAAGCCTGGAATAGGTCATATCCTGAGATATGACAAGACCATAATTACTGATGGACCCAATCAGGAGTTCAATCCTGACAGGAGCCGTATTTACAGGGAGGAGCTCATAGTGTTTCAATAATTACCGGGAATGATTTTAGGAGCAGATTGTTAGAGAAAGTAAATGGAGTGTTTTTTTAAATTGCTAACTATGAAATGGAGTAAATGCGCTATCGTATGGATTGGACAGATAGGACTCATATGCTGGATGGGAATACAAAGTTGTCTGGCCCAGGCCAACTTGATGCAGGGGAAAAATATTGGGATCTATATCAGCAGCTCCCATTTTACCATCACAGATGGGTACTATATGCCTGTCGCTCAGTTTCTATCTATTGAGGAGAATCGATCGTCGGTTGGTGAGATGAAGGCAGAGCTGATGATTCGCGTAGGAGAACTGTTAAGTGAGCAGCTTATCAAGGTAGCCAAAGCAGATTCTGTATATTTTTTAAATGCTGATATCTATAAAGGGAGATACTTTCAAAAATTTTATTCTACGGAAACCAATCGACTAACGGATTCACTGACGCTTGAAAATACAGATTTGATTCTGGTTATCAACAAAATGGATCTTTCTATACGACAGCACAGGTCTGTATATATCCGAAGTAATCAGATGTATACCCAAAAGATACCTATAAAGGTGGCGGAAATGTCTATTACACTTCTTGATCCAGTAGTTCCGGATCTTGCGCTGGAAGCACATACCTGTTTTGATGAACAACAAGACAAAAAGGTCGAGAGGTCTTTTGATTTCTACCAATCTGATTCGAAGTTGGGTTTATTTTTCAGTTATCTGTTTTCCAGATGGTGGTATCAGTTACAAGAGGGAGAGTTGGATAACTGTTATGTCATGCTTGAAAAGTAGCATCTGTTGGTAAAAAAAGTGAAGCAGAGGCACAAATTTTCCGATCCAATGCTTTCCATGAATACTAAGGATGTAATCGAATCAGTTAAATACGTAACCATTTTTTTATGTCAAAAAGCATATTTATTACTGGAGGGAGTAAGGGAATAGGGCTAGCTGTAGCGAAGCGTTTTTTTGAAGAGGGTTTTGAAGTGGGAATTTGTGCAAGGGGCAAAGTAGCTTTGAAGCGAGCCCGCGAAGAGATGCCGGGTATACACACCTATATTTGTGATCTTTCTCAAAAGCAGGAAGTATTGGATTTGGCGGAGCAGGTAAACAGAGATCTTGAAAATCTGGAAGTTTTGGTCAATAATGGGGGAATATTTGTACCGGGCGGTGTGCATGATGCGCCCATAGAAGTATTTGAAGAAGTGATGAATGTCAATCTCAACAGTGCATTTTATGTTACCCAGGCATTGGTACCGGGTATGAAGGAACAGCAGCGCGGAATGATCGTAAACATGTGTAGTGTAGCGAGTATCAAAGCGTATCCCAATGGTGGGATATACAGCACATCCAAATTTGCATTATTGGGTTTTTCCAAATCGCTGAGGGAAGAACTCAAGACAGAAGGAATCAGAGTGGTAAGTGTTCTCCCAGGAGCAGTATTTACCGCTTCATGGGAAGGAACAGATTTACCTGAGGAGCGCTTTATGCCTGTGGAGGATATTGCATCAATGGTATGGGATGTATACAAGTTGAGCAACAGAAGTGTAGTAGAGGAAATCGTGATACGTCCAGCACTGGGTGATATATAGGGTGATAAATATTTTACCCATGAAATTGTTGAATATCTGGGTTTTTCGTTCTATTTTATAAATAGTAATCAGGAATACCCTTTAATGGCCCTTTGTGGGGGGCTGAAACTAAGCCGGAGTGTTATGTTTGCTAAATACGGTACATATCTATGGGTGATTCTCTTGATGTGTTGGAAGACTTGCGAGGGAATGGTTGGCGATACGGTATTTCATAACAATATAGCCTTTCTACGTTACGAAGTGCCAAGGTATAAATTTGTAGCATTGACCCCCCAGCAGGTGCTGCACATGGACTATGCTTCATATGACCTCCGGGAAGAAGAGATCAATCGCTGGAAGAGTATCACATCCAAGGTGAAGGTATATGAGATCGATCTTGTGTTCACGCTTTATCCCAAGGATATCAAAAAGTGGAGAACAGATTATCATCAGTTACTCAGCGACCGCCTGTCAAAATTGTTTGATCTGGATTCTACGCTCAACGATAGTACGATCAGGTGGAACATGATCCTGCAGACTGAATGCCAGACAGAAGAAGAGGCCAAGGACTACTTTCATGGGTTTGTGATCAAGTATCAGCCCTTGAAGATGAAAGTAATCGATGATATTACCAATTCCCAGGAACTGCGGGCCATTATACGTGGTGTAGCATCGACCAAGGATTCGACCATCTTCAAGGTACTGGAGCGAAATCCAGGATGGAACCATATGCTAGTCGTGGCAGACTGGACAGGAAGTATGTACAAATACGGTGCACAGCTGGTACTGTGGCACAAACAACAGATCAATACCTCGCAGTCTCGTATACGGCATCTGGTATTTTTCAATGATGGTAACAATCGTAAAAATGCACAAAAACGCATCGGTAAGACAGGGGGTATTTACTATTGTAAATCGACAGAGATAACAGAGATCCTTAAAACCATGGAAATGGTCATGAAAAAGGGCAATGGGGGAGATAGTCCTGAAAATGATATCGAAGCCTTGCTGACAGGTATTAATGTTCTCGAGGGTTTTGAGGAGGTTGTATTAATTGCCGACAATAAAAGTGCTGTCAGAGATCTGGCTTTGATAAGATTCCTCAAAGTGCCTGTGAGAATCATTCTTTGCGATATCCAGAATGAGCAAGTTCACCCCGATTATGTAAAGCTTGCCTATAAAAGTGGTGGAAGTATCCATACTTTTTCCAACGATATCTTTGACATAGATAGCCTCCTCAAGGAAATGCAAATGTTGTTGGAACAAAAATGATATCATACCCCCAAACAGGTATATTACACTTTTCTCGAGGCTTTCCTTCTTTATCTAAAGCAGTTTTGCTATAATTGGCCATGAAACCTGTCATTTTCATGCTTATCCCATTCATGGGAATTATCGCCATATTGTTCTCTTGCCGTAGCTCCAAGGTCCCGCCTGAAAATTATGCTGATAAGCAAATACGATTTGGTTCAGGAGGTGGATTTACCGGAATGGTAAAGGAATATGCTTTGTTGGATAACGGGTATATCTATGAAAAGCACAGTCTGGAAGATACCTACACTCTCAACACCAAAGTATCCAGAAAAAAACGAAAAAAATGCTTTGCCCAGGCCCGGCAGTTGTCTCTGTCTGAACGGGTGTTTTCCCATCCAGGTAATAGATATTACTTTATTGAGTATCAGGATAGTATGGGTCAAAATCGTATCACATGGGGAGATATGCAACACACTCTTGATCCAGCATTAATTGCTTTATATGATCAGTTGAACGATCTAGTCAAATCAGGTCAATAAATCTAAATTCACAACTTTATGAAGATTTTTTACTCCTTGCATTCCTTCGTCATCTTTGCGATAGCTATTGCCGGAATGACTGCGGGTTATTCCCAGAGAACCCAGCATACCTTCAAGCCCGGGATCAACAAAAAGTCCCTTCAGCGTATTTCTACTTCTCAGCAACGTAGACTTCGTTCGTTTAGAAAAAGTCCAACGCGATCTACCCAGCAGTCTGGCCAGCAACGTATCCCGTATGCTGTTCAGGATGGCTACCAATACATTCGATCTCCTAGAGTTATTCTGGACCAGCAAACTGAGATCCCTATTCTGGTTGAGACACAGGATTTTGTGGTAAGCAGAAACAAACTTACTTCACGTGCAGCAGTTTCTGGTGCGGCTCGACAATTTCTCCAGAATATAGATTTATGGCTTCCTCATCTGAACCCTCAGGATGAGTTTGAATTGAAAACTTACGAAACAGATCATCTGGGACATACCCATGTAAAGATGCAACAGCATCTGAAGGGAATACCTGTGGTGGGTAGTGAAATGGTGATTCATTTCCGTCCGGATGGGCGTACCATGATGAACGGGCGGTTCTCTCAGACACCCCGCCTAAAAAATCTTGCAGCCCAGCTTACTTCCGAAGAGGCAGAAGAGATTGCACAATTCGATGTAGTTACCCGAGTAAAAGTACTGAAATTGAATGAAAGACAACGGGAGTTGTTACAGTATAACGGCCCCGAATCGCGGCTGGTCATATATCATGATCCAGATAAGCCATCCGTACACAGGTTGGCTTATGAGGTGGCACTTCGCCCAAATGTCAAGGATCATTGGTATTATTATGTAGATGCTCAAAATGGTGAAATTCTCAATGCCAGAAATCATACCTGTTCATTGATGCCCCCTGTAAATACGACGGCTACAGACCTCAATGGCGACCAGCAGCAGGTAGTGGTGTTTCAGGCTGCATCCGATCAGTTTTTGCTGGTGGACAATACCCAGAGTATGTTTCGGGGTCAGACCAATAGTCCCCGCAACGGGGATGGGCTGATCATCACTTTCGATCATGTAGACGACATCAACAGTCGCGAGATCAGTCCGGTCGTTTCACAGAACAACCAATGGGCTCCGAGGGCCATTTCAGCACATAATAATGCGGTGTTGTGTTATCGATATTATGAAAATACTTTCGGTAGAGTATCGATCGATGGTGGAGGTAGGGATGTACAATCCTTTATCAATGTTCCAGATGAGGAGAACCGTCCCATGGACAATGCTTATTGGAACGGGATGGGCATATATTACGGCAATGGCGATGTAGCATTCCGGCCACTGGCAGGAGCGCTTGATGTTGCAGCACATGAAATGACACATGGGGTAATCTCTTCGACAGCCAATCTGATCTATCAGAATGAATCTGGTGCGTTGAATGAGTCGTTTGCAGATGTATTTGGCATCTTGATCGAGCGAAGAAACTTCCTGATCGGCGAGAATGTGATCAATCCCCAGGTCTTCCGGTCAGGTGCCCTGAGAAATGTGGCAGATCCACATAATGGCGGCACCAGTTTGAATGATCCGGGATTCCAGCCCCGTCATGTGGATGAGCAGTATACAGGCAGCGAAGACAATGGTGGGGTACACATCAACAGCGGCATTCCCAATCGTGCATTTGCGTTGATCCTGGAGAGTTTGGGATTGAATGAGACGGGCTTACAGAAGACCGAGCAAATCTATTATCGGGCACTGACACAATACCTACTGGCTTCTTCAGAGTTTGTCGACTGCAGGCTTGCCGTAGAGCAGGCTGCGGCAGACCTGTATGGCCAACAGGAAGTGGCAGCTGTAAAAGCTGCCTTCGATCAGGTGGGTATCCTCGACCCCAATGAAGGGGGTAAGCAACAGAATGACCCCTTTGAAGACCTGGAGGTAAACCCCGGCAGGGAACTCATGATGGTTGTCAACACAAATGTGTCTGATCCCAATAAGATCTACATATTTGATCAGTCTGTGCCACAAGGAGCCGCTCCTTTTATTCCAATCAGTACGCGTGATCCGCTCCGTCCTGTGAGTATCAGCGATGATGGATCTACAGGTGTGTTTGTAAGCTCAGACAACTTCCTGTATTTGCTCACAGACCTGGGTACAGGCTTTCCACAGGAACGCTTGCTGGAAAATAATTCTGTGTGGAGTGAAGCCTACTGGGATAATGCGGCCATCTCAAAAGATGGTACTAAGGTTGCAGCTGTGAGTATCTTCCAGGATACAGCGATCTATGTATATGATATTCCTACGCGCCGGGGTGTTTTTTACAGCCTGTACAACCCCACAACAGCCCAGGGAGTTATCGCCGGGGATGTTCTGTATGCAGACGCATTGGAATGGGATTTTAGCGGAGAATTTATTATGTACGATGCCTACAACCTGGTGAGTAGTACCGAAGATTTTTTTGAAGCCTACTGGGATATTGGATTTCTCAGAGTTTGGGATAACGAAACGGAAAATTTTGGCGACGGGTTGATATTTAAACTATTTAGCAATATTCCAGAGGGTGTAAGCATAGGAAATCCCGTATTCTCCAAAAATTCCCCCTATATCATGGCTTTTGATCAGTTGATAGAAAATAATCTGGAAGATTTTACAGATGACGAATTTTCAATTCTGCTTCGAAATCTCGAAACTGGGGATATGAATATTTTAGATAATACGACCATCGGTTTTCCTACTTTTTCACCAGATGATAGCCGTCTGGCATTTACCGTTATGGATGAATCTGAGGTGGAGGGAGTTTCCTTTATTGAGCTTGCTGAAGACAAGGTTACGCCTGTGGGTGGTATTCAACCCCTACTGATCGAAGCCCGTTTTCCAACCTGGTACAGCAATGGAGAGAGAAACTTGTCAGTAGATCGGGATGCAGATCTGGCGGATGGTAGCTCCTGGAATGCTTACCCCAATCCCTTCCAGTCTTTGCTGGAGGTGGAATTACAGCTACAGCAGACTGCAGCAGTAGAATTAAACCTCTACAACATAATGGGGCAAAAAATACAGGTGAGTGGGTTCAGAGGTCAAAAACCAGCAGGAATACATCGCATCGAACTGATGACAGAAAGCCTCGATCCAGGACTGTATATCCTGTCCTTGAAGATAAATAATAAGTTGTATCGTCAAAAGATTATCAGGCAATAGCGATCATTTGAATTTCCTATTGGTTGCTATATCAACATTTTTCTATTTTAGGGCTTTATATGATATAGGTTTTAGTCCTAAAATAACAAACAATATATATGGCAAAAAATTATGATCTCATTGTAATAGGTAGTGGTCCCGGAGGGTATGTAGCTGCCATTCGTGCATCTCAGCTTGGCATGTCAGTGGGAGTTGTAGAAAAAGAGTCGCTGGGAGGGATTTGTTTGAATTGGGGATGTATCCCGACCAAAACACTTTTAAAAAGTGCTGAAGTGATGGATTATTTCAGTCATGCCAAAGATTATGGAATATCAGTAGATAGCTATAAGCATGATTTTGGCGAAGTAGTAAAACGGAGTAGGGGAGTAGCAGGGAAAATGAGTAAAGGGGTCAATTTTCTGTTCCGGAAAAATAAGATTGATGCGTTGATGGGTACGGGGAAACTACTCGCTAAAAAAGAGGTAGAGGTAACCGATGAATCAGGCAAAAAAACTGTGTATCAGGCCAAGAATATCATCCTGGCTACAGGTGCTCGTTCGCGGAGTCTCCCCAATATGGCGATAGATGGCAAAAAGATTATTGGATACCGCAAGGCGATGACGTTGGGCAAGCAGCCTAAAACCATGATCGTGGTAGGTTCAGGAGCTATTGGAATAGAGTTTGCCTACTTTTATACTGCAATGGGTACCAAAGTAACGGTAGTAGAGTACCTGGACCGCATTCTTCCCCGGGAGGATGAAGAAGTATCCAACCAGATGGCAAGGATCTACAAAAAGCGCGGCATGGAAATCATGACCAGTGCTGAGGTAACCCATGTAGATACTTCGGGTAAGGGTGTGGTAGCTTCGGTAAAGACATCCAAAGGAGAAAAGAAACTCGAAGCAGATATACTACTTTCAGCTGTTGGAGTTGTAGCTAACGTAGAGGGCTTAGGGCTGGAAGAGCAGGGTATTAAGGTAGAAAAAGGCAAAGTCGTGGTTGATGAATTCTATCATACTAACCTGGATGGAGTTTATGCAATCGGGGACATGACATCTGGGCCAGCCTTGGCACACGTCGCTTCTCATGAAGGGATCATTTGTGTAGAGAAAATGGCTGGTATGGATATAGAGCCGCTTGATTACCATAATATTCCCTCCTGTACTTACTGCCAGCCTGAGGTTGCTTCAGTAGGTCTTACCGAGGCTGATGCCAAGGAGCAGTACGGTGAAATCAAGGTGGGTAAATTCCCCTTCTCAGCCTCTGGTAAAGCTAGTGCATCAGGCAAAAACGACGGGTTTGTCAAGGTCATCTTTGATGCTAAATATGGAGAGTTTCTGGGTGCACATATGGTAGGTGCTGGTGTGACAGATATGATCGCTGAGGTGGTCGTAGCCCGCAAACTGGAGACTACAGGACATGAAATTATTAAGGCTGTGCATCCACATCCAACAATGTCTGAAGCCGTCATGGAAGCAGCCGCTGCTGCCTACGACGAGGTGATACATTTGTAGGGGACAGTCTTAAGTCGATCTCTGGTGCAAGAGCCTGAGATGGCATTTGCTTGACACAGAAGACATCAAATATCACATAAGTGGACCACAGATATCGTTAGCGTATAGTAGCTCACACCATTCAACAAAAAAGGGGGAAGTCTCAAAAGTCGACTTCCCTCTGTTAGATTTTTATCGTTTCTAAAAATGCTCCTCCAATTTTTAAAATCGCATGACTTATCCTCTTTTATGAACGCGTTATTTAGGAAATCTTTAACGACAGAGCGTAACGATTAACTTGTGAGACAACTTTTTTGGGGATTGCTAACGCAATCCCTTTCTATTAGAAAATCTCTGCGAAGAGATCTTTAAGTTCCTGCCAGGATTGCTCATCTGCTTCGGTATCGTAAGCTAAGGGAAGATCAAATTCCTGGCCCAGTGAATCAGCTTCAGGATTTGTGAATCCGTGTACAGCACCCTCATAAGCATGGTATTCATAATCAACACCAGCTTCATCCATGGCATTTTGGAAGGCTTCGGTCTGTTCAGCCGGGATGAAGGGATCATCTGCCCCATTACAGACCAACACTTTTGCTTGTACGGCTCCTGCCTTAGGCATTACAGGAAGCTGTAATCCACTATGAAAAGCGGCTACCCCATCCAGATCAAAACCTGCATTGGCCATGGTCAGCGCTACCGATCCACCAAAGCAGTATCCGATAGCTGCTGTGCGGGTGGAATCGCACATGGGGTGATTTTTTAGGGTCTCAAGGGCTTTGGCAAATCTGGCTTTGGCACCCTCCATGTTTTGCATGACAGCACTGGAAAATTTTCCGGCATCTTCTGGATGTGCAGCTGTCTTTCCATCGCCATACATATCCAGGGCAAGGGCTACATAGCCCATCTGGGCCAGTTCATCTGCTCTGGCACGTACATAGTCATTGTGTCCCCACCATTCGTGGATGATTAGCACACCAGGACGGCTTCTTTCCATGTTTTCGTCATAAGCGATATACCCTTTCATGGTGATATCATCGGCTTCGTAGGATACTTCCGCTCCCTTCACCTGAGGAGTGGGATCCATGGTCTCAGCCTGCTCCATGTCGTCAGTAGAGGCTGATTCCTCCTGAGGCTGATTGTTGCAGGCAAGCAGCCCAACCATCAGCATAAGTGTTAAACAAATTACAGTAGATTTCATGATATTGAGTGATTGAGTTAATGGGTGTTACAACTTGCATCAGTAAAAATAAGATTATTCCTGTGTTTTGGCTTCCTGCCAGAGTAGTTCCATTTCCTGTGGATTCATCTCAGATAGCGTTTTTTGGCGTTGATATGCCTGTTGTTCCATATATTGAAATCTTCGCTTAAATTTGAGATTGGTTTTACTCAGTGCATCATATGGATTGATACCGATAAAGCGGCAGTAATTGACGATTGTGAATAGCAGATCTCCCATTTCAGATTCTTTTTCTTCCAGGTTTTCTGCCTGTTCAAGTTCTTCCAGTTCTTCATTTACTTTGTCCAGGACCTCTCTTGTGTGTTCCCATTCAAAACCTACGGAAACTACTTTTTCCTGGATGCGATAAGCCTGTACAAGTGGAGGCAGGGCATCGGGAACACCTTCCAACCTGGATTTGGGTTTTTCATTTCCAGCTTCTTGCTTCTTTTCCCGTTCCTTAATCTGCTCCCAGTTTTTGAGTACTTCTTCCTCTGTATCAGCCTGTACATCGCCATAGATATGTGGATGTCTACGAATGAGTTTTTCCGTCTGTGATTGTATGACTTCACTTAAGTCAAAGTGATTCTGTTCGGCAGCGATTCTGGCATAGAAGACAATGTGTAGCAGCAGGTCTCCCAGTTCTACTTTCAATTCCGGATAATCTTTTTTGAGAATAGCATCAGCCAGTTCGTAGGTTTCCTCTATAGTGAGGTGCCTGAGACTTTCAAAGGTCTGTTTTTTATCCCATGGGCATTTTTCTCTGAGTTCGTGAATGACAGAAACTAGTTTTTCAAAAGCTTGCAAAAAGTCATGGTTCTTTTTCATGTATTTCAATTAAATTCACTCGGGTGCTAAAGTTAGGAAAAATACCATTACGGACCCTTGAGGGAAAAAATCTGGTAATTAGGCAGGAAATTTTGGTGGCAAGTGAGAACCTTAATCATTAAGGCTTTAAAAAACCAGTGAGAATATATACCGCATTTTACTCTAAATCCTTAGCATGCATCATTTTTAGGAAAGTAATGATGTAAGAAATTATAAATATATGGGGCAATTCATTTAAAGCGTCCATTTGTATATTTGTCAGTAAGCTATAAAAACCGCATATTTTCTAAATAAAATTAAATTTTTAAGAGATAAACGGTCATTTCAAAGTATTACATCTTTCCGGTATACAGCCATTTACTAAGTTATTTATACTAAAAAAAGATGTAATAAGCAAAATACTCATTATCTGTAAAAAAATTATTCAAAACTATTTAGTTTAGGACCATGTTAAAACAACAGCAAGTAATTTAACAATTAGTGATATTTGATGTAAGAAAAAAAATGAATTATGCTACATAGTTGCAATGCATATTTATTTATTTGCATAATAAATATTTGCAATGAGATTTTTTCGAAAAAGTTGAATATGATGCCATACGATAGTTTTGAAATGCCAGTACAAAATTCCCTCAAGAATTGCGCTTAGAATAGTATCATTGAGTGTGTGTTTAAAAGGGTACTTAAAAACGAGATTAATATTATTCGTCTTCCCTGACCAACCCCTAATCCCTGTAAAAAGTACCCTTCCCTGACGGCGGATTCATGAATCCGCCGTTATTTTTTTGCCATCTCCGGTATATAGTTAGCCAATCTTTGAAGTCTATAAAATCGGTTACATCCTGATGTCCCTCCAATTGGTAGAGTTGTCTGGCTACTTGCGAGAGCGGTTCGTCGGGATAATATTCATCTCTGGCAAAATGGATGTATTTCAATGCTTTCAAAGCATCGAACCATTGGAAGAAGCGCCTGCAAAAAGCAGAACGGGAGGCTACATGTTGACGTATTTCTTCGAGCTTGACAGAAAAATCGTAATTTTTCAGAAAGTTACTGATTGATCCGGGTAGATATTCAGGAGGGTGATCAAATAGATGTGGTACTTGTCGTAGCAGTTTTTTCAGGTCTAGGAAGCTTTGCAAAGCATAGGCATATTCCAGATTTTTGGCACCTGAAAGCCAATCCTTGATAGCTCTTCCTGTGCCGAAAGGCACTTTCTGGGAAGGGCGGGGAGCGGGAAACACCGTTGTGGAATGGATTTCTGCAAAGCGTCCACTTGGAATGAATTTATGCAGGAAATAAAAATCTTCCCCGGCTTTTTTGCGGTTCATCCCACCCTTATGCTGATAAGCCTGGGAGGTTACAGCCATGGAAGAACCTATAGTATGATAGGCATATGGAAACCCTGCATACCTGAGTCCCTGGATGTAGTATCTCAGAAACAGTTCATAATAGACTATTCCCTCATATACATCAGGGGCATATTCATGACCAGACAGGGGATGTTCAAAGTAGATGCTGCTGGCTTGTGGATAGGGAGGAGTATGGAAGCATCGATATACTTCTGCTAGATAGTTATCTGCAACCGTACAGTCAGCATCCAGACAGGCGATGATGCCGTCTTCAGATTCCGCTTGAGAAAAGCGATCTACCGCTTCATCCATGGCAATCTTTCTGGCCAGGCCAACGCCTGCATGTTTACGCGGGAGGTCCTGTACATAAATAGCATGGTAGGTCAGCTTTCTTGTGTAAGCTGTTTTCCAGGTATTTAGCCAATTTAAGGTCCGTTCGTTTTGACGATGGATGTTTGCAGGGTGGTGTTGGCCTGCATTGATCACGATGATTACTTCTATTCCGGCAGGTATGGAGTGGCAAGCTTCCAGAGATTCCAGGGTTTTGTCGAGGTGAAATTCATCATGACAGGGAATCGTGATGATGAAATTGAGGGATGGATGAGGAGTGAGAGAAATTTGTCGGGGAAGGAAGCGGTGTTTTTCCAGATATGTGAGTCCTTTGTGAATGGTCATATGAGATATACGTGTGGTATAAATCTTCCGTCATGGAAAAGAAATTCTGAAATAGTAGTAGTTGGCTACTAAAATATGACAATATAAGCATTAATATGTTGTAAAAATTTGCTAAGGCATGTAACTTGCTGAGGTTTTTACATATTCTGATAATCACTAAGCATGGTAGAAAACAAAGGTAAAGTTGCACAGATAATTGGTCCAGTGATAGATGCTGATTTTAGCGGTGAGGGATCCGTACTCCCTAAGATTAATAGCGCTCTAGAGATAGAAAAGAAAGACGGTACGGTATTGGTACTGGAAGTTCAACAGCATTTGGGCGAAAGTCGCGTACGTGCAATCGCGATGGACTCTACAGAAGGCATTAGTCGTGGAGATGAAGTCTCTGATAAGGGTCAGACGATACAGGTACCGATCGGGGATATGGTACGCGGAAGATTGTTTAACGTGGTGGGTGCTCCGATCGATGGTCTTCCTGTGCCTGAGGTAAAAGAAAGCTACTCCATTCACCGCTCTGCCCCGAAGTATGAAGATCTGAAAACTGAGCAGGAGGTACTATATACAGGTATTAAAGTGATTGATTTGCTTGCACCCTACCTCAAAGGTGGAAAGGTAGGTCTTTTTGGTGGTGCAGGGGTAGGAAAGACTGTATTGATACAAGAGTTAATCAACAATATTGCCCTCGCTTATGATGGATTGTCGGTATTTGCGGGTGTAGGAGAGCGTACCCGTGAAGGAAATGATATTTTACGGGAGATGATTGAGGCAAATGTAATTCGCTATGGGGAGGATTTTGAACATAGTATGGAAGAGGGGAAATGGTCCCTTGAGAAGGTAGATATGGAAAAATTGAAGGATTCAAAACTCACCATGGTATTTGGTCAAATGAATGAGCCTCCAGGAGCACGTGCCCGAGTGGCCTTGACGGGTTTGACAATTGCGGAATATTTCCGCGATGGTGATCCCAACGATGCAAAGGGAAAGGATGTACTGTTTTTTATAGACAATATTTTCCGTTTTACACAGGCTGGTTCTGAGGTGTCAGCTCTACTGGGACGTATGCCTTCAGCGGTGGGATATCAACCTACCCTAGCTTCTGAGATGGGCGAACTTCAGGAGCGCATTACTTCTACCAAACGCGGTTCTATCACCTCCATCCAGGCCATCTATGTACCAGCAGATGACTATACAGATCCGGCCCCGGCAACTACCTTTGCCCACCTGGACGCAACTACGGAATTGTCGCGTTCGCTTGCCTCTTTAGGTATCTATCCTGCAGTAGATCCCCTTACATCCACATCTCGTATTTTGCAGCCCGATATTGTGGGCGATGAGCATTATGACTGTGCTCAGAATATTATTCAGACTCTGCAACGCTATAAAGAACTCCAGGATATCATCGCCATTCTGGGGATGGACGAACTTTCAGAGGAAGATAAACTGGCGGTAGAACGTGCTCGTAAAATACAGCGTTTCCTATCTCAGCCATTCTTTGTTGCGGAACAGTTTACAGGTATCCCAGGTCAATTTGTTAAGATCGAAGATACGATCAAGGGATTTAATATGATCCTCAGTGGAGAACTGGATCATTTGCCAGAACAAGCTTTCTACTTGAAAGGAGATATCAATATGGTATTGAAAGCAGGTGAAGAATTGATGGCAGAAGCCTAAATCCTTCTTGATCAGCAATCTTAGAAGTTATATGAAAGAATTTGCACTGGAAATCGTAACACCTGATCGTCAGGTTTTCACTGGAGATGTAACTGCAGTAAGGGTGCCTGGTGTCTCAGGTGCCTTCCAGGTACTCTATAATCACGCCCCATTGATATCCACCCTGGGTAAGGGACTTATCAAAGTCGAAAAGCCCGGTGGCGCAGTGTCAGAATATGCCATTGAGGATGGGGTAGTAGAGGTGCTGAATAACAAAGTCATTGTCCTGGTGGAAAAGTTAATCGAGACTAGGGCATAAGCATAGCGTATTTTCCATCATGACGATTGCCCATATAGGAAGACCAAGAGATATTGCTCGCAGCTACTGGTAATTCTTTTCTAAGGATTCTGATCCCATGAAAGGAAAGGCAAGAAATGGTATCACACATGTATGTGAACAGCACATCAAGTTGATTATCCTGATCGATATCCCCTATCCATGGAGTTGAAGCAGGATTTATTCCCCGGAAAGGGCCCAATACAGGATCATATATTTTTTCTGTACAATCCAACATAATTAGGGTCGTACTTATACCATAAAGGGTGTTATAATAGTTTTCCGGATTATCCTCCTGATGGGTATTGATCGTAAAAAAACTTCAAGGGTCTCATCCTCATTGATAACCGCTGCCAGAGGACTTCCTATCTGTATAAAGCCTAAGGTGTCCTGTAGCTCAATATGTCCATTAGATCCATCTATGAGCACCTGAATTGTTTTTTTGATCTTTAGTAGGACTAAACCAAATGACCGAACCATCAAGGCCATCAATGGCAATCACTCCTGTATCTATAGCCATAAATTCTTTTTTTCCAACACCGATCACAAGACCCTGTATTCCATCCTGGTTTAAATCTGCGGGTCTGGGTGAAGAAAAACTGGATAGATCAGGAAAGAACACTGACCACTCTGAAAGTCTTTTACGGCAACCTGTCAGAAATAGTAGGCTTAAAATGAGGCCGCTACTCCCAATAAAGTGGTAGTAGCGGTCATGAACTTTTGGCAGTGCATTTGGGATGGTTTTCTGTTCACCTCTTTTCATGTTTACTTTGTGTGAGGATATTTATGGATACATGCAAAATTTGATAGCGTGTTGATGAGATAAGCTATTAAAAGTTGTTCATATAAAGGGATTCCCTGAAAATGAAATACAATAGTAATTCCCGGAATAAAAAAAGGATAAATCTGGTATTTGAATAGGTGAATTATGAGAATTACAGATGGTAAGTCATAATACTGGATAAAGACTTCAATATTTCTTCAAAATGTATGGGTAATTTTATACTATGAAAATCCTGGTAGTTGAAGATACTGATGATCTTCTCAATAACATCATTTCTTATCTGGCTAAGGAAGGATATTATTGTAAAGGCGTAGGCACTGCCGATCTGGCTCTGGATGAGCTGATATCACAGGAGTTTGACGTTGTTATACTGGATATTATGCTACCAGACAATAGTGGACTGAACGTACTCAAGGAAATCAAGCGGATGAATATTCAACCAGCAGTCATTATCATTTCTGCCAGGAATGCCCTGGATGATAAATTAACAGGATTAAACCTTGGAGCCGATGATTATCTTACGAAGCCTTTTCACCTTTCAGAACTACATGCCCGGATCAAAGCTGTACACCGGAGAAATAAAGCCCTGGAAGGAGAAAGAATTGTCCTGAATGAAATAACTATTGATACACAGACGCTGGAAGTATTCGTCAACGACCAGGTGTTGACATTGACCAAAAAAGAATACGAGTTATTGAACTACTTCATCACCAATAAAGCCCGGGTCCTGACCAAACAAGCTATAGCAGAATATCTGTGGGGATCAGAGGTAGATGTGTACGATTCTTTCGATTTTGTTTATCAGCATATCAAAAATCTGCGTAAAAAGATTTCTGAAGCCGGCGGAAAGGACTACATACGAACGATTTATGGGATGGGATACAAATTTAATGTTGCTACGTCATGAATCTGATTACAAAGACTACCTTATTTTATTTGCTCGTCATCCTGATTGTCTTTGGAGTAGGTGGAATCATGTCATTCAACATCCTGAGACAGGAGGTAGACAAAGAAACAGACTATTATTTAAGGGAGCAGGTACATTTTCTATTTGAAGCTATAGAACGTGGCAGCTCGATCGAATCACTCAATCATAGCAATCTAAAGGTTGCCATTTATGATACTATTAACCCCGCAAATGCTAAAACTATTTATAAAGACACTCTGGCACAACACCATTATACCAAAAAGCTCGAGCCACACAGATTGATCATTGCGACCAAAAATATCCAGGGCACCTGGTACAATATTTCCCTATATGAGTCCATGCTGGAAAATGATGACATCTCTGATAGTGTATTTAAAAGTCTTTCCATGATCTTCGGCATCCTGGTGTTGTTATTTATTGTCGTGTCATTATACATCTCTAACTGGCTTTTTAGGCCATTCCGGAAGACCTTGAAGGTGATCAGGGATTTCAAGATTCAGGATGAAAAAGAGCCAGACCTGCATAAGACGCCTATATATGAATTTACCCAGCTCAATACATATATTTCCAAGATGCTGAAAAAGATCAGGAGTGATTACTTCAACCTGAAAGCGTTTACAGAAAATGCATCTCATGAAATTCAAACACCGTTAGCAGTAGCCAAAGGTAAACTGGAGCTTTTGATCGAGTCTGATTCTCTCGATGAGCAACAAATGCTGCTGATACAGTCTGCCTACCAGTCCCTGGACAAACTATCCAAACTCAATAAGTCGTTAGCCTTGCTGAGTAAGATTGAAAATGAAGAATTTGCAAACGTTTCTCATGTTAACCTTTCGAAACTTGCAGAAGGAATCATTTTGGATGCTCATGAATTGTTTAATCTTAAAAAGATAAAATTAAACAAAAATATTAAGCCAGGTGTTTTCAAGGAGATGGACAGCACGTTGGCAGATATTTTGTTATCCAACTTGATTCACAATGCGATTAAGCACAATGTATATCAGGGTATCATCGAGATCATTCTGGACGAGCAAAGGTTGACCATAAGTAACACAGGGAAGCCCCTAAAAGTACCTTCCAATATGCTTTTTGAGCGTTTTAGAAAAAATGCACAAAGCAGTCATTCACTGGGACTCGGGTTGGCAATTGTAAAGAAAATCTGTGAAGTTAATAAGATGGATATATCGTATCAGTACGACTATGAGTGGCATATACTAACCGTAGGATTAGGAGAAAAAGTATCAGTCAGTCAACCGGTAGTATCATAAGCTTCAGATTCTGTTCAACTTTGCTTCAATATTTCTTCAAGTTTGTCTCTTACCTTTGTTGTCATACATGTAGACATATAGACATAATGTTTATAAGATTTAAATAAAAATTTTATTTTAAGACATGCGAAGATTTACAGAACTATTTATTTTATTTTCCACTTTTTTATTTATACTACCTGTCTCGGCACAGAAAGCAAGTTTTACCATTAGTGGTAAAGTAATTGATGCTACAAATGAATCTCCGCTTGAATTTGCAACTGTAGCATTACTCAAAGCAGTAGATTCTACAGTGATTACAGGTACGATGACTGATACTGAGGGAAGTTTCAATTTATCGGTTGCAGCGGGGGATTACATGTTGAACGTGAAATTTCTGGGATTTGAAAGTAAATACATCACTACAATATCACTCAGTGAGGAAAATCCTTCTTTTGATGCAGGAAATATTGCTCTGGCAGAGAAGACTACTACCTTGGATGCGGTAGAAATCACCTCCAAGAAAAGCCGGATGGAATTCGATCTCGATAAAAGAGTTTTTAATGTAGGTCAGGATCTTTCCAATCTGGGAGGTAATGCTTCCGATCTTATGGATAATATTCCTTCTATTTCAACAGATATCGATGGGAATGTAAGTCTTCGTGGAAGTCAGAACGTAAGAATATTAATTAATGGGCGTCCTTCGGGAATGACAAGTGGGGATGCACTTCAGCAGCTTCCTGCTGATCTCATAGAGAAGGTTGAAATCATCACCAACCCAGGTGCACGATACGAAGCGGAAGGAACAGCGGGCATCATCAATATTGTTCTTAAGAAAAACAGGCGCCAGCGTTGGAATGGATCTCTCAATGCTGCCGCAGGTCATCCTGCCAGCCATAACCTTTCTGCAAATATTAATTATCGCGAAAAGAAACTGAACTGGTTTGCCAATCTGGGAGCTAGATACAGGGATCAGCCCAGGGAAGCCTATGAACATCGTGAGTTGTATGAAAATGGAGCTTTGGATCGCATAGTGGATCAGGATGAGATTTCCTACCGGAAGGGTATTTCTGGCAATCTTCGTTTTGGAGCTGATTATAATTTGGATGAAAAAACGGTGCTTACCGGTTCAATTATGTACCGCCGTGAGAATGGGGACAACACCAGAGACATCGAATATCTGTACTTCAATAATGAGAGCGTACTACAAAATACAAGCCTGAGAAATACAATTGAAGATGAAGACGAAGAAGGATTGGATTACAATCTAAGGTTTGACAAAGAATTTGGCAAGGATCACAAGCTAACAGCCAGTGTGGTGTATACCAGTGAAAGCGAAACAGAGGCTATGGATGCTACGGAGGAATTTTTTAACGCTGATGGCGTACTTCAGGATTCGGACTTACTTCAACGCATTGAGAACGGTGAAGACGAAAAGGAATGGGATATCAGGTTGGATTATGTCAGACCTATGGGTAAGGATGGGAAATTTGAAGTGGGTTATCGTAGTGGTATCAGGCACATTGATACGCGTTATAAAGTTGAGGAATTTGATCCTGAATTTAATGATTGGATTATTTTACCCGATCTGAGCAATGAATTTGATTATGATGAGAACATTCATGCTGTTTATTCTTCATATGGTACGGATTTGGGTAAATTCAACTATCAGATAGGACTACGCACAGAGTATACCGATGTAGTAACGTTGCTTAGAAATACAAACGAAAAAAATGACAGAGATTACATCAATGTATTTCCCAGTGCTTTTCTGAACTATGAAGTAAATGAAGGTAATGCTATGCAGGTGAATTACAGCCGCAGGATACGTAGACCTAGATTCTGGGATTTAAATCCTTTCTTTAACTATGCTAACCCTTTGAGTGTACGCAGTGGTAATCCCAACCTGAATCCGGAATTTGCTAACTCATTTGAGGTGAGCTACATCAAATCCTGGGACAAGGCATCATTGAGTTCGAGTATATATTATCGGCATACTGAAGATGTGATCATCAGAATCAATCGTGTGGGAGAGGATAATGTAAACAGAAGCATGCCAGAAAACCTGGCAACACAGAATGATGTAGGAGCTGAATTTGCCCTCAATATGAATCCGGTCCAGGGCTGGGATCTTACTTTAAGTACGAACGTTTTCAGGGGTGAGATCAATGGGGAAAATCTAGGTTTTGCCAGACAAACTGTATTTACTAGCTGGACCAGTCGCCTAAATACACGTTTTGATTTCCTCAAAAAGTATCAAGGTCAGATTATGGTCAATTACAGAGGTCCTGAAAAGACACCTCAGGGTGTAAGAAGAGACTTTTTGTTTACAGACGCTGCAATTAGTAGGGACATACTCAACAAAAAGGCAACAGTCAGCCTTAGAATGTCCAACCTTTTCAATGTAAAGTATCGCTATGAAGCTGAAGGTGAAGGTTTCTTTCTGTATCGCGAGGGACAATGGAGAGCTGTCAGACAGCTGTATCTAAATGTTACCTATAGAATTAATCAGCGCAAGAGAACCCAGCGAGGAGGAAGAGGAGGCGATATTGATGGAGACATGTAAAATGAGAAAATAGTGGCTTTACATTTTCATAACAATAGTAGTTTATTTAATGGTGAGGGTGCTAGTATTAGCATCCTCATTTTGATTACAGACTATGCATGTACTATTACTATGGCTTAAAGACACTAATTCTGTTATCTGAATATACATCATTACATGGGTGTTACCTCACGGGAGTGGGCATAAGGATTTAGTATAGTATATAAATAACAAACAAAATCAGCTCACTTCTGAGGAAGATTTTTGTTCTTCCTTTTCGTCTTCTCCGGCTTCGTCTATTTGTTTTTTCACGTCTTTGGAGGCGCTTTTAAATTCGCGGATACCTTGTCCCAGTCCTTTCATCAGTCCAGGTATTTTCCTGGCACCAAAAAGCAGAATAATCACAAATGCAATGACAATGACTTCAGGTCCGCCGAATGAAAATAATAACAGTTTCATAAATAAAAGATAGAAATTACTTCAAGTAAAAACAAAGTTATATTACAATTTTTCCTTTTTCTCTTGTAGCTACTAAGGCCTGGTCTATATCATGGATAATGTCGTCTATATGTTCCAACCCTACAGAAATGCGTATAAGACCCGGAGCTATACCAGCTATTTCCCGTTCTTCTTCGCTCAATTTGCTATGTGTAGACGTTGATGGATGCGTTGCAATCGTACGCGAGTCTCCGAGATTGGCAGTGAGCGAAAGCATCTGCAACTGATCCAAGAAGCGTTGCCCCCTTTCTATACCACCTTTGACAATGAAGGTCACGATACCTCCGCCTAGTTTCATTTGTTTTCGCGCAATGTCGAACTGAGGATGGCTCGGTAGAAAAGGATAACGTACCTGACAAATTTCTGAATGCGCTTGTAGTTCTGAGGCTAGTGTCAGAGCTGTTTCGCAGTGTCTATCCATTCGAACGTGGAGCGTTTCGAGGCTTTTTGATAAGATCCATGCGTTGAACGGAGATATCGCAGGCCCGGTTTTACGGCAGAATTTGCGGATGATATCGATCAGGTCTGTATTTCCCGCAACAAGTCCACCTATTACTCTTCCTTGTCCGTCTATAAATTTTGTGGCTGAATGCGTCACAATATCTGCTCCAAACGCTGCTGGGTTTTGTAGATAAGGTGTGGCAAAGCAATTATCCACGTTGAGAATTAGGTTGTGATTACGGGCAAAGTTTCCTGCAACCTCCAAGTCTATCACGATGAGCCCCGGGTTGGTCGGAGTCTCCACAAACATCATTTTGGTTTGGGGCCTGACAGCTTCCTCCCATGATTCAGTTCGTTCAGGATCGACAAAAGTAGTGTCGATTCCATATTTGGGCAGTACTTGAGACAGGATTCCATAGCTTGCACCAAACAAAGAGCGCGATGCCAGGATATGATCTCCACTTTCCAATAAGGCCATAAAGCTAGCAAAAATAGCAGCCATGCCTGATGCAGTAGCATGAGCATCTTCACATCCTTCTAGCGCAGCCATTTTTAATTCAAATTCTCTGCCGTTGGGATTGGAGAATCTGCTGTAGATATTACTATCATCTTCACCGGCAAATGCCGCCCGCATGTGTTCTGCATTGTCAAACAGAAAGCTTGAAGTATTGTACAGGGGTACAGAGTGTTCACGCTGTGAGGAGCGATCTGTCTGCATTCTGATTGCAAGGGTTTCAAATTTCATCTCAGACCTTTATGTTGATCTACTTTATCTTAGCTAAGGTAAGGGTAAATCCAGAGATTATAAAACACAAAGTACACATCATGCTTTTACATGGCAGCGTAAGATGTCAGATTTAATCCTTAATCCTGCTTTTTTTCTGACAACAGATTTTCAGTAATTTTGTTGAGTTGCTCTACCTTATAGGCAAAATCTCCTTTGAGGCGATCTCTGAATTCATGCAGTTGATCGATAAGTTGAGCAGTTGATTCCGGGAGTGTGGCTTCCAGCATCTGCCGGAATCTTTTGGCAAAGGTCGGTGATTGGCCGTTGGTAGATATGCCGATCTTGAGGGGCCCACGGGTAACAATGCTTCCCAGATAGAAATCGCAAAGATCTGGTGTGTCGGCTACATTGACCAGAATAGCGTGTTTTTTGGCCAGACGTTGTATTTCTCGATTTAATTCTCGGATATTGGTTGCAGCAATTACGAGGTCTCTGCCCTCCAGGTCCTGTTCTTCAAAGGCTTTGATCACAAGGCGAATCTGTGGATGCTTCTCTCCGAGCTGCTGTACTTCGTCCGATATCCAGGTAGCCACAACTGTAATCTGTGCTTTGGGACTACTTTTCAGGATAAAAAACAGTTTTTCATAACCTACCTCACCAGCTCCTACGATGAGCATATCCAGCTGATGTAATTTCAAGAAGATTGGATATAGTGGGTTTTGCAGAGAATTATGATGCTCTTTCATGTGTATATGCACTTATGAGTACTTCTTCCTGTACCAAGGAAGGATGTAGTCGTACCACTTCCCCTATCACAATGATCGCAGGAGTTCCTATTCCAGCAAGACTGGAAAGGTGGACAATATTATTGATATTACCTGTAACTACTTTTTCTGCTTCGAAGCTGCCATGCTGAATGATCATTACAGGTGTGTTCTTCTTTCCGTACTTTCTAAAAAGGGCTACAATTTGTTCCAGTTTTCGCATGCCCATGAGTATTACTACGGTCGAGGATGACTGTGCTGCCAGATATAGATCTTCAGAGATGGTTCCACGACGGGTAGTACCTGTTACGACCCAGAAACCTTCGCTGACCCCGCGGTGAGTCAAGGGTACCGATTGAAGGGTAGATAGTGAGGTAATGCTTGACATGCCAGGGATGACTTCTGTTTCTATTCCCAAAAGCCTTGCAAAATTCAATTCCTCGTAACCTCTACCAAAGACAAATGGATCTCCACCTTTAAGTCGTGCTACATGGCCATGGCTGGTGGTGTATTGTTGAATAAGGGCAAAGATTTCTTCCTGTGTTACGCAATGCTTACCAGCTCTTTTGCCTACGTTGATACGAAGGGTATCTTCAGGTATGAACTCAAGTGTTTGTTCATGAACCAATGCATCATGAAGCACTATATCTGCCTGTTGCAAAGCTCTCAGAGCTTTGAGGCTGATGAGTTCGGGATCACCCGGACCTGCTCCGATAAGACTAAGTTTTCGTTTCATTCACGCTTGATAGTGGTGTTTGACAACCGTTTTTTCCTGATCTCCCGATAGTTGCTGATTTCTAATCTCCAGCGCCTGAGTCATAAAGGCTTTTGCCTCTTTGAGATACGACCGAGCAAAGTCAGCACTGGGTTCCTGCTTGTTCATTCGCATGACATAACTGTAAAAAGCGCTTTCGTCCGGGGTCTTGTACTCACCGGTTTCAATATAATGGGTGTCAAAGTCTTTTAGGATTCCGGCATGAGTGTTGCAAGCTACATCTTTGGAGAGTAGCAGGGCTTTAGCAGCGATGACAAAAGTACTATAGCTTAAATAGATACTCTCTGGATAGTACTTATTCGCTAAAGTAGACTCCGCTTCGTCCCATCTTTCCTTTGCATCCTGAAAAATTCCACCTATCACATCGAAAGCTACCCCTGCACATTCACCTACGCCCACTTCCGGCTGGAAATTTTCATCTTTTCCCCAGTCTTGATAATCTTCATCATTTAGGGTATCAAGGGCAGCGAAGGGTTTGAGCAATGTGTAAAAATATCTCTTTCCTTTACGATGGAAATAATCATTGAAATATTCTCCTTTTTCCGCTTCTTTCTCATAGGTATGCAGCAAGGTAGTTATTGCTTGAGGAATGCGTTTGGTGGGTAGTTTGATTACACGTTCGGCTATAAATCCATTTCCTTCAGGATCTACCCCACCGCCCAGTACTACTTGCATGGCGGGTACGACCAGTTGCTTGTGTTTGATAGAACTACCGTGTAGACCGATAGGAGCAGCCATGTGTTGTCCACATGCATTCATACATCCACTGATCTTGATCAACAGGTGTTTTCGATCAAGCATATGAGAAAATTCCCGGTACACCATTTTTTCCAGTTCTGTTGCCAGATAGGTACTATTGGTCACACCCAGATTGCAGGTATCTGTACCGGGACATGCCGTAACATCGGCTATGCTGTCAAACCCTGGCTCTGCCAGTCCGATGGCACTGAGTTCATTGAACAGGTAAGGCAAGGCATCAGTTGGAACATATCGCAGCAGGAGGCCTTGATTGACCGTAATACGTAGATCATCAGCTGCCATGGGGCGTGCAATACGAACCAGTTCACGAGCAGTATGGCTCGATACGTCTCCCAGACGTACTTTGAGCTGTACACCTAGGTATCCTGGTTGCTTTTGCTCGAAAACATTTAATCGCTTCCAGGCTTCAAATTTTGTGCTATTCAGCGGTGTAATGTCTTTCAAGTCAGGCTTAAATTCTGGTAGAGCTACCGGAGACGGTGTGCCATCGATCGGGAAAGACTGGTGAGGCAATGCCTTTCGCTCTTCATCCACCAGTTTCAGAAATTCATCAATCCCCAGTTTCTGAATGAGAAATTTCATACGGGCTTTGAAACGCTTGCTGCGTTCACCATGTCTGTCAAATACCCGTATACACGCCTCCATAAAGGGAATGATCTGATCAGTAGGTAAAAACTCATAAACGGAATGGGCTACGATAGACTGTGCACCTAATCCCCCTCCTATAACTACTTTAAAGCCTCGTTCACCATTTTGAACTCTGGGGATAAATCCAAAATCGTGAAAGTAAGTAAATGCAGAGTCTTTTTCACTGGAAGAGAAAGCAGGCTTGATTTTACGTCCCATTTCTTGGCAGATGGGATTACGCAGAAAATACTCATAGGAAGCCTGCACGTAAGGAGACACATCGAAGGGTTCGTCAGGATCAATACCTGCACGGGCTGAGGCAGTAAGATTTCTGACAGTATTTCCACAAGCTTCGCGTGCACTCATTCCTACCTCAGCCAATCCCTCCCAAACAGCTGGCGCATTATTGAGTTTGACATAATGCATCTGGATATTCTGCCTGGTAGTGAGGTGCAGATTTCCATTGCTGTATGCATCTGTGAGATCTGCCAGTTTGAGCAACTGATCAAAACTGAGCTTTCCAAAGGGAATTTTGGTTCGGAACATTTGTACGCCCAGTTGCCGCTGACCGTATACACCCCTGGTCAGCCTGTAGGCCTTAAATTTTTCCTCCTCCATTTTACCCGTCTGAACAGAAGATATTTTTGACTTGAGTTCTGCGATGTCTTGTTGTATGGCTGCTTGATGATCCGTTCCTGGTCTCATAGTCTGATTATTATATACATTTATCCGAGCTGTGTTTCAACACTTGTGAATCTTGAGATTTCACGACCTGCAGTTATGTGTTATTCATGGCAGATTACACACTGCAAACAGGATGTTTAAGATAGTATTGCGTTGTGGTAAATTACTTATAAAAAAAGCAAATTATTAATATCTTTCCAAAAAATGGGGTGAGTTTTTATGTAAAATGTATAAAAGACGACATCATTATAATATATTTAAATATTATCAGATGATTATATCAAAATATTTAAATCTCGATACAACTTTATGGAGTTTACAGGCTGCACATAAAAAAGCCTAATATTATGATATTATATATCTGTAAAGTGTCAAACAGTAATCTGTGCCTAAATCTATGATGCTACAACAATATACAAATGTCAAATAACTAATATTTTCCATCTACTTAATTTGTAAATTGTTAAAAATGAGAGAAAATGAATGATACTACCATCAGATATGTACAAAAGGATTTATATGGGGTGATCTATTTGAACCGTCCTGAGGTTATGAATAGCCTGAATCAGGCCATGTTGTCTGAGCTTTATGAGGTATTGCAGCAGGTCAGCAATGATGGAGGAATAAGGGCACTGATTCTGACGGGAAATGGCAAGGCTTTTTGTTCAGGTGCAGACCTTTTGGAGCCACTCCCAAAGGATAAATCCATAGAACTTCTTGTCAAGGAACGATACAATCCCATTGTGGCGACGATACGTGGCATGGAAAAGCCGGTCATAGCGGCTGTCAACGGGGTAGCGGTGGGTGCAGGCGCCAGTCTGGCGCTGATGTGCGATATCGTAATAGCAGGAAATTCGGCAATTTTCATTCAGGCATTTAGTAGAATAGGCTTAATTCCAGATTGTGGCAGTACGTATATTTTACCCCGGTTGATCGGTATGGCCAGAGCAACTGCATCCATGTTGCTGGCAGAGGATATACCCGCGTCTACAGCAGAAAAATGGGGTATGATCTATCGTATGGTGCCAGATGATCACTTAATGGATGTCGCCGGTGAGATAGCTACCAAACTGTCTCATATGCCTACCAAGGCACTAGCATTTACCAAGCAATTACTCAACAAAACCTTCGAACGAGAACTGATCGAACAGCTTAATGAAGAAGCACAGATGCAGGAATATGCCGCATCTACAGTAGATTTTCAGGAAGGTGTACAAGCATTTCGGGAAAAACGCAAACCAGTATTTAAAGGAAAATAATGGGTAATGAATCGCTAAAAAACAATGGAACAGGGATATGTACGAACCAAGATACGAAATAGCGTAGCGGTAATAGAATTCTATCATCCCAAGGGAAATTCTTTGCCAGGTATATTGCTGAGTTCCCTGGCGAGCGAAATCAGGGCTGCTGGTAAAAATGATGAAATCCGGGTAATCATCCTTCAATCTGCGGGTGAAAGGGCTTTTTGTGCAGGTGCATCTTTTGACGAGTTGGTCAACATCAAAGATGAACAGGGGGGGAAAGTATTTTTCTCCGGGTTTGCAGAGGTGATTAATGCTATGCGATTGTGTCCCAGATTTATCCTGGGACGAGCACAGGGAAAGGCTGTGGGAGGAGGGGTAGGCCTTATTGCTGCTACCGATGCATGCTGGGCTACTTCAAGGGCCTCGATCAGACTGAGTGAGTTGAGCATTGGAATTGGCCCATTTGTGATAGAGCCAGCAGTGAGGCGCCGGATAGGTGATGCTGCCTTTGCGCAACTCCTGTTACATCCCGGCGAATGGATGCCTGCTGAATGGGTGAGGGAAAAGGGCTTGTACATGGAACTATATAATACTGTAGCAGAACTTGATGCATTTCTGGAAGAAAAAAGTCGGGAATTGGCTTCATATAACCCTGCTGTCCTGACCGCATTAAAGCGATCCCTGTGGGAAGGTACATCTGGCTGGGACCAGGAATTGATACACAGGGCCGCTATGAGTGGTAGGTTTGTTTTGTCTGATGAAGCTCAGACTGCAATACAGAGATTGTTGAACAAGTGAAGCTCCTTATATGTTGAGAAGCTAGTTGTATGTCGGAAAGATAAAATCAACAACAAGCTACATGGCAAAATTCTATACGCTTACGGTCAAAAAAGTTAATCGCGAAACCCCTGAAGCTGTCTCTGTAACATTTGAAGTACCTCCTGAACTCAAAGAGGTATTTACCTACAAGCAAGGCCAGTACATCACACTCAAAAAAGAAATCAATGGAGAAGAGGTAAGACGTTCCTACTCTTTCTGCAGCAGTCCCCTGACAGATGAGGATCTCATTATTGCAGTGAAGGAGGTACCAGATGGTACTCTTTCGCCCTATATCAACCATCAACTGAAAGCTGGAGATCAACTCGAGGTAATGACACCCGCAGGTACTTTCTTTACAGAACTCGATGAACGCAATCGTAAGATCTATGTGGGGTTTGCCGGAGGGAGTGGTATCACGCCTTTTATGTCCATTATTAAAACTACACTATACCAAGAACCTCACAGCAGATTTATTGTATTTTATGGAAATAAGACTACAGACGCTATCATTTTTCGAGAGCAGCTTGATGCATGGGAAAAGGAGTATGAAGGCCGTTTTAAGGTTATACATATTTTAAGTGATGAGGAAACGGAAGATCCACTGTTTCACGGGTTGATGACTCCTGAAAAATACCGGGAACTGATGAGCCATTACTCCCACACACAAAAGGCAAATGCGTACTTCATATGTGGTCCGCTTCCCATGATCGAAAATGGAATAGAAGTTTTGGGAGATATGGGAATTCCGGAAAAGAACGTTCATTACGAGTTGTTTTCTGTGCCAGAGGATGATACAAAGGATGAACAAGAAAATGCAACATTGGGGAAAACTACACATATCAAATTGATTCTGGACGGGGAAACTTATGAATACAACCTTGAAAATGAATGGCAGACTATATTGGATTCTGCTTTAGAAAAGGGTATTGATGCCCCATATTCGTGTAGAGGAGGTATTTGTGCTACTTGCAGAGCTAAACTGAAAGCAGGGTATGTGAGAATGAAGGTTAATTATGTACTCAGTGATAAAGAAGTGGAGCAGGGCTATATACTCACATGTCAGTCTATACCCGAAACTCCTGAGATTGTTGTTGATTACGATGACCAGTAACAGGTTTCTATGAACATTTTACAAAAAGCAATATAGTTATCCCAATATGGTACTGGGCCGCGAATTGACCGAGAGACCCCTGCAAATCTTGAAAGTATGCCTGTTTACGCAAAACTAGTTTCTACGGTTTGTTTCATATCCTCATAAGCGTCTTCCATTTCACGGAGAAGTTTGAACTGATTCTGCGCACGGACGAGATTGTGCTCGGGATGTTCTATTTTGTAGTAGACATCACCTTCAATAAAGTCTGTAAGAAATCTGAGTCCCATGATAAATGTCATGAGTTTGGAAGAGAAAGCCAGGTGTATCAGTTCTATAGGAGTCAATACTCCTGCAACCTCTTCGAGGTATCCTTGTGTAAAGGATTCATAGTAAGCGAAGTGAAAAGAAACGCGATTTAGATCACTTTCGTCTTCCATAGCTGTGTTGGCGAGGGTACGAATGGCATCTCCAAAGTCATAATGTATAAATCCTGGCATGACGGTATCCAGATCTACCCAAGTGAGCGCTTTGCCATGCTCATCGAAAAGCAGATTATTGAGTTTGGTATCATTGTGAGTCACCCGTTCTGGGATAAATCCAGCTCTGCCCAAGTTGTAGATGAGGCTCATCTCTTCTCTGCGCTTGGTAACAAAGTGAATTTCTTCCCCAAGTGCTCTAGCGCGTCCCAGCGGGTCCTGTGTAATTACTTTTTTGAATTTGCGTAGTCTTTTTTTGATGTGATGAAAATCGGGAATGGTTTCATGTAGTACTTGATGGGGAAAATCTGCCAGTAAACGTTGAAATTTCCCTAGTGCCTTTCCTGCTTCATAGGCCTGATCTTCATTTTCTGCTTTATCAATACTATAGCTGTCATTGATAAATAAAAACATTCTCCAGAATTGATCTTCTGGATCGATGTAGTAACTATTTCCGCGGGAGGTAGGGATAACAGTCATAACCTCCCGATTGATCTGTGATCCTGATATGCTTTTGAGTTTCTGGCGTATGTGATGGGTAACGCGTTCAATATTATCCATCATTTCCGGAACATGAACAAAGACCTTGTTGTTGATACGTTGTAAGAGATAGTTTGGACTATCTGTACCGGATGTCCTGACACGGTATGTGTCATGGATATGTCCTTTACCCAGTGGAACACATTCATGAATGGATCCCTGCGTTTCAAATTGGACAATCACCTTCTCAAGATCAAGCATGATACGCGTAATGACTTCTATAAATTAAAACGTTGCAGAGCAAAATAAAATATGTAATTTTTGCATCTATATTCCTATTTTTTAAGCGGAAATCATAAAATAATTAAACTTTATCTCAAGCGTGATTACTACGGATACTTTTGACATAATCGTTGTTGGAGGAGGAATTGTAGGACTAAGTGCAGCCTATAAAATACTGCGTAGACAACCCTCTCTCCGTATTGCTGTGCTGGAAAAAGAAGACCAGCTTGCCAAACATCAGACAGGTAGGAATTCTGGTGTGATACACAGTGGCTTGTACTACAAACCTGGATCTCTCAAGGCCCGGAATTGTGTTTTGGGTAGGCGTGAGTTAGTAGCATTTGCCAGAGAACATCATATTCCACATGATGTTTGTGGTAAAGTTGTGGTTGCTACAGATCAGGCAGAACTTCCTCAGATGGAAATGATCTATCAGTGTGGCCTAGAAAATAATACCGAAGGTATTGAGATCATTAGCGGGGAGGAGATCAAGGAGATCGAACCCTTCTGTGAAGGTATTGCTGCGATTAGAGTACCCTGTTCAGGCATTATTGACTATCCTGCTGTTGTATACAAACTCGCGGAATTGCTGAAAGGTATACAGGAGCAGAGTGAAATTTTCCTGTCTCATGAAGTCAGGGCCATACAACGTGGAGAAACATACGACGAAGTAATCACTGATAAGGGGCGTTTCAGAGGCAAACACCTCATTTTTTGTGGAGGTCTTCATTCAGACCGTCTGGCAAAGCTGGACGAAGTCGACATTAGTACCCGAATTGTGGGATTCCGCGGTGATTATTACGATCTGGCACCACATGCAGAACACAAAGTCAAGCATCTGGTTTATCCAATCCCCAACCCTGCTTTCCCTTTTTTGGGGGTACACTTTACTCGTATGATCCATGGAGGAATAGAGTGTGGTCCCAATGCTGTATTTACATTTAAGCGGGAAGGTTATCAGAAAGCAGATTTTGATTTCCGCGATTCCTGGGAGGCACTGAGCTATTCTGGTACCTGGAGCCTATTTGCCAAACACTGGCGCTTTGGCCTGGATGAATATCGCAGGGCATTCTCCAAAAATCTGTTCTGGAAGCAGGTCAAACGGCTGATTCCATCTTTGACACAAGATGAGATTCTACCATCCCGGTCTGGTGTCAGAGCGATGTCTCTTGCACCAGATGGAAATATGGTAGACGACTTTCAGATAGAATATCGGGATCGGTCTATCCATGTACTCAATGCACCCTCACCTGCTGCAACAGCTTGCCTGGCTATTGGAGCGCAGATTAGCGAGATGGCCGAAGAGCGTTTTGGATTAAAGGTATAGAACTGGATTGTACCAATTTCAAGAGTTGTTCGCTAAAATAGTCGTTTTCACGAATGGTACCCACAGAAATCCTTACGCAATGGGGCAGACCAAACGCATTGAGTTTGCGTAATTTGATGCCCCGTGGTTCCAGTGCTTCACACAATGCCCTGGCTGACTCTGTTGTCTGAAGGTCGGCCATCACAAAGTTTGCATAGGAAAGTATATAGGATATACCTGCTTTTTCGAGCGTTTTATAATGCTGCGCAAGGCCTTTTAGGTGGTGATCAATCGTTTTCTGGAGAAAATGGTCGTCTTCCAGAGCTCCTAGCCCACCAGCCATGGCCACAGAACCTGGACTAAATATAGGCTGTGTTTTCATGAATGTCTGGATAAGGTAAGGTGCACCGATAGCATAGCCCAGTCGTATACCAGCAAGGCCATAGGCTTTAGAGAATGTTCGCAAAGTCATGACATTGTCAAAGCCCAGCTTACTGCTATCCGGGTAGTCCATGCTGATCGCACGGGCAAATTCACAGTAGGCCTCATCTACCAGCACAAGTATGTGAGCGGGAACTTCCCGAAGGAATTTTTCAAGCGATTCACGCCCCATCATGGTCCCAGTAGGATTGTTGGGATTACATAGATATATTATCTTAGTTCGTTCATTTACATGATCGAAAATCGCTTCCAGGTCAAATGTATAACCCGCTTTCATGGGAATCTCAATTAGGGGAATTTTATACAATGACGTAAATACCTTGACAGATATGAAACTACCCGCAGAGGTGAGAATTTCATCGCCCTCCTCACAAAAAGCATTGAACAAGGTATACAGTATCCCATCAGAACCGTCCCCTAATGCTATCCGGTCTGGTGTTGTATCGAGTTTATGGGCTATTGCAGCTCTAAGCTGCGTTCCTAGCGGATCTGGATATACATGAACTCCGTGCAGTGCTGAAGCCATGGCTGTTACGGCTCTTGGAGATGGCCCGAGATTGTTTTCGTTGCTGCAAAGGATTGCGGTTTCTGAAGGTATTTTGCCCTGAAAGAGTTGGTCTCCCTTTTTGCCTGGTTCGTAGGGCTTGAGTTGTTCAATATGTCTGGGAATCCGGATCATAGTCATTTTCTTTTCTCATTACGGTGTATGCAACAATATAAACCAGAATCTATTTTTTTTTCAAATACTTGTTCTATTTTTGATAGATCTGTTGATAAGCAGGTTTAAGTAAAATAAACAGCTACCCAGTAGCTCTATATTCATCCCCCAAACGGTTGTTTTATATATAGTTGTTAAGACAACAATATAATAATCAAACGAAAATAAGAACAGATAAGTTTGAATTATTCATGGAGTAATTTTGTTTACCACAAAAAATCAGCAACTTTTTGCAATTATTCAAAACTGATTGTAGAAGTGTGAGTAATGTCATATACATACAGAAGCAATTACCCTTATATATGAAGCACTTTTTGATACGATTTGCTGTTTTGTGTACCTGGATTTACTCAGTCGTGATTGCTCAAGATACGTACCGGTTTAGCGGGACGGTACAAGACCGTGAGGCTGAACTTTTACCCTATGCCAGTATATCCCTAAATAATGCGAGCTATGGGACGATCACAGATGAATCTGGACGCTTTGAACTGAAGTTGCCCGCTGGAGACTACACGGCTCGTGTAAGCTATCTGGGTTATCGCCCACAGACTTACCGCTTTTCACTAGAGGGGCCTCTGGAGAGAGATTTTATACTGGAAATAGAAGATCTTACCCTTGAAGATGTAATCATTACTTCGGATGGAAGGGATCCAGCTTATGCAATCATGCAGAAGGCCATCGACAATAAGGATCAGAATGAACATCCTTTTGAAGGATATCAGTATAATGCTTATACCAAATCTGCCTTCAAGTTCAGAGAAGGTTTCGATCCTGATAGTTTGATGAATTTGGGACCTTTTGGCAGGAGAGAACCCAAGGAAGAGGAAGAATCTGAAGAAGCGCCTGCTGAACTGCAATCCGAGTTCCTCTATCTTTCAGAAAATATGTCGGAAGTATTTGTAAAGCCTCCCAATAAGGTCAAGGAAAATATTGTGAAGTCCAAAGTTAGTGGAGATAGTGATCAATTTAGCATACTAGGGAATTTATTTAACCGCTTCAATCCTTACCAAAACCGCACATCAATGGGGAACCTTTCTGAAAGGGGGGTAATTTCACCTGTTTCAGATAATGCATTTTTCTTTTACCAGTATAGATTGCTGGGAACACTGGTTCATAGAGAGGGGAAGTCTTATAAAATCCTGGCAACCCCTAAGCGCGAGTACGATCCCGCATTTTCGGGTATTGTATACATAGCAGATAGTTCCTATGCGATCAAGGAGATCGACTGGCTGATCACAAACCAACAGCAGATTCGCGTGATAGACACCCTGTCGGTCCGGCAAACTTATCAACGGATTGAAGGTTCGTGGTTGCCGATCCAGACGCGCATCGGCTTTGCGGTTGATTTCAGGATTTTTGGGCTCACCATACCTATTCAGGGATTTACGCAATCGATCCTTTCAGATTTTCAGATCAATCCCGGATTTGACCCCAAGTTTTTTGGGCGGGAGATCCTGGCGGTTTCAGATAGTGCTATGGAGCAGGATGCCAACTTTTGGGACGATGCACGTCCTATTCCTCTGAGCGATGAAGAGAGGGAGGATTACAGTTTCAAGGATAGTCTGGAGGTGGTACAGAATTCACCCGAGTATTTGGACTCTCTCACAGCAGCCAACAGAGGGATCAAGCCATTTGATATATTGATTACCGGATATAGCTTTACCAATTACCGAAAGAAGACGACCTGGCAGGTCGAGTCTATGTTGGGGACATTGGGATTTAATGCCATGGAAGGATTCTGGGTGGCTCCTGCTGTATCCCATACCTGGGATTGGGAAGCGGAAGGATCGTTGAAAATTACTGGTCGAGTAAGATATGGATTTTCCAATGAACAGGTAAATGGTCAGTTGGGTATAGAATGGGTAAGTAATCCTGCACGGAGCACTGTATGGGAAATAAGTGGAGGTATTTATCCCAGGGAATTTAGTGGTTTCAGTCAGATCTCGTCCTTTGACAATGCTTCCTATGCCCTATTACTTCACCGGAATTTCATACGCCTGTACCGGAGTACATCTGGATACATGAAGTTTGGTAGTGAAATATGGAATGGTTTGACATTTACAGGAGAATTATTTTACGATCGCAGAAGGCAAATGGTCAATACAACATCGTATAGTTTATTCAGAAATGACCGTACTTATGTACCCAACTTTAGTTTTCCAGATCATCAGGCATTTACAGGTACCATCAAGCTCAGATACCAACCTTTCAACAGATATATTAGGGTGCCTGGTGGAAAGATCAATCTTGGGTCCAGATGGCCTGGATTAGAACTGGCATACCGGCAAACATTAGGTGGCGATGGAGAAGGATGGGTCGATTATCGTACCCTGCAGTTGACGCTGGATCAGGAGTTAAGTCTTGGTTTGCTGGGAAATACGCGTTGGAGGGTAACCGCAGGGACTTTTCTGGACAGGAATCAGACCTACCTTCAGGATCTGTTTCATTTTAAGGGAAATGAGACCATTTCGCGAAGTGGCTCCTTTGACGAATTCTGGTTGATGCCTTATTATGTGTTATCTACACACAATAACTATCTGGAAGCACATGTAGAACACAGCTTTGGTGGATTTATCACCAATAAGATCCCTTTACTACGCAGGCTTAAGCTCAACGAATATCTGGGTTTTCACGCATTGAGTCTGGAGGGAGGTACGTATTATGCAGAGATCAATTTTGGTTTGGAGAAATTGATTTTTAAAGCGCTACCTGTGAGAATTGATGCCAATGTGCGTATATCCGGAGAAGCAGTTGGTGATAAATGGGGTTGGAAATTTGTGGCTCCTTAGTTTTTCGGCAAAATTATAGTACTATTGGAAAGGGTGTCTTATACCCGACAGGAACAATTTGTTGACCAGTATATTTTTGATTATTTCATTCATGATAGATATGACTTTAGAACGACTCAGAGCACCTGTAAAGCTACTCGAATGGTCTGCTCTTGCTGAAAAAGTACCTGCATATGCTCAATTGCTGGATCTGGATCTGGTAGTGATCAGATACGATGATACGTGCTCGGTATTGTATGGCCGTTGTCTTCACAGAGGAGCCCTTCTGGCAGATGGCTATGTAGATGGAAAAAATCTAATCTGTGGGTTGCATAACTGGGATTATCGCATAGATACTGGTGTGAGTGAATACAATAACAAGGAGGCTTTATACAAATTTTCATCTGTTATCGAAGAAGGATGGGTCTACATTGATAAGCTGGAGATAGCTGATTTTCTGAAAAGTCATCCTCAGCCTTTCAACAGAGAGCAGTATTTGGGTACATATGCAGATACCCATCCGGAAGATACTGAGCCATTCACCAACTATATCAAGGAACTGGCACAGCATGGACTCAAAAATTACGGTCATCACGGACCCTCCGCTGCCATGGGGGTGGACCGTAATCTGTTGCCAAAGTGGGAAAACATACAGTTCTTGCCTGCTCAGTTATCGAGAAGGCCTTTATTAGATGATGAGCCAGTCAAAACGAAGGTAGTCATTGGGCCGCAGGCTGTGAAGCCCTTGGCACTGGAAATTCCATTATTTGTATCTGATATGTCATTTGGTGCATTATCTCCAGAAGCAAAAGTGGCACTGGCAAAAGGGGCAGAGATGTCTGGTACGGGCATTTGCTCGGGTGAAGGTGGCATGCTAGAGGAAGAGAGAGCTGCTAATAGCAAGTATTTTTATGAATTGGCTTCTGCAAAGTTTGGCTTTAGCTGGGATAAGCTGGATCACGTACAAGCTTTTCACTTTAAGGCGGGGCAGGGAGCTAAGACGGGTACTGGAGGACATCTTCCTGCACATAAAGTAACAAAGGAAATCGCTAAAGTCCGGGGTTTGGAACCGGGTCAGGATGCCATCAGTCCAGCGACTTTTCCGGACTTGAAAGGTGCAGGGGATTTTCGGGATATTGCTTTTGAGGTCAGAGAGCGAACAGGGGGAATCCCGGTGGGAATGAAGATGGCTGCCAGCCATATTGAAGAAGATATTGACTTTGCTTTGGAAGTCGGAGTGGATTATATCATTCTGGATGGCCGCGGAGGAGGTACCGGAGCGGCTCCTACTGTATTGCGCGACCATATCAATGTGCCGACGATCCCCGCTCTGGCACGTGCCAGAAGGCATCTGGATCGCTGCGAGGCAGATCATGTTACCCTGATCATCACAGGGGGACTCCGCGTCGCCGAGGATTTCGCCAAGGCACTGATGCTCGGCGCTGATGCCATCGCTGTGGCCAATGCTGCCATACAGGCTGTAGGTTGTCTGGGTATGCGTGCATGTCATACCAACAACTGTCCGGTGGGTATCGCTACCCAGAAAGACTACCTCAGAGCAAGGCTCATCATCGATCAGTCTGCACGACAGTTGTATAATTACTTTACCGCTACCAATGAACTGGTAAAGGTCATTGCCCGTGCCTGTGGCTATCATGATATATCATCCTTTAACCTGAATGACCTGAGTACCATCGACTGGGATATGCATCGGTTGACAGGAATACCCTATGCTGGAGTCGTGTAAGAAAGGGGAAGCATTACCCGACACATTGCTATAACCATCAGTTATCCGACAAATACCTATAATTCAATTACTCATATTTGTATATCATATTACTAATATGTAATGTTATTGTCACATATAACTATGAGCTTTTTAAACCAAATATTTTCCAACAAAACCGAAGAAATACATAAGGACTGGAAAGAATTTCATTCCTTGGTGCAATTGGATGAGATCCTGGAAATATCTCAGGAGCGTCCGGTGATCATTTTTAAGCACAGTGTGCGATGTGGAATCAGTGCCATGGCCAAATATCAGTTGGAAGCGGATTGGAAATTCAGCCAGGCAGAAGTGGAGATGTATTATCTAGATATTATACATCACAGGAATATCTCTAATGAGGTACGAGACAGGCTGGGAGTAGTGCACCATTCACCCCAGATTATTCTGATCTCCCGGGGAAAAGCTGTATACGATACTTCACATCACATGATCTCAAGCGAGGTCATTAGTGAAGCAATTTCTACTCTTGCGGCATAAAAAATGATTATTATGTGGATCATCAATCTATTCGGAATATTTTTTCTTGGAATTACGCTTTGCAATCTCATTCTTGTGGAAAGGTATATACAATATAGATGAAGATACATTGCATATTCTTTCTACATTAAAATGATTAATGTATACCTAGAATTTTGTAAGTAGTATCTTTAAACGTAAAGGTTTCGTTTTTCTTTTTATTTACCATTTCCTTGTAGATAGGTGCATCTATGGATATTCCCAGGTACTGTTTATCATCAATTTTAATCCTGCTGAAATCGACAGCTATCAGGAAATTGAGCTTATCGGTTTCCACCAATGCGCCAAAATCTACTTTATGTTGATTAGGATTGTCAAATACTCTGTTTATGATAGAAATTTCTTGTCGTGCGTGGGCTATTTGCTGATTGTCCCGTTCCACGTTTGCAGAGGCTTCATCCATGTGCGATTGATCATCCAGATCCATTGTTCCAGCAGACCCATCAAACCCTTTTAGTAAATCATCCTGATCTCTTCTCAATTCTTCTATGCGGGATTCATATATCTCAATCGCCTTTTGGAGTAATTTTTTTTTGGTAGGGTACATGATCTTAGTGATTGGGTATTCTATTAAAGTAGCAACTTTCTGGCAGCGTCAAATGTGTGACAACAACCCTATGTTTTGTTTTGTAATTACAGGTTAAATGGATTTAAGTACCAACATACTAATTATGAAAGCAATTACAAAGTTTTTTGAATGGAGGACATTTATGTGTGTGTTTATATGGCTAAGTTCTTCTATGTATTCGCAAACGAGCACAGTTAAAAATGGGTTTGATCTACGTGATGCAATGGTTCCTCAAGATGAAATTCTTTCAGGGGGACCTCCAAGAGATGGAATCCCTTCAATAGATCAGCCAGAATTTATTCAGCCTACAGAGGCACGTATGGGGGATGGTAAACGCATATTGGGGGTAGAGGTCAATGGAATTGCCAAGGCGTATCCCATTCATATTCTCAATTACCATGAGATAGTAAATGATCAGTTTGGTCATCTCCCCGTGGTTATTACCTATTGTCCACTATGTGGAAGTGGAATAGCCTTTAATGCTGAGGTGGATGGCAAAAGAAAAACTTTTGGAGTTTCAGGCTTGCTGTATAACAGCGATGTCTTGTTGTACGACAGAGAGACAGAATCTCTTTGGTCTCAGATCATAGCTGAGGCAATAACAGGGGAAGAAATGGGAAAAAAATTACAGATCATTCCTACTTCAAATACTACGTGGGGTGAGTGGAGGCAAAAGTATCCGGAAAGTTTGGTATTATCATCTAAAACTGGATTTTCCAGAAATTATGAAATGACACCTTATCAAGGATATGATGATAGCAAGCGTCTGTATTTTCCTGTGAAAGAAAAAAGCCAGGACTTTCATCCTAAGGAAAAAGTATTAGGCATCAAGATAGGGGAGGTGGCCAAAGCGTATCCTTTTTCTGTCCTTGAAAAAACTCAAAACGGCCTGGTGATGGATCAAGTGAACGGAGTAGATGTGGTAATTACCTATAATAAGGAAGCCCAGAGTGCTTCGATACGCAATTCGGAGGGAGAAGCTCTGGGAGGGATTACCTTATTTTGGTTTGCCTGGTATGCATTTCATCCAGACACAGTAGTGTTTGGCGAAGATTGAGTCTATTACCGCTGGAATTCTTCCAGAGATAATATTCTGGCAAAAGGCTGCATAGATTCCAGGCTTCTTTCGTGATTTGCCTGTTTGGCCGCTGCACAGCAGCCGCTGATTACATGCACATTGTAGTCAAGATCGTGAGCATCTCTTGCTGTAGATTCCACGGCGAGATCTGTGGCAACTCCGATGAGATAAATATCTTTGATATTCTTGGCTTTGAGTAGTAAGTCGAGATTGGTACTGGCAAAAGTACTGATCCGGTTTTTGATAACGATCGTCTCTCCTTCCTTGGGGGCTACCATTTCATGGAACTGTGTATTCCAGGTATTGGCTTTAAACAGGTTGAGTTCTTTGGATTGCCCAAGTAGCGGAGACTGTGATGGAAGTTCGATATAGTTAGGGGTGAACTGAGTTTTGACATGTATTAAGTGATCAAAGTTGTCCCGAAAAATCTGTTGTAATTTAGCCGTTTTGGGAAGCGTGTGATTACGCTCCAGGAAGTGCATATATCCATCCTGTGAAAGCTTTCCTTCTGGAGATAAAAGTTCGTTGATAAAATCAATGCAAATTAGAGCAGCTGCTCGATCTGTAAAACTCATTTAATTAAATTTTGCTAAAATAAATAAAAAAGCCCCAATGTGGGGCTTTTTTATTTATTTAATTGTTATAAATTCCGTGTATTAGGAAATGTCGATTTTACGTGGAGCCTTTTGCTTGGCTTCTTCTTTTTTGGGGACGGTAATATTCAGAATACCATCTTGGTAGGAAGCCGCTATTTTTTCAATATCTGTCGTATCTGGAAGCGTAAATGATCTTTTGAACGAAGAATATTTAAATTCTCTTCGCGTATATTTTCCTTCTTCATCCTTCTCTTCAGTTTCTTCCTTAATTTCAGAAGATATACTCAACACATTATGATCCAATTTGATGTTGAAATCTTCTTTTTTCATTCCAGGAGCAGCTACTTCAATCTGGTATTCAGTTTCATCGTCCTTGATGTTGACAGCAGGCATGCTGGTTCCTAATGCACCAAAATCAAACCAATCCTTGTTGAAGAAATCTTCCAGTTTGTTGGATAAATTGTGTAATTCAGGTCTTCTGATTAATGACATGGTATTATCTATTTAGGTTGTTAAAATTGTTTCACAGAATTGCCAAATGCAAGGTATATGGATTTATACTGAAATCTTTTTTGGGGGTTTTGCATGGTATATACTTTTTCTGTTTGCTTTGCAATAAGCATGATTTTTACCCTAAATTCAGTGACAGAAGTTACTAAAAAGAATGATTTTGGGCAAGTGAAACTGATGTGCCTACTTATTACCGATTTTCTCATTCTGGTCGGATATGAAGCTGGTATAAGCACAACTGTGTTGGCAAAATGGTACAGGTAAGATAATGGTTTTCTTTTCTATGAGTTGAATTATTGGACGGGTAATTTCAATAGGTAATAAAATCTCCTCTTGTAAAACATTAGCATATATTAATGGTTAAACATCATGTGTTCATATATATTAAGCATCTCTCTAAGAGAAAATTGATCAATTTATTTCGTTAATTAGTACCCAAAAAGATAGCATACGCATATTTGTCCTGGCAACTTGTACTTTTTTCACCCGTTGTACATGTACAGGACCTCTGAACATATGTCTGCTAAAATAATTTCTAACATTTAATCCCATTAGCTTTTATTTGTAAAAAATACTAATAAAGAACTTTTTAACATTAATCTAACCAAAAGCTTTATGAGAAAATTACTACTTTTATGTACATTACTAGGTATAGGTACTATCTCGGCTTTTGCTCAAAGCCGTGTTTCAGGAACCGTTACGGATGCAGCAACTGGCGATCCGTTGACGGGCGTTACTGTCATAATCAAGGGGACAACTATAGGTTCTTACACAGATGACGCTGGTAGATATAGTATTGATTTACTACCCAACGCAAGTGAGTTAACTTTTACTTTTCTGGGCAAAAGATCTGAGGATATAACAATCGATGGTCGTACGACCATTGATGTAGCACTTGAAGAGGATGTATTATCACTGGAAGATGTTGTCGTGGTAGGATATGGTACGCAGCGAAGAGTGGACGTTACAGGATCGATTTCTTCAGTCAGCGCAGAGGAGATCAATGAATTGCCTGTACCTGGAATCGACCAGGCATTACAAGGGCGTGTGGCGGGACTCATTTTGAATTCTAACTCTGGACAGCCCGGGGTAGGGATGACTGTGAGAATCCGCGGTAATTCTTCTATCAATGCAGGAAATGAACCACTCTATGTGATTGATGGTATACCTGTAACTACCGGAGACTTTTCTTCACAGGCATATGGAGGTCAGGATTTTAATGCGCTGACAGACCTGAACCCTAACGAGATTGAATCTATTGAGGTACTCAAAGATGCTGCAGCTACTTCAATTTATGGATCGCGTGCCTCAAATGGGGTAGTATTGATTACTACCAAAAGAGGTAAAACAGGCAAACCGTCTATTACTTTGAATGCCTATTATGGGTTTACAAATCCGATAGAAAAGTACGACATGCTAAGCGGTGAGCAGTTTCGGGAATTACTCAATGAATCCAGAGGTACCAATGATCCCTGGAATGGTTTAGATACAGACTTCATGGATCTGGTTTTTCAGGATGATGCTGCTATCCAGGAATATGATCTGAGTGTATCAGGTGGAGATGAAAAGACTAAGTACTACATTGGGGGTTCATTTATGGACCAGGAAGGTACGGTTATTGGTCAGAACTTCAATCGTGTCTCAGGACGTGTGAATTTGGACCACAGGGTGAATGAAAAGCTAAGTTTTGGCGCTGGTGTCAACATAACCCGTACCAAGACCAATGTTGTAAATAGTGATAATAATATTTATGGAGCGCTTTCGCTTGCCATTCTTCAGCCATCCAATGTTGAAGCTTTTAATGAGGATGGGTCCTATAACTTTACGGGGATGATTTTTGAGAATCCCGTAGCTGCAGCTCTAGAAGTGGATCAGGAACTGCTAAGCTATCGCACACTGGCAAATGTATTTGGTAGATACGAGATCATCCCAGGTCTTGCTTTTCAGAGTAAAGTAGCTTTGGACAAGTTGAATTTTGATGAGAGAAATTATATTCCAGCTACCATTAATCGTGGTAGAGGTTCTAATGGCTCAGGTAATCTTAACACTTCTGATGCGATTCGTGTGGTAAACCAGAATACACTGGATTTTCAGCGCCAAATCAATGACCTCAGCCTGAATGTCTTAGCAGGTATCGATTATGAGCAGTTTAAGACACGCCGTACATTTCTGGCTGGTAATGGATTCCCCAGCGCTGAATTCCGTTGGTTGGGATCGGCAGCAGAATATACCAATGCGTCTCAAACTGAGACTGAAAACCGTTTGTTATCATACTATGGTCGTGTAACATTGAATTATGACAACAAATATATTTTCACAGGTACTTTCCGTGCCGACGGTTCTTCCAAATTTGGTGAGAACAATCGCTACGGGTATTTCCCATCCGGATCTATTGCCTGGAGATTCTCCAATGAAAACTTCCTGATCAACTCCAATGTGATCAATGATGGTAAAATACGTGTGAGTTATGGGCTTACGGGTAACCAGGCTGGTATTGGCAACTTCGCTTCCCGTGGACTTGCCGGAGGTGGTAATAATTATGGTAGTGCACCTGGTGTCGCTCCGACTCAGCTTCCCAATCCTGACCTTCAATGGGAGCAGACAACTGAGATCAATATTGGTTTTGATCTGGCGCTATTTAGTGAAGTATTGGGGATTACCTTCGACTGGTATCAGAAAACGACAGAAGATCTCTTGCTCAACAGACCCTTGCCTGGCTCATCTGGCTTTACCTCAATTACCCAGAATGTGGGTGAAATGGAAAACACAGGTATTGAAGTATTATTTAACGTAGTTCCGTTTTCCGGCGAGTTCAACTGGGATTTCAGCCTGCAGTTTGCTACCAATCAAAACGAAGTCACCAGACTATTTGAAGGACAGGGATTTGATGCTGGTTTTGCCAACCGTATAGACGAAGGCAAGCCCCTTTCCTACTTTCTGGGATGGCGTGCAGAGGAATTTGTCAACCCCGAGACAGGAGATGTTATCTATGAAGATGTGAATGGTGATGGTAATATTACCCCTGTAGATGAGGTGGATATAGGAAATCCCAACCCTGAATTTTTTGGTGGGTTTAGAAATAATCTGTCATTTAAAGGATTTGACCTGAGTTTCTTCTTCCAGTTCCAGTATGGAAACGATATCCTGAACTATACCCGGATTTTTGCAGAGGATGGTCTGAGACGTGGATTTAATAATACTACAGCTGTATTGGACAGATGGCAACAACCTGGTGATGTTACCCGAATTCCACGCGTCTCTGAAGGTGGAGGTCCTAATGCATCCAGAAATAATTCTATCTCTTCTCGTCTGGTCGAAGACGGTTCTTATATTCGTTTGAAAAATCTATCACTGGGTTATACGATTCCCAATGATATCACCTCGCAAGTGGGGATCAGTAGGCTGCGTTTTTATGTGGCTGGCACTAATCTTTGGACGCTTACGGATTATAGTGGATTGGATCCAGAAGTGAATTTTGATGGTACATCAGCACTGACACTGGGTACAGACTTCCTGACACAGGGGCAAAATAAGATGATTACGTTCGGTGCCAACCTGAACTTTTAATGGTCAAAATAAGTGTAACATTTAGTCTCATTCAAATTCAGTAAATATCAAATCAATGAAACGATTAATATATATATTCCTTACGCTACTTGGAATTTCGCTGGTAGCTTGTGAAGAACCTCTCGAGGTAGATCCTCGTCTATCTGTGGATAGCAGTAACCTGATCACTGATGCTTCCAGTGCAGGTGTAGCAATGAATGGGTTGTATGATGGTCTCCAAGCTGTTTATGGTGCCGGAGCCCCCAACATTGTTCCTATCGTAGTGGATCTTGTATCCGACAATATGGTTCATACAGGTACTTTTACTACTCTGAGAGAAATGGATGAAAACGATATTTTGGCTACAAATGGAGGTATTGCAGGTTTCTGGAACAATCTTTATAATACAATCTACCGGGCCAATGTGATTATTAGTATTCTTCCTACAGTAGATGATCCAGCTCTTGATGCAGAAAGACTTCAGTTAGAGGCAGAAGCAAAGGTAATACGTGCTATTTGCTATTTTCATCTGGTAAATAATTGGGGTGCTGTACCTTTGATCACTACACCTCTTGAAACGCTGGACGACGTAAATGTTCCACGTACCTCTGTAGGTGAAGTCAACAGCCAGATTTTGGCAGACCTCAATGCTGCTATTCCTAATCTGGCTAGCGATGGAGACAGAGCTCGCGTATCAAAGGCCGCAGCAAATGCTATGCTTGCCAAAGTACAGCTTCAATTGGGAAATTATGCAGAAGCATCTTCAGCAGCAGCAGCAGCGATCAATGATCCTGTGGGATATACTTTGGAAGCTAATTACAGCGATTTATATAATGCCAATCTTACCTCTGAAGCAATCCTTCAGATTGATTTTAATACCAACGATGCAAATTCTATCTCATTTTGGTATTGGGACCAGCCAGATGGCCGCCATGAAGTAGCACCCCCATCTGAAAATAACCTTTTTGTGTTTGAAGAAGGTGATACTCGTTCATCTGTAATCGATTCAACTGTAAATAGTACTTCAGGACCCCTCTTTGCTAAGAAATATATCGATTTCGGTACAGGGACGGATAAGCCTTATGTCGTCCGGTTAGCTGATGTCTTGCTTATGAAAGCAGAGGCCGATGCACAACTGGGTGATTTCGCGAGTGCATCAGATCTGGTCAATCTGGTACGCGCAAGAGCTGGCCTGGAGCCCGTAACACTTGATGCGGGCAACTTCATCGACATTATTTCTGAGGAAAGGAGAGTCGAGCTGGCTTTTGAAGGGCATCGTTGGTATGATATGAAAAGATATGGTACGGCATTGGAGTTCCTAACTGCCAAGGGAAGAAGTGAAAATGACCTCGTGTTGCCCATTCCAGACAATGAGATCGATAGAAATACTGCGATTTCACAATCGGATCAGAATCCTGGTTATTGATTACTGAATATTCATGTTCATATTTAAAACTTACCGTAGAGACGCGATATACCGCGTCTCTACGTGTATTTACAATTTTTTAAAATACTTTGCTCATTGAAAAAAGCTAGTTAACTCAATCAACTCTTCTCATTGATTACTAGCGTGTTTTTTGATGTTTTCGCGGTAATATACATTTGAGATGTCTATTTTGTGATCAGTAGAAAAACAGTTTTTATTCGAAATGAAATTTTCACAGCTAGAGCTGGAGAAAGTAGCCTGTCTGATGGATGCAGCCAACTTTGCTGCCCTGCAGCATCAGTATCTGAGACGTAGTGGGTACAACTTGCTGCCCTATGTCAATCATCTGCTAAAAGTGACCCAGATATTGATCGAGGTGGAGGGGGAAAATGACTTGTATACCCTTCAGGCCTCTTTGCTTCACGATGTACTGGAAGACACAAATACCACGCCTGAAGAGCTTTCTGAAAAATTTAGTCCAGAAGTAGCCAGGATTGTTGAAGAGCTCACAGATAATATGGAATTGCCTTATGTCGAACGTAAAAGACTCCAGATCGAAGGGGGTCAATATTTATCGGTACCTGCACAGAAAATACGCCTTGCGGATAAGGGCAGTAATATATTAGATATGCTGTATTATCCGGTTCAGTGGACCCGGAAACGGAAGGTCATATATGTAGAATTTGCAGAAAAGATTTTGAATGAATTAAGCGGTAGGCATCCACAGTTAGAAAAATGGTTGGAGGATGTGTTGAAACAGGCAAAAAGTGAGCTGAAAATTTTATAACTTATCAACTATATACAATAAATTTCAGTTTGATATGGTAGCTAAAAGGGAAAAGATCCTTTGGATGCTGGAAGAGGTAGAAAAAATGATCAACAGTGCGAAGGAATTGGAGAAGGAATATGTAAATCAATTTCAGCAGGTTCATCAAAAGTACGAGTTGAGTGCCTACAATCTGGTTCACTACCGCTCTTTGAGGATGGTAGACATACGTGAGTTGCAAAAAAAACTGGGAAATATGGGATTATCTCGCCTTGCAAAGGCCGAGAGCCATGTAATGGCCAGTATGCTATCCTGCAAAGCGATTCTAGAAGGATTTCTACAAGAAGGCCGTATTGAATTACCCCATGCAGACCTATCTATCAAGCAGGCTCAGAACCTGCTCAAAAAGAATACAGAGACACTTCTTGGTAATGAAATTGGTGATCGCAGATCCAGGATCATGGTTACCCTACCCAGCGAAGCAGCAGAAGATTATGAGCTTGTCCATGAAATGGTAGCAACTGGAATGAATTGTGCGCGGATCAATTGTGCACATAATGATGAAGAAAAATGGTTGCGGATGATAGATCATGTGCACACTGCCAACAAGCAACTGGGCAAAAACTGTAAGGTGGCAATGGATCTGGCAGGCCCTAAAATCCGGACAGGAAGTATAGAGCCTGGTCCTGAAATCCTCAAACTGATTCCCGACAGGAATATCATGGGACAGATTATACAACCTGTTAGAATCTGGTTGGGACCACAACCCCATCCTGAAGAAAATGTCCCCCATCTTCCCTTGTCTTCAGAAGCTATAAACAACTTGCAACTGGATGATACGCTGTTTTTTAAAGACACCCGGCAAAAGCATAGGTCTATGAGAATCGGCGCTAAAGAAGAAGATGGTTGCTGGACGCAGTTGTACGATTCTGCATATTTTCAGACGGGATTGCCTTTATACAGGGATGAGGAATATCAGGAGGTATTGACCACCGTAGAACGAATCCCACCATCAGAACAAAAAATTATACTTAGTAAGGGTGATATACTGGTCATTACACGGGAACAAATTAATGGCCAGCCCACAAATTATAATGAAGAGGGAAATATACTTTCAGAAGCGCATATATCCTGTACTGCACCAGAGATATTTGACTATGTGCAACTGGGAGAGCCTATATTATTTGATGATGGAAAGATTGAAGGTAAGATCGTCAAAGTGACAAGGGATCACATCAGGGTAGAAGTGGTCAATGCCAAGGCTAAAGGGAGTAAGCTAAGAGCAGATAAAGGGATTAACTTACCCAGAACAAAGCTTCAGATCAAAGGACTTACAGAAAAAGATTGCAGGGATCTACCTTTTGTAGCGGCATATGCAGATGTGGTGAATATGTCTTTTGTGAACACTGTAGAGGATGTAAAGGAGCTTATTGAAGAGATCGATAAATTAGGTGCCAAGGATAGGCTTGGGATCATTCTCAAAATAGAAACCCAGAGTGGGTTCAATAATCTGACAGACATCTTACTTGAAGCGATGCAGGTGCACCCAGTTGGGGTCATGATCGCCCGTGGCGATCTGGCGATCGAAATTGGGTGGGATCACATTGCCCGCATTCAGGAAGAAATGCTTTCGATCTGTCTGGCGGGACACATTCCTGTGATATGGGCTACGCAGGTTTTGGAGAGCCTGGCGAAAAAGGGTATACCTTCCCGTGCTGAAATTACAGATGCTGCTATGGCGCAGCGTGCCGAGTGTGTCATGCTCAATAAAGGTCCCATGATCCTTCGTGCGATCAGTCTGCTCGATACAATTTTGAGAGGGATGCAACCTTATCACGAGAAAAATGCACCCATGCTACCTGCATTGAGACGTGCAGATTGATCAGATGTTTACTCTTTCAGTTTCTTCCGCTATATCTTCTACGTTTGACACGGATTTTTCTTTTTCCGATAAATATGTGTAGACGGCAGGGATCACGTATAAAGTCAATACAGTGGCAAATACTAATCCACCTATGACGGCAATACCCATAGAGACCCTACTTTCAGCACCAGCTCCCAATGCTAAAGCAATGGGTAATACCCCCAGGATGGTCGAGATACTGGTCATCAAAATAGGTCTGAAGCGAGATGCTGCAGCTTCCATAACGGCATCCGTGCGGTCTAATCCAGCTGCCTTGCGTTGATTAGCAAACTCAACAATCAGGATTCCATTCTTGGAGACAAGTCCAATGAGCATGATGATACCAATCTGACTAAACACGTTCAGTGTCTGGCTAAACAGATCCAGGGACAATACTGCTCCAGCGACTGCCAGTGGTACGGTAAACATAATGACCAACGGGTCGCGGAAACTTTCAAACTGTGCAGACAAAACCAAGTAGATCAGGGCCAGGGCCAGCAGGAAGGCAAATGCCAGGCTGGAGGCGCTATCGCGAAACTCTTTGGAGTCGCCGCTCAAATCTGTACTAAATGAGCTATCCAACACGCGATCAGCAATGGTTTCCATTGCCTCAATGCCATCTCCCATAGTTTTTCCTTGTGCGAGTGAAGCCGAAACCGTTGCGGATACGAAACGATTGTACCGGAATAGTTGAGGGGGCGTAGTCTCTTCCACAAGACTTATCAAATTGGTGAGAGAAATCATCTGGCCCGCTTTATTTTTGACAGACAGTTCTCGTATATCTTGTGGATCATCGCGATAACCGCGTTCTACCTGTCCTACAACTTGGTATTGTTTACCGTTCATGATAAAATAGCCAAATCGCTGCCCACTGAGGCCTAACTGTAGGGTTTGAGCAATGTCACGTATAGAGACACCCATTGATCGGGCTTTTTCCCGGTTGACCCGTATGACCAGGCTGGGCCGGTTGAACTTCAGGTCGACCTCAACAAACTGAAAAGTGGGATCGCTCTGCGCTTCAGCGAGAAACTGAGGCAATTTTTGCTTCAGCTTTTCAAAATTATTAGTCTGGATAACAAAAGAAACTGGAAAACGGGAGCGCCGGTTTCCGATGGTAGAAGATTGCGAAACAAAAGCCCTTGCCCGGGTTTTTTCATCCAGCATCGACTGCAATTCATTGGCGATCTGTTGTTGGCTTTTTCCCCTTTTATCTCTGTCACTCAGGATTACCCTGGCAAATCCCGAGTTGACGGAACTCGTTGCACTATATCCGGGTGAGGTGACTGTGACGATTCCTGTAATTTCTGGAAAGTTATCCTGCATCGTTTGGATAATCTCATCGATATAGGCGTCCATATATTCAAAGGTAGATCCTTCAGGACCTGTAGCATACACGCGGAGTCCGTTGCGGTCTTCAAGCGGGGCAAGCTCTTCTGGTAATTCTGATCCAATCGTATATATCAATCCGCCAGCTATGAACATAATGACCAGACTGGCCCATCTGTACTGCATAAATGCTTCAAGTGTTTGTTTATAGCCTTGATTAAGAGAGACGAAAAACGACTCTGTAGCACGGTAAAACCAGGATTGTCGTTCTCTTTTTTTCAAAATCTTTGAAGAAAGCATAGGCGTGAGCGTTAGAGCCACAAAGGAGGAAATGACCACTGCACCTGCGATTGTAATACCAAATTCTCTGAAGAGTCTTCCTGTAAGTCCCTGCAAAAAGATCACGGGTAGAAATACTGCTACTAGCGCCACGGTTGTTGCGATTACAGCAAAAAAGATTTCCTTAGAACCCCGAAAGGACGCTTCAAGCGGTGGCATCCCTTGCTCAATCTTGGTATAAATATTTTCAAGAACCACGACCGCGTCGTCGACTACCAGACCTATTGCAAGAACGATACCTAGCAGCGTCAATACGTTGATCGTAAATCCAAATATGAACATGACAAAAAAGGCGCCGATCAATGAAATAGGAATTACAACAACTGGAATTATGGTTGTACGCCAATCTCTGAGAAAGAAGAAAATGATGAGTACAACGAGCCCAAAAGCTACAAAAATAGTTTGTTGCACCTCGTTGATGGATTGCACAATGTAGCGCGTCATATCAAAGCCTATATCCCATTCAATATCTTCAGGCAGGTCTTTCTGGATTTGTTTGAGCCTTGTATAAACTTCTGTAGCAATACTGATGTTGTTGGCTCCGGGGCGGGCAACAATGGCATTACCTACCATGGGCAAGCCATCGCGTTTTAATACAGTCCGTAGATTTAGGGGGCCTAATTCTGCATATCCCACATCTCTGAATCGAACTTTTTTGTCTCCCTCTTCCTTAAGGATCAAATTGTTGAATTCCTGGGGAGTTGAGAGTCGTCCCTCCGTACGGACCGTAAGCTCGGTTGTGGCACCTTCGATCGTTCCGGAGGGAAGTTCTATATTTTCCCTTACCAGAGCATCTCTCACATCGAGTGGTGTGATCTGATAAGCTGCCAGTTTGTCTGGATCCATCCACAGACGCATGGCGTATTCTTTTTGGCCCCAAATATAGATTTCACTGACGCCATTGATCGTTTGAAGACGTTCTTTGAAAGTGTTTTCGGCAATCTCTGAAAGTTCGAGCAGGGAGCGACTATTGCTTTTAATGTTGATGAAAATAATGGGAAATGCGTCTGCATCTGCTTTGGAAACGATGGGGGGATCTACGTCTGGAGGTAGGTTTTCGATGGCCGATTGTACCTTATCTCTCACATCATTTGCAGCTACTTCGAGGTCAACATCCAGGTTAAATTCTACCGTAACGGTACTTCTACCATCCCGGCTAACGGAACTTACAGTCCGTATTCCCTGAACCCGGCTTACGGCCTCTTCTACAGGTTCAGTGATCTGATATTCAATGATGTCGGCATTAGCACCTACATAGTTGGTCTGAATGGAGATAACCGGGGGATCTACGCTGGGAAATTCTCTCACTCCCAGATAATTGAGTCCGAGTATACCAAACAGGATAATGAGGATTGACATCACCGTCGCCAACACTGGACGACGAATACTGACAGATGAAAGACTCATATAGCTTGTATTTCTTCAATTTCTATTTCCATATTGGGGCGTAGCTGTAACATGCCTGAAGTGATGACGGTATCACCTTCTTGTAATCCCTCCAGCACCTGTACGTTTTCGGCCTGCCTCAATCCCACCCTGATTTCAACAGGTACAGCTTTTCCATTGCGATAAACAAAAACTTTTTGCTTACCCAGTTCAGGGATGATAGCTTCAGAGGGAACCACGAGGGCATTATCAAATTCAGAGAGTGGCACATCTATAAGGGCAAATGCACCAGGCAGCAGTACTCCCTGACTGTTGGAGGCTTTGGCTTTCATCAATTGAGTCCGGGTAGCTGGATCTATGCGAGGGTCCTTAGCGTATATCGTCCCGGTAAATGTCTGGTTGACTCCTTCTATCGTAAAATCGATCTTCTGGCCGGATTTTACATTGGTACTAAATTTTTCAGGAATGGAGAAGGCTACTTTAACAGGATTAACTTTGACTAGGTTTGCAATTTGAGATCCTAGATTGAGGTAACTGCCAACACTCACATATCTGAATCCGATTACACCATCAAAAGGAGCGTGTATTTCAGTTTTGGCGATCTCGACATTGAGACGTTCTATCTCAGCCTTCAAGGTATTTAGTTCTGTAAAAGATTCATCGTATTCCTCCTGGCTCAGGCCACCTTTGTTCAATAGGCGTTGACGCCTTTGTTCCTTCTGTTCTGCCAGTTCATATTGATACTGGGTTTTATTCAATTGAGCCTGTAGATCATCATCAACGATTTTCAACAACAAGTCATCTTTACGCACAGATTTACCTTCTGCAAAGTGAATTTTCTCCACTTTTCCGGCAATCTCACTACTAATATCCACTGATTCATCGGGTTCGATGGTGCCAGTTACTGAGAGATTATCTGTCAAAGATCTTAGTCTTATACGGGTGGCTGTCACAGGTAAGACAGTGTTGGCAGCTTCCTGAACAGTAGCGGTCTCACCGGGTACGGGTTGCGCTTGTTCAAACCAATCAAAGCGCTGGACCAAAATCCCACCAATTATGCCCAAAATAGCTATAAAGGATACAATGCGTATGGTAATCTTTGACATAAACCTGTATTACTATTCATCAAACAGAGACCCATCTAAGTAATCTCCATCCACTGATCTTTTTACTGATTAAATACTAACGAGTAGAATAGTTTGTTTAATTTAAGCGATAATGTTGAAGAGATTCTGAAGACACTCAAACTGCTCTCAGGTCATTTTCCTCATCGATTGTTAATTGAAGTTCTTTTACAATACGATCTTTGTTAGGCCGGAAAAACCACATGAGTCCCAGTAATACACCCACAACAATAAATAAAATGGAATTTCCTGTAAGCATGTACATGATACAGGCCAACATAGCTCCTCCTTCAAGAATTGCTATTCTGATAATGAATAATGTCCTGTAGTGAAAGAGCTTCTGATACAGTTCTTCCTTTTTGTTAATCTGGACAATCCGAAGCTCAAAGATAAAATAGGATACTGCAATGGAGATAACAGCATATACAAATGGAATAATTACATACAGATCTGGTACTTCATTGACGATCTCAAAGTCAGAGTTAACCAGGTAAACTGCTACTCCCAATAAAACTACCGGCCCCAACATCATGGCAAAAAGCAAAAGATCTAAGGTCAGTAACATTCTTTTGACATGAACGAATGACATAAGTGCTATTTTAACTTTAGGGTGGTGAAGTCCGTCATAAAAGGTGATAAATTTGCATTAATTACTGTTTTTTTGAACGAAGACCAATCATCCTTAAAAAAGGTATTGATCTTACCCAGAAATACTTCGATAGCTTCTTCAGTTTGTTCCATAATCTCATCATGCAAGCTACCAGGAGCTTCCCGAGTACCATACATAATGTAGCTGTTAGTCTGGGATATCTGGGTCATAATGGCTTCAGGATCCCGGATTATTCCCTGTTTATCCTGATCTCCCGTTACCAATTGCATCAGATGCTTGAGGGTGTCTTGCATCGCCTTGCAGGTGGAATCCAATTCATCGTACGAACTATCTTCTGCAGGGATATGTTCCAGGATCAGCTTAATGGATTTCTCTGCATTTCTGAGCTGATCCATAGCTTCTGTCACGAGAGCAATATTATCCATATGTTGAAACTGCATGGCTTGGAGAGCTTCCATATCATCGGGAGATATATTGAGTCTGGGGTCCTGGAAGACTTCTATTTGTGTGGTATCCGTGTGTGAACCATAAGTAAAGATTACCTGATATATTCCAGGAATCACATGGGGACCATCCGGTTCGGGACTGTTTTTTTTAGGTTTGGGAGAGTCGGGATATCTCACGCCTTTATGATCAAGCTTCCAAAAAATGCGGTTGAGACCTGTATCAGCTTCATGAGTCAGCGTTCGTATAAGCTCATCGTCATCATTGTATATTTGAATTTTTACCCTGCACAGGGTATCTTTTTTCCTAGTAAGCGGTATGGAATCAGCAGCGTTCTCCAGGGCACTGGGGTTAACAGCAAAACTTAGCATAGCGCCAGATGAACGATTTTCTCCAGCATACAACGCATCGGCGGCAAATCTTGTCCCTGCTGCTTCTTTAAAGGATGCCAGAAAGGCTGAAGGTGGTTCAAATGCGTGTATGGGTTTGTGGAGCAGTTCGGGTCCTGATCTTGCTATTTCCCTCAAAGGCCTGATGTCATCCAATACATAAGCTGCCCGCCCAAATGTACCGATCACTAGATCATGTTCTCTGGGATGTATTTTGAGATCCATGGTTGAGACGGTTGGAAATCCTGCAGTCCATTTCGTCCAGTTTTTCCCTTCATCTACGCTCACATACAGCCCAAATTCTGTCCCCAGAAACATGAGTTCAGGTGCCTCAATATCCTGCATAAAGGAAAGACAATAGCCCCAGACCTGATTCTTCTCCACAACAGATTTCCAGGTGGTTCCATAGTCATTGGTTTTGAATACATAGGGTGTCCAGTCATTGCGCCTATAATTGTTGATCACTACAAATGCAGAAGCAGGATCATATGTAGAGGTCTGAATTTGTGCAACCCAGCTCCCAGCAGGAACTCCGGGGATATTAGTTGTTACATTTTTCCAGGTTTTACCTTCGTCCCGGGTAATTTGTACATTACCGTCATCTGTTCCCACCCATATGATACCCTTTTCCAGTGGAGATGGTGCTATGGTAATGATTGTGGTATAGTTCTCAGCATTGGTTACATCATAAGTCAGCCCCCCGCTTACATCCTGTTTTTGCTTGTTCGGATCATTTGTTGTAAGATCCGGTGATATAATCTGCCAGGTTGTACCGCGGTCAGTACTTTTATGCAGATATTGACTGCCATAGTAAATGGTTGTTTCTTCAAATGGATCCTGAGCAATGCCTGCATTCCAGTTAAACCGGAGCGTTTCGCCATCCGGATGTACAGGCTTAATGAGTCTGTTGTAACCTGTTTGAAGGTCATACCTTCCAAGATACCCTCCCTGAGACATAGCATATCCATACCTTTGCGGAAATACTGGATCGGGTACTACATCAAAGCCATCTCCGAAATATAATTCCTCCCAGTAGGCATTGCGTATTCCACCTGCTCGCCAAGCATAAGCCGGTCCACGCCAGGAGCCATTATCCTGCATTCCTCCATATACATGATAAGGCATGAGATTGTCAATATTGATGTGATAAAATTGCGCCAGTGGGAGATTTTCCACGAATCGCCAGGTTTTGGCACGGTCATGAGAGATAGCCATACCGCCGTCATTGCCATTTATGATGAAATTAGGATTGTCAGGGTGTATGTAGAATACGTGATGATCTGGATGTACACCTGAATATGGAACAATGACTTCAAAGGACTTGCCACCATCTTCACTCATGGATATCACTGAATAGATACTATACACCCGGTTTTCATTTTGAGGATCGACAAATATATCTGCATAGTAGAAAGGCCGGTTGCCTATTTCTTCTTTATCATTGATCATGGTCCAGTGATATCCCCCATCATCAGAACGATACAGGGCGTTATTGCTGGACTCTACCCATGCATATACCCTGTAGGGATTACTAGGGGCTATAGCCAGGCCTATTCTACCTAGTATGCCTTTGGGCAAGCCGTGTAGGCTACTACGTTGATCCCAGTTTTTCCCACCATCCATGGTGATATATATTCCGGATCCTTCTCCTCCGGATCTGAAAAACCAAGGCCAGCGACGGTACTCCCACAGGGCAGCTATAAGCTTATTGGGATTTCTGGGATCGATCACCAGATCAGCACAGCCCGTTAGGTCATTCACAAAAAGAATTTTTTCCCATGTTTCACCCCCATCTCTAGTTTTGAAAACCCCTCTTTCAGAATTGGGACCCCAGGCTGATCCCATAGCTGCTACATATACGATATTCCCGTTGGCTGGATGGACCAGAATTCGGTGTATGGTATAAGTATTTTCTAGTCCCATACATTTCCAGGTTTTTCCGGCATCCAGACTCTTATAGATACCATGCCCTAAGGTCTGGCTATTTCTGGGATTACCCTCTCCGGTACCTGCCCATATCACTGAGGGGTTGGTGGGATCTACAGCTACTGCTCCGATAGAAGCTACCTCCTGTTCATCGAATATGGGTTCCCATGTTGTACCACCACTTGTAGACTTCCACAATCCGCCAGAGGCTGTGCCAGCATATATGATATCAGGCTGATCTCTGACAACATCTACACTAGTCACCCTTCCACTCATTCCTGCTGGACCGATGCTACGGGCCTTCATATTTTCAAGCAAAGTCATATTAAGGGGTTGAGAGCTGACAGCTAGGCAGCTACAAGCAAGTGTGAGAAAGCTGATAATTGATGATGCAACCTGGTTCATAGAGGATAAATAGGTAAAAAAACTGGTATGCTTACATAACACTTAAAGTACGGCAATATATCAATATCTAGGCATAAGATAAAGTACGATGTTTATTATAAAAAATATGTAGAGTCGCATTAACGTAAGAGTGTTACTGTGCCGCGATGTTGCTGAGAGAAGGTATTTCCCTGATCGGAAATTCCTTCATAAGTGATGCTCCAAACATAAACTCCCTCGGGTGCCGGTTCTCCGTTCCCTTGTATACCCTGCCAGGATTCATCAATATCACGGGTTTCAAATATACGATTTCCCCATCGATCGTAAATGATCATGTGAAAGTGTTCGACATAGCTCCCTTTCACCGTAAACAGCTCATTGAAGTCATCTCCATTAGGCGAAAAGGCTGTGGGGATGTATATCCTGAGGGGGCAGGCTTCACGTATGTTGAGACTATCGATGGAAGCGCATCCATTGAGCCCTCTAGTCTCGACCCAGTAGGTACCGCCCTGGGTGACAATCAACTCCGGGAGATCAGAATTATCCTGCCATTTGTAGGATTCAAACATACCAGGATAGAGGATCAGGGAATCTCCGGGACAGAGTACGGTGTCCTTGCCCAGATCGGGTACAGGTGTATCCAGCAAAGTTATCCGGGTAGAGTCAGGATTGCTGCTACAATTATTTACCATAGCGGTCACCCGGTAGGTCCCTGAATTCTCTGAGGTGGTATTCAGGATGATGGGCTGCCGTTCTGTAGAATCAAACTCCATAGGCCCCGACCACTGATAGGTCGCGTCAGGGATGAGGTTTGCCGAGAGAATGATAGGTTGATCAAGGCATACAGCCGTGTCACTACCAGCCCATATTTCAGGTTTTTCATTGATAATGAGGGGTTGCCTGAAAGTTTCTTCCGTATCGAGGCATATATTGTTTACAGTAAGGGTAAGTAAATAGATTCCTGGATTCTGATAAGCATGCAGCGGAATGGGCAATGTAGAACTGTTTCCATCGCCAAATTCCCATTGGAAGGTAAAAATATCTTTGGTCAAGCCACTATCAAATTTCAGGGTATCTAGCGAGCATCCACCCGTGAGATCACTGAATTTTTCAGGATTAATTGGCCGGAAAAAAGCTCCAGCTGCGTAAGCATAGGATTCTGCATCTCCGTATCCATATATGCTGGCATTCAGACCACATCCTTCTGCAGTAAGAGTATGTGGACCTGCATCTATTTTTACGGTTGTATAGGAAAATGAAGGGATGGAAAGGACATTCTGAAAAGGTGCCTGATCATTCAGCGGATCCCCGTCGAGGAATACGTTATTTATATCCACGGTTCTCACCACGACATTGACATAATTTTCAAAGATATTCTGAAATGGAGAGGAAAAAAAGGTGACAGTATCACGAGTTTGTTCGATGCTGTTGAGCAGCACCATAGAAGGGTCTCCAAGACCCCCGGGGTGACCATTGCAGTCTCTTCCCGTGCTGAACTGTGCTATGAGTACGGGATCAGAGGACTGTATATAAACCGGGCCTGTATGAGTAATTTCTTCCCATTGACCTTGGTTCAGGTTAAGTGTATAATTGACATTACCACTCAGTTGTACAGTATTGTCATCTGTGGAGGAAAGGATCCGTAGGATTGTGAAATCCATTTGAGTCATGTGAACAGCAATAAATTGCTTTCCCCAGGTATCGGTGGGATACATCTGTTCATACAGGTTGTCACGGGCATTACATCCATTGGGAACCTGTGTCCATAGGTTGCCGCTGTAGACTGCTATGGGCTTATCACTTTGGATGAGTGAACCACTTAGGTCGCCAGATTCTCCTCCTGCGGCCTGTACCTGATAGGTCTCTCCTGGATTAAGGGTAATCGTGCGGGTGTCTCCCGGGTCTAAGCCCTTGATGGTAGGGCTGCTTACACGGTAGTTGATCCTGGTATTGTTTTGAGTTGCTACGATGAGAAACTGTGAGGGATATTCTTCTGTTTCTCCTGTAAAGCTATTTTCGCGGGTATATCCCTGGTATCCTAGTGTATAGTAAGTCGTGCCGAGTGAACCGAGCGGAAGGATCGCTGAAGCTTCAGCACGATTGGTTTCATATTGATGAGCATAGACTACTATCGGATCATTGCTGGTGATCTCAATACCGGTTTCAGTAATTTTTTCAGATCCTGTGGGTACTGCAAACTGTGGGATGGAGATTGTTTGTATTTCGTTGGCACCTACTGTAAAGGGGGTTTGCCAACCCTGGAGAGGAATAGTAATGAGTCCCTCTGTATTATAGCGGGAAGTGATCATGAGTACCCTTTTCTCTTCACCCAGTTCAAACTTCTCCATGAAACCCATCCAGAAACGAGTACCTTCATTGGATTGCGCTTTCAGAGGGATATAAGCAGTCCCTGCCAAAGTAAATGCCAATATAGCGAGCCATATTTTTCTGAATGAAGTCAAATGCGTCCTATTGCTATCATCTTAACGAAAACATTATTCATAAAGTTGGGATTGAAGCTATTTCCCGGGGTATAGACATCTTGACAAGATGATTTAGGATTTTTATATTTGTTAAACAAATATTTAGTAAAACAACTATGTACTATTTCGCGTATTTTTCAACAAAAAGGCTATGAACACTATGATTAAAGAACAACAAAAACATACCATGAAATCCGTGGATTTCATGCCGATTCTGGGTACAGATTATATTGAATTATACGTAAGTAATGCCAGACAGGCAGCGCATTACTACAAATCGGCATTTGGATTTCAATCGCTTGCCTACAAGGGCTTGGAAACCGGAAGCCGTGAACAGGAGTCTTATGCTGTGGTGCAAGATAAAATACGTTTGGTACTTACCTCACCTCTAAAAAGCGGAACAGCTATGGGCAGACATATAGACAAGCACGGTGATGGTGTAAAAGTGATAGCATTGCATGTAGAATATGCCACTTATGCTTATGAGACGGCTATGTCTCAGGGAGCACAATCTTATCTTGAGCCGGTAACGGAAGAAGATGACAATGGAAAAGTGATCCTTGCCGGGATACATACCTACGGCGAGGTTGTGCACATTTTTGTTGAGCGAAACGGTTATCAAGGTGCTTTTCTGCCTGGTTTCAGAAAATGGGAAACCACTTATAACCCTGCGACTACCGGATTGAAGTATGTAGATCATATGGTAGGTAATGTAGAGTTGGGTAAAATGAATGAGTGGGTGAAGTTTTATGAAGACGTGATGGGATTCAGGCAAATTCTATCTTTTGACAACAAGGATATTTCTACACAATACACAGCTCTGATGAGCAAGGTTATGAGTAATGGTAACGGCCGTATCAAGTTTCCCATTAACGAGCCTGCTCCCGGACTCAAGAAATCACAGATAGATGAATATCTGGAATTTTACGAAGGGGCTGGAGTTCAGCATATTGCAGTAGCAACCGATGATATTATTGGTACTGTCAGGGCATTAGAAAGCCGTGGAGTAGAATTCTTATCTATTCCCCACACCTATTATGACAATCTGCTAGACAGGGTAGGGAAGATTGACGAAGATGTCAGTGTACTGGGAGAACTCGGAATTCTAGTGGACCGGGATGATGAAGGCTATCTGCTGCAAATTTTTACCAAAACTGTTCAAGCCAGACCAACAATGTTTTTCGAAATTATACAACGCAAAGGAGCCAGGTCTTTTGGTAAGGGTAATTTCAAGGCCTTATTTGAAGCTATCGAGCGTGAGCAAGAGTTGAGGGGTACGTTGTAGTAGAGGAAAACGGGGACATTGGGTTATTGTGTACAGGAAGGTTTATTTTTAATAAATGGTGAAATGGTTTAAACGATGATTTATATGATTTAACGGATTCAAACTGATAAGATTATAACGCGTAATCTCGAAAAAATTATTCGGTTTATTTCACCATAATTAATCAAACTAGCGTTTCAATCTCATCCTTTTTCCGCAAACATCAGAATTTTCAATGCTGTTTGTGGGTCGCCTTTTTCGATCATTTCTTTAGCCAACTGATGGAGTTCGTCCTTCATATTCTGGCTGAAAGCAATGTACTTGTGGGTGATATCCTGCACTTCAGGGATTTCTTCCGCTGCTTTGACCTCATCCTTATCGGGAAATGTATCCAGGCTACCTAGTTTCCCCAGATTATTACCAGTCAGAATCCTGCTTTTCCGTATTCCCTGAGGTAGCCTGTCGACACCGATTCCTAATTTTGTGCCGGAGCGTTTCACTTCAAACAAGGCTGCTCCATGTGCACGACAGTACCAACTGCCACCCATTCTTCCCACTAAATCCAGTTGTGTGGTATCTATTGTTCCTTCTTTATTCAGGTATTGTTCTTTTACGTGGATCATCACCACTTCGCAGATGACCAGGTTGCCGGCACCACCTTCATCACTTAGTTCTACAACCTGATTGACTTTGCACTCAAAGGATACTGGGGATTCGGCAACTCTGGGTGGAGTTACCTTCTCAGAAGGTAGCTGGGTAAGACCAGATTTGACAAATTCGTTGATTCCTTTTTCGTAGGCTGAGCTAGCAAGAGACATCTGCTCAATAATTGCGAAGTTAACGACATTAATAACTACTTCTGGATGCACCTTGACATTTTCATAGGTATGCTTGTGCGTAAGTGTCCGGACGCTTTTGGTAGGAGAAATGATCATGATCGGTGGATTGGCGCTGAATACATTGAAGAAGCTGTAGGGACTCAGATTGACATTACCATGAGCGTCGACTGTACTAGCGAATGCAATGGGCCTTGGTGCTACTGAGGAGATTAACAGGTTATATCGGTCTTTTGGAGACAGAGAATTTGGATCTATGGATTGTACATTGTTCATGTTTATCTATTATGTTCAAAATAGGATTGAAACTAGTATATTATTGATATTAGATAAAAATTATTTTATGATAGTGAAGGAATCTTTTATAAAATGACAAATGTTTACAATCTACTACGTATCAAACCCCTATAGTCTGAAATATTAAGCATCTGAACAGGCCCCGATTGGATAGCTGTATGATCAGGAATCGGGACAGGCCCCGATTAGATAGCTGTATGATCAGGAATCGGGACAGGCCCCGATTGGATAGCTGTATGATCAGGAATCGGGACAGGCCCCGATTGGATAGCTGTATGATCA
>CAYXVE010000020.1:0-1410 GCA_964468435.1 uncultured Bacteroidia bacterium | reverse complement strand
GATAGCTGTATGATCAGGAATCGGGACAGGCCCCGATTGGATAGCTGTATGATCAGGAATCGGGACAGGCCCCGATTGGCTTGGATCATTTGTAGCAGAGAGGGGAAGAATAAGATGCTAAAGAGGGGGTAATATTTTTGTCTTAACCTCCCCAAATTCTACTTTTTGATTTCCTAAACCAGCAAATCCTCTTAAGGTGACGATATCTCCATCTTCCAGAAAGGTACGAGTAGAACCATCAGAAAGGGGAATAGGATTCTGACCATTCCAACTTAATTCCAGCATAGAACCATAGGTACCGGGTTCTGATCCGCTAATTGTACCCGAAGCCATGAGGTCCCCTACACATATATTGCATCCATTGACGGTATGATGTGCGAGCTGCTGAGACATATTCCAGTACATGTGGTGGGAATTGGTTTGGCAAATGACAGTCTCCGAACCATTTTCAGGACTAATCGCTACTTCCAGGTTGACGTCATAATTTTGTTTTCCCTCAGACTGAAGATAAGGCAATACTGCTGGGGTTTGAGCAGGGCCATCGACACGAAATGGTTCTAATGCTTCTAGGGGAATGATCCAGGGTGAAATAGAGGAAGCAAAATTTTTCCCTAAAAACGGACCTAGGGGCACATACTCCCATTTCTGTATGTCCCGTGCAGACCAATCATTGAACAATACCCATCCAAAAATATAATTTTCAGCCTCATGAATGGGAATGGAGTTCCCTATTTCTGAATTTTTCCCGATTACAAAGGCCATTTCCAGTTCAAAATCCAGTTTCTCAGTTGCCTGAAATACAGGTTGAGTTGAATTTTTGGGAAGCATCTGACCTTTGGGCCGATGAACCGGCGTACCGCTTATTACGATTGAGGAAGCCCTGCCATGATATCCTACAGGAAGATAACGCCAATTGGGAAGCAAAGCATTTTCTGGATCGCGGAACATCTTTCCCACATTTGTTGCATGTTCGATACTGGAGTAAAAGTCAGTATAGTTTCCTACTTGTATAGGCATGTGTAGGGTTGCATCAGACTGTTTTACCCAAATGATTTCATGTTCTTTCCAGGATGAATGCTCATTTAGTAATTCCTCCTGGGTTATTTTTCTGATCAAATCCGTTTTCGCTTTTCCCTGACTAATTAATGGATTTAAAGTCGGCTGTATCAGAATAGAAAATTCTATACTGAGGCCAGGCATGAGTCCTACTAAATATGTTTTGGCCAGATCCAGGATATGTTCTCCTACTGCAATACCCGGCCTGGGACCTTGATCAGGTGTGGAAAAAATTCCGAACGGAAGGTTCTGAAGGGTGAAGCCAGAACTTTCAGGAATAGGGAACCAAGGGGATTGGGATATTGCGTCATTGGAATATTGTGTCATTGGGGAATCATAAGATCTGTGAAAATC
>CAYXVE010000019.1:0-76467 GCA_964468435.1 uncultured Bacteroidia bacterium | reverse complement strand
GGAAACCACCCAATAAAATCAAACTGATTTCCCCAACATTTTACTCCCTTCCATTCTTCGTTGGGGATGGGTTCTAAGAAAAGGGAATCTTGTGGACGATCGTCTTTGCTGCATTGGTAGTCGTTATGAATTACCTCTTTATGCACTATCTATTTGGAGATATTGTCTCTTACCTCAATGAGGCCCTGAATCTCAAAAAGCCCGCATAGAAGAAGTCTAAAAATCAACTTTCTTCAACTACCTGGTTATAGTTGTTAGACAGGTCATGCACTTTTTGATACAATGGGGGTAATTGGTCTACATTCAGGGTATTTTCGAATAGTACGCAGCAAAGCCCCGCCAGGCTACTCCATATCACGTTTATCGAAGCCCTCAATCAACATCAATTGTATCAAAGGTATAACTTGAATATGCTGGTCATTTTCCAGTAGTATTATCAAGGGGGTTATGCTCTCGCCAAAATCTTCATCAGAATAAAACCATATCTCCCCAAGAAAACGCCCAAATGAAGTACTTTCCTTATAGGTGCGTATGAGTACCGGTTGATCCAGTATTAATTCTTCGACACGTGCCATGGCAGCCAATGCCAATTCCCGTTCTGCTCCCGATGTCCCACGGGTTTCAGGGGTGTCAATACCCAGGAATCGCAATGAGATATAGGTGTAATTGTAAAAACCCAGATCAATTAGAAAATCGGCAGTATCACCATCAATTACTCGATAGCACATGGCCCTGAACAAGCCAGAAGCATCAGCATGGGAAAATGAAATGGGGTGGAGATCAAAGTCAGGAGGTTTGCGGACAGACATGTATCAGGTACAAGAGTTATAATTGCTTCTAATATAGGGAATATTAAAATAAGTGTAACAATCCAATTGCGGATTTGTTGATTTCTGTAACAGCCATCATTTTTATAGATGTCAAAAGATCAACAACCTATACCAACGGATACATCACAGATAAAAAAGCGCACTACTGAGTAATTAACTCCAGTCAAACAGATCATGTTGAGTTTTGACACAGGTTATAATATCATTGTAATCAACAAACTCAATCACTTTTATTGAAACCATGTTCTGTATCAGATTGTGCTTCTTAAGAATAGAAGGCAACTCATTTCCCTTTCTATGAAAGATGATAGTAGGCTTATAAGAACCTAAAGCCCAACCAGTTTCCACTAATGAGCTGGAAACTACCCGCTCCGGATAGATCAACATAAAATACCTACTGGATTCAATATTACTTAATACTTGGTTTTTCAGCACTTCAGACTGCTCCCAGATGAGTCTCTGATCATCGTATTGGAGTGAGTTATGAAATACCCTGTCTAAATACCGATGTTCCTGCAATGTCTTTTCAATTTTTTTCACAACATCATTCAATTCCTTGAATTGATCCATGGTAAGCGTTGACCCTGGAGCAGCGATGAATACATCATAAAGATAATTTTGATATTTATCTGGCTGCTTAAGGCGTTCTTTTTGTTTGTTACTTAACCACTCAAATAAATCAGGTTTAGCAGAAATTCCAGTTGGGATTTTGATGTAATTATACTGTTTATCTTTTAAGTAATCTCGTATATAGGTATCAAGTTCCATATACTCTTTCGAATTACCCTGATAAAATTTAGGTTCAGCATTTGTGATCTGGTCGTCTCTCAACTGCTCCATTACTACCGTACCAGCTTTAAGATAACCTTCATGATCAGCACTTAGATAAGATCCCAGTGATAATGGAAATAAGCTACCCCTGTTAATAATGGTCTTGATATGCAACTTGTTTTCATCTGTCTTTTTAGTCTTAAATACCAGTTCAAGGATCGCATTTTCATCCAGAGAAACTATACCTGTATAGTCTGAGTTTCTGATTTCTTCGGGACTAGTACGTTTATCGGTTTCAATTTCTGCACCGAGATGTTCATCGATTCGCAATACCGACTGACTGATTCCCCATATCCTGGTAACTCTTTGCCTTTGCCCAAAAGTACGCTCCATAATTTTGTATTCATCATACTGATATATATACCAATGCGTGTTGGCAAAAAGATTGAGCTTGGCTGAAACAGGCCTCTGAGTCCTGGTTTTTTCCTTGACTAAGTACTGCGGAATTTTCAAATCATACAATTCAATTCCCTTCTGGATATAGGTCTGAAGGATATCCAGCTTTTGAGGATCGATACTCGTATCTTCTTCTTCGCCGTTGAGATATTTAATTACAACATTATGATAATTTTGATATAAAGTAGATCCAGATATTGTTTTCCCAACAAGTTCCTCGATATGCTCTCTCAGAGAAATTTTTTCGCCTGGATTAACTGGTTGCTCTTTTCCAAAATATATAGATTTATTGTCCCGGTATAGGTATGACTTTCCAGAAGCATCATACACCCTTAGTACCAGTGTCCAGATACTGGAAAACTCAATCACTTTCATTAAATACTGATATATTTTGTAATAGCTGAATAACTAAGCTTTAAAACTATCAGAAATCCAGAAAAACTCCAAATCTTTTCCAGATACATATACAGATCTGGATATCCAATAGCATTTCAAGTCCAGTTGTTGTATTGATGATCCATAGTATCCGCTATTGCAACACCAATCGCTAAAAAACAGTTTTAAAGGTATCATTAAACAAATACTAAATATGAAAACTGCTAAATTTCAATCGTTAACATGTTTGTTCCATTTGTTTGCAATGTATTTTGTATCCTTAATCTATTTCAAAGGACGGAATGATTTTCTCAAGAGCTTAATCGGATCTGAGGGAGTGGCAATTACCAAAATCAAATATTGTGGTTATGTAGAGGTAGAAGGAGAAATCCATGAAGCGCTGAGTAAAAGCATTCCCATCGAAAAAAACGAGCCTATCATCGTGATCGATGTATTGATGAACAGGTTAGTGGTAAGAAAGAAAAGGGACTTTTTTGGATAATCATGCCAAAATTGCCCGCTTCATTACCTATAATTCATCCGCCATTCTCAAACATTTTTTGAACATATTCGTAATATACATTATAATAAATATACAAATTTATACTTATCATAAGTATATATATTATATATCTACGCTTTATTAACTTTATAATATCTTAAGCGCAACATATCCCAGCCACTATTCACTATTATACCGGAAAAGTATAATTTCCTAACCGAAGATTCGTTTTATGAAAAAAGGTTATGAGAAAGTTTATCTATTTATTAACCTTGTTAGTCGCCTGCAATGAACCAAACAACCAACCTGCAGATCTCACAGATACTGATATTTTGGGATACTATCATAACATGTCCCAATACGATGACTATTCAGGACTTGACAAAGCTATGGATCCTGTACATCAGAAAGTAGAGATACGAGAAGAGGGATATATCATCTTCCATACAATCATTGGATCCCATTCGGGAGGACATGCAAGTCTACAGCGCTGGGAAATGTCCGGTAATATTCTCACGGTTATCAAACCTGATGGGCAGTCTACGCAATGGAAGATCGAACGCACTTCCTATGGACTGAGATTATCCAATGATCAGGTTTCCATGTTATTGCAACGCATCAAAAAGTGATCCGAGCTATGCGCTCTTTCGTCTTGCATGCCCCTTTTTCCCAATTCCTGAACATTGCTTAGGCTATCAACTCCTGCTCTCAGCTTAACATTCTTTTCAATTTCAAATTATTTATAATATACTATTCCCTAGAATACAAAGATCCGCGGCGTTTTCGAATCCCCATATAAAACAGGATCGCTTCTTTCACTCCCCTTTCCCTATTCAACCCTTTTATTTCATTCCAGAGCTAAAAGCCTGCTGTAGCAAGCCAATCATCTGAACTAAGTCAGATAATACAACAGGCTATTTATCATGTGTATAGCAGAATAGGAAAGCACGAGATTTATTATTTTTTAATTATAAAAAAATACTATTTTTATAATAAACATTTTTTATTTAATTTTGATTATAATTATTACATGCGCTACACATGGTAAAAGACCGATTCGAAACACGTAAACTTTGTTCTGGTAATTTCAGGGTTTTGTTTGAATTAATGCAGTCCATAGGGATCAGTCGCAGTGCATATGAAAATTGTAACTCCTTTTTAAAGACCCTGCAAAAAAAAGCAGGACTTAGTTATGCTTCCATATGGCTCAAGGGATGTTATATCCATCACCATTCAAAAGATCAACCTGCTGAGCATTTTTATCTGTTTGCCGAAAAACCAGAAAAAAGTATACCCCACCTATCCATTGCTCCCGCCAATATGATGCTACATCAGCTCAGTAATCAAATGTATACAACCACGACAGACCGAGACGGACAATTTGATTTATTCGTACATGAATACGATATCACACAGGGAAGCTATGGTCTAATGAAGATCGGCGACATGGGTTTTTTAAAGCTCTATCGCAACGCCAAACTAGATACCATACTACCTGAAGAGTTGAAAGAGCTTTTGCCTATCATCGAGAAACTACACTTCAACCTGTCTGCATTACTTGCTCCCCCGGCTGTACCCACTATTCCGATACAAGAGCACACGATGTCCAAGATGCTAGCCGAAAATTTGAACCAATATCAGACTGTGGTGGAAAACATCAATGAAGGCATCATCGTAACTGACCTGGAGGATCGCATCATATATGCCAACCGTCAAATATCTATTATATCAGGACATTCAAGGGACCATCTCATAGGAGCTTTTGCACATAAGCTGTTTACCCCAGAATCTGAATGGGAGCATATCCCAACTCATATAACAGAAAGATTACAGGGTAAAAGCGATACCCTCACATTTAAGCAGAAAAAACCAAATGACACGACATGGTGGTCTATGATCCATGCTTCTCCTTATCGCAGTGCCGATGGCTCCATCATTGGCACGATCAACGTGATCAACGACATTACGGAGCAGAAAAAGGCAGAAAAATCTCTTAGAGCCAGTGAGGCCAAAATACGCGCTATCATCAATTCTGCTCTGGATGCAGTGGTTGTGATCAACCAGAAAGGTATGGTAACAGAATGGAATTCCCGAGCAGAAATGATCTTTGGCTGGTCTCAGGAGGAAATGCAGGGACTTTCCCTGGCAGAAACCATTATACCCCCTCAATTCCGCGAGGCACATCACAATGGGTTTCATCATTATCTAGAAACAGATGAAGGTCCCGCCCTGAACCAACGCCTGGAGATCACGGCTATGAACCGCCAGGGAATGGAATTCCCGATCGAGTTGACCATCATACCGATCAAACTGGATGATGAGCACTTTTTTAGTGCATTTATCCGGGATATCACCGAACGCAAGCGTGCTGAAGAGAAACGAGAGAACCTGCTCAAACAACTTGCTGGAGCTAATAGCGAGCTCAAAGACTTTGCCTATGTCGTGTCTCACGACCTTAAAGCACCATTACGTGCCATCAGTTCACTTGCCCACTGGATAGCAGATGACTACGAAGATCAATTTGATGAGGATGGTAAACAACAGCTTACTCTATTGAGGGGACGTGTCAACAGGATGAGTGAGCTGATCACGGGAATACTCAATTACTCGCGGATTGGTAGGGTTAATACTGAAATATATGAACTAGACACTCACCAGACTGTGCTGGAGATTATTGATCTGATTAATAATAATAGTAATCAAGTAACAATATCTATTCCTGAACATCTCCCTGTAATCAAATATAACAAGATCAGTTTCCAGCAGGTAGTTCAGAACCTAGTGAGCAATGCCATCAAGTACAACGACAAAGAAAATGGCCGCGTCGAAATCGGATTTTTCAAGGGATTACACCAATACACATTCTGGGTCAAAGACAATGGCCCGGGTATATCTCCTAAATATCACGAAAAGATCTTTCGCATATTCCAGACCCTTCGCCCCAGAGATGAAGTAGAAGCTACCGGTGTAGGACTTTCAATCGTCAAAAAGATTGTCAATCTCTTTGACGGCAAAGTCTGGGTAGAATCAGAACTGGGTCAAGGAAGCTGTTTTTATTTTACTGTTCCTCATATTCCTAAATTAAATCTCGATATCTAAATGCAAAAAAATAATCCTTTCATAATGAAAGACCTCAAACCTATATTACTCGTAGAAGACGACCTGGTAGATGCTATGACTGTCAAAAAGGTCCTTAAAGAGCTATGTGTTACCAATCCGCTTGTTCTTTGCAAAAATGGCGAAGAGGCCCTGGAATGGCTACAAAACAATCGAAATAATCTGCCAGGTATCATTTTGCTAGATTTGAATATGCCCAAAATGAACGGTCTGGAGTTTTTGCGAATCATTAAAGGAGATGATTCCTTAAAAATTATTCCTGTTGTCGTTCTGACTACTTCAGAAGATCATCACGATAAACTGGAAAGCTATAAGCTCTCCATTGCAGGGTATATGTTGAAATCCTTTGATTACAACCGTTTTATCGATGTAATGAAGTCAATCAAATTATACTGGGAGACCAGCGAACTTTCTTATTGATTAATCAAACAGAGATATGTGGAACATTTTGTATATAGAAGATGATACGATAGACCAGATGGCTTTCCGCAGGATCATGTCGAAAGTAGAGGATATCACCTACACGATCACTAACTATGTGAAGGATGCCTCAAAACTGATGAAAGACAACCTCTACGAGCTGATCATAACAGATTACCATCTCAGTGATGGCTCAGCACATGATATAATTTCCATGGCAGGCAATGTGCCTGTACTCGTGGTAACTGGAACGTTGAGACCTCATGAGCGGAAATCCTTTGAGTTAGCGGGTGCTGTAGCATACATATCAAAACCCTTGCACAAAAAAGACTTTTTAGGAATTATTTACATATTTCTCAACGAGATAAATACTCAAACGTACCAATTTGATTTAACATATTTGAAAGAGCTATCTCAGGGAGAAACAGAATTTGAAAGCGAGATGATCAGAATTTTTATCGAAGAGGTACCCGAAAACCTAAACTCGCTTAAGCAAGCTCTGGATAAGGAAAACTACGAGGAAGCAGAATACTGGATACACAAACTCAAATCAAAGTTAAGATTGATGGGCATGCATCAAATGCGTATCTGGGCGGACCATATCGAACACAATTTTAAGCATAAAAATAAACTGGACCGAACACTTTCCATGGTTTCCTTACTGATCAGTGGCCTGACTATCGGATTAGAACAAGCCAAACAATTATTAACCCAAGAATATGAAATGTCTAATCATCGATGATGATCTCATGATGCGAATGTCACTGGAACGCCTCTGTAGCAAGATTCCTGGCTTAACGGTCATGAAGAGTGTTGATAACGGGAAAGATGCACTATGCGTTTTGCAAAATGAAGATATTGATCTCATACTGCTGGATATGAATCTCCCCCATGTCTCCGGCGTGGAAATTATCCAGCAATTGACTCCTAAAATAAATATTATATGCACATCTGCAAGCGACTTCCCTGATCTTCCAGTTTCCCATCACAATATACTGGCCAAATTTATTAAACCCATTCGTCCCCAAGAACTTCAACGGGCTATTCAACGGGCATTTCAAGAGTTGTACTAATGGCAAAAAAAGTATTAACTTATAGTAGATTTCTGATCCATGCTACTCCCTGTATCTGCCCGGAATACCCAATTGCATATTTTTTTTCAGTTCATACTGGTAGTGAACAGCTATGCACAAGAAAAATTGACAGACTTTGTGGGACTTCCGATTGGGGTATCCTGTAAATTTACTGAATACCTCCCCAACATTCCTTTGACTCCCATCAAGGGTGTTTCCAGCAGTGGACAAATCATTGAAGTATTAATATACCAGGCAATCAAACCCTCCCTTTATTCACTCATCGATCAAGCAGCATTCTACAACATTCACCTGGAGGTTCGAAGCGCATACAGGTCCTACCAGCATCAAGCAAAAATTTACAGCTCCATGGGATCTCACACGGCTGAAGCTCCTGGTTATTCAGAACATCATATCGGCACGGCTGTAGATTTTGGCCATGTAAATGAAGATTCCCGTACATTTTTGTGGCTCCTCGAATTTGGAATTCAAAAAGGATGGATTCCGACTTATTATTACAGGAGTTCTACTGATATTCATCCCGAACCTTGGCATTGGCGATATGTAGGCAAAAAAGCCGCTTACTACTTTTACCAACAGTGGAAAAGGGAGATTGAACGCGATAAACTGCGCCTCAACAAACTGTATGGCCACTGATCGATACATCCTACTCCATATCTTAGATTCATATTTTCCGTTGATCAATATCATACATTATGCTCCCCATGTCCTGCAACACTAAATTACCCATACTGCTGCTCTTGCTGATGCCGTTTTTCAGCTACAGGGCCTTATCTCAAGACTCTATTTCCCAAGACTCTCTTTCGGAAAAACAAGAAGAAGGCAACAAAAAGGAAGAAAAGCCAGGTAAATTTGTGGTGTTGCCGATTATCACCTCTTCTCCAGAGACCTCTTTGCGCCTCGGAGTAATCAGTATATATTTTTTTAGATTCAGGAATGCCCCTGTCGGAACCCGTCTTTCTGCCGTGAGGTTTCCATTGAGCTATACCATTCGCAATCAAATCAAAATCCGGAGTTCATTTGAGTTTTCCTTTCCAGGAAACAAGCACATTGTAGATGGTCAGATATTCTGGATTCGCTTTCCTCTGCTGTTTTACGGAATTGGAAGCAATTCACTTGATCAGGATGAGGAGATCTATACAACTCAGACTGCTCTACTGGAGGTAAATTATTATTCCCAAGTTTCAAGATCTATCTTCCTGGGGGGTAGACTTGATGTGAGTAATGGAAGAATTGTAAAAAAAGATGAAAATGGCATGCTAAAGATCAATGAGGAAATACCTGGCAGGAATGGTGGCAGAAAGGTGGGCCTGGGATTTACGGCCAGGTGGGACCGGCGGGAAAATATAGTCAATCCAACTCGTGGTCCGTTTTTGGGAGGTGCATTTACCCTATATCCTCGATGGCTGGGTAGCGAGTTTGAGTACTCCAAATTGAGATTGGATCTGAGACATTATATCCCCTTGCTATCCCATAAATATATTCTAGCCCTCCAGACCCTAACAGAGTACAACTGGGGAAATCCCCCTTTCGAATACATGGCTTTGCTAGGAGGCGATGAGATCATGAGAGGTCATCTCGAGGGGCGATTCAGGGATCGCGCCATGTGGGCTACCCAAGCAGAATTGCGAATTCCTTTTGGCCGGGATACATGGCTCAATCAAGGCGAGATCCCCTTCAGACAACGCTGGGGTTGTGTAGTATTCGCCGGGGCAGGTAATGTATCACCCGATTTAGCCCGTACTACGTGGAATAACCTAAAAACCTCTTTGGGTTTCGGTATCAGGTACCTAATCAGCAGAGATGAAAATGTAAATATCCGCATAGATTTTGCATTAGGTACCCAGCGTCCGGGCTTCTATCTGAATATCAGAGAATCCTTCTGATACAACTTTCCCTCACAAGCAGTTCCTTGCCTGCCTACCCATTGAGATATACTAGGTTTTAGACTTCTATGATTTTCGCATATACTTCATATAATTTTTCCAGAGCTCTTAATTGAGATTCGGTCAATTCATCATCATCCATATCCGAAAAAGCATATAAAACACACTCAATCGCAGTTAATGCATGTGATTGAATGTTTCTCAGTTTGTAAACGGTTAGTATTTCCTCGCTATCTGGTCTATGATTTTTCTGAACCATGTTTAATCGAATAATTAAAGCACTTGTCTGTTAAAATCCAATGCACGTCCCCATTAAATTTCCCCTCCTGCGTACATTTCAATTTTAACAATTATATATATGATATTCAAAATTTATTATTCACACCCTTTTCCACACATAAATAAAAATTATTTAACCATGTTGACTATGTAAGATTATGGAAAAAATAAATTTATACAAGCCACAAATCATTAATGAACATTAAGCGTTTATCCATAAAATAAACGCATAAAAATCCTATTTAAGCATTTCCATATATCATTTAACACCACACACAACTACATCCAGCAGCGACAAATAGTTAATTGACAACACAAATAAACTAATCATAAATACAAAGGACTGAAAAGGTAAGTATTTGTAAAAATTATCATTACCTGATGCAGATTTATCAACAACTGTGTTTTTACTCAAAAAAGCTTATATCAAAAATACTTTACATAAGCATTGTTTTTGCACAGAATGGTTATACCATATAAATGTTTTAATTCGTACGCTTTTACCACTGATTTTTCTTTATTTTTTACTAATAACTGATTGATAGCACTAATCAAATAGGCTGATATATATTTTGTATTATTAGGGAAAAAGCTCAAATTAGCTCAGAAATTTGTACGGTTATAAAATCCCTATGCCTGCGGTTTGCATACACTTTCATATACACATTCCCATTACCCTGAAGTCCTATGACATTTTTCAACTGGGAAACGACCACCAATATATAGATGTCGCAACAACACAATCTCAAGTACGTCAGTATTATGAAGAGATCGTTGCTCCTGCAAATCGCCTATTTTTAGACCTGATCCGAAGATACCGGGAAATGTTTCGCTTGTCATTCTCGATCAGCGGGATATCCCTAGAATTACTCAAAGCATATGCTCCTGAAGGACTGGAATCCTTCCTGGAACTCACCCAGACAGGTTGTGTGGAGTGGATTAACTATCCATATTATCATAGCCTAAGTTTTTTACACGATCGAAATCAGTTTAGCAGGGAACTCATCCAGCAAAAACGGGCTCTGCAAGTACATTTTGGTGCTAGCCCCAGTATACTGTGTAATACCCACATGATTTACAATAATTTTATGGGGTATTATGCCAATATCAACCAATACAATGGCGTGATGTGCGAAGGAGTATCTCATTTACTGGCAAAGCGGTCAACCAACTATCTGTATAATCCCTCAGATGTTCAGGGTACATCGCTTCTGCTGCGCAACAGCAGCTTATCAGAAGACATTTCCTTTCGCTTCAATGATCAAAGCTGGGAACATTTTCCACTGACTGCCCATAAGTATGCCCATTGGTTGCATGCCAGCCAAGGAGACGTAGTAAATCTTTCACTGGATTATGAAATTTTCCGCCATAAGGAAAATGGCATCATGTCATTTTTCAACCATTTGCCCGAAGCTGTATTCCAGTTTCCCAGAATGTCTTTTTTGACACCTTCTGAAGTTACGTCAAAGTACAGGCCTGTAGGCGTTTATGATGTATTTCAAACTACATCCTGGGCCTGGTATCAGCGAGACCTTTCTCAGTGGAATCATAATCCCATGCAAGCGGAAGCCCTGGAAAAACTATATGAACTAAGACATGCTTGCGGAAATGGACAAGCAGATGAAAGACTTCAACAGGATTGGGCACTCCTCCAACAGGCAGGTTATTTTTCCGCCATGTCAGAACAACATCAAGACTCATCCTCTCCCTATATGGCATATTCGCATTACATGACTATCTTGGCAGATTTACAATTGAGAATTCAAGCGACTTAAAAGATATGTCTGTTGTCGTATTAGCTGAAAGTGGCTCTACCAAGACCGAGTGGAGAGTATGTAGCCATGGAATCATGCTTAAATCATTCAGAACTGTAGGACTCAACCCGACAACCTATGACCCAGGCAGTTTTCAAGCCCATGTAAAGGATATATTTCAACAATATCTCCTGGATCAACCCATCTCTACACTTTTCTTTTACGGTGCCGGTCTCAGAGATCCTTCGCAAAGGGATTTTATGTACCAGACACTTCAATCCATGTCGCCGGATACAGATATTTATGTGGAAGACGACTTACTGGCAGCTGTACATGCCACAAGTAGACCTGCAGGAATTATCTGTATACTAGGCACGGGTTCCAACGCCAGCCGTTATGAATCCGGAAACATTGTAGAGCGAAGAGGGGGACATGGATACTTGTTGGGAGATGAAGGCTCAGGGGTAGACCTGGGAAAATCTCTGCTCAAAACCTTATTACAGAGAGATTTCCCTGAAAGCTTGCAGCAGGAATGGATCTGTATTCTGGGAAAGGAACCCGAAGTACTCCGGGGGGAAATCTATCATGCAGCCAGACCTCAGATTGCGCTGGGAGATCTGACACTATTTATTCCAAGGATGTTGCACCATCCTGAAGTAGAGAATCTCGTTTTCGAACGCTTTACCTTATTTTTATCCACAACTGTATGCAGATTTCAGGATGCAAATCGTTATCCAATTGATTTTGTAGGATCGGTAGCTTTCTACTTCCGGGATGTACTCAACAAAAGTCTTGCAAATCAAGGATTACGGCTCGGCAAATTGATCAATCATCCCATAGAAGAACTGTTAAAAAAATTTATCGACTGATGCAGTACCTACAGCTTGGAAATACGGGATTGAATGTCTCCAGGATCGGACTGGGACTTGCTGCGCTGGGAAGACCTGGGTATATCAACCTCGGACACGGTGTAGACCTGAGTTATGAATACAAGGTTTCTGAAATGGAAAAGCGGACCCACCAGATGCTCGATTTGGCACTAAGTCTTGGCATCAGGTACTTTGACGCGGCCCAATCCTATGGAAAGGCCGAAATTTTTCTGTCAAACTGGCTCAAAAAGCAATCTATGAGCAGGGATGAGATCAATGTAGGTTCTAAATGGGGCTACACCTACACAGCGGAGTGGCAGGTAGATGCGGAAGTTCACGAAGTTAAATCCCACACCCCTGAAGTTTTTGACCGCCAATGGCCTGAAAGCAACTCAAGGCTGGGTGATTATCTCAGGCTATATCAAATACATTCTGCAACCTTTGAAAGCGGGGTTTTGGACAATATTTCCGTACTCAGCCGGCTGGCCGGGATCAAGGAAGCGGGAATGCTGATAGGGCTGTCTCTGAGCGGAGCGGATCAGCCCAAAGTATTGGCAAAGGCCATGCGAATAAACATAGACGGAACACGGCTGTTTGACTGCGTTCAGGCGACCTGGAACCTACTAGAACCCTCTGCAGGTCCACAACTGGAGCTGGCTGCCCAAGAGGGGATGGGCATTATCCTCAAAGAAGTGCTGGCAAATGGAAGGCTGACAGCCAAGAATACAGATCCTGAGTTTGGTACCCAGAAGCAATTGCTATCAGAATACGCTCAAAAAGCGGGCACAGATATAGATGCCTGGGCGATCGCTGCTGCAATGGCACAGCCCTGGGCGCATATCATTCTTAGCGGAGCCGCGCGCGAGGATCACCTCCGCTCAAACCTCGATGCCCTCGGGATACAACGTTCTTTATACGATACGGAGTGGGAGAAGCGTTTAAGAGAAAATACCGTTCAGTATTGGAAAAATCGCAAATCACTAGCCTGGAATTGAAGTTCACTAGTACATACTTCCTATCCAGGGATGTTTTTCATAGCTTTACCATTAATGTTCAAAAACAAAAAATGTTAATTTCTAAAAAGATTCATATGAATTCCCAAACCATGCTCAACACCAGTGTACGCTTGCTCTTGATCATCCTGCTGGCGACGCCCATGTTTACTACTGGTTGTAAATCCAAGAAAAAGCTTGCTGAACAGCAGGCTATGGAAGCTGCTCAACGGGAAAAGGAAGCTAAAATAGCAGAGGCAAAGGTCATTCTGGAAAATCTCCTTAACAGTCCGGCAGCATCTTCAATGGCTGAGCTAAGAGAAAAAGAAGAAGACCTCAATTATGTTAAAAATATGAACCTCGATGATGGCGAGATACGCTTGCTTATCAGCCAGGTGGAAAGTAAACTCCGCGAGGAACGCATTGCATTGGAGACGCAGACACAGCAACCCAGCACTCCCGTACCCGCTGCAGAGGGAATCAGCTCTTCTCAGCTGAATATGGAATTTCAGAATCTTGCCAGCACCAGCGATGTAGATTATGCTAATCAGCAAATCAATGAAATGCTGCAATATTTTTCTTCAGACAATACCCCCGTATTGATCGTGATCAATGAAAGTGGCGGAATCAAAGATTATGATGAACCCACAACGATCATCAAATACCTCAACTATCTCAAAGATACCCAGCGCAGCATGGACGTCGTGTCAAACGTAGAGTACAACACAAATGGCAAAATCACCGAACTAGAGCTTTCCCGGAAATACTAAGCCTTTGTCACACGTAAGTTTCATCATTATTCAACATACCAACACTTAGAATATGTATAAAAGAATCACAATTTTCGCCCTAATGCTCATGATTTTCGGAGCACAGGCAACCTTTGCTCAAAATGATATCAGCCCGGATAGAAAGCGTGCTATCGATTCACTGGCCCTGGAAAAAGTAAGGGACCTGGGGAAATATATTGCAATCGTTGGAGATAAAGAAACTCCCTTTTCTGAGGCCAACAGAGTCATTGACCGTGCTGTAGAATTATTTGCAGAAGGAAGTGAGATCGGTGTTTCTTCACTCAGCAGGCCAGAGATCCTGTATTTTGAAGTGCGCAGATACTTTGAAAGACTCATGGCTTTAAATTACAATCAGGTCAAAATACAATGGTATAACATAGAATATATCAGCGACCTGGTGCTGCAACCCGATGGGCGGTATGTAGGGGTCATAACCATTTTTCAAAGATTTGAAGGAACCGGAGATGACGGTATGGAATATAAAGATACCACCAAAAAAGATATCACCATATATGTAGAACAAAAGCAAACTCAGATTAATGGAAGGATCATCGATTTCTGGGATGTAATGCTGGGTGATATACGTGTAACTGAAACGCTGCCTTAAACGTAACAGCATCGAAGAGGAAGTCTGAGATTGACTTCCTCTGGTTGATTTTATTGATTAGTATAATACACTGCAATTTTATCATGCCAATTTTAGCTTTGAGCACATCACTTTATTGTTCCTAACATGCGGAATTGCTTTTTTCTTTTTGGCAGTTTTTTATGGGGAGTATGTTCTTATCACATGGGGCTTTCGCAGGTGGTAGACGATTATCTGGGAGATGAGTCTCTACTATACGCTGAGACAAAGCAGGTAAATCAATTTTTCAGGAGATTCAATTGTGAGGAAAGCCCCAGAGGAGAGCGGTATTACCCCAACGACCAGGAATACAGGGACCCTCAGCAGCGCAAAAATTATCTTCCCGTACTCTTTGACTTAGATAACCCCTATCTGAATGAAACCCTTAAAGGCAAATTTATACAGGATATTACCACGCCCTATGATCCTGAGTATCTAGACTTTTATGGCGATAATTGGTTTGCAGAGGTAAAAGCTACTTTTAGATACTATGGACGAAACCGGAGAGCTACCTTATTTTTAAAGTTGCAAAAAGAACCGGTGGGATACAAATGGGTCTTTACTCAGGTTTTCTTCGAACCTTTTAAATCCATGTTCCAGAAAGCAGACTCTGTCAATGGTATTCCCCCCTTCATACATCCCCTCAGCCATGAACTCGACTTTATGACACTTCGCAAGGTTTTTAAAGACCAACAAAATGTCGAACTTTACGCTTTAAGGGAATATCAGCCAGACCATTTAACGCTTTTTCTTTACGAGATTAAGCGAGGAAATCTTAACTTTGAAACTATAAATAAAGTGAAGTTTCACTTTCTTCAAGTTGAAAATTGGTATTTTGAGCTGTCTGAAATACAGCGAAGTGGTCCCAACAGAGGCTGGCTTATTTCAAAGTTGATCAATATACCTGAAGAACAAAAAAATATACTCCTGAAGTATATCTATCATGAATAGTCGCATTGGACGTTGTATTAGCGCATTAGCTTGTATTGGGATACTCTGTGTTTTTCCCCTTCAGAGTCAAGAACGGCTTACTCCTGAAGATATAGCTTCGTACCAACAAGAAGTGAGGCAGCTTATCTCCTTTATGGAATTCTCATTTAATACACTGGGAAACCCTCTCACTACTGCCCGGGAAAAAAACATTATTATCAATACCACCCATCTGAAAATATTTCGCGATGATCAGGTTCAGATCGAAGATGACCTGGCCTCCAACCGTTCAACAGTTACCAACAAAGACGTACAATCTTATCTCAAAGATATCGATTTCTTTTTCAAGGAGGTACAGTTTAAATTCAATATAGAAGAAATCACCCATAGCATTAATGACTATGATGAGCATTTCTTTCTGATAAAAATGAACCGAAAAATTGAAGGCGTAACAGTAGAGAATGAAACGGTAGACAATACCCAACCCCGCTTTGTGGAGATAAATCTCAATGATAATACACGTGAACTGAAAATTGTGAGTATCTATACTACTAGGCTCAATGAGTTGGCGGGTATTACGGGTTGGTGGGATAATCTCCCCATAGACTGGAAATTGCTGTTTGCAGAGGAGATTACTATTGCAGATTCACTGACCATGCGGGAAGCCCTGCTACTAAATACCTCCCTACAGCTGAATGATACGCTCTTTGTGCCAAAAACAGATACCATACGACTGATCACTTCATACAATGTAAGTGAGATCATTGAGAGCGAGATATATCCGGTTTACGATAGCACAATGTATCTACAACACTTTGATACGATCATCCTGAATACAGCACAGATGTTTGCTGACCTGAAACAAATCCTCGATCTTAGAGAGATCGATTTGAGCGAGATGGGATTGACTGATATCAGTCCGCTGAGTAAAATGACACGGCTGAGAAGGGTGAACATATCGGGAAATCCCTTAAATTCCATTGCTCCGCTCAAGAGTCTTTCTCTTTTGCAATCACTAGACTGTAGCCATACCCAGATCGAAAACATAGAACCTTTACAGTTCTTGCCAGAACTCAATGAACTCAATATTTCCCATACGTTTGTGAAGGATATCAGCGCGCTACAATATCTCCCCAAACTCGAAATCCTCAATTGCTCCTTTACCCAGGTAGACAACCTAAAGGCTATCTTCAACAATCTAGCAATCACGGATCTCGATTTTCAGCAAACGCTGGTCTCAAGCCTAGCAACCCTGGAAAATCTCAAAAATCTACACCGGATCAATTGTGCCAATACACCGATCGCATCGCTTGAGCCACTCGGCATGCTGCCGGAACTCGAAAGCCTGATCTGCAATTATACAGATATCAATAGTCTTGAGCCGCTAAGTAGCGCCACTAGCCTTAAACAACTATTCTGTGAAAACACCCATGTCAGTAGCTTGGAACCCCTTTCTGAGCTGCCAGCGCTAACCAGTATCTACTGTGATCAGACAGAGATCACTGAACAACTCGCCCTTGACTACATGCGCCGCCACCCGGAGACACTAGTCATTTACAACTCAGACGACCTCAGGGGATGGTGGACCAATATGTCTGCCGAATGGAAAAAAGTACTCAAAGGCGATATCCCTTTTTCTTCATCTCCCTCCAAAGCGGAACTACAGGCTATCGCCAACCAAACTGAACTGGATATTCGCGGGAAAGAAGAAATAGAAGACCTGGGACCGATAAGTATGCTCAGAAATCTACAGGTGCTACAATGTGATGCTTCAGGTATTAGCTCGCTTACACCCCTCAGCTCGCTTCTGGAACTGCGAACCCTTACTTTCAGCAATACCAAAGTAAGCTCACTGGATCCCCTCAGATATCAGAATCAGCTATTTGAAATAGATTGCTCTGGCACTCAGATCAGCTCCGTAGAGCCCCTAAGCGAACTCCAGAGACTGGTCAGGATAGATTGTAGCAACACCAATGTATCAGATATCATTCCCCTCACAAAGCTATCCAGGATTGAGATGATCTTTAGTGAAAACACCCAGGTGCAGCAGCCTCAAGTTATGGCTTTCTTGAATCAAAAGCCTGAAACAGTTATCATCTATCATACTGACGAATTACTGGGCTGGTGGATAAATGTACCTGAAGAGTGGCAGCTTATTTTTCGTCAACATGTCTCAATGGATCAGGTGCCAAATTCCAAGCAGCTGCATCAGGTAGAATTTCTAATGACACTCAATATTGAAGGAAATACCCAAATCAGCAACCTACAGCCTGTAACCCGGCTCAAAAGACTAAAAAATCTGCAGATTGCACGTACGCAAATATTTGATCTGGGACCATTGAGCGAGCTACCTCAGCTTGAAAGACTCACCTGTGCCCAAAGCCCTCTGAGAAATCTGGCCCCCATCAGCCGCATGCAGCAGCTCATTTACCTAGACATAGCCAACACGCCAATCGAAGAATTAGATCCCTTATCTAATATACTTTCTCTTGAAACCCTGATATGTTCAGGAACACAAATCAAAGATTTGAAACCCATCGCATCGCTGACCAATCTACGTGTGCTAGACTGCTCCAATACCCGCGTCAAAAAGTTGCGCCCCCTGAAGAATCTTTCATCTCTGGAATCACTTACCTGCTACAACACACGTATCAAAAATAAGGAGATTAGCGAATTCAATCTTCAACATCCTCAAACACAGGTAGTGTATTATTAATCATCTATCTGCATACAGGACTCATGTATGCCCAATACATAATGAGAGATAATATTTAGGCTATCGACGACCCGCGATCCCTCAAATCCATTTATATCCTGTTCCGATATATAAGTCTCATAAGCAAGCGTAAACTTTTGAGCAAGAGGAGCATATGACCAGTGCCATTTTTCTTCTTCGTAACCTGTGCGATTGTCGATGGATTTATCCATGTAGGGTTGACAGAATCCGTAGGAAGCAGCATGTTGCTGCATCCACTGATACAATTGCTTTCCATCCCCTCCTTCAAAGTAAGAATTGCTCAAACTATTGATATCCATGTCTGTTCCCCAGTGATGTCTGGATGTACCTGGCATGGAACTATAGCGAAGAATCTTTAGTGCCCGCTCCTGGGGATCTTGAATATCTGTAGCCAAATTCAGATCTTCTACTTTGCGCTCTCCCCTCCACTTGGCTTCCCAAATAGCCTTTTGCTGGTCGAAATTTCTGGTAGCTGAGATGATCATTAACTCATGCCCATCCTGCAATGCCGCCTTATGCATCCGCTGGAAGGCTGCATATGCTTCTTTTCGGAGGTATGAACCAACAGCTGAACCATTTGCATGGATATTTTTGATTTGCACAAAGTGGGTATCCTGAGCAGGTTCAAATCTACCCAGCAGGTAATACAAGGGGATCGAATCAGGTTTTACTACAGTTTCCTGAATCAAAGTATCTGGTTGATTCTGAGCTGAATCTGAATTATTTTCACTTTCTCCCGAACACCCACTCCACAGTTGTAAGATCATGATCCATGATAAAATCGTAATATATCTCATATTGCTTTATGTTGCTCGTGATATTCATAGGCAATAATTCCTGAGGCTACTGCCACATTCAGCGACTCTGCCTGACCAGCCCCAGGAATATGTATGTTCCCATATTTTGAGTGCGCTCTCAGTAGTGGATCAACTCCCCCTGCTTCATTACCCATCAGGAATAAATCATTTTTATCAAACTTTGTCTCCCGTAAGGAAACCCCTTCCATATCTGCTAACCATATCTTTCTGCCGGGAAAAGCAAGTTTCCCTGCAACAGCTTTGCAATAGTATACATCCACGTGAAATACAGCCCCCATTGAACTTCGCAAGGTTTTGGGATTCAACATATCTACTGTACCTTCCAGACATATGATTTGCCTCCACCCAAACCAATGTGCAATCCGCAAAATAGTTCCGAGATTTCCAGGATCCTGGATGCGGTCTAGTATAAAACCAGGCCCTTCCCGTAGTTTATTCCAGTCAGGATCAGCCTGCAAAAAAGTTGCCGAAGGAGGTATGACCACGATCGCTATAATCCCCTCAGGATTCTCCTGAGAGCTCAATGTCCGAAAATCTTTGGCAGTTGTAAAGTAAGTCAATTTATCCTCGTATAGTACATATACTTCTGCACATTTATCCATCGAATCTTCACTAACAACCACTGCAAGAACCTCCCAGTCAGAATGGTACGCTTCTTGAACCATTTTCATTCCTTCTACGATAAAGAGTAGCTGCTTATATCGTTGTTTTTTTAGGGAAAGGGAACGGAAAAGTCGTAATTTAATCTTAGTTAATGGTTGCATGGATACAAGTTTAAGAAAAATTGAGGGCTTATGGGGCATCATTATTGCTGTACTCCTTACTACGGGTTGCAACGCTACCAGGCATCTGGAAAAAGACGAATATCTTCTCAAACATAGGGTCTCCATCAAACGCGATGGTGATATTAATCAGAACCTTCTCGACAGAGCCATACAACTCAAGCCAAATCGCAGGCTACTGATTCCCAAAACCTATCTTCACCTGTACAATTTTGGCAGATCACTGGAAAAAGACTCTTCTTTTACTAAAAAAATGTTGCTAAAATCAGGTAATATCAATCGTTTTTATCAAAAAACAGTCAACTGGCTCACCACCCAAATCGGAGCAGATCCCATATTGGTGAATCTGTCGGACCTACGAAAGGACAGTTTAAATTTACGAAATGTTTGTTTCAGTCAGGGGTATTTCCATCCCGAAATCACCTATGAGATTGATACAATCAACAACTGGTTTGAGCAACAGAAGGCCAATGTCAGCTTTAAGGTCAGAGAAGCTCTTCCCGCTGTGATTTTTGATGTGCAATATAAGCTCAGGGATACTGTCCATCAGTACAGCGATTCCCTTTGGCGATCATTTGTTAGTGCATGCGACACCACTGCCTCACTCCTCCGTCAACCAGGTAAAACTCCCTTTGTCTATCAGCATAAACTACTGGAACAAGAACGACTCAGGCTTACCAAAGCCCTTAAAAACGCGGGTTATTTCACGTTCAGTCAGGGCATGATCCAGTACCTTGTAGACACAACTTATAGCGTACCCGGCCCTACGATACCTCGTTTTCAGCCTATCCTGGTAACGGTAGAGTTTCTTGAGATGCCTCCCAAATTCAGGATTGGGGAAATCAAGGTAAATATCCGGTCTGCAAAGGATGGGACGGATATGGAAAATATCTTCACACAAACCTACCGTGCAGAGAATCTTAGTGCTGCAGAGCGGGAATACTATAAGCTATCCCAACGGAAGTTGGCAGATTCTGTGCGTATGACTTTTGAAGCCACCCATACGGTGGCACGTGATATCAACTATAATTTTATCGCCAGAAGAATTTACCTCAAAGAAGGCGACCTGTTTAACCAGGACAAAGCGAGACTCACCCAGCAGCGCTTGCTAGAGCTTGGCATGTTTCAGATAGCATCTATGAACTATGATGCTCATGAAAAAACAGGTATTTTAAATACGACGATCAACTTACAGACTGCTTTAAGGTACCAATTGAAAGTGGGTACAGAGACCTTCACAGATTTTGATTTTACGACATCATCCAATCTACCTGTCCTGGGTATAAGCCTTGGGATCAGCAATAAAAACGCTTTCAAGCGTTCGGAATTACTGAAGTTCAATTTTGGTGGTGATCTCGGCCTTTATGCAAGTGAAGAGAACCAGAGTAATTTCCAGAGTCTGTTTTACGAATTGGGGAGCAGTATCCAACTCAACATTCCCCAGTTTTTATTGCCCATTGGTCAAAAGCGGAATATGGAATTAGAGCGATTGAGTCCGCAGACTGTATTTACTGGTACTATCAACCAGGAACGAAGAAGGGAATTCAATCGTTTGATAACGGGACTGAACCTCTCCTACCGTTGGCAGCATATCAGACCCAACCGCAATAAGGTGGTATCCAGTATACTTACTCCATTAGCAGTAGACTTTATTGACATAAGCATCCGTTCTAGGGATTTTCAGCAAAGGATAGATACCTTGCCATTAGCTATACAGCAGGATTATCAGGCGCGATTTAGTTCCAGAACCAGTTATACCTTTACCTATTCTACCTACGGAAAGTCTCGATTATATGCGACCCATTACTACCAGCTCAATGCAGAAATAGGAGGAAATCTCCCCTATTTGCTAGACCGATTCATCCTGATCGATAGTGAACGTGGAGACAATCAGATCAACGATAATCTTTTTTATGGTCAGTATATCAAGGGGTCTTTTGAATACAAACGATTCATACCCCTAAGCCCTAAAAGTGAACTGGTCTTGCGAGGATTAATTGGTGCAGCAAAAGCTTATCGCAGGACCGGAAATGATACGACCGGAAATATTTACTTGCACGTTCCCTATGAACATAGGTTTTTCAGTGGTGGTGCCAATTCCATGCGAGGCTGGCGCTCCAATACGCTGGGTCCTGGCACAGTAAGATTACCCGAATTTCAGAATGTATTTGGGATAGCCAGTGCCAGTAGTTTGTTGGCACCGGGAGGAGAATTGATACTGGAAATGAATGCAGAATACCGGTTTGATGCAATTTCCTATCTCGAAATGGCTTTATTTACTGATGCTGGAAATGTCTGGTTTAATCAAGAAATCTCAACTAATCCTGAAAGTAACGGAGATGAAGCCAAGAGTCAATTGTCCAGAGATAATCTCCGGCTGGGTTGGGATGCAGGAATAGGATTTCGCTTTGATTTTTCCTTTCTGGTCTTGAGGTTGGATATTGCCCAACAAATTTATGCACCTGATAAAGGATGGGTCGTGAAGAGATTTCCCCAGAACCTGGGTGCGGGCAGAACACAATACAACCTGGGTGTAGGTTATCCGTTTTAAATCCGCTTAACTGATCTGTTTTCACGGATCAGATATCGGTCATTTGTTGCCCGTCCTCATATTTATTTTGATACCTTTTCCGGCTCAGCTTTTCTTTTAATATCAACCAGGCAACCTGAACGCGGTCTCTCACCATTCCCCATACACTTTCGTCCAGAACCTTAGAGTCTGTGGTAGCCTGATAGGTAACGATGATCGCCAGGGGCAGGAAGACCATGATAGGTAGCCATGCTCCATATATAGGCTCCATTACCCCTTGTTTAGACATTTTTTTACCCTGGGTGATGAGTACATAGAACATCATAAACAGAATCACAGAAATAATGGATGGTGCACCGAGGCCTCCCTTGCGAATGATGGCTCCCAATGAAACGCCGATCAGCATAAAGAGTACCACATTGATGGGCATGGCATAGCGGTTGTAATACTCATATTGGAACTTGCGCAAGGTTTTCTTAGCTTCTTTACTTTCGTTTTTCACAAAATCCAGATAACTCTTCAGGCCCCGGATATCCACCATGGCTTGATCCACATAATCATAGAGTGATTCTTCATCTCCCAGACATACCAAAGGGTCTCTCCCCTCAAAATCATAAGGCTGGATGTGGGATTTAAAGTCGATCGTATCGGAACGATATTGGGTAAATAATGTATCAATGAGGTTGTTACGGGATAGCTGGGTAATATATTTCTTCAACTGCGACTCACGTCGAAGCTTAAGACTATCGATGGCAACTCTAAGCTCTCCCATTAGCATGATAATTTCGTGCTTAAACTGCTTTTCATCAGTACGATCTAACTGAAATCCACTCAGGTTAAAGGTATAGTACAGGGAGTCAAAATACGTGCGACCATAAGGTAGCGTGTTGGGGCGACCTGCTTCTGGTGGGTATTCTTCGTGTCTTGCACCGTTGTACAGTGTCATTTTCAAAGCCATGCCTCCACCGATAGTCTGGGTATGTGCTGAGTCGGCCAGGATGATATCTGTATTTCCACGGTTGTCAGTGTGATCATAGATTAGCACATCGAACAGCGTGCCTCTGTCTTTATCTTTGTCAGATACTCGTATGACATAGCCATCTATATCAGAATAAAAATGTCCAGGTTGTAAAGCGACGTCGGGCTTTTTGCGGGTAACGTCATAAAGTAGGCTAAAAAACTTCAGATTGGCTTGAGGAATGAGGTAAAACGAAGCATAAAAAGAAAAAACCATCAACAAAGTTGATAACAGGATGACGGGTTTCATAAACCGGAAAAGACTAATGCCCGATGATTTGATAGCAGCCAGTTCATAATTTTCCCCCAGGTTTCCAAAAGTAATCAATGCCCCTGCCAATATCCCTACTGGTAGAGCTGTGATGATCATTTTCCCTGCAGCATACAAAAATAATTTAACAAAAACATCCCCGCTGATTCCTTTTCCGGCTATTTTATCCATGTATACCGAGACGAATTGAACCACCAGGATAAACATCACGATGGAAAAACTCATCAAAAAGGGTCTAGCGTAAGATTTTAATACCAGCCATTGTAGCTTTTTCAACGCTTAACTATTTAGGGTTTCTCTTTCCAGTTTATGTATACAACATACCTGTTTTAATCAAAAAGGTTGTATGGAGGCTCAGGATTTTGCTCCTGCCAGCAGATATAAGATCGCCATTCTGACAGCCACGCCATTTTCTACCTGATCCAGTATAACTGCCTGATCTGAGTCTGCTACTTCACTATCTATTTCTACCCCCCGGTTGATCGGGCCAGGATGCAATATGACCAGTCTTTTATCGAGGGAATTCAGGCGATTTACGCTTAATCCATACAACATAGAATACTCCCGTAATGTGGGAAAATACTTGATATCTTGTCTCTCCAGCTGAATTCGGAGCATATTGACAGCATCGGCCCATTCCAACACTTTCTGAAAATTATATTCAACCCCCACATCCAGTGCTTCGATGTATTTGGGTATTAGTGTGGGAGGGCCACAAACCTTCACCTGAGCTCCCAATTTGTTCAAGGCCAGAATATTGGACAAAGCTACCCTACTATGCATAATATCTCCTACTATAGCCACTCTCAAACCTGCCAGGGAGCCAAATTTTTCTCTAAGTGAATAACAATCCAGCAGTGCCTGTGTAGGATGCTCATGTGTCCCATCACCTGCATTGATGATCTGTGCAGAGATATGATGACTGAGATAGACAGGTGCTCCTGGATGGGGATGACGCATGACAATCATATCCACTTTCATCGCCAGGATATTTTTGACTGTATCGAGCAGGGTTTCACCTTTTTGGACGCTACTGCTTGAAGCAGAAAAATTGATTACGTCGGCAGAAAGCCTTTTCTCCGCCAGTTCAAAAGAAATTCTCGTGCGCGTAGAATTCTCAAAAAATAGGTTGGCTATTGTGATATCTCTGAGGGTAGGAACTTTTTTGATCTGCCGGTTAATAACTTCCTTGAAGTTATCGGCGGTGCTCATGATCAACTGGATATCATCTGGACTAATATATTTGATACCCAGTAAATGCCGTGTACTCAGAGACATATGTTTGAATATTGGATTTTTTAAGCAAAAACCACGATAAATATAAGGCGAAGTGCTTTAAGGACAAAAAGAGGATACATCCCTCAAAATAATTTTACGCTACAGCCCCATAGATTTATATTCCAGTCAGCATCATCCCTGATCAATCAAATAGATGGTGTCTTCTGACTCTCCACCTTCTGTCAATCTCACGATGACCCGTTCTGACTCGATGGTGTCCACTTTAACACCAACATATTCGGGCTCGATAGGCAACTCCCTGGTCCGCTTGCGGTCTACCAGAACGAGCAATTCTACAGAATGCGGTCTTCCATATGCCAACATGGCATCCAGGGCAGCGCGCACTGTACGACCCGTGTATAAAACGTCGTCCACCAGGATGACTTTTTTATTTTCTATGAGGAAATCTATGTTCGTTTGATTGGGAGCAATGGGCGAGTCTCTCCTGCGGAAATCATCCCTAAAAAATGTCACATCAATCTCTCCATAAGGTATATTTACTTCAGGCATCAATTCCTTCAATAATGTGTGGGTCCTTCTACTCAAAAATACACCCCTGGGCTGTATACCTAATATGGCCGTGTTGGCAAAGACACCATAATTTTCGATTAGCTCATGGCATAATCTCAATAGTGTAATCTGAAGTTTTTTGCCTGAAAATAGTTCCAATTTAGTTTGTTCCATATTACCTCATCAAGAAATTTTACTATGACATAATAATCCCAATGACACAATGGCCTCAACTTCCCATCCCGCGATCTTAGGACAAAACCCTTTCCCGATACAATTCCTCAGCCAGACCCCAAGAAAGCGTCATCCCTGCTCCACTTAAGCCCGTAACTACCCAGACGTTTTCTTCCGGTTGCAGTACCAGTTCAGATTTACCTGGGATTTTGGAATAGATCCCATACCATCTTCCACTTATCTCCATTTTGGGGACCTTCACCATTTTCATCAAATAATCCATAATATACTGATTGATCTCTTCCTGAAGGAAGGGATCATGTACCCATCCATATTCGTGGGAATCACCCGTAATCAATTCACCCAGACCATTTTGAGACATCATGACATGGATTCCCCACTGAGAGAACCAGGGGCTTTCTTCATCGATACGTGCTTTTAGCGCTTTTAGGGAAACACAACCAGCAAATGCTGCATAATGAGTGAGTGTCAATCCACCTGAAATAGAGGGTCCCATACGCCATTTTGCAGGTTGTGGGACAGTGCGAAGCATTTGAAGCTTGCATTTAGTGACCCCACTATTGCGGAAATAATCTGGGAAGAGAACTTCCAGGTCTGCGCCACAGCATACATAAGCCTGATTGTATGACCATTGTTGCTGGTTGGCAAATAGTAAGCCACTTTCAATATGTGTCACTGCTGTAGCGTAATAAAACTTTACCCCAAACTTTTCAGCCAGATAATCAGATATCCTGCCGGGTACTTCCCGGGGGTCGACGATCATTTCAGTCTTGCTCCAGAGTGCTCCTCTCAGTCCCTGGATATTGGCACAGGGAGAAATTTCAGATACCTTTTCCGGAGTAATCAGCTCACACTCATAGGGAGCATCATGAATCATCTCCACAAATTCCTCCAACACCCTCCATTCATCCTCCCTGTATGCCAGTGAGAGTGAACCATTTTCAGTAGTCCAAAAACCTGCCTCAGATGCCAGTTTTTTCCATATTTCCCGGCTACGCAGCGCTCGCTCCAGTAAAAATCCTTTAGGCTGTCCAATGGGCCATATCATTCCAAAGTTTCGTATTGTAGCCCCTACAGCACGATCATTCTTTTCAAAAACTGTCACGTTCCTTCCGGCTTTTGCTGCAATATAAGCCATTGCCAGCCCCATGATTCCGCTGCCTACAATCGCTACATCTATTGAATGCTTTGTGTACATACGTAAAAGTTTGTAACGAAAATGCAAAAATACCTGCGTTGATCCCACAATATTCTGTACTTTTAGCTGTATAACTATTGGCAAATCCTATGGCATCTCAAGTTACTACCTGGCTCAACCGTTCTAATCCAACGGTTTTTACCATTTTTGCTGCCATTACCGCATTCTGTACTTATATGTGCATGTATGCTTTTCGCAAACCTTTTACGGCAGCTACCTTTGTAGATGGACCTGTAATCCTGGGATTAGATTACAAATCCGCACTGGTCATTGTGCAGGTTGTCGGCTATATGCTTTCCAAATTCATCGGTATCAAAGTAGTATCGGAAATGGATAGCAAAAAAAGAGCACTTACGATCCTGATATTGATCGGCATTGCCTGGGTAGCCCTACTGGGCTTTGCCATTGTCCCTAGCCCCTGGAACGCAGCATTTCTCTTTTTTAATGGACTTCCTCTAGGGATGATCTGGGGGTTGGTATTTGCATATCTTGAGGGAAGACAAAATACTGAAATTATGGGACTAGGATTATGTGGAAGTTTCGTTTTCGCATCTGGATTTGTTAAAGATATAGGTCAATGGCTTATGGGAATGGGAATGTCAGAATACTGGATGCCATTTGGAGTAGGTGCAGTGTTTGCGTTGCCATTGCTTGTTTTCACCTGGCTGATCAATCAATTACCTGCCCCTACCCGTGAAGATGAGCATCTCCGAACCAAGCGAAAACCCATGAATGCTCAGGAAAGAAAAACCTATTTCATCAAATTTGCAACAGGTATCATTCTACTGGTCGCAGTATATACAATCCTGACGGCTTACAGGGATTTCAGAGATAATTTCCTCGCCGACATTTGGGTAGACCTGAGAGGAACGGAAAATAATGTCAATTTCTCCTCTACCGAGACGCCCGTATCGATTGGTGTATTGGTAATTCTGATGTTAATCGTATTGGTCAAAGATAATTTTCAAGCATTACTCGTCAATCACCTAGCTATTGCAGTAGGTGTTCTCATGGCAGGGCTGGGTACCTGGTTTCACCAGCAAGGGACTTTGGGAGATTACACCTGGATTATTCTCACAGGCTTGGGTACATATATGGCCTATATTCCATTTAATAGTATTCTTTTTGATAGAATGATCGCAACATTTAGGCAGGTTGCCAATGTAGGTTTTCTAATCTATGTGGCAGATTCTTTTGGCTATCTGGGAAGTGTAGGGGTCCTGATCTACAAAAATTTCGGAGCTCCCAATCTTAGCTGGCTTAAATTTTTTACACAGATCAGCTATGTATTAGCATTTATTGGAGCTGCAGGGATCATGCTTTCCGCATTTTACTTTTTTTGGAAAAAAAAGAATCATCCTGCTGTTGCTTACGAGATCGAAGTTACAGATACATAGTCAGGCGAGCTTTCCTCCCGACATAGCATCCCATTGACCATCTTCTCCAATTATCCGGTACTCCATTTTGAAAGATTGTTTCTGACTTACAAACGCTTTTTAAACCGGGTTGGCAATAGTAAGAACTTGCCTATTTTACTAATATTGTTTGTTTTATACTAATATTTTTTGTTAATTGCTATTATACGTAGCTTTGCAGGATAAGCTATACTGACCGAAAAACTCAAAACAGAACTTGGACTACAAACCTTGATTCTCAGAAAGTACCACGCAATGCAATTAATTTATTTTTAAATATTATATTTATCATATATAAATAATAATTATAATATTAGATCGAAAATGTTTCTCATATATCCAGCATTAATATTTATCAATCCACAACTTTAAAAATCATGAGTTATCTAAACACAATCACAGAAATGTACGCCATGATCGGCGAGGGAAAATCTATGGAAGCACTAGAAAAGTTTTACCATGACGACGTAGTGGTCATTGACGGTCATTCTGAACCCAGAAATGGTAAAGCTGCACAACGAAAAGCTCTACAGGACTGGCATGAAATGATCAAAGAAACGCATGGTGGGGGGGTAGGAAGCATCACCTCGGATGAAAAAAACGGTGTAACGTCGGTAGAATCCTGGTTAGATATAACCTTCCAGAATGGAAAACGGATCAAAATAGAGGAAGTAGGTGTCCAGAAATGGGAGGGAGATCAGATCGTACATGAGCGTTTTTATTACGCTATGCCCGAGGGCATGTAGAACCTTCTCACAATAGGAATTGTCCCAAAAGTTATTTAATACATTCTACCGTTGAAAGAAGCTAATGAATTCAGGAATTAAGAAAGAATGTATGCGTTTTTAAAAGGAGCAAAATATTTTAAAAACCATAAGAAGTATTAAGAGGAAGTCTCAAAAGTAGACTTCCTCTATGATAAGTTGTAAGATGATCTCTATTCCAACACAATAGGAGGAAGAGAACGGATACTTTCAATAATATGCGTGTGCGGAAAGGTTTTGAGTTGACCTTCAGTGTAGGCTCCTGAAGTGACTCCAATATTGTACTTACATCCCAAGGCAGAACCTTCACCCAGATCCGATATCGTATCACCTACCTTTGCCACAAATTCAGGCCTATCTATACCTAATATTTCCATAAGCTTTAGGCCCATATCCGGTTCAGGACGCCCATTTTCTACCTCATCACTTGTAACACTGGCATCGATGACATCTCTCCATCCCAAGCGGTCGATGATCAGGTCTGCGGTATTTCTGTCAAATCCTGTATCAAGCCCAATCTTCAATCCGGCCTCTTTTAGCTTTCGAAACACAGCAGACGTGCCTTCAATTTCCCTGACCCTGGTATCCTCCCGATAAAACAAAAGCATTTGCTGAAGATACGTTTGGTGTATCTCATTGACCAGATCATCCTTTATTCCATGGCTCTTTAGGGATTTGGTTAGAAGTATACGGATCGCAACAGGTTTTTCTATCCCCATGACCTCGCGTATGTCATCCTGTGAAGCCTCATATCCATGCTGCCTCATGGCTGCTTCAATATGCATACCCACATAGTTCTTATCCTCCAGTGTTGTACCGGCAATGTCAAAAATGACGAGTTGTATAGACATGATAATCAAATAATATGTTACTACGGAGACGGTTATAGATTTATCTCTAAAGATAACTAAAAACTTCTTCCATAGCCATCTACTCCAGATCCATGAATACGATACAGCTCAGCTGCTTTAACCATAAATTGATTCTGGGTGAGCCTTACTCCTGTGGGACCGTTGAAGGGTGGAACACGGCGCAGCGGCTGAACCGCTTTTACCATAGCTGAGCTAATAGAGAAAATTGTACGTTTAATGAGAAAAGTAAGATCGTGTATTGTAAATGATTGTTTACATTTATTTTCCTAAACATTTCGATTACTTAATTTAACTATCATTCATGAGCTACTACAGGATCATCCAAGGAGTCCGATATGAACGATCTCTACTGGATAGCGCAGAAGAACACAAAACAAATTCTTCTAGTGCTCCCCTATCATTAGAGGCTATTCGAAGCCTGTATGAACTGGCAAAAGATGGGCGCAGAATAACTGAAACTGAACAACGGACGCTTTTATATATACAAGATCAATATGAGTTATCGGATGAGGCCAAAGCGTGGTTAAATGAAGAAGAACTTCCTTTAACTTCGCTGGATACCCGAATCAAAAATGTATTGCTAGGAGAATTGGGATTAAAAAATATTCAGTGGGAAATCGAAGCCAGAGAGGTCAATCGACAAGAACAATTATTTCCTCGATTATCCTTTGAAAAGGTATTAAGAGGAGCTATCCAGGCTTTTGCATATGCTGGAAGAGGATATCTAAATCTGTCTCAGTTTGTTAGCAACGATCGGGATATACTCGAATTGATAGATCTGGGAACCTTATATCTGTACCCCTTGGATTTTGATCAAGATGATTCTGATACAAATTTGGCTTTTGAGACACCTAGGTTTCTCACTATTAGAAATGCAAGTGAAAGTTGGATATTTGCCCTGGAAGTTCTCGAGATACCACACCATAAATTCCTGTCATTTATCAGACGAGACGCTACTACTGCTTTGGGGTATAGTATTTCATTTTTCTCGCAACAATACGCCGATAAAGAAATGGTGAAATATACCATTCGAACACTGTTAAAGTATCCTCATATGGATTGGGATCTTGATGTAGAAGAAGCCAAAAGACAAGAAATTAAAAATAAAAATGAACAGGGATGGATAGAAGCTATGTATCGGGTGTTGCGAAGTGGAGTATATAATGGAGAAAGCAGTATTTCCCTATATGATCATGTGTTAATGGAAGAATGGTTCAAGTCATTTAATGACTTTAGACCGAAAGTCCAAAGCTATTTAGAAAAATCCACCATTTCATTAGTCCCTGAATCCTATCCCGAAGAGTTCAATCAATTTCTGACTGAATATAACCGTTTGTATTTTGATGACTTCTGGTACTTTTTACTGACAATACCCCACAAGCCAGACTGGAGAGTATTACTTTGCAAAAACCGCCAAACTAACGGTATTGATGATACCTGGAATGATGTATATATCATCGATGAAAGTACATTTGAAGAAAAGCTGACCCGTATATTCAGCCATGAATTTGGTGTGCCTGGACTTCAGTGGGTTATTGACTCTGATGAGTTTGAACGCCAGAAAGAGAAATATGGACCAGAATGGAGGGGATTGACTTCGGTAATTAGACAGGTTATGAATACCATCTTACAGGACTATACCACAATGGAGTCTCCATTTCAGATCGTGTCTGAAGTTCATTTTGATGACCTCGATCCAGAGGAATTTGAAAATATAGCAGCTTATCGTGCTGCTGTGAGTAAGAAAGTCCAGGAATATCTTAATCAAGGTAGACTTTATTTAGTTCCTGAGGAAGTATTTTCACTTGATCCAGACGATCAGGCTGATATTTATCCCCCTGAAGATGGCGAAACACTGGAAATATACTGGTTATTCCAATTGTACCTCCCTGCATTTTCCGATCATGTCTATTGGGTAATCATACCCCGATGGCCAGATTATGAGGAGGAGGGAATGCAACCTTATGTATATGGGTTTAATTAGCTCCCTGAGCTTACGATCAGCTTCTTCAACTTATTATCGGAGAAACGCAGGATCATCCAGGCCAGGTGATTCCAATACCGCTTCCCAATTGAAATCTTCATCATTGGAAACGCCCTTAGGTATCTGCTGCACGACAATATCGTCTGATAAAATATCCGTTATTACAGACAAAGAAAAGAGGCTATTGCCCGATTTGCTGTAATGGCAATGTTGCCATCTGGGCTTAAAGTCAGTCCATAAGGATGTGGAACGATACGAAAGGTTTTACCGCTCAGTGTCAGGATGCGTCCATTGGGAATAGTACAGATAGCTCAAAAGTATGTAAGATTAGAGAAAAATTCATCTTTATTTAACATTTAAATAACAATAATTTTACATTTACTTTACTATCTAGCTATTTTCGTATATGATATTATGAATTAAAAGGAGGAAGAATATTGAAAACCTTTGCCCTTTATAACATGAAAGGTGGTGTAGGTAAGACCGCATCTTGTGTGAATCTTGCTTATCAATCTGCCTTTGAGGGCCATGTGACGTTATTGTGGGATCTTGATCCTCAGGGAGCAGCTACCTTTTATCTTCAACTAAAACCTAAGATCAAAGGCGGTACTGGTCAGCTTTTTGAGAAAAAATCAAGCATTCACCAGTTTATCAAGTCTACACATTACAACAGGCTGGATGTTCTTCCGTCAGATTTGTCCAATAGAAACCTGGATCTGTTTCTGGATGATCTGAAAAAATCGCAAAAGCGATTTAATCAGGTGATAGCCAAACTGAGTACGGAATACAACTATCTGTTGATAGATTGCCCTCCTACGCTCAATTTGCTCACAGAACATATTTTTGAAATTGTTGATTACATTCTGATCCCAACGGTACCTACTACTTTGTCGGGACGTACGTATCAACAAGTGATTAAATACATGCAAAATAACGAATTTAATCCGGAGAAAGTGATACCATTTTTTTCCATGGTAGACAGGAGAAAGAAATTGCACAAGCAAACGATCTTCAATCTTTCCCATTCTTTCCCCCAACTGCTTCATACTACCATCCCCAACTCCTCTTTGGTAGAGCAGATGGGGATCTATCGAGCACCGTTAATGGCGTATTCGCGGAATTCGGAGCCAGCTCAGGCCTACAGGGAACTGTGGTCTGAGCTACAGGCTCTTTGTTAGCAAAAGGTGTTCTGTCCATCATCTGTCAGGCTTTCTTCACTGTTGAGCTTACGCATTAATCTTCACATAGTGCTGCGGCCTATAAGATTCTCCTGTTAGACTACGGACTATTATTACCCCATCAACAATTATACATGTTATCAGTTTAACTACTATGAAACAAGTAAAACCCGGGCCTGGACAAGAATCTGTGTGGGACTATCCCCGCCCACCAGCTTTAGAGAAATTCAATGGTCATATTCGCGTAGAATTTGGCGGTATCATTCTAGCTGATTCAAACCAAACTTATCGCGTCCTTGAAACCAGTCATCCCCCTGTTTATTATATTCCCCCATCTGATGTCAAAATGGAGTACTTATCGGCAGGAGGTAGAAGCTCTTTTTGTGAATGGAAAGGCATGGCAAGCTATTATCACATAGAAGTCGGAGATAAACAAGAACTGAATGTATGCTGGTATTATCCTAAACCTAGTAAGCGCTTTGAAGCTATCAAGGATTACATCGCCTTTTATCCTTCCCGAATGGATGCCTGCTATGTCAATGACGAGTTAGTGAAATCACAGGAAGGAGACTTCTATGGGGGATGGATCACCAGTAACATTGTAGGGCCTTTTAAAGGATCACCTGGAACAATGGGATGGTAATCAGATGAGCATATTATCAGCAGAAACTGTAACGTAGATAAATTTGAATGCAACCTGATCACTGGAGAGGTAAATTTCCAATTGTTCATACAGTTTTTCTACTGGTTGCTGAAAAACTTCAATCTCTTTTTTATCAATGTTGATCATACAGCATTCAGGAATTCCAAAATACGTGTATAAAGGATATTTAATTTATCTACTTCCTGATCTCCATATAATCTTTCATAGCACCATTCATATCATACATCTTGAAGTAGAGCTGATTATCAAAGATGTCGATTTTACAGTAATGATGTCCGCGATAGAGTTTGGTAGTGAAAAATGACCTGGTTGGAGTAAAATCCTCCAGATTCCCCCCTGCCCCACCGGCTACCAAATATACTACCCCATTCTCAGGAGAAACTTTCATTCCCTTCAAGGGCCAGGTGCGCTCGTATTCATGTAAATGACCATAAAATACTATATCTACTTCGTACTTTTCATATAACTGAACTAATTCCCGCACCTTCAAATCTCCCAAATCTGAAGACGCTCCTTCCCAGGTATTTCCGTAGTCATTCTCATCAGAGGAATAAGCCGCATGATGGTGGCAGGCAAATTTCCATTTTGCAGTAGAGGTTTTGAGTTGGTCTTCGAGCCATTGGTACTGCTCGCCACCAGGCTTGAGTTGGTCTTTTTCATTGGAATTGAGCATAAAAAACTCAGCATTGCCATATTGGAAGGTGTAGTAGGCTTCGCCATTGGGGAGTTTGTGATATTTCTTATACCAATACAGATCACTTTCGCCGTTGCCGGCTACCGGAAATACCGGTATTCGACTATTAAGCTGGGTCATACCCTGGAAGTATTCATAGTTCCACTGGAACTTGTGGTCTTCTTGTCCCCCATCGGTAAGATCACCGAGATTGATCACAAAGTTGGGACGCTCTTCCCATACCCATTTACTCATCCGGTCATTGATGTGCGGACGAGCCTCTGTGTCGCCAAAGGCAACAAAGGAAAATGCATCCTCTTCTTCTACGGCAGTAGCAAAGGTCAGGGTACCCGATGGCATATACTGTTCTGTCTCCTCTAGCACGCCTTTGACTCTGATTTCATAATAATACGAAGTCGCGGGTTCCAATCCCTCCAGGGTAATTTCATGAATCGTTTGCATGTCATCTATTGCCACTTCCTGATCGAGTGGAAGGGTTTTCCCATATGCAACTACTGCTGTAGTAGGCATACTGGTTTCCCAGGTAATATTGATTGAGGTTTGCGTAGCCAAATGTAGATATGGACCTGCGTTGAAGTGAAGTTTACCTATATATTTCTCTCCTTTTTCTGTAATCTCCTGAAGCCTTGCAAATCTCGCCATGATCAGCTCCTCTTCTAATACGTCGTCCCATAGCCGGGTATGCAATACGTGATTGCCCAGATCCATATAGGGTTCATTTTCCAAATAGGCTGCCACTTCCCATTCTGTCTGATCTGGATACTGTATATATCCTTTCCGCTCTGCCTGATCCTTTATTTCACCATTTACATAGAGTCGGACTGTATCTCCATCATATGTAGCTACGATATGAGCAAAATATCGCTTATATCCTCTCCAGTTCTTCGTAGATACCAGCCAGGGTTCATCCTTGTCATCTTCTGAGGTATCCATATCATCTGTATCCAGTTGAAAATAGACTGTATGGTCGTAATAGCCCAATACCCAGGCAGGACTTTGTCCTTTGTACATGCTTTTTGCAGTGACGACCGAACCAATGGGTTGATTGACATGGTCTAGTATCCACATTTCAACCGTAAATTTCTCTACCGGGAGGTCCCTAGCAGCCAATAACCGACTCACTCTTTCGGTAGGATAATGACCCTGAAACAGAAGCGGATCCGTTTCCATATCAAAAGTTTCATAAGGGGTAACAGGAGCTTTCATAATAGGCTCAATCTGATTGGCTGCATTTCCAAATAACTGATAATCGGGCCAGAACCACTTATCGATTAGCGGTTGCTGAGCACTGAGATTCAGTAAAGCCCAAAAGGGAATGAAGAGGAATATGTGTTGTAGTAGTTTCATCGTTAGGGGTGATGATGAGGTTATTGACTTACACAGATGATGTTGAAATAACAGATATAGAATTTGACAATGAGGTTATTGAATGGATCATAAGACTATTCTTCCCACACCATTCCGCTACAATTAAATAACTCAAATACCGGATTGCAACGGGCAACTTCTCCATTGGGAAGTGAGACCTGAAATCCAGTATGGAATCTTCCGTCAGGCACATAATAGTCTGTGCTAATATACTGAGCCCCTGAGGCCAATGCGGCATCCAACCGTGAATAATCACCTTTACGGGCTTCCCATGTTCCTGCATCAGCACGAGTCCGTACCAGATAGCCCTTTCTGACCAATTCCTTGATTCGTGCTCCATCCCTGACCGGATCATTGATGATCAGGAATGCAGCTTCCGGTATACCCGGTTCTGCCAGGATAAACATGACTCTTCCTTTCAGTGAGGGATGATCCTGTGCATAAGCCTCCATTACCTCCGCCCGTTCATCGAGTACCATGAGAATCTTCCCTCTAGCTTCTTCGAGTAGTGGCCATCCCTTTTCCAGGACAGCCATTTCCAGGGTTTTACGATTACCTCTGACATCATCTGGTGTGAGGAGTTTTTCTCTGGGAATAACAGATAATATCTCCTGATCTAGCGAATCAAAAGCTTGAGGCGTGTAAGGTAAGGGTTGGGTAAAACCAGGCCTTTCAATACGATCATCTTTAGCATTATAGGAGATAGCGATCGGAAGATGTTTTGGATGTGCTTCCGACCAATCCAGAATCTCCTGGAGACAATCTTTCAATAACAAACAGTGGCTGCGAAAATCAATGTCTTGTATATGCATGACTTTAAAACCAGGTCGCTTCATCAGTCCCTTGCGATCGTAGGGTGTGTAGGGTAAATCCTGCTTTTTAAGCATAGATAATCCCATTGGGGTTGCAAATCTTCCTCCCTGGGGATCATAGAAAATATCAAGCTCCAGTTTCCGAATACCTAGATCCAACTGATCCTGAAGCGGAAGGTGCTGATAGTCCAAAGTGAGGAAGCGCGTAGAATCTTGCTGTGAAAGCAATTTCATCAAAGCAGGATCAATTGGCTGCTTGTAACTATTATGAGATGCAAGTACTTGTATCTGATTCATCCTCAACTCTGCTACATGTTGAGCCCGAAGTAATAAGGAAGAAAATATACAGGAAATGAAAAGCAGGATGATATGTCTCCACATATGCTTGAAAGTATTTAAGGGGTCTCGTAAGATAGGTTTCTGTCAGAAATATAGGGAAAAGGTTTGTTTACAAATGCTGCCTGGGGAATGCCCATTTCATCAGGCGATGGAGCTACCCATTTTCCCTGGATACCTTCAATTTTCAGGGTTCCCTCCGAAGATAATGTTACAAAAGCATAAAGCGGCTTTTCATAAGGTGCCACATATCTTATCGCAGGAAATTGCTCATGAATCTCAGGTGTATACCTACTGATATTTTCATACTTTTCTCCCATCCAAAAGTAAGACAAACTATTCACATCTATGTAGTGAATGTCATTAATAGTTCGATGAAAATCGATATGATTATGTCCATTAAAACAAGCCACTACCTTTTGATGATTCGCTTCCCTGTTGGCTTTTTCCAACACGCGTTGTATTCTCAGGCGGTTTTTCACCCCCCATGTGTCGTGATACAGGGATTGATGAGAAAAAATAAAAGTGGGTTTATCCGTTAGTCTTAAATCTTCTTCCAACCATTCGATTTGATCAGGATTTATGAACGTTCTGTAGGCGTTATCCACATAAAAATTGCCGTTGTCATAATGTTCATATTTCCCTTCTCTGTACAAAAAATTAGCATCCAGTACCACAAAGTGAAAAGCTCCCTGATCAAAGCTGTAGTAATTATCCTGCATTTCCCAGAAATCACGGGTTTTGGCCTTTGAACAGACATCCATATCGTGATTACCCAGCACATGATACCTAGGACCTTGAAACTGATTCCATATTCGAATAAAAGGCTTATTTTTCTCTACAGGAAAGCAAAAATCGCCAAGTTGCAATATAAAATCCGGATTTTTGACTTCACAAGCTCTCATAAAAGCTTCCAGACGGATTTCAGCATCATGCATGATATCCTGGTGAGCATCGGCCAGCAAGGCAAAGGTAAGTACAGATTGAGTAGATCGCTGAGAAAGCAATGATTTCCAGGAAAACATAAGCGTTCCAAGAGCAGGAGGCAAGTGGAATAGAAATTCGCGCCTTAGAAAGTGCATATATATAAATTTTACGTTGAAATTAACGATTGCAAGTAGTGTATATGTAAACAAACCATAAATTTTTATTTAAGCAGGTAGTAATGTTATTTTACAGGAATGAAAGAATATCCCAGGATCAAACTCAATCGCAAAGCCTTTGAGCACATGGCTCCCTAAGGCATATTATATACATTCAGTTGCCCACAGGTTGTATCGAAAGATGACTTTCGCAAAGCTGTATTTACTGCAATAGCGCAGTCAGACAGAGCGATACAGATCCTCCATCAACTCAGTCAACTGCTAGATCATCCTGTGAATATCTATCATCCGGAAGGTGCGCATCTAAAAAGATTGGCGTTATGGGTAAAATGAATTCTGGCTATCCGAGCCATTCACCTATGTTATTAAATCTGTAATCAGGAATATCTAACGGACTGATGATCTTCAACCTTCCACCTTCCCCATCAGCAAATGCTGTATTGTAATCATCGGCCAGAAAGGTTTTACCCTGTATAAACAGGATATCATAATAAGGATTTTCAGGCTCCTGTGGATGTATGTAGGGAACCAATATCCTGGTATTCACCTTTAGAGAAAGGGCTCTACCGATCAGCAGCGATCTTTCCTGGCTGTGAGATTCCGGCAATCGGTAGATTGATATCGTATGAGCAAATTCCGGCTTATTGAGATCTGAATATAGATTGAAGAAGATATGATGAGGATCTTTATCATGATATCCAACTGGCTGCTCAGCAGTAAAATCCCACATAAAAACCTGCAATACTGGAAAAAGATTTTCTATAGTATTCCTGATGAATGCATCTTCCAGGGCTGTGTCTGAGTAAATAATTTCCATGAGGATACATATTGTATAAAAAGCATAAATGGACCCTGTGAAAGCCACGAAATAGCACTGTAAGTTTGAGTTTGGGCTGATTTACCTAAAATTAATCTGTATATACACCTTTGAAGAATTGAAGAAGGCCGGATATCTATATTGATGTATTCCATATCTCAAATGGCCGTTCTATGCGATCAGGTAGCAACGTATCTACATAGATATTCACTAAACGTTTGGGTGTCAAGGCATATTCTGTATCTTTTTTCTAGTGGATACCATCTGGAGAATTGATCGTACCGATGAAGGTATGTGCGTGAAATACTCCGTAAAATTGTTGGCGTGAGCTGTCACGCCACATAGATACATTTCCTTTATCCAGATAATCAATTACAGGGTTTTCCTGCATGATGAAGGGGCCTGCAGAATTATCTCCTATTGCAACAGAAAAGCACATTGATAGCAAAAAAAATCATAGGCGGCAGTATGTAACTGGTATCATTGTCCCGTAGTTTTCAAGTGAGTGATTAAACATAAGGAATAATTCATCCATTCATAAGCAAAGAGCCTTTACAATCAAGCAAATTGATTTAATAATCTCCACACGAAAAGTTCTTTCAATCTTGTACTATTAATCCTTCTGTAAAGGCTGAATCAAAAAATCTCTGAGAGGCTTGGCAGCGTAATAGTAATCCAACACAAGATCCATCAGGTTTTCCTGTAAGACAAGTTGGCTTTCAAGCGTTGCCATATAGTAAAATTGCTTATTAAAAAGCAAGGGTTGTTGATCTGCAGCCTCCTTGAGTTCTTTGGGTAAACGCTTGTTTTTTTCTCCCTTGATTTCTCCGTATTTCTCCTTAAATCCCTTTTCCTCTAGGAGTTGCTGAAACCGTTGAGGCTGTGCGGCGATGGTAAAGCGCAGCTTTTCCAGTTGTTCTTTGTCCACGCTATATGCACCTCCCCCCAGATATAGCTGCTCATGGCTAAAGTCTACGTAGAAACCCGGGTAGGTAAAGTCTTTTCTGCCCTGGGGTGATATGACAGCTGATACATTGGTTTTATAAGGGGTTTTATCTTTGGAAAAACGTATATCTCTGTTGATCCTGAAAATAGCATGTTTGGGTTCCAGGGTAATACGGGAATCATCTTCATGTATGCAGTCGATCAGATCTGCTACAAAAGTATAGAAAGGCTTTTTGACATGCTTTTCATAGCGGGATTTATTGCTGTGAAACCAGTCCCGGTGATTGTTGAGCGAAAGTTCCTGGAAGAAGCTGAGGAATTCGTGTGTGAAATAGATCATTATTTTATAATATAATATTTGTTGATAGGTTTACAACAAATTCTTTACTTCAATTTGAGTATCTATGATAAACTTACAACAAACATCATGAAGATAATACTATATTATATGCGTAAATTACAATCATTAGGTATATTTATACTGTTTTTTCCTTTGATTTCCTGTGAAGATCATTCCCATTCAAGCGAAATCATCGCCTTGCCTTATGAGACAGACCGGGGCACATTTTCATATTACATACGGGGGGATTTAAAAGTCGATAAACAGGGAATCGCTGATTTTTACCGTGCGGGTACACACGTAGTAATCATCTTCGAATCCCGGACTGCTCCTCAGCGCCTGGAACTGGCTTATGAAGAGACACGTTCGAATCACACAGGCATATTTCCTGTTGTTCAGGAACGTGATCCGGGTGGATTTTTGATGTACTACAAATATGGGTCCGATAATTATTGGCAAAGGGAAGGGAGTGTAGAGATCACATTTTCCAATGAGGATACAATAGTGGGTAGAATGGATCAGGTAAAACTAGGCTATGTATTGAAGGATTTCAAAGATTCCGTAAAAATGATTGAAGTTTCAGGGCATTTTGAGGCATACTGAAGAGGCGTTGAGGAAAATATGACTAAGGAGAAAATCTGTACGGCCATTACTCCCAGACCAATTTCCAGTCTTGAAAATACTAAGGGGTAGCCACGCAGCTGCCCCTTAGTATTATTTAAAAACCTCTTATAATAGAATCGATATTTCTATTGCAATAACCACATCACAGCATTGATGTTATCGTCGCCTCCGATGCGATCCACTGCAATTTTCCAGTTGGTCGGATTCAGGGATTGTTCCTGACCCGGATAATTAAAACGCAAGGGTACTCTGTCGCCATTTACGTTATCCTGTCCAGGTACAATAGCCGGTATACCAGTTCTTCTCCAGTCGAAATATGCTTCCATACCTGAGTGAAACAGTGCTATCCACTTCTGTACGGCAATCTTGTAAAGCACATCCTCATTATCAGCAGAAAGGACTATTCCCGGCTGTTCAAAGTATGTTGAATGAGGGGTAATACCATATACATCAAAGGCAGCGTTGATACCGTTGAGATAGTGCGCTTCTACATCCCCTTCAATATACCCTTTTTGAGCAGCTTCTGCGAGGATAAAAGACAATTCAGCATAAGTCATGAAATTCATTGCCACACCATTGGGCAGTTCGCGGAGGATCTCTCCCAAACGCGACTGATTTTGGCGGCTACCATTATAATCGATCGCATTCCCCTCAGACAGGCCATTAGGAAGCCCCTTGAAAGAAGGATAATACTGCTTGACGCTCTCTGGATCATTGTTGTATCTATTTAGTAGGAAGTCCTTGAAAGCAGTCTTGCCAGTTCCTGAGGCTGCGGTGATGGCAGCCAGATCTGACTCACCGAAGTAGAATGCCAGGGTATCGGGATTTCCTACGGGCCGGTAATACACAAACATTCTGGGATCGTTAAGTCGCTTCATAATGGTATCGGCTTTCAGACTCATGCGGTGCTCGTCAAATCCACCGACACGTCCTGTATGGTGAAAATACTGGTTAGGAGCAGTTGAGAGATACTGAATTGAAGCATTGTCTTCATTGCTTTCAAATACTGGCCTGGTATCCAGGATATTCTGGATCTCAGCTCCGATGGTGTTGCCACCACGCTTATTCTCAAGACGCATGAGAATGCGTATTCTCAGCGAGTTGGCAAATTTTCTCCATTTTTCCAGATCACCCTCAAACAGCAGGTCGCCATCGATTGCACCTCCCTGCGCAAGCACACCATCAGCAGTCTCCAGATCTGCCAATATCGTATTAAATACTGACTCCTGGGTATCATATGTTGGCGTCAAGTTACCATCTTTGGCACTTACCGCTTCAGAAAACGGAATATCTCCATACAGATCGGTCAATACATGACCCATCCAGGCACGCATCACGAGTGCAACTCCCCTATAAGCAGGTTGATCGTTTTCCTGAGCAATTTCGATTAGATTTTGGGTATCGCGAAGCCCTCTGTACATGGTATTCCAGGTACCTCCCATGTCTCCCCATCCCATTTGATCAAAAATGGTAAAGTTGTTTACTGCACTGATCTGCATGGCAGTATTACCCTCTTCCCAGGCAGCACCTCCCAGAAAATTCTGAGCAGGATCGATAATAATCGTAGGCAACAAGAGGTTTCCTCCTACGTTTTCAGGCTGGTTGGGATTTGAATTGATCTCTTCGAATTCATCTGTACAAGCCTGCGTAAAAGCCAAAAGGAAAATTATTAATAATGATTTATAGAATTTCATAATCATGTAGTCTAACAAGATGAAAGGTGAATATTAGAACTTAAAGCCTATATTGAATCCATAGGATCTGTTGGAAGGCGTAGCCATATCCTCCACGCCTGGCACGATAGAATTTCCATTAAAGGAAAAAGTTTCCGGATCAAAGTGAGGATTTTCTGTCCACAGCAATAGATTTCTACCTACAAAAGATATTCTCAGATTACTGATACCTATTTTGTTGGTAATTCGATTAGGTATCGTGTACCCTAGTTTTACTTCACGTAGCTTCAGATAAGTAGCATCATAGATTCCTTGTGTTTCATTACTACGATTAAATACCCACCAATAGTAATCACGTCCGGTAAGACGCTTTTGCTCATCTACAGGCAAGGATGAGTTGTCTACTAGGTTACCGTCATCATCCAGAAATACTCCTTCTGGAGCTATACCACCTCTTTGATCTATTGGCAGAAGATTACCATTTGCATCAATTACCGGATTCCTCTTTGGGTTACCCAGTTCATTATTTCCTATCGTCTCGATCATCATTCCTGAAGTACTCCCAATCAATAATGTACGCGACATTATTTCACCACCCTGACGCCAGTCAAACAGGAATCCCAAGTTGATACCCTTATAAGTAAAGCTATTGTAAACCCCCATCAGGAAGTCAGGATTATAATTGCCTAATCTGCGAAGATTGTTATCTCTCTCATAGAACCCATTATTGTTCATCAGGATACGACCCCCATCTGGAAAGTCTCCATTTTCGTTAGGAAAGAGACGCTCGCCATTTTCGTCGAGTTCTACAAAACCAGTTCCATACATATCCCCCATACGGCCACCCTCTTTAGCAATGATCGTCATGTAGTTACCCGTAATAACATATTGTTCGATTCCTGCTGGAAGTTCCTTAACTTCAGAGCGCTGAAAAGACCAGTTAACATTGACATCCCACTGAAAGTTTTCAGTCATAACAGGAGTAGCATTCAATTGGAGTTCAACCCCATAGCTATTGATCTTCCCTGCATTCACGATCTGACTAGAATATCCACTGGACTGAGGAAGATCTAAGGCAAAGATCTGATCCTCTGTATTGGTATTATAGTAAGCCAGGTCAATGCCCAGGCGATTGTTGAAGAAACGTACATCAGCACCAACCTCGAATGATTTAGCTCTTTCGGGACGGAGATCTGCATTAGATAGTGTATTATTTTCTGTAACACGTTGCTGGCTTCCCCAGGGTGTCAGGAACGAAAATACATTGGACAAACGATAAGGATCGGTATCTCCACCCACCTCACCATATCCACCTCTCAGCTTCAGAAAATCGATCGAAGCTGGAAGGTCGATTACCTCACTCAATATAAAAGATAGATTGGCGGCAGGATAGAAGTAAGAGTTATTGCTATTATCAGGGTCTTTAGGATTTGTCAAAGCAGAGGCCCAGTCATTTCTTCCAGATAAATCTAGGAAGATCACATTTTTGAAGCTCAACTGAGCCGTAGCATATACAGAATTGATTCTTCTTTCTGTATTAAACTGAGTCTGATTTAGTGGAATTCGAGAATTTTCGAAATTGTATACTTCTGGGATAGAAAGTTGATTGGCTGCTATACGCAGGTATTTGCGATCCTGCTGCATGCGGTTAGCGCCCACAGATACGGAGTACCCAAAATCACCACTATACAGGTCGGCGTAGGTCAACAATATATCACTATTGGTTTCCTGGAATGTGATACGATCTTCACGATACTGACCAAAGGGGAAACGTTGAGTAGAAAATGCACGTTTACCTGTACGAAGTTCGTTGAAGTAATCTGTTCCTGTACGTAACATCAACTTCAGTTTATCTGTAAAATCATAGGTCACCGACATATTTCCATAAATTCGGTTTTTCTCCAATCCATTGGTATTTTCGAATTGAGTAAAGAAGGGATTATCGTGCCAGTTATAGTTATAGTTGAACTGCTGTACTCCTTCCAGTCCGGGCTGCCAATAGTCTCTCAGACTATTCATATCGATATGGCGACCAAACCAAACCCACAGATACATGACATTTTCTGTCCCATAGCTATTGGTAGGACGGTTATCGCTATCAGTGTCTACGTAGTTAGCATTGATATTAAAAGTCAGTTTATCTACCGGTTTAAAAGAAGTACTCAGATTAAGGGTATTTCTTTTTAAGTCAGTGTTAGGAAGCGTACCTTCATTATACAGATTGGTATAAGACAGTCGAAAATTGCCGCGATCATTGCTGCCAGCAATGGCAATATTATTGGTAGTGGTTACACCTGTCTCAAAGAAATCTCTAATATTATCGGGGTTAGAAATCCATGGAGTGGGGGTAATTTCGCCCCTATTGATAGAAGGATGACTATCCCCGCCACGAAAGCCATTGGCAGTGGGTGAATCATGCTGACGGATCAGGGTTCCCTGGTCCAATCTAGGTCCCCAGGATTCATCCACGCCATCATTTACTCCTGCACCTGAACCATCTACAAAGTCAAACTGTCCATTAGCGCCCTGACCATATTCATTCTGATATTCGGGAATACGGAGGGGGGTTTCTAATGTCGTTGTCGAATTAAAGGAAATACCCAGACCTTGCTGTCCTTTTCCAGACTTGGTGGTTACCAACACCACCCCATTCAATGCGCGAGATCCATATAATGCGGTTGCATTCGCACCTTTCAATACAGTGACTGACTCAATGTCATCTGGATTCAATTCAGCAGCAGCATTACCATAGTCTACCTCGAGATTCCCTTCTGAACGTGAACTAAAAATCTCATTACTGATGGGTACTCCATCTACAACAAATAATGGCTGGTTGTTACCAGCAATAGACGTTTCACCACGGATTACAATACGGGAAGAACTTCCGACTCCAGAAGCACCCTGGGTAATGTTTACCCCAGCCACACGGCCTGCAAGGCTATTGACAAAGTTGGGTTCACGTGCCTGCGTCAATAGTTCAGCTTCAATCTCTTGTGCTGCATAGCCAATGGTCTTTTGATCTCTCTCAATACCCAGTGCTGTAATCACAACTTCAGCTGCAGTTGTCATGGCCTCTTGCATCACTACATCAATTGTAGTTCTACCGTCTATGCCAATGGTAAGTTTTTCATATCCAATGTATGAAAATACCAGACTATCTTCAGTACTCGCCGAGGCAATGTTATATACCCCTTCGCCATTTGTAAGATTACCCGCTGTGGTACCTTTTACCAGAACACTGGCCCCTACCAATGGAAGCCCTTGTTCATCAATTACTTTCCCTGAAACTCCCTGACCATACATAGCCTGAAATCCAGCGAAAAGTACAAAGCATACGGTTAAAGCAACGCTTAAAACGCTATGCCTTTGTGAGTGTAGACAAAATTTCATAGTTTGAATGGGATTAAATAGTTTATTTAATGCACTAGGCCGGGGTTGTTGCAGCAACTCCGGTGCATTTTATTGCATAAAGGTTACACTTATCCATATCTCCAAAATAATCGATTCGTTATTCTATTGTTAATTCATCCAACAGCAACGTTAACTAAACATGAATTTATGAATGGAACACAAACGGTATTTTGAGATTTCCTGAATTTATCGCTTTTTAAAATCTTTCCATACTAGCATAGATTTAGGATTAAAAGCTTCTAATACTTCAATTACATGATACAGTTTGAATTAAAAAGATTATGTCAATCAATCATGGGGGGAATTCTTATTTGTGGGTCTGTTGCGGTGCAAGCACAACCCACTCCGATTCTCGGTCATGCACACAACGACTACAACCATGAAAGACCCCTCCTTGATGCGCTAGAAAAAGGATATACCAGTATCGAAGTGGATGTGTTTCCCATTGAAGGAAAGCTGTATGTAGCACATGATTTACCGCAGGACCTAAGCCAGTATGCAACGATCGAAGAGATGTATTTGCAACCGCTAAAAGACTATATTAAATCCCATGGAGGTAAATTGTATTCAGACGATGCGAAGAAGCTCATCCTGATGGTTGACATCAAAAGAGATGGGCCTGAAGCTTACCGGATATTAAGGGAATTGCTGGTGGATTACCGGGATATCATCTGGCACAAAGAGCATGGAACCTACACAGATGGTCCGGTCAGGGTCATTCTCTCAGGGAACAGACCTTATGATTTGGTACTGCAAGACGAAGAAATGTACATCGGATTGGATGGAAGACCGGATGATCTGGGCAAGGGCTACTCTTCGCTCGTAATGCCTGTAATCAGCCAGAATTTCCGTATCGCTTTACAATGGAATGGCCAGGATCGTCTTTCCAGACATGACTTTCTTCCGGTACATAATATGACAGAACAAGCGCATGCAGAGGGGAAGATCGTCAGACTCTGGGCAAGTCCTGAGGATGAAAGCGTGTGGAATCTACAGTTGGAGGCGGGTGTAGACTTAATCAACACCGATCAGCTGGAGCGATTGAAAAAATATTTCGATCAAAGATAATCCGACATGAACGCTGGAAAGGTAGCTATTACCCAGATGCTGAATCCCCAGGCTGGTAGCGGTTACTCATTCAGATTACAATTATCTGAGAATCCAGTGGCATCAAAGCAATAGGTAATACCTGCTTTCTGATTTCCGCTTTTCTCAATGATCAGTTTGAGGTTGTGTTTACCATTGCGTTTGGGCGAGCAGTATTCAAAGAAATAAAAGCTGTTCACATTGGAATTGATACGATCAGCAATTCTGTTAAATGACTCTACGAGCGCATCAAAATTATCTACAAATTCAAATCCATCTCTACCAAAGAGTTCAAGTTTATCCCTGTCAATGATCTCGCCTAATCCTATGGTATAAATAGATACCTCTTGTCCAATGGTTGAGTTAATTGCATCTGCTGCATCCTGAACAGAGCGCCAGGCAGCCTCATCATCTCCATCTGTAAAGACCACCATTTGAGAAATACTCACCACACCATTTTTATCGACCCCTTCCAGATCTTTTACCAACAGTGCACCCTGCTCAATACCGCCGTGAAGATTGGTAGAGCGGTCGCGACTAATATCGGAGTCAATCGCATTGATTTCACTCTCAATTTCAAGGGTATCAGAGGTAAAATCAAGCAATTCGTGGATCGTCGAATCCCCATCAAACCAATATACCGCTGCCAGGGGATTTCCATTACTATTTCCGATAAATCTATTGAGGAATTCTACAGATGCCTCCTTGAGATTTTGTAGCGAAGCTTCACTGTTAAGGATGCTACCGCTTAGATCCAAAAGTAGTAAGGTGTAAATGTTAAATTCTCCTGGAATGGGTGTGATCTTTACTTCACTTTCCAGGGGATTAATCATTTTGTCGTTTTCAAAAATGGTAAAGTTATCTATTTCCAAATTAGCTACTCCTATCGTATCGCTATTAACCACTTCTTCTATCTTCAGCTTAAGGGAAATATTCTGGGGCAGGGAAAAACTGTTATCTGCCAATGAAACAAGTAGCCCATCATTTTCAATGATAGGATTATCGCTACAGGTGACTTCTTCCTCATCAGGGGTAACTTCTTCTTGTTGAGGTTGTGGGGTGTCCTCTCCTTCGGTATTTCTACATGAAGTAATGTACATCGCAAGGCCTAGAATTAGCAATATATAGGTGAATCGTTTGCGCATAGTATGATAGTGATTAGGTCATGAAGGTAAAATAATCACCTTTTGTTAGACGAAAAAAAATCAAAAAGTCATTATCTCACGAGCACCAGGTTTTTACGAATACGCGATGAACACTTGATTTTAAATTTATCAACTATTCAAATGCTTGTAAGAGTAACATAGCGGATAATCAGCATGAGCTAGGGATTAAGTAAGATCTTTTCGATTACATACGTTATTGTTTACCAAACATTTGCATGGCATTCATAGCAGAGCGGCTCATTTTACCCCCCTGAGACATTTTATTCATCTTCTTCATAGTCTTTTTCAGCATTTGAAACTGCTTCAACAATTCGTTGACCTCTCGAATAGGTCTACCGCTTCCCAGAGCTATACGGCGCCTCCTGGATCCATTAATGAGTTGGGGTTTTCGCCGTTCTTCTTTAGTCATGGAGTAAATGATTGCTTCTACATGCTTAAAAGAATCATTTTCTAAGTCCATCTGTTTGGTCAATTTACCCATACCAGGGATCATGCCCACTAAATCTTTGAGGTTACCCATTTTCTTAATGGCCTGTATCTGAGAAAGGAAATCGTCAAGATCCAGCTCATTCTTCCGTATCTTCTTCTGCAGTTTTTCAGCTTGTTCCTGGTCAAACTGCTGCTGCGCGCGCTCTACCAGTGTGAGCACGTCGCCCATACCCAGAATCCTGGAAGCCATACGATCGGGATAAAACAGATCCAGTGCATCCAGCTTTTCACCTGTACCGATAAATTTTATGGGCTTATTGACAACAGAGCGAATAGAAATAGCTGCACCCCCACGGGTATCACCATCCAGTTTAGTAAGTACTACACCATCAAAATCCAACCTTTCATTAAATGCTTTGGCAGTGTTGACAGCATCCTGTCCAGTCATGGCATCCACGACGAAAAGAATCTCGTCCGGATCGGCAGCAGCCTTGATAGCCTCTATCTCTGCCATCATCTCCTCGTCTATGGCAAGACGACCAGCGGTATCTACAATGATTACATCCCTGCCCTGAGATTTACCCTCCTGAATACCTTTTTGCGCAATTTCAACGGGGTTTTTATTGGCTTCATCTTTATACAATCCTACTCCTACTTCCTCTGCCAAGATTCCCAACTGATCGATCGCGGCGGGACGATATACATCGCCGGCAACTAATATGGGATTTTTGCCCTGTTTTTTTAGGTATCTCGACAATTTACCTGTAAAAGTGGTTTTACCAGAGCCCTGCAAACCTGCAATCAAAATAACCGTAGGGGGTTTGTTAGCAAAACTAATCCCCTCTTGCTCTCCCCCCATCAACTTGCTCAATTCTTCATGGACGATCTTCACCAATAGCTGCCCAGGAGAAACGGCTATTAAGACATCTCTTCCCAGGGCTTCTTCCTTAACCTTGTTGGTAAAATCCTTTGCTACCTTATAATTGACGTCCGCATCCAGTAAAGCTCTTCGAACCTCCTTAAGTGTTTCAGCAATATTAATCTCGGTAATCTTCCCTTGCCCTTTCAGGGTCCGGAAGGCTTTTTCTATGTTTTGTTGTAAGTTGTCAAACATGCCCTACATTAATCCTTTATGAAATTGTATCCTACAAATATAAATAAAAAACTACGTTATCGCAGCAGTTCCTTCAGGCTGATTTGCGATCAAATGAGTTGTATCAGCCAATTTTATAGCCCTGGCCTTATCAGGCGCTGTAAGCTCGACGAGATGCAATCCGGTATTGGGTTGGGTATATTGCTCCATTTTGGAAATATCTTTATCCAGCAGCCCGCTCAACAGGATGCGGAGCAATCTACCATGTGTACATACCAGTAGCCTTTTTCCCCAGTGTTTTTCAAACAATATTTCCAACGCCTTTTGGGAACGCTCCCAAGCTTGCAAGGGAGTTTCTCCTCCTGTAACAGAAAGGTGAAGTTCTCCCTGTGTCCATTTTTGTTTGACCGACAAAAATTCAGCTTTCTGTTCAGCCGTTGGGATTAGTCCCTCATGTATACCCCAGTTGAGCTCTATGAGTTCTTCGATGGGTTTGGGCTCTAGTCCGAGTTCCTGCCAGGGGCTCAAAGTCTGCGAGGTCCTTCTCAGGGGACTGCAATACAATGCATCAAATGTCTCTTGTCTGTAAAAACGGTAAAAAGACTGGGATTGTTGTATCCCAGTGCTGTTGAGCGAGGAATCTACCCCGCCTCCTTGCACGATTCCTTGCCTGTTATAATCGGTTTCACCGTGTCTGATAAGATATAAAACTAAGCTGCTCATTTGAAAATTTCGAACACAATAGATATGGTATAAAAATGAACCCGGGAAAAATGTTTTCACACATTTTCCCCTAGCCATTCAAAAATGCCACCTATTAAGTTAAAATCCAATTGAGTTGGGTATATCTAGTATGTATTCCAAGAATGCTTTAGTATAAATACGCCAATACTGGATTGTGATCCCTGAGATGATTAGCAATCAACTGGGCATATTGAACATTGCCCGTCAATTCCATGACACGGTCATTCAGGTACATGTCTACTTCGGTCAGCGTGATTTCACCATTTTGATTCATGTCGGCTTTTCCAGCAAGTGCTTCACGTAATGCTCGGAATATAGCCCCATGGTTCCAGTTACCACGGCTACTGTAAGACGCTTCGTTCCAGCAGGAAGCGATGAAAGCGACTTCCTGACTCTGTAGATGATGTTGTCTCAAATATTCGTTGAGTTGTTGCCGGGTAAGGTTGACATCGCAGATCAATATTTTCCGGCAGGATATACTTCGCAGTGAATTCACAATGAAATCCAGGGTAAGTGGTTCACCTCTGGACACACTGTTGCCATATCTTGAAGGGACGATCTCTACTCCTCTTGAGCGATTTTGAGTAGTCCCATAAATATTGATCATCAACAGATCATTGGATGCTGCTCGCGTTTTCAACTGGTCTATTTTATATCTCAACTTGTCCAGTGCCTCATCGATTTCATCAAAAGGCATAATTTCAACCTTGCGATAGGTCTTGCCCTCCTGATCGGATAGTATATGAGACAGCATCTGTATATCATCGGAGACAGTGGGATTTGAATATTCGCTATTGGCAATATGATTTCCTGCGTCTCCGAGGGACATACTGTACAAATTTCCCGATGGCCTTTCACGCCCCATGACTCTGATATGCGTAATGGCTACAGGCTCATTCGCCTGATTATCGTTCCAGGCCTTGGCAGGGCGAGACTGCTCCTCAACGTAACTTTGTTGCGTATTAAAGTGATTTTCAGGTTCCTGAAGGTTAAATCTGTCATTTTGAAGAGAAGCCTCTTCACTGTAATAAGATTCCTGATGTCTATGAAATCCCACTACCAGGCGCTGTCCCGGAAAGATCGTCTGGGATCTTAGGTTGTTCAGCTCGAGTATCTGGTCTATGGTAAGACCATTCTCTTTGGCAATGCGATATAGATTTTCACCCTGTTCAACAATGTGTATATTAGGCTCTCTCTGAGCTGGAGCTTGTCCACTAACTGGCAGGACAAACAAGCTAGTACACAGCAAGATAGCCCATGTTAATCCGTTTTTTTTATGCGTAGAGTGACACATAATGATTTCTTTTAATCCCTTTTTTAACCTATAAAACAAGAGCAATATAGTATTATTCATGTAAATTACGAAATAAATTTATTACAATAATTAATAATATTTAATTTAACTCCTTGTCTTTTCCGCAACTAATATAGTTTATGTAAGCAAACTATCACATCAAATTGACAGGAGTTCATTACATTTGCAGGACATGAGAAGAGAAATAAAAATAGGCATCACCGTAGTTTTTGCACTTTTATTGTTATATCTGGCATTGGCCTGGGTAAGTGGAGGCCGCGTGTATCCAGGTACAGCCATAACCTACCGCATTCAGTTTTCTGATATTAGTGGTTTACTCGAAGGAGATCCCGTTTTATATAGAGGCTATCAGCTAGGTAGAGTCAATCAGATTATTCCTCATTCTGATTATATCGATGTAACCATAGAGCTTAAGCAGGATGTAGTTTTGTATGAGGATGCCTATGTGGAGATACAGCCCAAGGAGATTATGGGAGGAAAACAAATCCAACTTATTCAGGGAACTCAGTCTCAGACACTACTTAGCTCTAGAGAACTTCCTGGTTATGCCTCCCTGGACTTTTCCAGTGGATTCTCCAGAATGGGTAATATGCTCGACCAGATCGAAGGCAGCGGAATAGCACCGCTTATGACAAAAGTAGATACGCTTTTTTTGCAGATCAATCGATTGCTAAATGCTATTGACTCCAATACATTAGGTAATACCCCTACCCTGCTGAATCAAAATCTCCAACGACTCAATACAATCCTGCTAGATATCCAACAAAAGGAATTACTCGACAAAGTAGACACCACACTGCAAGCCATCAACCTGCTTGCCACAGAAGGTACAAGTACGCTACGAAGCACACAGCAATTGATAGAAAAAACGGATACGACATTGCTCCGAGATCTAGAGCTGGCTGCAGACAGCCTACCATCCTTAATGGCTCAAACCAGTAGTTTACTCAATACTACACAGGATTTGCTGAATGAAGAAAATGGACTGGTAGGAAAAATGATCAGGGACTCATCTCTATATCTCAAGGTAGATAGTACGCTCGTTTTACTCAATCAGGTACTTCAACAAATACAGAAAGACAAGATCATTGTGGGATTCAAACGAAGAAAAACTGATGACTAGCCCATCTTTCCAGCCAACATTTCAGGGAAAATAGAGTTTACCGATATAAATTTTGAGAAAAATTGCTAAAAATTTCCTGGTCATCATTATATAAGCATCCCCTTCCTGAGGGGCATCGCTTTCCAATGGAGAAATATGAGTTGATACCTGAACAGCTTATATATGAAGGTACTATCACGGAAGACAACCTGTATGATCCTGGAAAGATATCTGAGGAAACAGTTCTCATGACACATGATGCTGATTACTGGCATCGGCTTAAACATCAACTTATCACACCCCGGGAACAGAGAAGAATGGGCTTCCCTCTTTCGCCCCGCCTCGTAGAACGTGCTCTAACAATAGCCAATGGTACGATACAAAATGTATTTTATGCCCAAAAATATGGTGTTAGCATCAATGGTGCAGGAGGAACACATCATGCCTTCAAAGAACGCGGAGAGGGATTCTGTCTGCTCAATGATATTGCCATTGCAGCCAACTATCTGCTAAGGTATACTGAATCTCAGCGCATACTAGTGGTAGATCTCGACGTGCACCAGGGAAATGGCACAGCTAAACTATTTGAAAACGAATCCAGGGTATTTACCTTTAGCATGCACTGCGAAGCTAACTATCCCTTGCACAAAGAGCAATCTGACCTCGATATTGGACTTCCCCCTTTTGTGGATGACAAAACTTACTTGAGTACACTAGGAAACATATTACCCAGGCTCATTGATCAAGTTGAACCCAATGTGATATTTTACCTTTCGGGGGTAGACATACTCGAAACTGATAAGCTCGGTAAACTCAACTGCAGCAGATCTGGCTGTAAGGCAAGAGATGAATATGTGCTGAAGCTTTGTAAGCACAACAATATACCTGTATCAATTTCCCTGGGGGGAGGATATTCACCCTTGATCAAAGATATTGTGGATGCGCATTGCAATACTTTCAGACTTGCCCAGGAGATCTTCTTCTAAGCTAAATCTGGACAAATACTGAACCTTGACTGAGATCCTTTTTCCTGCCATATAACTCAAGACTGTTTCGCAAACCCTTTGTATTTCCAGGTTCTTCTTCAATTTTATCGATTTGATAATCGTTGTATATTTCCAACCAACGTCTGAATTTAAGCGCAAATTGGGCTTCCAACCATTTATCAGTTGTCATAAAAACAAATAAGCCCGCAGGTTTTAATAACCTGATTCCCCGCTCCATCAGATAGAGATAAAAATTTCCCTGAGAATCGTATGACTTCAGGCTTTCTTTCAGATAGCTATTGAAAGATCTGAATTGATCCTGCCGTATGGCAGGGGGGGAAGAGATCACCAAATCAAATCCCCTGAATTTTTGCTGCTCATCCCATAATTCCCGAAGTGTTGAGACCCAGTCAATATGCTTGTTCCAAATATCGTCTCTGGAGCCAATCTGATTTTCCAGTTTCTGAATCTCCTCTTCAAGGGTATTTTTCCCGTCCTGATCTGACTCATCAGATAGCTGAATCATATCCCATAAGCCGAGGCTTTGCCTTTCACTTGCCAGCTTTCGCTTCAATTTCAGCAACCGCTCTTTACGCGGATCTCTTGACAGAGCTTCTACACCAGGTAGAGAATCAGTCTTGAGGGAAGGAAGGTTACTAATAAGCGGATTTCCGGTAAATATGTGAGGCTGAAAGGATTTTAAGGAAACCCAATTATATTTTCTTCTACCACGTATCATATACTGATCCGTTAAGAGCGACAACAGCAACCACTGCCGGCACACCCATGCATCGTCTTCCTTCAGGGTAATACCATACAAACACTGATTGATTATTTCCATTTTGGCATGAAAAAGTGCCTCCTGAATCTTTTTATACCCATTTTCCTGTACATAATCCTGATCTCCGGCAATGGTCATCAATTCCCCCTGTTCATTATTAACAAATATGGCAAAATCTTCTGTCTCTAGTCCCACTCCTTCCAGGGACTTACCATTGAGAACTGTGAGCAACCCCATTTCATGCTGAATGTATACAAGTTCGTGGAGTAGCGCCAACAACCATTGTCCCTGTCCTGCAGCAGGGTCTATTATTCTTACACTAAAAAAAATAGATCTGGCAGTATCAAGTGGCATTTCCTGTATTTCAGACAGCAACTGCTGCCAGGTATAATCCTGCTGTAAGTGTTCATTAAAGACCTGAAGCACTACCTTTCGCAAAATATTTCTGGCTATCCCTTTAAGCACTGAATAGGGATACCATGGCTGTTCATAGTTTTGTCTCCAGAAGGAGGCCCACATAGCCCCCCAGGCATAAGGATGTAACACGATCTCATGACTTTTACGAATCCTCAATTGCGGAAAGGGAGTCCAGAGAGGGGCTTTCAGCAATTGATCCAGGTAGGATTTAGCATTCAGGGAGGAAGTTTGTTTATCAATCATGCTGTTATTCAACACAGGCAACTCTCCCTGCGTTGCGGTAATTTTTACTGTATTCGCTTCTATCAACCCTTGTCGCTCCAGTTCTTTTTCGCGATCTTCTCCCAGCAAATGAAGCAAAGATTGTATATAGATAGATTTCAGCAGCTGGCTTCTGACTTCACTATCTCGATCTTGCTCTGAAAATCCTTCCATGACTTTATCAAATCGCATGGACTGATGAAGGCTTTTCTCTGCCAGTTCTTTGCGTTTGCGAACATACAGTAAATCAGCTCTTCCTGTTATTTCATACCCCAGGGTATACAGAACTTCCCGAGCATATGCTGCCTGCTTGGACTGGGTAGAGTATTCACTCTGACTGTTTTTGAGGCTATACAAGAATACCCCCATCGGTATAAGCCGTTCTGGTATATCTGCCTGATTGCGAATAAGACCCTCCTTAATTCCGTAAAGATTGAAATAAGTGCCCGGAAGAATATCTTCTTCCATGGCAGCATCAATCCAGCGATATAGCTCTTGTCTCGATGTGTAATCCGAAAGACCTTTTCTTTTATGATTGACATAGTGAGCTAAAGCAGGATGCCGCTGAAGCATATTCCAGATTTCATCCTGGTCAAAAATATACCACTCGTAAATATTGGTGATGATCAAAGCATGTAAATATCCTGCTGAAGAAGATGAGATCACATGATTGACCAATTCATAAAATGCATCTTTTTGGGTCGAACGGCTATTGATCATTCGTGTGCGATCGTCAGGGCGCTGTATATTGCAGTAAATTCCATTTCCAGCCGTTACAGGCAGCAGTACTTCATGTGGCAAAGAAAGATATACCTGATCTTCTACCTGTATATTCCAAAGTGCACATAAAAATTTAATGACAATATGCTGAAAATATTCAAACGATTGCTCTCCCTCCAGTCCCTGATCCAATTGTGTGAGTAGACCATTTACCTGTATGATCAATTCCTGATAGCGGCGCTCTGAAAAGCCCTGGGAAAGCCTAGTCTTGGAAACAACTGCTGATGGACTAACTATTTTCAGCATAAATGGGTACTACATGATAAATAACCAGACATGGATCATTTTTCCCGGAACTGGTATTAAGATTTCTCGAAAATATAGTATATTTGGGAGAAATCCATTACACCAGTTTAATAACCCTCTGAACATGAAAAAAATTTACTTTCCCTTAATTGGTATATTTTTGCTGCTAGCTGCCTGCGAAAATGAATCTGTAGAACCTCAGCAAACCGATGAGTTATCCACTCACATGGGTATAGTAGCCCATGTTGATTGCGGATTGTATATCGAACTGGATCAGGGACAGAAAATATTCGACAATACTCTTCCCGATGATACTAGGCTTCAGGAAGGTCAGCGAGTTGAGCTGTCCTATCGTCCCGTTATCAGACCGGTTACCACTTCTACATCTGATAATAGTTGTTATGAAGACGATGATAACGGTACCAGCAACCACTCATCTCCTACGACAACGACGACTCCCGTTGATCCTCTGACACAATGTATGAATAAAAATGGCATTGAAAAGGTTCAGATTTCAAAGATCAAACAACTTCAGATAAATACTTAAGACCTTTCCCGCATGAAATTTCTTGCTCTTGCGTTCATAGCGCTTATTAACTTTCAGGTTGTAAGCGCTCAAACTTTTTTTGGATCGCAGCCACTAGCCCATACCTATTCCATTGTTGCACGAGATCCTCAAACAGGTGAAATAGGAGTAGCAGTTCAATCCCACTGGTTCTCTGTAGGAACGATCGTCAGTTGGGGTAAAGCAGGGGTTGGGGTGGTAGCCACGCAGTCTTTGGTCAATGCCTCATTGGGTCCCAGGGGACTGGCACTCCTGGAAAATGGGCTTACACCCCAGCAAGCACTGGATGGCATGCTGGCCAATGATGAAGGTAATGCCTACCGGCAGGTAGCTATTCTGGATGCCAAAGGCAATCTTGCTGTACACACCGGAGAAAAGTGTATTCCTGAAGCAGGTCATGTATTTGGTGAAAATTATGCTATCCAAGCCAATCTTATGGTCAACGATCAGGTATGGGTAGCAATGGAAGAGGCCTTTCTCAATACCAAAGGCCCGCTCGCAGAGCGAATGGTAGCAGCTCTGGAAGCAGGGCAACAAGCAGGAGGAGATATCCGGGGAAAGCAATCTGCAGCTCTGCTGGTCGTTCGTGGCATTTCTACAGGCAAGGTCTGGGAGGATCGTCTGATAGATCTTCAGATCGCTGATCACCCTACGCCTATTAGAGAACTCAGAAGATTACTGAAACTACAACGTGCATACAATCATATGAACCAGGGAGACCTGGCGATAGAGCGAGGTGAAACAAGCCGGGCATTGTTTGAATATGCAAATGCTGAATCTATGTTTCCCAATAATCTGGAAATGAAATTCTGGCATGCCGTATCGCTGGTAAATATCGGGGAAACAAAAAAGGCTTTGCCAATCTTTCAGCAAGTATTTGCCCAGGATAACAACTGGCGCATTTTACTTCCCAAGCTCAAACCCATCGGATTGATTGAAGCTGATCAGGAAATCATGGATTTGATCCTCACCCAGTAATCTATCATTCTAGCAGAAATATGGCTGCTCCAAATCCTAAGGAAAGATCCTGCAAGGTCTGATGCTTACTTGCAATGGGTCTATCGTTTGGGGAAAAATACCAACTTGTATTGAAATCATACTCACCTGTGTATTTTTTCATACGGATTTTTCGCCATCATCCAGGGACCCTGTTTCATTGATCAGTGCTTTATCTCACACTGTTTGAAAAGCTTGCTCATCAATAAGATTTTCAGTCTTTTTATCCTTGTGATCTTGGATTAATTGCTCATAACTGGAAGGATGTTCCACAGGAATCTCAACCCTTGCAGCTTACCTTACTAGATGGAACAAGGGGTCATGGTCAACCACAAATAGAACTAGCTGGAGCCTGGTAATCACCAGCTAATACTGCGTGTAAACCCGGCAATTTCTACTACAGCTCTCGTGTCGCAACTCCCCTTTCCGAAGTCTACAATCCTGGTTTGCTTTTTTTCAGGGGTAAATGCGATGACTCCACTCAACGTATGAGGGCAACTGAGTGATATTTCAAGGGGCTGAAGCATCGATACTTGAAAGGGAATGTCGTTTCTTGCTTTACCACTTGAGCTACCCGAAATATGAAACATGTCATCTTCTATCTCATGGGTTTGCTGACCCAAAATCCATGTAATCTCCTGGTTTGCTTCCCAGATGATGACTTTATCATCAGCTTTGACACTGGCACCTATTACATGATTTAGCATGCGATAGTCATCACTTACAGTACCCGGCACTTTATGTAGGTTTTGTTCAAAGTCAAAATCCAGCGTATCTCCTTCAGCGGTTGCTACGCGGTATCCCAAAGGCTTGATGTAAGCCATTGCTTCAGGTTCGTTCCATTTTCTGTGAAATACTCCTTCCAGCATTCCAGAGCGGATTTTTCCATCCACACATTTACAGGATGCTCCAAAATCAATGATCATCCTTGCTGAATCTCTATCCTGAGCCTCCACGCTTATGGTTGAGCACAAGGATAGCAGACCACTCATTTCAATAGGTTGGTTCAAACCATCACTCATGATGGCGCCATAGTGAAACATCAATGCTATCTGATTGAATTCCTGTTGCAAATGAGCATAATCCACAGCTGAGGACACTTCATGGTCTACAACTAGTGGATCGCTGCTACAGGAAAATGTTAATATGATGCATGCCAGAAGCATCATTTGACTGAAAATAGAAGCTTTCATCAAGGAGTTTATAGTTGTGACGGTATATAGCCCCTATACGTTTAATAACAGAATCTCAAAAACAGACCAGGATATAAAGAAATGATCAAACGTGTTTGATTCTAGCAATTTTGAGCACTACTGCTGGTGAGACAGCCGCTTCTCATTGATTTGTAATTGCCATTTCCAAGCAGAAGCCATCATATCCTCTATACCTCGCTGTGCTTCCCATCCTAGTTTTTCCTTTGCCAAACTGCTGTCGCTATAAATGGCTGTCACATCTCCAGGCCTTCTATCGCCAACAACATAACTAAGCTTCTGACCTGTTACTTTTTCAAAAGCATGAATCGCCTCCAGGACTGTTACACCTTCACCAGATCCGAGGTTAAACACCTCATAATCAGATTCATTTTTGTTGCTTATCAGATAGTCAACGGCTTTGACATGTGCATTCGCGATGTCTGTTACATGAATATAATCCCTGATACAGGAGCCGTCTCTAGTAGGGTAATCTCCTCCAAAAACGGTCAATTGTGGAATAATTCCTGAAGCAGCCTGGGTAATGACAGGTACCAGGTTATTGGGACGGTTGATAGGATCTTCTCCATTGAGTCCCGACTCATGTGCACCGACGGGATTAAAATATCGCAGGGCAATAGCTCTTTGCCCTTCAGATGCATGAATAAAGTCTCTGATAATTTCCTCGCCGACCAGCTTTGTATTTCCGTAAGGAGAAGCAGCTCTTGAAAGCGGTGTTTGCTCATTTACCGGGAGCTTGTCGATTTCACCATATACCGTGCAAGAGGAAGAGAATATAACATTCCTAACCTTAAACTTCTGGCAGCATTCCAGCACATTGATCAGGGAAAGAAAATTGTTGCGATAGTATCTCAAGGGTTGTGCGACAGATTCACCTACGGCCTTAAGTGCAGCAAAATGGATTACGCCATCGATGTCGGGATACTGATTGAAAACCTCCTCTACAGCAACCTGATCTACCAGATCGATATTGTGATTGGGGACCCTAATACCTGTAATTTGTTCGATTCGGTCCTGTGTTTCGATCGAAGAATTAACGCAGTTATCTATCGAGACAGCTTTATATGTACTGGATTTGAGCAGTTCTATCAGGGTATGAGAGCCGATATAGCCCATACCACCTGTTATGAGTATAGTAGACATATTAAAGTTTTGTTCAAATATAAAATATTAAAGTTCAAAATAGATAATACAGGTTTGAGTTTACTAAGTTCATGATTGAAGCATTTTATTTCAGTCATGAATGGCATTTACATATACATTTACAGACTCTCCATAATTTACCTTCAAGATCTGCGCAGCACTCCCCTGATTGACGGCTAGTTCCAGTAATCCGTGGCTTCCCCTCAATGCTATCAGCTCTCCTGGAGGACTCAATGAATAGGTGGAAGTAATAGCAATCTCATTTTTCTTGATACTGGCAGTTCCTTTTACTCCACGAGGCAATTCAAGGGAGGTGATCATATTTCCAAACGTATCGATATATATAACGACACCCGAGAAATTACCCGTATGAGTTATTTTATAAAAAGGGGATTGGGGAATTTGAGCATGAATACGTTCACCTAATGTAAGTGCATGTTCCCCCCTGGAAAGATGTGCAGCTACTGGGGAGAATATGTCCCGCCCATGAAAGGTGCTGCTTACCTCTGGCAAGAAATACGCTGCATTATTCAATCTGTAAACCTCCATTTCATCAGAAAAATCGCTCATCACGTAATCCAGGAGTCCATTGTCAGGTGCCAGAAATAGATACTTGTTAGACTTGATCAGTATGATATCTCTATCAGAACCAACACCAGGGTCTACGACGCACACAAAAATCGTTTGCTCCGGAAAGTATTTGTAGGCATTCCACAATACAAACGCAGCTGCTAGCGTATCTTGTGGGGGGATATCATGCGAAATATCGATGATATCTGCCCGCTGATTGATCTGCCTGATCACTCCTTTCATAATCCCTACGTATCCATCCTGTTGTCCAAAATCTGTGATTAATGCAATTGTGTTCATAATCTAAGAAGTCATGTCATCTGCACGTCATGTGTCATAAAAACATAATAAGATTTTTGTAAGTAATATAGAAGACATATCTTGTAGTTTCATGCAAATACATCGAGATAAATCCGGTCTGCTGGAAAGGGTCATGGAATTTGAACTTTTTAAGGGTATCTCATCGGATGAGCTTCAGTGGCTGATAGATCAATCAGAATTTCAAATCTACAATAAGGGAGAGCTTATCTTTGAAAAAGGTGATCCCATCGATCATATGGTAATGTGCGTGGACGAGGAATGGGTCGTCAAACTCGAAAAGAATGTTGCGTTAGGAAAGTTTGGTCAAATGGAAATTAGGCCGCAAGCCCTTTCTCCTTGAAATCTGCCAAACAGGTATATTTGCGGCAGGAGATGTGCGAGCCGGGTTTGTGAACCGAGTTGCTTCTGCAGTGGGTAAAGGAGCCATGGCCATTAAATTTGTCTATCAATATTTATCCGAAATTTAACTTTCAACATTTTACTTCTACATGCAAGAATTACTTGAGAAGTACCATCGTGTAAGATCACACAGTGAAAATATATGCCAACCATTGAATGCTGGCGACTATGCAGCTCAACCTGTCGTAGATGTTAGTCCGCCTAAATGGCATCTGGCACATTCTACCTGGTTTTTTGAGACCTTTCTGCTCAAAGAGCGGAAAAAGGATTATCATCCTTACCACGAACGCTACGGCTACCTTTTTAACAGCTACTATGAACACGAAGGTGAGCGTGTCAAACGAGACCTCCGGGGAAACCTAATCAGACCCTATACAGAAGATATTTATGCATATCGCAAGTATGTAGACCAGCAGATGGAGGGTCTTCTCAACAATGGAGGAGTCACGGAGGAATTGGCGGAGCTCCTGATATTAGGTCTTAATCACGAACAGCAGCACCAGGAATTACTACTCACTGATATCAAATACATATTTGCCCAAAATCCACTGTTTCCCGTTTATAACAAACAATGGATTGAGCCTGCAGCTGAAATGCAGGAAGTGTCCTATATTTCCATTCCAGGTGGTATTTATGAAATGGGATTTGAAGGAGATGGATTCTGCTTTGACAATGAGCTGGCCAGACATCAGGTTTTACTGGAAGATTTCCAGATACGAAACAAGTTGGTGACTGTAGGAGAATATCTGGAATTTATGGAAGCGGGGGGATATGAGGATTTCCGCTACTGGCTAATGGAAGGATGGGAATGGGTGAAAAAAGAGAGAATAGAGGCTCCCGAGTACTGGCACAAAATAGATGACCAATGGCATGTATTTACGATGAATGGCCTACAGCCTGTCAATCCAGATGCACCTCTGACGCATATCAGTTATTATGAAGCAGATGCATTTGCTAGTTGGGCTGGTAAAAGACTCCCTACAGAGTTTGAATGGGAAGCCGCTCACCAACACTTCCCACATGGGAAAACCTGGGAATGGACTGGTAGTGCTTATCTACCCTATCCACGCTTCCAGAAAGCACCGGGTGCCATTGGAGAGTATAATGGTAAATTCATGGTCAGTCAGATGGTATTAAGAGGGAGTTCCGTAGCGACCCCTGAAGGTCATGCCAGACCTACCTATCGCAACTTTTTTCATCCTGACAAAAGATGGCAGTACTCAGGAATACGCTTAGCAGAATAATCTCTTAGAGGAAGTATCAAAAGTCGACTTCCTCTAGGTTCCAAGTACTTTTGTTTTGTTGTTGATTCAGAGTCTATTGTAACTAGGTTCAGCCAACTGCTTCTTTACAGAATCATTTTCTGAAACAATAATTCAATCACTACTAAATATCACTATCAAACAATATTATTCAAACCATTTTTCTCACTACAAATTGAGGATATCATGGATTGCAGATGAACGTACTGTTCATAAATGATCTATATGTATTCTCCAATCGCTCATTATTTCATAGGTTATTGAAATCGCAATGTTTAAATAATTTATTTCATCAATTTATGTCAGATTTTGCCACAGATGTCAAGACAGGACTTACGTCCTATCCCAAACAACTTCTTTCCAAGTACTTTTATGATGCTGAGGGTAGCCGGATTTTTCAGCAGATCATGCAGTTGGATGTATACTATCCCACCAACAAAGAGTACGAAATTTTGGAAACCCACAAAGATACCCTGTTGTATCTCTTTCAATCAAAAGGTATCCCTTTTGATTTGATAGAATTGGGAGCAGGTGACGGACTCAAAACTAAAATATTGCTTAAGCACTATGCTTCAAAACAAGCTACCTTCCGCTATAGTCCAATAGATATTTCTAACTCTGTACTGATCCAATTGGAGCAGGAGCTCCAGGAAGAACTTCCAGACGTAAATGTGCATGCGTTAGTGGGTGATTATTTTACTGCATTAGGCAGGTTACAACACGAAAACGGATTCAGGAAAATCCTCTTATTTATGGGAGGAAATATCGGGAATTTTTCTGCCATGGAAGCCAGGACATTTCTGTGCAAAATGAATCAATTTATGGATCCAGGAGATCTGATCATCATAGGGGCAGATCTTAGGAAAAATCCCAGGGTAATCCTACAAGCATACGATGACCCGCAGGGTATTACCCGTGAATTCAACTTGAATCTGCTTCGAAGGATCAATCGTGAACTGGGAGCCGACTTTAACGTGGATCAATTTACGCACTACCCGTTTTACAACATCGAAACCGGCGAAGTAAGAAGCTATCTGGTCAGCAAAATAGAGCAGGAAGTTTACCTCTCAGCGCTTGAACTAACCATTCATTTTGATGCATGGGAATACACCCATACCGAGATCTCTAAAAAATACACAATCTCCGAATTGGAACAACTTGCCCATTCTTGTGGCTTTGAGGTAGAAGATCATTTGTATGACAAAGATCAATATTTTGTCAATACCATTTGGAGGAAATAAACAAACGATCTTATAGCTATTCCATCTGAGAGAAAAGATTGCCGGTAATTCGGTTGAACTAATCATCACATATTGACCCCTTGACTTATTTACTACGAATTACCGGCTTCGATCTCCATGCTTTTGATCATCCATGCTGCCAGGCGATACAACACACGTGCTCCCACATTCCCATCCCATTCGTTTCCCATGCCTCCCACTTCACAGAGGTCAAATCCGATCATCTTTCGTCCGCTTTGTACAAGTGTTTTCACCAAATGCATAGCTTCTGAAAAGCTCAACCCTCCGGGTACAGGCGTGCCCGTATTGGGACATAGATCGGGCCTAAGACCATCAATGTCAAAGCTGACATACACGTTGGCAGGTAGCCCTGAAATTATTTCTTCACATTGCTTATGCCAGTTTGTACCTTTAAAAGCCCATTCTTTTAATACATCATCCCAAAACACCCTGATGCGGCCCTGTTGATCATGAACCATTTCCACTTCTTCATCGCACATGTCGCGAATTCCAACCTGCACCAGTTGAGTAATCTGTGGAAATTGTAATGCATGGTAAAATATCGATGCATGAGAATACCGAAAGCCTTCATAAGCTTTCCGCAGATCCATGTGTGCATCAATCTGCAATACTCCAAATGAATCATGCTGCTCAGACAAAGCCCTCAGGAATCCCAGTGGCACACTATGTTCTCCCCCGATAATACCCACCATTTTGCCTGAATGCAATAACTGCTTACTTTGCTGGTACACCCAATCATTTAGCGCTGAATGCAGGAAATTGGCCTTTTCTAACCATTGTCGCATCGCTGGATCTTTTCCAATATCACCCCCTGATTCCAGAAATCGGATATATTGCTCTGCTTCCGGCCTCAACTTTGCATTTTGCCGGATCCAATATTCATCAGCAGGCTTTACATAAATGCCCGCTTTCCACATATCAGGCAGATCGTGGAGATACAGATCGAGCTGCGAAGATGCCTCCAGGACATTATCAGGCCCAGATGAAGTACCAGCGCGATAAGACACTGTAATATCCCAAGGAACTGATATACCGACTACCGCCGATTGTTCTTCGTCAAATGGCAACCCTATAAACCGTCCATTTTTCAGCCCTAGACCACTTGGATCAAACTTATCTGAATTTTGTTCCGCTGTCATTAGATATGGATTTGTTTTTTTAGTTGAAAAGGTTGAGGTTTATTCACTTTTTATACTGTAGATAAATTGTAACATGAAATCACTTTATACACATAACACATATCGCCGTACAAGCATAAAACATTGTCATTATACTACGATCTGACAATGACACAATAAAAAAAACACACTTATACAACTATTACAACATGTCAAAAGTACTCATCATCGGTGCAGGAGGAGTAGGAAGAGTGGTTACCAAAAAATGTGCTGATCTACCGGAAGTCTTTTCAGGGATTATGCTGGCTAGCAGAACGAAGTCCAAATGTGATGACATAGCCTCAGCCGTAGGACAGGGCCGTGTCGAAACTGCTCAGGTAGATGCAGAAAATGTTCCAGAACTGGTTTCGCTTATCCGGTCTTATCAACCTGAACTAGTCATACACGTGGCACTGCCTTATCAGGACCTGACTATCATGGACGCCTGCCTCGACACAGGTGTACACTATCTGGACACTGCCAATTATGAACCCAAAGAAGAAGCAAAATTTGAATATAGCTGGCAATGGGCCTATCAGGATCGATTCCGGGAAAAAGGTCTTACAGCCATTCTGGGTTGTGGATTTGATCCGGGTGTGACAGGCGTTTTCACGGCTTACGCTGCCAAACATCACTTTGACGAAATACACTATCTCGACATCGTAGACTGCAATGGCGGTGATCATGGCAAGGCTTTTGCCACTAATTTCAATCCCGAGATCAATATCCGGGAGATTACCCAGAAGGGCAAATATTGGAAAGATGGGAAATGGATTGAGACCGAACCTCATGAAATGTACGAAGATCTTACTTATCCCAACATTGGCCCCAAACGCTCCTATCTGATTTACCATGAAGAATTGGAATCACTGGTCAAACATTTCCCAACCATCAAGAGAGCTCGTTTCTGGATGACGTTTGGAGAAGAATACTTGACGCACCTGCGTGTCGTTCAGAATATCGGTATGGCACGGATTGATCCAGTGATGTATAAAGGGGTAGAAATAGTCCCCCTTCAATTTCTCAAAGCTGTACTTCCCGATCCTGGTGAATTGGGGGAAAACTACACAGGTGAAACATCCATCGGATGCCGGATACGAGGTATAAAAGATGGTGAGACACAAACCTATTATGTGTGGAACAATTGTAGCCACGCAGCTGCATATAAAGAGACGGGTACACAGGGTGTTTCCTACACTACGGGAGTACCAGCGATGATAGGTGCCAAAATGTTGCTCACGGGAGCATGGACGGGTGTGGGAGTCTTCAATGTAGAGGAGTTCAATCCCGATCCCTTTATGAAAGACCTCCATGAATACGGGCTTCCCTGGCATGAACAGTTGGATGTGGATTTGGAATTGTAATCATTTACAAATCGATTTCATTTACTATTTTCACATCTCAAAATGAACCTATGGAGATAAGATGGAGTGATGTTCCTTCACCCTGTTATGTACTGGAGGAAGCTAAGTTGCACAGGAATCTGGAGATCATGCAGCGCGTACAGCAGGAAGCAGAGGTGGATATTATCCTTGCTTTAAAAGGATTTGCCATGTGGAGCACATTTCCCCTGATACGTCAGTATCTCAGGGGGGCTACAGCTAGCTCTCTCAATGAAGCAAGACTATGTGTAGAAGAAATGGGAATACCGGCACACACCTATTGTGTAGCCTATCACCCAGATGAGTTTAGGCAGGTTGTCCAACTCAGCAGTCATGTGACGTTCAACTCATTGTCAGAATATATGCGGTATAAGACCTCTCTTGTAGCATACAAGGGGGAAGTATCATGTGGCATTCGCATCAATCCAGGCTACTCAGATGTGAGTACGGACCTGTACAATCCTGCTGCAACAGGCTCACGCCTGGGCGAAACAGAAGCAGCATTTAACGGATGTCTTCCCGAAGGACTAGAGGGTATTCACTTTCACACCTTGTGTGAATCGAGTTCATACAGCCTGGAAAAACTGTTGCAGTCCGTGGAGCAACGCTTCGGCGACTTACTTACTCAGATCCGTTGGATCAACATGGGAGGTGGACACCTGATGACTCGGGAAGGTTATGATATAGATCATCTCATAGAGTTGCTCCGGGACTTTAGGTCCCGCTACCAGGTAGAGATTATCCTCGAACCTGGAAGTGCCGTAGCCTGGGATACAGGGGTACTGGTAGCTACTGTTCTGGATATATTCGAGACCCATGGTATCCAAACAGCCATTCTGGATGTATCCTTCACTGCCCACATGCCCGATACGCTGGAAATGCCTTATCGTCCCAGGGTAAGAGGTGCCACTGATCCTGTAGCAGGCAAACCCACCTACCGGCTTGGAGGACTCAGCTGCCTGGCAGGGGATTATATGACCGAATATTCTTTCAACGAAGAACTAACCGTGGGGGATCAGATTGTTTTTGAAGATATGATCCATTACACTATGGTCAAAACAACCATGTTCAATGGAGTAAGACATCCTTCTATTGCCATATATAGGCCTGATGGTAGACTGGATGTCGTCAGAACCTTCGGATATGAAGATTACAAAGCCAGGCTTTCCTGATAGGTCAATTTTTCTGCGAATAGAGCATGACCATGGATCTTGACTGTACGCGATAAGTATCGCCCTCAATTCTAGGTGCCTGATCCAAGGGTACAATATCCATGGGATGATCCTCATAGGTATCTATGATCCTGTACCAACTCGATTCTGAAGCAGTTGATAGGGCTGGTATTCGAAAATCCAGGGGTTCCCAATATGCATTTAACATCACATGCATACGATCCTGCTCGTGCGCATTGTGAAGGGTATAAGCCAGTGAATGAGATTCACTGCCCAAGTCTGGACGCATAAGGTCCACACCATGCCATTCAATACCAAATGAATCAACTACGTGGCCGTGTAACCAAAAAGTATGTTGAAGGAAAGGTTCGTACCATTGTATGAAAGCTATAAGCTTCTGGCAGAAGCTCAGTAACGCTTGGTTTTGCTGTACCAGATTCCAGTCAAACCAGCTTATTTCGTTGTCCTGGCAATATGCGTTGTTGTTACCTTGCTGGGTACGTCTGACCTCATCTCCCATGGAGATCATGGGTGTGCCATGGGAGGTCATCAGCATACAGAAGAAGTTTTTGATCTGTCTCAAGCGTAGCTTTTCGATTTCAGGGTCACTTGTAGGACCCTCTACTCCACAATTCCAACTATGGCTTTCATTATTTCCATCCCGATTGCCTTCTTCATTGGCTTCATTGTGTTTGTCTTGATAGGAGACCAGATCATTGAGCGTAAATCCATCATGGCAGGTGATAAAGTTAATGCTTCTGTTGGGGTTACGGGTATCTTTAGGAAATAGGTCTGGACTACCCAGGATACGTTGCGCCAGAGGTTGAACGGTGTAGTTATCACCCTTTATAAACCGTCTGACATCGTCCCTGAATCGTCCATTCCACTCAGCCCATTTATCTCCAATAAAAGACCCTACCTGATATAGTCCTGCCGCATCCCATGCCTCTGCTATGATCTTGACACCTGCCAGGACGGGATCTGACTCAATATCCCAGAGTATAGGCGGGTTTTCAAGAACTCTGCCATATTCATCCCGGGAAAGGATGGATGCCAGGTCAAAGCGGAAGCCATCCACATGTAATTCCGTTACCCATGCTCTTAAAGAGTCCAGTATCATTCTGCGTACAATGGAGTGATTGGCATTCAAGGTATTGCCCGTCCCACTATAATTTTTATAGCTTTCACCATGACCATTCAACAGGTAATAAGCCTTGTTTTCAAAACCCCTTAGGGATAATGTTGGTCCGTTTTCATTGCCCTCTGCAGTATGATTGAATACTACATCCAGAATTACCTCCATCCCTGCATGGTGGAAAGCTTTTACCATATCCCGGAATTCATTTACCTGCTGCACGGGATCATTTGATATACAGTAGGGAGTATGTGGGGCAAAGAAAGCCAGCGGATTGTATCCCCAATAATTAACAAGTCCCTCTGGAGCCTCATATTTGTCAAACGCCTGAACAGGTAAGAGTTCTACTGCTGTAACGCCCAGGGATTTGAGATAGGGAATCTTGTCGATTAATCCCAGATATGTCCCTCTTTTCTCATCAGAAATACCTGAACTAGGATGTTTGGTAAATCCACGGACATTAAGTTCATAGATAATGGATTTCGAAAAAGGGATAGATGGATGCCGGTCCCCCTCCCAGTCATAGGCATCAGAATCTATGACCACACTCTTGATGGCTTTTCCCAGATTAGCTCCCGAGTTGATTGCTGCCATCCGTTCATAATTTTCATAATTAGCAATGGCACGTGCATAGGGGTCTATCAGTAATTTCCAGCCATCAAAACGATATCCATTATGCGGTTCAAAAGGTCCATAGACCCTGTAACCATAGAGCTGGCCTGCTTTTAGTCTCTTTACAAATACATGCCAATAGTAAAAAGTCTTATGAATAGAAGGATCAAGAGATATTACCTGGGCAGGCTGATCATCGGAGGGGTGATCAAAGAGAAGCAACTCTACAGCTTCACAGTTTTTTGAAAAAACACAAAAATTAACCCCATCTGGATAAACTGTCGCTCCAAGTGGATAGCTGCTACCTGGACAAAGGTCTTCTTCACATAAATCAGACGCTTTGACTCCTGCTTGTGTTATTGTTATCATAGAGGGATGTTCTTAGTAAAAGAATCCATTTGAATAAGGGATATTTGAGCCTTTCTGGGCTTAACCTACTATAAATTTACAGATTATTATTTACCTGATAAATACATTTCTCCAATATGTTCTGAAGTTGTACACAGTGTGTGCGGTAAGGACTTGAAGAGCACTTTCGATATCAGAAGTCTCCTTCCAAAAGTATTGTATTGCATCCATATGCGGGAAGCTGTACTGAACATATCACCACTAAAGATCACACGCTTTTTAATAATACCCATTTTACCTGCCGTGACTTTACCCAACCTTACCCATATGTATTCCCGCTTTAAAATTGGCAATAGTACCATGTTCATCCAGGCACTTTGCCTTCACCGAGCCAATGATATTATGTATATCGAAAAAGCATCGAACACATCTCCTGTGTTTTAATCCAGCATGCTTTTTCCAGGATATCACGATTTCGTCTCCTGCATATTGATAAATTTTGGGTGACTTATCTCATCCAAATCGATTAGATTATAAAGATTTATTGCCCCGTGTAAGGATTTTAAGGTTTTTTACACTAAGTGAAAGAGAATTTAATTGTAATTTTCATAAATATATAATGATATGGATTACATATGGAAAAAGTGATGACTAAAAATGCCCTAATGAAAGAATCCAAAATCCAAACGCTTGCAATGTGTGTCTTTCGTCATAAGAATACTATTCTGGTGAGAGAAGAATATGACGACGAACAAAAAGTGTTCTTTTACAAGCCGCTTGGGGGCAAGTTAACTTTTGGTGAATACAGTTGGGAGGCTTTAAGGCGTGAAATTAAGGAAGATATCGGTGAAGATATTAAAAATCTCACGTTTATCGGTCCAGCCGAAAACATTTACAACCAAAATGGACATACAGAGCATGAACTTATATTCATGTTTGAAGGAGAATTTGTAAACCGCTCGGTCTACAAAAAAGAAGATATCTCACTTTCAGGAAAAAACGGTATTGCTTATCGTGCTGTCTGGAAACCCGTCAAAGATTTTACGGATAATGGGCATTTACTGTATCCGGAGGGATTGTTAGAAATCCTCACTGAGTAGCCATGATCATAGAATTTATATCCTTCTGACTGATTTCCTAACTTTATTTAGCATTCGTTCTCATTAAAATACCTGGGGTATACCACATCCTTTCATACTGGACTTTCAATGCGAAGAAGTAACGCTTACTTCATTCGTATCTAATTATTTTCTACATTTGAAAAACGTAACCCATAAACATCATCATGTCAAAACTCAATATACTTACTGAAGCCTCGATAGCTTTTCTGGAAAAGTATGTCAACAATTACTCGCCTACGGGTTATGAATCCTCAGGGCAACAATTATGGCTTGAATACATCCGTCCGCATATAGATGAGTACCATGTAGATATATATGGCACTGCCTATGGAGTGATCAATCCACAATCTGACTATAAAGTGGTGATTGAAGCACATGCCGATGAAATATCCTGGTATGTAAATTATATCTCGGAAGATGGATTCATCTACGTAGTCCGCAATGGAGGCTCTGACCATCAGATCGCCCCATCCAAAAGCGCGAAAATCCATACCGAAGATGGCATTGTTAATGCCGTATTTGGATGGCCTGCAATCCACACCCGCAAACACGACAAGGAACAGGCTCCCACACTCAAGAATATCTTTCTGGACTGCGGATGTACTTCCAAAAAAGATGTCGAAGAACTTGGTATACACGTGGGTAATGTCATCACATTTGATGATGAGTTTTCTATCCTGCAGGACCGTTTCTTCTGTGGCAGAGCCCTGGACAATCGCGTAGGGGGATTTATGATTGCAGAAGTAGCCAGATTACTCAAGGAACATGATATTCAGCTCCCTTTTGGACTGTACATTGTTAATGCCGTACAAGAAGAAGTAGGATTGAGAGGCGCGCAAATGATCGCAGAACGCATCAAACCCAATGTTGCCATTATTACAGATGTTACCCATGATACACATACCCCGATGATCGATAAGGTTCAGCATGGTGAAGTAAAAACCGGAAATGGTCCTTCTATCACCACTGCGCCTGCTGTACACAACACCCTTCGCAAGATTCTCATTGACACCGCTCGCAAACACGAGATTCCTTTTCAGCGGGAAGCTTCTTCCAGATATACGGGTACCGATACAGATGCTTTTGCATATTCACACATGGGAGTACCTTCAGCACTGGTTTCGCTTCCCCTGAAATACATGCATACAACGGTAGAAATGGCCCATAAAGAGGATGTGGCTCATACTATTTCGCTGATATACCACGCACTACAGGAGATTGAGGGAGGGCAGGATTTTAGGTATTTTAAATAGATGACAGAAAACAGCATGCTGCCGGTAAGGCTGTGGGTATCGAAAGCAACATATTATGTGATGATTCCCCTCTCCTTGGTTTCATGATCAGGAGCCTGGCGTCTGTAGTTGCCTCTTCACCTATTGACTTTTTTGCAAACGTTTGCTACCTATGTTAGCGGTTTGTAACTTGCTTGTTTGTTATTCCTGTACCTTATTTTAACATGAAGTGGAAATGAAGCGTTTTATTGTTTTTTTCTGTTTAGGAATGCTAATATCAGGTTGGGTATTAGCACAGGAAAATGAACCCGATATCAACCAGTTTGTATACGCCGACGAAGAACCCAAGCCTCTTAATCTCGCAGAAGTAAATCAGACTATTGGTTATCCCGATAGTGCGAGAGTCAAAGGAATAGAAGGACGGGTGGTTGCACGGATTCTCATTGACAAGGAAGGAAAATATGTCAAGCACCAGATCACCAATGCTCCTGATAGCATACTGATCGCAGCGGTAGAAGAACATATCAGCGAGATCACATTTACTCCTGCCAAGCAGAGCGGTGACCCCATTCTCTACTGGATGAATATCCCCTTCAACTTCAAACTACAGGTAAAGAGTCCCCAGGAGCAAGCCATTGACTATTACACAGCATATCTGGAGGAAAATCCGGGAAACTATATGGCGCTCCTTCAGCGAGGTCTTCAACATCTCGAACTCGAGCATTTCGAAGAAGCCTATGCAGATCTCAATCAGAGTCTGGAGGCTAACCCCGCTATCGACAACTACGAAGACAGCACGGTCAACTACCTCTTTTACACCTATTATGCACGGGCAAAAGCCCAGTCTGCTATGGAGCGGACAGAAACTGCGAAGGAAGATCTTACCATAGCCATTGAAATTGCAGATACAATTGGCGAGAAAGATTCTCTAATCGCAACCACGCTCCCCAGGGTATACATGGACCGTGGCTTTGCACTATTTGAAATGGAAGAGTATGATGGGGCCATGATGGACTATCGCATGGCCCTGGAAATGGATCAGCGACTGGAATGTGATATCTATGAACTCATCTCAAGCGTAGCATTGGCCAGAGAGGACTATCCCACACTGATCGAGGCATATAATCATCGCATTGATTGTAACCCCAATGATAAACTGCTGCGCTACAGCAGAGGCTTTTACCGTATGGAAACCGGTGATTTTGATGGAGCTGTGAGCGACTTCCGCGAAACGGCTGAGAACAACTTCGATCCCAACATACGTATTGCCGCATTCAACCTGAGTGCGCAGGCCAACCGCCGTGCAGAAAACTATGATGAAGCCCTCAAGGATATCGAAAGTGCGCTCAATATCAATGTTCTAAATGCACAATCCTACTACATTCGTGGACAGGTGTATCAGGATCAGGGCAATACTGCCAACATGTGTGATAACTTCAGAAAAGCCCTGAGCTACGGCCTGGAAGATCAGCTTCCCCAAGAAGCTCAAAGGCTTCAGCAAGTCATCGACGAAAATTGCGCAGAGTAGATAAAACCGGGCTGGCTTCCAGCTTTTTACATTGAGATATATCTATATCCTCCATGTAGTCTTTGAGGCTTTTGAGCCTGCCTGTGGGTATCCAATCTGGCTCCATTTCAGAGAGGGGCACAAGGACGAAATCGCGCTCCATATAATAGGGATGCGGTATCTTAAGATTGGGCGTATGGATCTGCTGGCGGCGAAACTCAAGGATGTCTATATCGATTAGCCGGGGTCCCCATTTCAATAGCCGCTCTCTACCCATTTCAATCTCTGTATCCAGACAGATTTTCAACAAATCCTGTGCATTTCCCTCAAATTTCACCTCACAGACGATATTGATAAATTCATCCTGATCTGTAATGCCCCAAGGAGAAGTCAGATAATAGGACGAACACCTGAGAGTCAATACTCCCTGCTTAGCGAGCAAACCCAGTGCCTGATCTATGTTATATCTTTTATCCCCTATATTGGATCCTAGTCCCAAAAAAATCATAGATATCTTTTGTAAAATATTCGGAAAATATGCAAATTCTTGTCATCACCTGAATATCATCACATAACTCCCGTGTAGCCCTCCCCGCTTTATGGATTAATTTTGCTAGATTAGTGCCTTCATCCGTCTTTGAATAAATAATCTACTGCTACATTAATACGCGAGAGATTTGTATTGGTAACACAAATGCATCAAAAAGAGTTATCATCATATTATTATTGTATTATCTGCCTAAATAAAAATATATCTTATGAGTTTTGGCAAATCCTTTTTAGCGAGTCTTCTAGCATTCTTTGTTGGATTGGCTCTACTATTTTTCCTCTTTTTTGTGGTCATCGGCATCGTTGTTTCATCGAGCAGCCAACAGGAAAAAGTGAATGTAAAATCAAATACCATTCTACACGTAAAACTCAATAGCCCTATTGTCGAAAATGCCAGTACAGAACCCCTGGACTTTGACTTCGGACAATTCCTCCCCTTCCCAGCTACGGGACTGACCAATATGGGCCTATATCAGATCATAGACAATCTGGAATATGCTGCAAAAGACGATAACATAGCGGGTATTTTTCTCAACATGGCTGGCGCTGTCAATGCCAACTGGGGCAACCTCACAGCTATACGTGATGCGCTGGAAGCCGTAAAAGATTCGGGAAAATTTATTTATGCCTATTCCGAGGCTTATACAGAAAATTCTTACTACCTGGCATCTGTAGCAGACTCTATATTTCTCCCATCTGAGGGTATTGTCGAACATAATGGTTTTCTTACCACGCCAGCTTTTTTTGCAGGCCTGTTGGAAAAACTGGAAGTAAATCCACAAATATTCCGGGTAGGAACCTTCAAGAGTGCCATAGAACCCTATATACGCAAAGAAATGAGCGAGGAAAGCCGTCTACAGTCGCAGGTGTTGCTGAATGATTTCTGGGAGGAATATGCTGAGCGGGTGGCTCCTTTGAGAAATATGACACCTGAAAAATTGGGTCAATTAAATGAAAGCTTTGTATTTGGCAAGGGAAATAAGGCATTGTCGGCGGGTCTGATTGACGGGATTGTGAGTGGTACGAATATGAGAAAAATCCTAAATCGCGCAGTGGGAAAAGAGGATTTGAATGAAAAGCCCCCCTTGCTCAGCCTGAAAAAATATATGCGTGCTGTAAAAGATCGTGGAGAATATACCCGTGATCGGGTAGCAGTTGTCGTGGTAGATGGCGTGATACAACCCGGAAAAAGTACCGATGGTGTCGCAGGATCATCGACGATCGTCAACGAGCTGCGAAAAGCTCGTACTGACGACCATGTCAAAGCTGTAGTCTTGCGGATCAACAGTCCTGGCGGAGTCTTATTATCTGCCGATCTCATAAAAAAGGAGCTGGAATTACTCCTGGAAGTAAAGCCTGTAGTAGCCTCCATGGGAGATGTAGCAGCTTCAGGCGGATACTACATTGCAGCCCCTTGCGATACCATCTTTGCTCAATCCAATACCATTACTGGTTCGATTGGCGTTTTCATCATCATGTTCAACACAGAAGATCTTTTCGGAGAGAAGCTCGGCGTCACCTACGACGAAGTGGAAACGCATGCGTATTCCGGTCTGCTCAATCCCAACAGACCCATGTCTGAGGCTGAAAAGCAGCTTTTTCAAAGCTTCACCGAAGAAGCCTACAGTGACTTTGTCGAGATTGTGCGCAGCGGCCGCAACTTTCCCGACTCTGCCAGCGTCGACGAGATCGCGCAGGGGCGCATATGGTCAGGCAAGCGGGCCCTGGAACTGGGCCTCGTAGATGTCATCGGCGACCTCAACGACGCCATCGACTATGCGGCACAACGTGCTGGTCTTGAAAACTATAGAGTAAGGCTACTCCCCCAACCCAAGTCTCCACTGGATGAACTACTCGAAAGCATGCAGGACCCTTACGCAATGCTCAAAGCTGACCCCGAACTCCAACGCGAATTCGAAATGCTGATGAAGTTCCGGAAGTATATTCCAAAAAGTGGTGTATATGCATTAATGCCGTATGAGTGGGAGATTGAATAGGGATTCAATTGATTTTGGGGAAGCCCGGAAGGGCTTAGGGATCGTCGACACACCCAGTCAACGCTTTCAGCATTGACAGCCCTCTCGAGAGGG